>NZ_JBICZL010000008.1:0-466359 GCF_043201875.1 Streptomyces sp. NPDC048248
CACGTCGTCACGGTCGACGGTCAGGTCCTCGGCGAAGTGCCGGTCGCCGGTGGCGTCGGGCACGTACTTCACACAGACAACGATCCTCAAGCTCACGCCGACTCTCCTACCTGCTTCGTCTCTTCGGAACTGCCTTTGTGCTGGCAGCATAGGCGCCTGTTGGGGCGGCTCCGGGTCGGATGCGGTTCCCCACGCCGACCGTCATATTACTCGCCAGTACATCCAGTCTCGTGCCCCGAATCAAGGCCGCCGAACTGTGACCTTGCCAACGACCTCGACCCGGTGACGACGAAGCGGAACGGGAACCTCTCAGTCCCGCAGCGCGTTGAAGCGACCCTGGTGGTAGAGCAGTGGCCTGCCGGGTCCCGCGGGGTCGCCGAGGGTGGGCTGCGCGAGCACGATGCGGTGATCGCCCGCCGGTACCCGCGCGACGACCTTGCACACCAGCCAGGCCAGCACGCCGTCGAGGAGCGGCACCCCCTCGGGACCGGCGCGCCAAGAGGTGGCGGGGCCGAAACGGTCCGCCCCGCTGCGCGCGAAGGTGGCGGCGAGATCCTGCTGGTGCTCGCCGAGTATGTGGACGCCGACGTACTCGGCCTCGGCGACCACGGGCCAGCTGGAGGAGGCGGTGCCGATGCCGAAGGAGAGCAGCGGCGGCTCGGCGGCGACGGAGGTGAGCGAGGTGGCGGTGAAGCCGACCGGCCGGGAGCCGTGCGCGGTGATCACCGCGACGCCCGCGGCATGCTGCCGGAAGACGGAGCGCAGAAGTTCGGGGGTGGCGGTGCGAGGCGTGCCGAGGTCGGGCGAGGCCGTCATGGAGTTGTCCTTCTGAGGTGGTGTACGAACCCGAGCGGAGCCGCCGACAGCCGTGCAGCTACCGGCAGCGCTGATGTCGTCGCTGCTCACACGCTCGGACAGCGCGCGCTGGCGGTCCGCAGAAGGTCCACGTGCGCGCGTCCGTACAGAAGGATTACTGGCCGCATCACGTCAGAGTGACGATGTGTGACCCACAGCGTCAAGTGGCGCCCAGCATCTGGGAGATCAATCACGGACGGCAGCGCCCAGAGCAGCGATGACGTCGGCTTTGCGCGGCTGACCTGAGGCGCGGCGCACCACCGCGCCGTCCGCGTCGAGCACCAGAACGGTCGGGGTGGCGCGGATGTTCAGCGTCCGCACGAGGTCGAGGTGGGCCTCGGCGTCGATCTCGACGTGTGCCACCCCCGCGACCATGTCGGCGACCTCGGTGAGCGTGCGCCGGGTCGCCCGGCAGGGCTGACAGAAGGCGCTGGAGAACTGCACGAGGGTGGCGCGCTCGCCGAGTGCCGTGCCGATCTCCGCGGCGCCCAGCCGCTCGCCCGCATCCCGCGCCTGCACCGTCGGCCTCCCTCTCCCACTTGCTTCGTGTCGCTCGTCGCTTTGCCGCTCGCCGCGCGTCGTGACTGCGGCCCGCGGCGCGCCCTGCGCGAGACGCACCGTACGTCCGCCCATCGCGGGGTGCAGCACTCGGTGGACCGTAATGATTCCCGGCCGAGTCTCCTCCCTGTCGCACCGGGGCCGTCCGGGATACCGTCAGCGGCGGCGGGGACGCGGACGGCATGAGCCCTCACGTGACGAGAATCTCCCGGCCTCAGCGGCTCACGCGGTAGCCGCCGGGGCAGTCATCGGGCACGATCTCCCGAAGGCCGCACACTTACGGCTGCGTAGGTTTCCGCCGGGAGAACCCTCCCCAGGCACAGAGAAGGGGTCCCCCGATATGGCAGAGCTCGTCTATCCCCCGGTGATCGGTGCGGCCCGCACCGTCTTCAAGTCGCTCGACCTGAAGTTCGACATCGCCGGAGCGGAGAACATCCCGCGCCGCGGCGGCGCGGTGCTGGTGAGCAATCACATCGGTTACCTGGACTTCGTCTTCTGCGGTCTGGCGGCGCGACCGGCCAAGCGGCTGGTGCGTTTCATGGCGAAAGAATCGGTTTTTCGGCACAAGGTGTCGGGGCCGTTGATGCGCGCCATGAAGCACATCCCGGTGGACCGCGCGCAAGGCATGCACGCCTACAAGCACGCCCTGTCCGCCCTGCGTTCGGGCGAGATCATCGGCGTCTTCCCCGAGGCGACGATCTCGGAGTCCTTCACGCTGAAGAACTTCAAGTCCGGTGCGGCG
Organism: Streptomyces sp. NPDC048248; assembly: GCF_043201875.1. NCBI lineage: Bacteria > Bacillati > Actinomycetota > Actinomycetes > Kitasatosporales > Streptomycetaceae > Streptomyces > Streptomyces sp. NPDC048248. The sequence continues at coordinate 2,156 of NZ_JBICZL010000008.1, forward strand.
CGGCTGGCGCAGGAGGCCGGTGTGCCGCTGCTGCCGATGGCGCTGTGGGGCACCCAGCGGCTGTGGACCAAGGGCCACAAGCGCGACCTGGGCCGCAACCACTTCCCGATCACGATTCGGGTGGGCGAGCCGATGGAGGCCGATCCGGCCGAGCACGCCGAGAAGGTCACCGACCGGCTGCGTGCCCGGGTGCAGGACCTCGTCGAGGCGGCGCAGCGCGCCTACCCCGTGCGCCCCAGGGGCCCCGAGGACACCTGGTGGGTCCCGGCTCACCTCGGTGGCACCGCACCGGCCGCTCCCGGCAGCACCGCGTAACGGCCCACGAGCCCGTCAGTCTTCCCCTCGGCCCAGGAAGCGTCTCAACGACGCTCCTGGGCCGAGGCGTTTCCGCCGCCGAGCCGCGGGTGTGTCCGCCACCGGCAGAGCCCGCGACCGGGCCGGCCCGGTGTCCGGATCACCGGTGCCGGACGTCGCCGATCTCGATCCGCGCCTCGGGGCAGGCCTTGTGCAGCGCCTCGGCGAGTTCCGCGCCCGCGGTCTCCAGCTCCGCCGTCGTCATGGGCTCCATCCCCTCCAGCAGGAACAGCGCGTTCACGGACTGCTCGGTCAGGCGGGTGCGCACGCCCTGCCGCCAGTTCCAGCGGCGGCAGGTGACCCCCTCGTCGTCGCACCAGACGACCTCGCCCGGCTCAGGGTGTTCGACGACCTCCGCGCCGCCCGCCGCGGTTGCGAACGGCTCCTCGCCGGTGGCGCGTACCAGCCTCATGCCGCCCTGGATGCGGTCCAGGTCCTCGCCGCCCACGGGGAGGAGGTGGGCGACGCTGATGGCGTTGTAGAGGTCGACCAGGCGGTTGATGCGCGGCAGGCCGCCGTCCGCGAGGGCCCGCTTGGCCAGTGCCTCGGCGGAGTTCCGGGTGCGCGATGGCTTGCAGCCGAAGGCGGTGTACGCGGCGCGCCAGGCGGCGATGTGCGGGTCGTCCTGGGGAGGCCGGCCGCCCAGGCGCTCCGCCAGGCGGCGCCCGGCCTCGTCCAGCAGCGCCGAACTGGCCGCGTCGCTGGGTCCGTTGGTCAGACCGTGCGCTTCGACGGGGAGATAGGCGAAGCCGGGGGCGAGGGCGTGGACCTCGTCGGAGACGTGCAGGGCGCGGGGCATCGGGGCATTCCTCAGAATTCGGTGGGGAGCGTCTGCTGGAGACGAGACCCGTCGGCTGCCTCCCGGAGGCATTGGAGCACGGCAGGGTGCGGTTCAGCAAACAGGACCGGATAGTCCACTTCATTGCACTCCGGCCGCACCGGGAACGCCAGTTGCTCCCGGTCGATGCGGAACTGCGCGTCGACGCCGGGCTTGTTGCCCCGCGGATCCTGCCGCGCCCAACGCTCCCCGGGGAGCTTGAGCGCGATGAGCCCGTGCAGGACCTCCAACTTCTGGTAGCAGAGCGCCGCCGGGATGCCCTCCGCGCGCAGCAGGGCGGCCAGCGCGTGGGCCTTGGCGTAGCAGATGCCGGTGCGCTGCGCGAGGACGTCCGAGGCGCGCCAGGTGACCCGCGGATCGGCCACGTCCATGGAGTGCGAAATGGTGTCGCGGACGAAGGTGAAGGCGGCTTCGGCGTATGCATATACATCGGGGGCATCGGCGCGCAGCGAGTCCGCCGCCTCCCGTACGAGCGGATGGTCATGGTCGATGACATCGCAGCGCGCCAAGTAGGCAGCGATTTCCGGGGTGTTCTGTACCAGCTCCATGACCCGGGAGCGTAGCGATGCGCCCGACCGGATGCCAATGAATTTCCAGTCGAGCGCATAGCTATTCAGTTTCGGGCGGATACCCGCTGCGTCTATCGGGCGATCTCCTCGCGCAGGGCTTCGAGGAATCCGTCGACGTCCTCCTCGGCGGTGTCGTACGCGCACATCCAGCGCACATCGCCGGCCCGCTCGTCCCAGAAGTAGAAGCGGTAACGCTTCTGCAGTCGCTCGCTGACGTCGTGCGGGAGCCGCGCGAACACCGCGTTGGACTGCACCGGATAGAGGATCTCGACGCCGTCGATCTCCCGGACGCCGGCGGCCAGCCGCTGCGCCATGGTGTTGGCGTGCCGGGCGTTGCGCAGCCACAGGTCGCGGGCGAGCAGCGCCTCCAACTGCACCGAGACGAAGCGCATCTTGGATGCCAGCTGCATCGACAGCTTCCGCAGGTGCTTCATCGCGCGCACCGCGTCGGGGTTCACGACCACCACGGCCTCACCGAAGAGCGCGCCGTTCTTCGTGCCCCCGTAGGACAGGATGTCGACGCCGACGGCGTTGGTGAAGGCCCGCATCGGGACATCCAGCGACGCCGCGGCGTTGGCTATCCGCGCGCCGTCGAGGTGCACCAGCATGCCGCGCTCATGGGCGTGTTCGCAGATCGCCCGGACCTCGTCCGGGGTGTAGACGGTGCCCAGCTCGGTGCTCTGGGTGATCGAGACGACCTGCGGCATGGCGCGGTGTTCGTCGTCCCAGCCGTGCGCCTCACGGTCGATCAGATCAGGCGTGAGCTTGCCGTCCTCGGTCGGGACCGTGAGCAGCTTCAGTCCGCCGACCCGCTCGGGCGCACCGCACTCGTCGACGTGGATGTGCGCGCTGTCGGCTGCGATCACCGCGCCCCAGCGGTCGGTCACGGCCTGCAGCGCCACCACGTTGGCGCCGGTGCCGTTGAACACCGGGAACGCCTGGGCGCTCTGCCCGAAGTGGCTGCGGACGACGCGCTGGAGGTGCGCGGTGTAGTCGTCCTCGCCGTAGGCGACCTGATGGCCGCCGTTGGCGAGGGCGATGGCCGCGAGGATCTCCGGGTGGGCACCCGCGTAGTTGTCGCTGGCGAAGCCGCGTACCCGGTTGTCGTGGTGCTGCCGGGCGTCGGTCTTCTCTCCGGTCACGGCTCGGGGGTCAGCCACAGACGCTTTCCATTCACTTCCTGGGCGGGCCGGCTCCAGACCCCGGCGATGGCCTCGGCCAACTCGGTGACATCGGTGAAGCCCGCGAACTTTGCGTTCGGTCGCTCGGCGCGCATCTGATCGTTGACGAGCGCCTTGACGATCAGGATGGCAGCCGCGGCACGCGGCCCGGCCTCGCCCCCCGACTTGCGGAACGCGTCTCCCAGGGCGAGTGTCCACGCCTCGGCCGCGGCCTTCGAGGCGGCGTAGGCGGCGTTGCCCGCGGTGGGCTTGCTCGCGCCGGCCGCGCTGGTCAGCAGGAAGCGGCCGTTGCCACTGCGTTCGAGGGCTTCGTGGAACGCGAGCGAGGTGTGCTGGACGGTACGGACCAGGAGCTTGTGCAGCAGGTCCCAGTCCGACAGGTCGGTCTCGGCGAAGCTCGCGGAACCGCGCCAGCCGCCGACGAGATGCACCAGACCGTCGATCCGGCCGAATTCCTTCTCGGTGCGGTTCGCCCATTCGCGGGTCTGCTCGAGGTCGAGAAGGTCGACCGTGTCACCGATGACGGTGGCCCCGCCGTGCGCGTAGCGAGCCGCGTCCACGGCGTCCGCGAGGCGCTCGGGATTCGAGTCCGAGCCGACGACGACCGCGCCCGCCTCGGCCAGCCGCAGCAGCGTGGCCCGGCCGGCCGGTCCTGCCGCTCCGGCCACCGCGACGACGGCGCCCTCCAGCGGCCCCTGTCCGCCCGTCGAAGTTGTCATCTCCGTCGCCTCCCTCTGCTCCTGGACGGCCGTCCGGCCGGTGTCACGGTCGGTACTCACGCCGCCGCCAACGCGTCGCTGTCGGCCGTGATGCCCTTGGTCGAGGCGATCACCGAACGCAACTTCTTGCGCAGCGCCTCATAGAACATACTCAGCGGGAACTCGTCCGGGAGGACGTCGTCCACGAGTTTGCGCGGCGGCTGATCCAGGTCGAGGGCATCGGGGCCCTTGGCCCAGACCGAGCCCGGGTGCGGTGCGAGGTAGGTCGAGACGAGGTCGTACGCGGCGAACCAGTGGACCAGCTTGGGCCGGTCGATGCCGTCGCGGTAGAGCTGCTCGATCTCGCCGCACAACTGATTGGTGACCTTGGGCGCGCGCTCCCAGTCGATGTGCAGTGTGTTGTCCGTCCAGCGTACGACGTCGTGCTTGTGCAGGTAGGCGAAGAGCAGCTGCCCACCGAGGCCGTCGTAGTTGCGCACCCGGTCGCCGGTGACCGGGAAGCGGAACATCCGGTCGAAGATCACCGCGAACTGCACGTCACGCGCCTGGGGGTACCCCTCGGCCTCCAGCTTCACCGCCTCCCTGAAGGCGGTGAGGTCGCAACGCAGCTCCTCCAGGCCGTACATCCAGAACGGCTGGCGCTGCTTGATCATGAAGGGGTCGAACGGCAGGTCGCCGTGGCTGTGGGTGCGGTCGTGGACCATGTCCCACAGGACGAACGCCTGCTGGCAGCGGTCCTGGTCACCGAGCATCTCGCGGACGTCCTGCGGCAGTTCCACACCGAGCGTCTCGACGGCGGCCTCGCTGACCCGGCGGAAGCGCGCGGCCTCGCGGTCACAGAAGATGCCGCCCCAGGTGAACCGCTCGGGCGCCTCGCGCACGGCGATGGTCTCCGGGAAGAGCACCGCGGAGTTGGTGTCGTAGCCGGCGGTGAAGTCCTCGAAGGAGATGCCGCAGAACAGCGGGTTGTCGTAGCGCGTGCGCTCCAGCTCGGCGAGCCAGTCGGGCCAGACCATCCGGAGCACGACGGCCTCGAAGTTGCGGTCGGGGTTGCCGTTCTGCGTGTACATCGGGAACAGGACGAGGTGCTGGAGGCCGTCGGCGCGCTGCTGAGCGGGCTGGAAGGCGAGCAGCGAGTCGAGGAAGTCCGGCACCCCGAAGCCGTCGTCGGCCCAGCGGCGCAGATCGACGGTGAGCGCCTGGTGGTAGGCCGCGTCGTGCGGCAGCAGCGGGGCGAGCTGCTCGACGGCGGCTATCGCGCGGTCCACCTCGCGGCGGACGTCGTCGGCACGCGGCGCGCCCTCGGCCGCGAGGTCGATCGAGCCGTCCTTGGACTGCCAGGGACGGATGGTCTCGACCGCATCCTTGAGCGCGGGCCAGGCCGGGTGCTCGACGACGCGGGCCGCGGTGCCCCCCGGGACACCCACAGGCGAAAGAATTTCCGTCATGACTGCCCTCCGGCGGTAGATCGTGTTGTCAGCTCACGGTAACCAACAAAGGATCGCCCGCTCAAGTGGAGGCGGTGAAAATTATTCTGTGGACACCCCCTGGTCACGCACATTTTTCCTGTGCCGAGAGGTCCGGGCGACGCTTTCTGCCAGTGATGCCAAGGCTTCCCGCGCTTCCTCCAGCGCATGTGGCAGCGCCATGAAGCCGTGGAACATCCCGGGGTGGTGCCCCTCGGTCACCGGCACGCCCGCACTCCGCAGGCGCGTGGCATATCCCACACCCTCGTCGCACAGCGGATCGCACCCCGCGGTGATCACATGCGCGGGCGGCAGGCCCGCCGGCTCCGCCCGCGCCGGGCAGACGTACGGATCGGTCCGGTCGGCGTCCGGGCCGAGGTAGCAGTCCCAGAACCACCGCAGATGGGCCGCGGTCAGGTAGTAGCCGGTGGCGTTGGCCGCGTACGAGGGGGTGTCGGCGGCAGGGTCCAGCATCGGGTAGATGAGCAGTTGCAGGGCCAGGGGCGGGCCGCCGCGGTCGCGGGCACGCAAGGCGGCGCCGGCCGCCAGCCCGCCACCTGCGCTGTCCCCCGCGACGATCAGGGCGGCCGGATCGTCCCCCAGTTCGGCGATATGCGCCGCAGCCCACTGCAGCGCCGCGTAGGCGTCCTCGGCCGCCGCCGGATACCGCGCCTCGGGCGCCAGCCGGTATCCGACGGAGACCACCACCGCGCCGGACTCCCGGCACAGCGCCCGACAGGTGCTGTCGTGGGTGTCGAGGCCGCAGAGCACATAGCCGCCGCCGTGGAAGAAGACCACGGTGGGCCGCGGCCCGACCGCCCTCGCCGGGCGGTAGACGCGTACGGGCAGCGGAGGCGCACCCGCGGGGCCCGGGACCGTTCGGTCCCGGGTCGAGACGGCTCCGGAGGGGGGCCGGTCGCCGCCGGGTGCCGCGGCGAGGATCCGGCGGGCCTCCCGGGCGTCGGTGACGGTGCCGCCCAGGTCAGGGAAGACGGCGCTCAGCGCGTCGGCGTACGGGCGCGCGTGCGGGGCGAGCCGGTCGGGCGCCGGCTTCACGTCCGGTCCCCGGTGGCCCGGTCCGCGATGCGCCGGCGGTCCGCGGCGAAGTGCGGGATCACCTTTTCACCCCACTGGCGGATGGTCTCCAGACACGCCTCCTGGGGGACCGTGCCCATCTGGATCAGGCACATGACCTCGTCGGCACCCGCGGCCCGCAGGCGCTCCACGTAGGCGATGGCATCGTCGGCCGTGCCGTAGGCGTGGTCGGCGTGGAAGGTGGCGGTGGACGTCGGGCGGACGGGGATGCGCTGTTCGTTCAGCCGGGCCACGACCTGCTCGGCTGCCTGCCTGAGCTCGGCCGCGGCCTGCTCCGGGCCCGCACCCTCCACCACGGCCTCGTCCGGCAGCCCCGCGCCCCCGTACCAGTGGCCGATGGACTGGGCGAAGAAGCGCTGACCGCGCAGACCGACCGCGCGCGCCCGCTCGCGGTCGTCGAGCACGATGGTCGGGCAGAGCACGGCGAAGTGGTCGTTGATCTCGGTGGAGACCAGCCGGTCTCCACGCCGCTCGGCGCGTGCGGCGTCGTACGCGGTCCGCATCGCGGCGATGGCCTCCGGCCCGGCGAAGCCCATCACGAGCGCGCCGATGCCCAGCTCGGCGGCCTGCCGCAGGGTCTCGGTGCGGCTGCACGCGAGGAACAGCGGCGGGTGCGGGGTCTGCCGTGGCCGGGGCAGGATCGGGTGCGGTGGGATGTCGATCAATTCGCCGTGGTACTCCAGCTCTTCGTGCTGCCATGCCTTGCCGACGATGCGCAGCGCTTCCTCCACCTCCTGGGCCGTGCGGTCCCGGTCGACGCCGCACAGCGAGGTCTCCTGCTCGGTCCCGCCACGCCCGGCCCCGAGGTCGAGCCGGCCGCCGGAGAGGAGGTCGAGCGTGGCCGCGCGCTCGGCGACCCGCGCCGGGTGGTTGAAGGCGAACGGCATGCAGACCACGCCGTGCCCGACGCGGATGGTGCTGGTCCTGGCCGCCACCCAGGTCAGAAAGATCTCCGGGGCACTCATGTGCGCGTACCACTTCAGGGAGTGGTGTTCGACGGCCCAGACGCGGTCGAAGCCCATCCGCTCGGCCAGGACGGCCTGTTCGACGCTGTCGTGGAAGAGCTGGTGCTCGCGCTCGACCGTCGGATCGGCCAGCTGCGCCTCGAAGATGATGGAGAACTTCATTCCGCCTCCCGGGGGTTGCGTTCCGGCGAACTCCTTATTTCAATCAGGAATATGACTAGCCGTCAGGTATCGAGGAAGCAAGAGGTGCGACCGCGCGGACCCACGGGCGGACAGCCGCCACCGCCCCGGCTGCCGCTCACCGCGTGGGCGGTCTTGGGCCTGCTGTCCTTCCGCGGCGAGCGCACCGGGTACGAGCTGAAGAAATGGGCCGACTCCTCGCTGCGGTTCTTCTACTGGTCGCCCGCCATCAGCCAGATCTACGCGGAGCTGCGCCGCCTGGAGGAGCTGGGCCTCGCCACCTCCCGGCGCTCGGGCCCGGAGGAACCACGGGCCACCCGCCGCTACACGATCACCGACGAGGGGCGCGCGGCCCTCGCCTCATGGGCGGACGGCACCGACGACCCCGGTACGCCGGTGCTCAAGCATCCGCTCGTGCTGCGCCTCTGGCTGGGCCACCTCGCGGCCCCCGGCACGCTGCGCGGCCTGGTGGAACGCCACATCGAACGGACCCGCGCCGAGCTGGCGGAGGTGCGGGAGGCGCGGCGGCGGGCCGGACAGGTCGCCGAGTGGGAGTTCCCCCGGGTGGCGCTCAGCTGGAGCGAGCGCCACCAGCAGGCGGAGCTGGAGCTGGCCGAGGCCGTGCTCGCCGACCTCGACCGGCTCGCGGCGGAGCGTCGTCAGCGCGGGGAGGAATCGCCCACGCACGGGTGAGCCGATTCCCGGCCCGGCCAGGGGAAGGAGTCCGTACGACGCTCTCCGCGCCCCCGCCGGGCCGTGGCAGGCGTCCGCGAGATGGCCTGTACCGTCACCGGCCGTACCGCCTTCGGGGGCCTGATCGCGGATGTGCCGGGTAGGTGTCCCGGACACACCGCACGGCCCGTCCGACGGCCGGTCCGCCGCGATCCGGGCCCGTTAGGCTGTGCGCCATTTCGTCCAGCCATTTGTCGAACAGTCGCCATTTCACCGAGCCGACAGAAGCGAGGCAGCCTTGTCCTTTCTCACCATCGGACACCGCGGGATCATGGGCGTGGAGCCGGAGAACACCCTGCGGTCCTTCGTGCGCGCAGAGCACGAGGGCCTCGACGTCATCGAACTTGACCTGCACCTGAGCAAGGACGGCGCGCTCGTGGTGATGCACGACGCGGATGTGGACCGTACGACCGACGGCACCGGTCCGATCGCCGAGCGCACCCTCGCCGAGCTGCGTGAGCTGGACGCCGGGCGCGGTGAGCGGATCCCGGTGTTCGAGGAGGTCGTGGAGGCGGTCGGGGCGCCGCTCCAGGCGGAGATCAAGGATGTGGCGGCCGCGCAGGCGCTGGCGGAGGTGATGCGGTCCCGCGATCTGGTCGGCCGCGTCGACGTGATCTCCTTCCACGACGAGGCCCTCGCCGCCATCCGCACCCTCCTGCCCGGCGTGCGCACCGCTCTGGTCGGCAGCCGCTACGGGGCAGACATCGTCGACCGCGCGCAGGCCGTCGGCGCGTCGATGCTCTCGCTGAACATCCGCCGGCTCACCCTCGAACTCGTCGAGCGCGCGCACGCCGCGCAGCTGCGGGTGCTGGGCTGGACGGTGAACACCCACGATCACCTCCGGCTCGCGCGCGGTCTGGGCCTGGACGGCGTGGTGACCGATCAGCCCGAGATCCGCAGGGCGGTGCGGTTCACCGCCTGATCCGGGCGGTACGACACGCAGCCCGGCGGCCGGGCGCCGCTCAGCCGAGCGGCTTGACCAGCAGCTCGAACTCCAGGTCGTCGCGCTGCGGGATGCCGAACCGCTCGTCGCCGTACGGGAACGGCGTGAGCTGTCCGGTGCGTCGGTAGCCGCGGCGCTCGTACCAGGCGATCAGCTCCTCGCGCTGCCGGATGACGGTCATGTGCATCTCGCGCGCGCCCCACGTGGCCTGCGCGGTCCGCTCGGCCTCGGCGATGATCACCTTGCCGAGGCCGCCGCCCTGCAGCGCGGGGCGCACCGCGAACATGCCGAAGTAGGCGTGTTCGCCGCGGTGTTCGAGCTGGCAGCAGGCGATCAGCTCACCGTCGCGCTCGGCGATCAGCAGCAGCCCGGTCTCGTTGCGCACCACGGCGGCGACGCCCTCGGGGTCCGTGCGCTGCCCCTCCAGCAGGTCCGCCTCCGTCGTCCAGCCGGCCCGGCTGGTGTCCCCGCGGTAGGCCGACTCGATGAGCCCGACGAGCTCGGGGATGTCGGCGTCGGTGGCGGTACGGAAGGTCAGCTGGCTGGTGGGCATGGCGGGCGGGGTCCTCTCGGGCCGGACGAAGGGCTGGAAGGGAGGCTAACAAGTCGTTTGCCGTCCATGTCAGGGCCTTTCGGCAGCCGGAATCGTCCCGGGCACCGCACGCCGCCGCGCCTCGCCCGGCTCGTCCCGGCACGGGTCCCGGGGCCGCGCGGCCCGGCGGCGTAGGGTCCGTGCCATGGTGCAGGTACTGAGCAGCAGGGTGCTTCTGCGGCCGTCGGATCCCGAGCGGTCGCGTGCGTTCTACGGCGAGAAGCTGGGTCTGGAGATCTACCGGGAATTCGGCACCGGACCGGAGCGCGGCACGGTGTACTTCCTCGGCGGGGGTTTCCTGGAGGTCTCCGGGCGCTCCGCGGAGCCCGCCACGGGCACGCTCCAGCTGTGGCTCCAGGTCGCGGACGCCGCCGCCGCCCACGAGGAGTTGGCGGCGCGCGGGGTGGAGGTGCTGCGGCCGCCGGTTCAGGAGCCGTGGGGACTGATCGAGATGTGGATCGCGGATCCGGACGGCCACCGGATCGTGCTGACCCAGGTGCCGGCGGACCACCCACTGCGCTACCGCCCCTGACGGCCTGCGGGCCGCGACCCCACGATCCCGCGTGCACGGCATCCGACCGCGGTCTGCCGTCTGCCGTCTGCCGGATCCGGAGGCCTTCGCCGCGGCAGCGCCCGTCATGCGCGCACGCGCCCGCCGACGTGCTCCCCCGTTGCGCCCATGCGCTCCCGTGCGCGGTGTCCCCGCCGGGCAGCCTGCGGGCAGAAGTGAGCCGTACGCGTGAGCCGTACGCGTCCCCGGGAGGTGCGCCGTGCACGGTCCGCCGTTGGTCGGCTGGTTGCTCGTGTTGCTCTGCGCCGCCGCGGGCGGCTACTGCCTGGCACAGGTCCGCACCGGCCCGGCCGCCCACCGGGTGGCGGCGCGCGGCGAGGCATTGATGGGACTGGGCATGGCGGCGATGGCGCTGCCGGTGTCGGCGGTGGCGGCGCCGTGGTGGTCCCCGTGGGCGTTCACGGCCGTCTTCGGCGCGGTCGGCCTGTGGGCGCTGACCCGCCGGCACGGCCACCACGCGGTGGGCGCACTGGCGATGGTCCACATGGCGCTCACGATGGCGGCAGGCCAGGGCGCCGACGGGCACTCGGCGGACCTGACGCACGCGCAGCACACCGCACCGGGCGGGGCACCCCTGCTCACCGGGCTGCTGTTGGTCTACTACATCGTCTTCGTCCTCGCGGCGGGCGTCCGGCTGGTCCCGGCCGCGGCCGTGGCGGCCGACGGCCCGGCGCCCGCGGCGGGCCCGGAGCGGCCCGCCATGGTGCGGGCGTGCCAGGTGGCGATGGGCATGGCGATGTTCGCGATGCTGCTGGCTCTCTGACCTGCGGCGAGCGGCTTCCCACGGCGCAATTGCGGGCCCCGCGGCCGCGAAAGGCACCCTCCTCGGACGAGGGTGGTGTGCGTCACTTCCCCAGCCTGACCGTACCCACTGGTAGGCAGGCGCTCATAGGCTGGCGCCATGATGGTCCCCCTCGCGCTGATGTTTCTCGGCGTGTTGGCCGCGGCGACGGCGCCGCGGCTGATGGCCCGTTCCGACTGGCCCGACCGCGAACCGGTGCTCGCCCTGTGGGTGTGGCAGTGCGTGGTCGCCGGTGTCCTGCTGTGCTGCGCCCTCGCCATGTCGCTCAGCGCGGCCGCCGCCTGGGAAGCCGTACGGGGCCCGGTCTTCGGATTCGCCCCGCAGGTGGTCGTCGAGGCGTACGCCCTCAAGGCGCACGGACCGTGGGCCGGCGCACTGGCCCTGCTCCTGGCGGGTGGCGCGGCATGGACCGCGTTCGCGCTGACCCGTGAGGTACGCGCCGTCCGGGCCCGGCTGCGGCACCGCAGGGCCGACCTCCTCCGCCGTTCGCCACTGCTGCCGGGCGAAGAGCCTGCCGGGGAACGCCTGGTGGTCCTGGAGGGTGACCGCCCGGAGGCGTGGTGGCTGCAGCACTCCTCACCCCAACTGGTCATCACCACAGCGGCGTTGCGCCGACTGAAAGGCCGTCAGCTCGATGCGTTGATCGCCCACGAGCAGGGACACGCGCGGGCCCGTCACGACCTTCTGCTGCACTGGGCCTCGGCCCTGGCCGTCGGTTTCCCGCAGATCCCGGTCTTCGCCGCGTTCCGCGACCAGGTGCACCGCCTGGTCGAGCTGGCCGCCGACGATGTCGCCTCGCGTCGCTTCGGGCGGATGACCTTCGCCCTGGCACTGGTCGAACTCAACGAGGACCGCGGTGTGTTCGGCCCCTGCCCGACGCAGCTCGCGCAGGTGCCGCAGCGGGTGGACCGGTTGCTGACGCCGGCACCCCGCTTCACGCCCGGCCGCCGGCTGCGCATGACGGCCTGCGCGGCGCTGGTCCCCGCCGTCCCGCTGCTGGTGACCTTCATACCGGGGCTCAGCGCGCTGGCGTAGCACCGGCCACGGCGCACCGGAGCCGTGCCTGCCGTCCCGGCGCCGCCCGGCGTGCCGGAACAGCGCGGTCATGGCATGTCCGGGCGTCGATCGGTGAGGATCGGTGTATGGCACCGACGCCGCAGCCCCCCGCCCACACGTCCACCGCCACCCAAGCCTCCCCCGCGCGCATCCCCGCCGCCCTCGTCCCCCCGGCCTCGTTCGCCGTCCTCCTGGCGGCCGCGGCAGGACTGCTCGCCGTCCTGGTCGTGCTGGACTGGGGTCCCCTGATGTCCGTGGACGCGGCCGTGACGCACGCACTGCACCGTGTCGCGGTGTCCTCCCCGGGCTTGACGCGGGTCAACCGCCTGTTCAGCGACTGGGTGTGGGACCCATGGGCGATGCGCGCGATGCTCGCCGCGGCTTTCTGGTGGCTGCTGCGCCGTGGTGAACGGCGTCTCGCCTGGTGCGTGGCGGGCACCGCGCTCGCCGGTACGGCGCTGCAGCAGGCGCTGAAGGCATTGGTCGACCGGGCCAGGCCGGTGTGGGAGGACCCGGTCGACCATGCTCATTACGCCGCGTTCCCCTCCGGCCACGCCATGTCCGCCCTGGTCGCCGGGGCCTTGATGCTGTGGCTGTTGCGGCTCCACGGGGCGCGCCCGCTGTGGCGATGGGCCGCCGGCGCGGTGGCCGGGCTCTCGGTGGTCGGCGTCGGCTTCACCCGCGTCTACCTGGGGGTGCACTGGCTCTCGGATGTCGTCGGCGGGTGGCTGCTGGGCGGCGCCCTGGTGGCAGGCGCGGCGAGCGCGTACGGGGCGCTGCAGCGCCGCACGGACGCCCCCGGCCCGGGGGCGGGAACCGGAACGACGACAGGAACCGGAACGGGTCCGGGCGCAGGGGCAGATCGCTGAGGGAGCCGCGGGCGGATCCGGTACGCGGCAAGATGGCGGCATGACGACGATCAAAGGTGTGCTCTTCGACTTCTCCGGGACCCTGCTGCGCATCGAGTCCGCCGAATCCTGGCTGCGGGCGTCGTCGGCCGCGTCCCGTACACCCCTGGACGAGGCCGAGATCCTCCGCCTGGCCGCCGCCCTGGAACGGGCCGGCGCCCTGCCCGGCGGCCCCGCGCCGGAGGAACTGCCCACCGAACTGGCGGACCTGTGGCCGATCCGCGACAGCGACGCCACCCACCACCGCGAGCTGTACACCGGCCTGGCCCGCCAGGTGCCCCTGCCCAGGCCCGAGTTGTACGACGCGCTCTACGACCGCCACAAGACGGCGGACGCCTGGGCGCCCTACCCGGATGCCGCCGAGGTGCTGGCGGAGCTCCATCGGCGCGGCATCCGCACCGCCGTGCTCAGCAACATCGGCTGGGACCTGCGGCCGGTGCTACGCGCCCACGGCCTGGCCCGGTATGTCGACAGCTTCGTCCTGTCCTACGAGCACGGCATGCAGAAGCCGGACCCACGGCTCTTCGGCTTGGCCTGCGACTCCCTGCAACTCCCCCCGGCCCACGTCCTGATGGTCGGTGACAGTCGCACCGCGGACGGCGGCGCCACGCAGATCGGCTGCGGGTTCATGCAGGTCGACCACCTCCCGGTACACCAGCGTCCCGACGGCTTGCGGCCGGTACTGGACCTGGTGGGCTGAGGCGGGGCGGGCCGTCTCCCCGGGAGGCTTCGGGGGCCTGCCGGCGGGCCGGTCACGGGGCGGCGGTCGCCGTGTGACCGGCAAGGGGCCCGCAGTGCCGCCGCACCTGAGAGGACCCCGTCTCCTCCCTATTACTGAACGGGAATTCAGCACCACATCCGTTGACACCCCCCTTCGCCGCTCCGGATACTGACTGGCGGTTCAGTAACTCGCGGTTCAGCAACTCTTCTGCCGCCCGCCCCTCCTGGAGGCACCGTGTCCGTGCTCCCCGTCGAACTGGTCCCGCTCACCCCCGAGCAGTCCGACATCGTCGACCTCACCAGGGCCTTCGCGCGTGAGGAGATCCGGCCGCGGGCCCGCGCGGTCGACGAGGCCGACACCGTCACCCCGTGGGACCTGTGGCGAGCCGCCGCCGAGGTCGGCATCACCGGCTTCATGCTCCCCGAGGCGTACGGCGGCGGCGGCTTCACGGATGTCTTCACCCAGGTCCTTGTCCAGGAGGAGCTGTGCGTCGGCGACCTCGGCATCGGCAACCTCCTGTGCTCCAACGGCTTCTTCGCCGACCCGGTGCTCGCCCTCGGCACCGAGGAACAGCAGCGGACCTGGCTCACACCCCTGGCCGGGGCCGACACACCCATGACCGCGCTCGCCACCACGGAACCGGGCGCGGGCTCGGACGCCGCAGCCATCACCACCACCGCGACCAGGACGGACGGCGGCTACCTGCTCAACGGTCAGAAGGCCTGGATCTCCAACGCCGGTGAAGCCGATCGATACGTCGTCTTCGCCAAGACCGATCCCACCCGACGCGCGCGCGGCGTGTCCGCGTTCCTGCTCCGCAAGGGCACTCCCGGCGTCGCCTTCGGCGAGCCGATGCGCAAGATGGGCCAGCGCGCCATCGTCTGCCGCGAGATCTTCTTTCAGGACGCCTTCGTGCCGGCGGAGAACCGCCTCGGCGCGGAGGGCGAGGGCTTCCGCGGGCTGATGCGCACCTTCGACATCTCCCGCACCGTGCTCGGTGCCGCCGCCACCGGAGTTGCCCGCGCCGCCTACGAGTACGCCGTCGATTACGCGCGCACGCGGACGCAGTTCGGCAAGCCGATCATCGAGCACCAGGCCGTCGCCTTCCGGCTCGCCGACATGCGCAACCGGCTGGAGCAGGCCCGGCTGATGACCTGGCGCGCCGCCAAGCGGCTGGACGCCGGACTGGACGCCACGACCGAGGCCGCCATGGCGAAGCTGACGGCCTCCGAGACGGCTGCGTACTGCACCTGGGCCGCGGTTCAGACCCTCGGCGGCTGGGGGTACTCACGGGAGTACCCGGTCGAGCAGTGGATGCGCGACGCCCGGCTGGAGGAGATCGAGGAGGGCACCTCCGACATCATGCGGCTCGTCATCGCCCGGGGCCTGTGATGGCCGCGCGCACGGTCACCGGAGGCGAGGCTCTCGTCCGCGCCCTCGCCGCCCACGGCACCGACCTGGCCTTCGGCATCCCGGGCACGCACAACCTGGAAATCTACCGGCATCTCGCGGCCCACGGGATCCGGCACATCGCGCCCCGCCACGAACAGGGCGCCGGGTACGCCGCGGACGGCTACGCCCGCGCGACCGGCCGCCCCGGCGTCGCGATCACCACCACCGGGCCCGCCCTGCTCAACATCGCGGCGGCGGTCGGCCAGGCCCACTCCGACAGCGTTCCGCTGCTGGTCGTCTCCCCCGGCATGCCGTTGCGTCACCCGCGCCTGGCCACCGGCGCCCTGCACGAGATGCCGGGCCAGAGCGAGGCGTTCGGGCATCTCACCGCCTTCAGCCACCGCGTCACCTCGGTCGAGGAGATCGACGCGGCGGTCGCCCGTGCCTTCACCCGCTTCCGCTCCCGGCGGCCCCGGCCCGTACACATCGAGGTCCCGCTCGACCTGCTGACGGCCGAGGCCCCCGCCGGCCCGGCCCGCCTCGCGCCGCCGCACCTGCCACCGCGCCCGCGGCCCGAGAGCCTGCGGGCGGCGGCGAAGGTCCTGAGCCGGGCCCGGCGGCCGGCGCTGGTGCTCGGCGGCGGCGCCCACGGCGCGCAGGACGAGGTGCGGGAGCTGGCCGGACGCCTCGGCGTCCCGGTGGTCACCACCGCCAACGGCAAGGGGGCGTTCCCCGAGTCGCATCCGCTCGCGCTCGGTGTCCGCCTGCACAGTGCGGAAGTCCAGAAGTGGCTCGCCGAATGCGACGCCATCCTGGCCGTGGGCACCGAACTCGCCGAATCGGACCTGTGGTCCGCGCTGCCCGCGCTCACCGGCGCGCTGATCCGCGTGGACATCGACCCGGCCCAGATGTACGCGGGCCACCCCGCGGACATCCCGCTGGTGGGTGACGCGCAGGAGACCTTGCGCGGACTCCTCGGCGAACTCGCCCTGCCGGCCGGTGGGTCGGGCCCCGATACGGAACCGGGCGGGTCCGTGCCCGTCCTCGGCTCGACTGCCGCACTGCGGTCGGCCGCCGACGCCACGCTCGACACACGCGACACCCGACGGCTGCCCTTCCTCGCGGCGATGCGGTCCGTTCTGCCGCCCGACACGGTCTGGACCTCCGACAGCGCGCAGTGCTGCTACCACGGCGCGCTCCCGCACCTCCCCGTCGACCCGCCGGGCCGCTACCTCCACCCCACGGGCTTCGGCACGCTGGGCTACGCGCTGCCCGCGGCCGTCGGGGTCAAGGCGGGCGCCCCCGAACGGCCGGTCGTCGCGCTCAGCGGCGACGGCGGACTGCAGTTCACCGTGCAGGAGTTGGCGACCGCGGCCGACCTCGGCATGCCCCTGCCCGTCGTGGTCTTCGACAACGGCGGTTACGGGGAGATCCGCGACGAGATGGCCGCCCGTGGCGATGCCCCGGTGGCCGTCGACCGTCCGCCGCTCGATCTGAGCGCCCTCGCCCGGGCGTACGGCGGACAGGGCACCCGGGCGGACACGCCCGCCGCCTTGGCCGACGCGCTGCGCACCGCGCTGACGGTGCCGGGCCCCACCGTGATCACCGTCCCCGAGCCGACCGGGTCCACAGGACCGGCCGAGCGCACCCGACACACCGACCGCACCGGCCCCGCCCCCACCGGAGGAGCACACCCATGAGCGCAGGCACCGCCCCGTTGATCTCCCTGACCTGGACCGACCCGCTCACCGGCCACCGTGGCCACCTCGTCGTCGACCGTCTGGTGCGCGGTGTGGCCAGCGGCGGACTGCGGATGCGGGCGGGCTGCACCCTGGAGGAGGTCACCGGACTCGCCCGCGGCATGACCATGAAGGAAGCCCTCCACTACGACCCGGAGGCCCGCTACATCCCGCTCGGCGGCGCCAAGGGCGGCATCGACTGCGACCCGCACGACCCCGCCGCGTACGGCGTGCTGACCCGTTACCTCCAGGCGACGCGCCCCTACATCGAGCAGTTCTGGACGACCGGCGAGGACCTGGGCCTGACCCAGGACCTGGTGGACAAGGCGGCGGCGGAGGCCGGGCTGGTCTCCTCGATCCAGGCCGTCTACCCACTGCTCGACGACGAACGTGCCGCCCGGAAGCGGCTGGCCGACGCCTTCGCCGCCGAGGTGGACGGCATCGGACTGGACGAGCTGGCCGGGGGGTGCGGGGTCGCCGAGGCGGTGCTGGCCACCCTCGACCGAGCCGGGACGCCGTACCGCGGCACCCGCGTCGCGCTCCAGGGGCTGGGCACGATGGGAGGAGCCACCGCCCGTTTCCTGGCCCGCGCCGGTCTGCGGATCGTCGCCGTCGCCGATGTGAAGGGAACGGTCGCCAACCCGCGCGGTCTGGACGTCGAGGCCTTGCTGCGCGGTCGCGACGCCTTCGGCGCCATGGACCGTACGGCGCTGCGTCCCGGTGATGTGGAACTGCCGCCCGAGGCGTGGCTCGCGGCCGACGCCGACGTCCTCGTCCCCGCGGCCGTCTCCTACTGCGTGCACGCGGCCAACCAGGAACGCATCACCGCACGCTGGATCGTGGAGGCGGCCAACATGCCGGTCGTGCCGGAGGCGGAGGCGCTGCTGGCGGCTCGCGGCATCACCGTGCTGCCGGACGTCGTCGTGAACTCCGCCACCAACGCGTGGTGGTGGTGGACCCTCTTCGGGGACATCGGCGCCGATCCGGAGGAGGCGTTCACCCATATCCGCACCTCGATGCGGCGGCTGATCGACCGGATGCTGGCCCGTGCCGCGGCCGACGGCAGCACGCCGCGCGCCGCCGCGCACGCCCTGGTCGCCGACCGGCTCCCCGAGATCACCGAGCGCTACGGATACCACAGGTGACCGGCTCCCCACCCGACGCCACGGCCTGGGAGCCGCTGTTCGATCCACGTAGCGTCGCCGTCGTCGGGGCGTCCGACAACCCGGAGAAATGGGGTTACCGGCTCGCGGTGGGCGCCCTCTCGGGACGCCATCGCCGCACCGTCCACCTCGTCAACCGGCGCGGCGGCAGCCTGCGGGGCGTGCCCTTCCTGCCCGCTCTCACGGCGCTGCCGGGCCCGCCCGAGCACATCGTCGTGGCGGTGCCGCGGTCCGGCGTCCGCCAGGTGGTCGCGGACGGGGTGGCGGCCGGCGCCCGCTGGTTCACCGTCATCACGTCGGGTCCCGGGACGGCGGCCGAGGACCGGGAACTGGCCGCGCTCGTCACCGCGCACGGGGCTCGGCTGCTCGGCCCCAACTGCATGGGCGTCGTCGACACCGCCAGCGAACTCAGGCTCACCTGGGGCGACTTCCCCCGGGGGGACGTCGGCATGGTCTCCCAGAGCGGCAACCTCGCCTTGGAGACGGCGCGGCTGCTCGCCCGTGCCGGACAGGGCGTGTCCCGTTTCGTCTCGCTCGGCAACCAGGCGGACTTCGATGCCGCCGACGCCCTCGAAGCACTGATCCCGCACCCGCCGACCCGGGTGATCGCCGCGTACGTGGAGGACTTCCGGGACGGGCGTCGCATGGCCGCGACCCTGGCGGCGGCACGGACGGCGGGCAAGCCCGTGCTCCTGCTGTCGGCGGGCCGCAGCGAGGCCGCCGGGCGGGCCGCAGCCTCCCACACGGGTGCCCTGGTCAGCGCGCACGCCACCGTCGCGGCCGTCTGCCGGGACGCGGGCGCACTGCTGCTGAACAGCGCGGGCGAGCTGGTCGACACGGCCGTCGCCCTGCTCGCCCCCCGACTCCCCCGGGGGCGTCGGGTGGCCGTCGCGGGGGACAGCGGCGGCCAGGGGGCGTTGGCGGCGGACACGCTGACGGCACACGGTCTCGACGTGCCGCGGCTCTCACCGGGCGCGGCGGCTGCTGTCGCGGCGCACCTGCCGGCCGGCGTCCCGGCCGGCAATCCCGTCGACCTGGCCGGAGCGGGCGAGGCCGATCTCGGCAATTACGTGCGCGTCAGCGGGGCCCTGCTCGCGAGCGGCGAGGCCGATGCCGCTGTCCTGACGGGTTATTTCGGGGACTACGCGACGGCCAACGCGGCTCAGGAGGAGCGTGAGTGCGCGACCGCCCGTGAGCTGGCGGCGCTGGTCACGACACACGGACGGCCGCTGCTGGTGCATTCGATGGCGCGGGACACCGCGGCCCTGTCCGTCCTGCGCGAGCACGGCATACCGGTCTACGAACGCATGGAACAGGCCGCCGTCGCCCTCGCCAACGCCGCGCTGTGGCAACGGCGCTCCTCGCATCCGCCGCCGGCGGGGGCGGGCCCCGGCAGCCTCGCGCGGCCCGTCGCCGACGGTTCGTACCCGGTGATGCGCGCCCTGCTGCGCTCGTACGGCGTGGACTTCCCGGAGGCAACATTCGTGCACAGCGCCGAGGAGGCGGCGCGCGCCGCCCGCCGGATCGGCTATCCCGTGGTCCTCAAGGCCATGGGCCTGGCCCACAAGACCGAGGCAGGTGGCGTTGCGCTGCGGCTGCGCGACGAGGCCGCGCTGCGTGCGGCGTTCGCCCGGATGGCAGCGGTGACCGGCGCCTCGGCGTTCGCGGTCGAGGCGATGGCCGCGCCGCCGCACGCGGTCGAGCTCATCGCGGGCGTGCGCCGGGACCCGGCGTTCGGTCCCGTGCTGATGGCCGGCATGGGTGGGGTGACCGCCGAGCTGCTCGCCGACACCGCGCTCGCGCTCGCCCCGCTGACGCTCGACCGCGCTCGCGACCTGTTGCGCTCGCTGCGGGGCGCGCCCCTGCTGGCCGGCTGGCGTGGTGCGCCGCCGGTCGATCTCGACGCCACGGCACACGCACTGGTAGCGCTCGGCCGACTCGCCTGCGAGCACCCCGAGTTGTCCGAGATCGAGATCAACCCCCTGCTCTGCCATCCCGGTGGCGTGCTGGCGCTGGACGCCCACGCCGTTCCGGCGGCGGCCCGCACGAAAGGCGATCGACCATGACCCCCGCCACCCAGGAGTTCCCGGGCCGCACCTACGTCGTGACCGGCGGCGGCAGCGGCATCGGGCGCGCCATCGCACTCGCCCTGGGGGCGGCGGGTGCGCGCGTCGTCGTCGCTGGACGCACCCCCGGAAAGCTGGCGGAGACCGTCCGCCTGCTGCATGAGGCAGGCGCCCAGGGCCTGGCCGTACCGACCGACGTACGCGACCCCGAAGCCGTCGACGCGCTCGTGGCCCGCGCCGTGGACCACTTCGGCGCCCTGGACGGCCTGGTCAACAACGCGGCCGGGAACTTCGTCACGCCCGGCATCGACCTCAGTCCCAACGGCTGGCGCGCCGTCGTCGACATCGTGCTCAACGGTTCCTTCTTCTGCACCCGGGCCGCCGCCCGGCAACTCCGCGAGCAGGGCACGCCCGGCGCGATCCTGTCGGTGATCGCGACCTACGCCTGGCACGGCCACCCCGGCACGGTGCACTCCGCCGCCGCCAAGGCCGGCGTGCTGGCCATGACCCGCACCCTGGCCGTCGAACTCGCCCCGCTCGGCATCCGGTTGAACTGCATCGCTCCGGGCCCCACGGAGACCGAGGGCGCGGGCGCGGCACTGTGGGCGACGCAGGAGGCCCGTGCGGCGGTCCTCTCCGGCGTCCCTGCGGGACGCTTCGCCACCCCGCGGGAGATCGCCGATACCGCGCTCTTCCTGCTCGGCGACCGCGCGGCGTACGTGACGGGCGAGTGCCTGACCGTGGACGGCGGACAGTGGCTCGGAAAGCAGGTGTACGGGCGGACCACCGTCCCGGGCGTGTAGCCGCCCCCATCGGCCTCCGCGGCCCGTTCCCGTCGAACCGGGCGCGGGCCGTGGGACTTTCGCATGCCGAGAGGGTCGCCTGAACGTCGGTCCCCAGCGCGCCCTACCGACCATCACAGGAGGCCGGGGGCATCCACCGCCCCCGGTTCCCGGCCCGGCCCCCGCACCCGCCGCTACTGCTCCACCGGCGACGCGGCCTGCTCCCCCGCGTCCTCACCCCGCTCGGCGCGGGCGGCGGCCTCGATGGCCCGGCTACGGCGGCGGGCCGGCGCCCCCAGTACGGCGAACAGCAGGCCCACCCCGAGGAAGAGGAGCAACGGCAGGACCTGGCTGAGGGTGTACTGCAGCCGCTGCCCCGCGAAACTCTCGGGGAGGGAGGCCGCCGACGAGCCCTCCGTACCGAACCAGCCGACCCCGAAGCCGGGCCAGATCAGCACCACGACGGTGAAGGCGACCATCCCGGTCGCGAGGACGGTGACCACCCAGACCCCGGCGCGGCCTCCCGGCACGCGGTACGGGCGGGGCGTGTCCGGGTACTTGCGGCGCAGCACGAGCAGACTCGGGAAAGTGATCACGTAGGAGATGAACGTGGTGCTGATGGTCAGCCCGAGGCCCGCCGCGAAGTACTTCTCCCCGTCCCCGTCGGTCAGGTTCAGCGCCACGATCAGCAGAACGGAGGCGAGGACCGCCGACAGCAGATTGACCCGGACCGGAGTGCCGTGACGCTCGGAGAACCGGCCGAGCCAGGCGGGCCCGGCGCCGTCGGCGCAGGCGACGGCCTGTGCCCGGTGGGCCCCCATGGCCCAGGTGACGCCGCTGGTGAGGACGCCGACGATCATCCCGGCAGCCGCGATGCTGCCCAGGACGGATCCGAAACCGGTCAGGGTGACGGCGCCGTCGTCCGAGATGTGCCCCCCGTAGACGGTGAACACCGCCTTGCAGGCGTCGATGAAGCCGCCGAGACTGCCGATCCGGTCGCTGGGCAGGACGAACAGGATGCCCAGGATCGGACCGCCGTAGAGCACCAGCGAGGCCATCCCGGAGCGGAGGATGGACAGCGGGATGTCGCGCTTGGGGTTGGTCATCTCCTCTGCGGCGGTGCTGGGCAGTTCGAAGCCCACGTAGTTGAAGATCAGGACGGGGACGAGGGCCACGAACCCGACGTACGTGGGGGCGAACTCGGCGGGAGGCAGCGGGTGCACGCCGTGCCGGACGGCGTAGAGGATCACCGAGACGAGGAAGAAGCCGAGGAGCACGATCCGGGCCACGGCACCGGCGATGGGCACCCACTTGCCGATCCGCACGGACTGGACGACCGCCAGCGCACCCGCCCAGATGAACACCAGCCCGGCGAGGTACTTCCACACCCCCGGCAGCGGCGTGAAGAACTGCTCCCAGGTGGTCAGCGCGATGATGCACAGACTGCCGCCCAGCCAGACCGGGTTGGAGAGCCAGTAGAGCACCTGGTTGACCCCGGCGGTCAGCCGCCCGAAGGCGAGCCGGGTCCAGACGTAGGGCCCGCCCTGCACGGGGAAGGACGAACCGAGCTCGGCGACGAGCAGGCCGTACGGCAGGAAGAAAACGACGGCCAGCACGGCCATCCAGGTCAGCCCCTGTGGCCCGGCGGCGGCCACCGAGCCGATGGTGTCCAGACCGACGAGGGTGCAGACCAGGAAGAAGAAGACATCGAGCCGGCGCAGGTCCTTTCGTAGACGGGAGCGCTGCTCGCGCCAACCCGCGGACAGATCGGGTGCGTTGCCTTCCGGCGGGGACGGGGGTGGGGTCACGGGCACGGCCTCCTACGGGCGTGGCGTTCAGCGGCGACCAACTAAACTGACTGAACGCGCAGTCAGTAAGAGCAGACTGTGGAGGCCGCCGCACAGGCCGGTCAAGGGGTCGTCGCGATGTTTCGGGAACGACGAGCGGACGCCGGGCTCCGACCACTGAGTAGGGTGACGGAGTGGCGAGGGTACGTTTGAGCGTGGAAGAGCGGCGCGAGGAACTCCTGCGCGCCGCCGTGCGGCAGATCGAGCAGCGCGGCGTCGCGGCACTGCGGGTGGCCGACGTCGCCGCCGAACTCGAGGTGAGCAACGCGCTGGTGCTCTACCACTTCGCGACGAAGGAGAAGCTCGTCGCGGCAGCCTTCCGCTACGCCGCCGAGGCCGATCTGGCCCACCTCCGGTCCCTCCTCGGCCGGCGCGGCAGCGCCCTGCGCCGCCTGCGCGCCGCGCTGCGCTGGTACTCCCCCACCGGGCAGGCCAAGGGCTGGAAGCTGTGGATCGAGGGCTGGGCCGCTTCGCTGCGCGAGCCCGTCTTGCGCGACGTGGCCCAGGACCTCGACCGGCGCTGGAAGGCGGCACTCGCCGAGGTCATCGCGGAGGGCGCGGCCGCCGGCGAGTTCGCGTGCACCGACGCGGAGGGCGCGGCATGGCGGCTGACCGCCCTGCTCGACGGCTTCGCCGTACAGGCGATCACCTACGCGGGTGCGCTGCCACGCCGCACGATGCCGGCGTGGGTCGAGGACGCCCTCACCCGCGAACTGGGCCTCGACACGACCGGGAGCGGCAACTCCACCGGCACCTCCGGCGACTAGGCCCGAGCCGGCCGCGGATACGGGGCCGTGGCGGTCATCCCAGGCATCGACGCGGCGATCGAGCTCCGGCGGCGCGGCGTCGCGCCGGCCCGTCCCGTCAGGTCGCCTCCGGGCGCGCGAGGCGGTGCAGCAGGTTTTGGAGGGTTTCGCGGTCGGCGGCGGGCAGGGGTGCCGTCAGGCTCTCCGTCACGCGGCGGCTCGCTTCGTCCGTGTCACGCAGGAACGCCTCGCCCTTTTCGGTGAGCACGACGACCCGGCTGCGACGGTCCGAGGGAGCTGGCGCGCGCTCGACGAAGCCCCGCTCCTCCAGATCGTCGACGAGTCCGACGATGGCGCTCGGGTCGTAGCCGAGCCGGGCGCTCAACTCCCGCTGGAGCGCGCCTTCGACGGTGGCGAGGTAGCGCAGCAGGGCGTAGTGGCGGAGCCGGAGGCCTGATTCCTGGAGGGCCGCGTTGAAGAGCTGACCGGAGCGCAGACCGAGCCGGTAGAGCAGGTAGCCGGTGTCGGCGTACAGGCCCCGCATCCAGGGCTCGTCCGCGTCGAGGGGCGCGCTGGGGGTGGGTTCGGTGCTGATGACGTACTCCGTGGTCGTGGCCGTGCACGGGGAACGGCGGGGCGCCGCCAGGGTCAGCATGCCACACATTCGAGTCGGCAACAACTATTGACGTCAACAACTATTGGACTTAGCTTCCTTTCGCCGGACCGCATACCGAAGGGACCTCCCGCATGGCACCGAGCAATGCCCCAACTCCCCCTGCTTCCCACACTGTTGACCTGTCCGGCAAGGTCGCTGTGGTCACCGGCTCCGGCCGCGGCCTCGGCCTCGCCTACGCCACCGCCCTCGCCCGCGCCGGGGCATCCGTGGTCGTCAACGACCTGGAGGAGGCCGTCGCCGAGGACGCCGCCAAGACCGTCACCGAGGCCGCCGGCGACAGCGGCGGGCGCGCCGTGGCCGAGGCGGTCGCCGTGGGCACGGCCGAGGCCGCCGACCGCCTGGTGGGCCGTGCCGTCGAGGAGTTCGGGCGGCTGGACGTCCTGGTCACCAATGCGGGCATCCTCCGCGACCGGGTGCTGTGGAAGATGTCCGACGACGACTTCGACGCGGTGATCACCACTCACCTCAAAGGCACCTTCACCTGTGCCCGCGCCGCCGCCGTCCGGATGCGCGAACAGGGCGACGGCGGCAGCCTGATCCTCGTCGGCTCCCCCGCGGGCCAGCGCGGCAACTTCGGGCAGACCAACTACGCCGCGGCCAAGGCCGGGATCGCCGCGATGACCCGTACCTGGTCGATGGAGCTGGCCAAGGCGAGGATCACGGTCAACGCCGTCGTGCCGGTGGCCGCCACCGCGATGACGGAGACCATTCCCGCCTTCGCGCCGTACGTCGGAGCGCTGGGCCAGGGCACGCCGCTGCCGGACTTCCTGCGCAAGGGCGAGGGCTTCGGCACCGCCGAGGACTGCGCGGCGCTCGTCCCCTTCCTCGCTTCCGACGCGGCGCGTGATGTGACCGGGCAGTGCGTGGGCATCGGCGGGGACCGGCTCGCACTGTGGTCGCATCCGCGGGAGGCCGCCACCGCGTACGCCGACGGCGGCTGGAGCCCGCAGGCCATCGCCGACGCCTGGCACACCTCGGTGGGCGCCCGCCCGGAGTCCGTCGGCATCCCCGCCCCGCGCGTCCCGGAGGTCTGAACAGGATGGACGTCAGCACGCTCACCGCGATCGACGTACACACCCACGCCGAGGTCTCCGCCCGGGGGCATTCCTCCCTCGCCGACGACCTGCACGACGCGTCCGGCGCCTATTTCAAGGTCGAGGGCAAGCGCAAGCCGACACTGGAGGAGATGGCGGCCTACTACCGCGAAAGGAACATGGCCGCCGTCGTGTTCACCGTCGACGCCGAGTCCGCCACCGGCACCGCGCCGGTGCCCAACGAAGAGGTCGCCGAGGCCGCCGCGGCCCATCCCGACGTGCTGATTCCGTTCGCCTCCCTCGACCCGTTCCGCGGCAAGGCCGCCGTCCGGCAGGCCCGCCGGCTGGTGACGGAGTACGGCGTCCGGGGCTTCAAATTCCACCCCAGCATCCAGGGCTTCTTCCCCAACGACCGGCTCGCCTACGGGCTTTACGAGGTCATCGAGGAGACCGGCACCATCGCCCTCTTCCACACCGGCCAGACCGGCATCGGCGCGGGCGTCCCGGGTGGCGGCGGTATCCGCCTGAAGTACTCCAACCCCCTGTGCGTCGACGACGTCGCCGCCGACTTCCCGCACCTGAAGATCATCCTGGCCCATCCGTCCTTCCCCTGGCAGGACGAGGCGCTCGCCGTGGCCACCCACAAGCCGGGCGTGCACATCGACCTGTCCGGATGGTCCCCGAAGTACTTCCCGCCACAGCTGGTCCACTACGCCAACAGCCTGCTCCAGGACAAGGTGCTGTTCGGCTCGGACTTCCCCGTCCTGACACCGGACCGCTGGCTCGCCGACTTCGACAAGCTCACGATCAAGGACCACGTCCGGCCGAAGATCCTCAAGGACAACGCCGCCCGCCTGCTCGGGCTTACCCACCCGTAACTCGTAGAGGGGCGCGACGATGCGCAACGAGGGGCTGGGGTCGTGGCCCGCACACCGGGCACGCAAGACCCCCCACCGCACCGCCCTCGTCCACGAGGGCACCACCGTCACCTACGCACAGCTCCACGACCGCACCGCCCGGCTCGCCCACGCCCTCCGCCGCGACGGCGTCCGCCGGGGCGACCGGGTCGCCTACCTGGGCCCGAACCACCCCTCCTATCTGGAGACGCTGTTCGCCGCAGGGCTCCTCGGCGCGGTCTTCGTTCCGCTCAACACCCGCCTCGCACCGGACGAACTCGGCTTCCAGCTCACCGACTCCGGCGCCCGCCTGCTGATCCGCGCCCCGCAGCTCGCGCACCTGGTCCCGAAGAGCGTCGCACCGGAGCGGACGGTGGAGACCGGCGAGGAGTACGAACGGCTGCTCGCCGCCGCGCCGGCGACTCCCCTGGACGAGGCGGTCGCCGGCACCGACACCTGCCTCATCATGTACACCTCGGGCACCACCGGGCGGCCCAAGGGCGCCGTGCTCACCCACGCCAACCTGGTGTGGAACAGCGTCAACGTCCTGGTCGACGCCGACCTCGCCGCCGACGAACGGGCCCTGGTGACCGCCCCGCTCTTCCACACCGCAGGGCTCGGCATGCTCACCCTCCCCGTACTGCTCAAGGGCGGCACCTGCGTCCTCGTGGAGTCCTTCGACCCGGACAGCACCCTCGACCTGATCGAGGAACAGCGCATCACCACCATGTTCGGCGTCCCCACCATGTACGAGCGGATCGCCGCAGGCCCGCGCTGGGCGTCCGCCGACCTGTCCTCGCTGCGCACCCTCCAGTGCGGCGGCTCGCCCGTACCGACCGCGCTGATCGACACCTACCTGCGGCGCGGCCTGACCTTCCAGCAGGGCTACGGCATGACCGAGGCCGCCCCCGGCGTCCTCTTCCTGGACTCCGAACACGCCGTCGCCAAGGCGGGTTCGGCCGGGGTGCCGCACTTCTTCACCGACGTACGCGTCGTACGCGCCGACCTCACCGACGCCGCCGTCGGCGAGCCCGGGGAGGTCCTGGTGCGCGGGCCGCACGTGATGGCCGGGTACTGGGGCCTGCCGGAGGCGGGCGCGCGGGCGCGCGCCGACGGATGGCTGCGTACGGGCGACGCCGCGCGGGTCGACGCCGACGGCTACATCACCATCGTCGACCGCTTCAAAGACATGATCATCTCTGGCGGCGAGAACATCTATCCCGCCGAGGTCGAGGACGCCCTGGCCGGCCACCCCGCGATAGCGGAGTGCGCCGTCATCGGCGTACCCGACGCGACATGGGGCGAGGTGCCCCGCGCGGTGGTCGTCCCGGCCGACCCGCAGGCGCCGCCCTCCCTTGACGACCTCCGCACCTTCCTCGACGGGCGCCTCGCCTCCTACAAGAGGCCCAAGTCCATGAGGCTCGCCGACGCGCTGCCGCGCACGGCCTCGGGCAAGCTCCGCAAGCCCCTGCTGCGGGAGCTCCACGGCGACGACGCCTGAGGCCCCCAACTCGGCACACCCGCATACCACTTACCTCAAGGAGCACCTCATGAGCAGCACCGTGACCATCAACGGCCTCGCCGAACTCAAGAAGCTCGCCGGCAGCGAGCTCGGCACCGGCGAGTGGATCGAGATCACCCAGGAGCGGATCAACACCTTCGCCGACGCGACCGGCGACCACCAGTGGATCCACACCGACCCCGAGCGCGCCGCCGACGGCCCGTTCGGCGCCCCGATAGCCCACGGCTACCTCACCCTCTCGCTCTTCATCCCGCTCTTCAGCGCCCTGCTCGACGTACGCGGCGTCACCACCAAGGTCAACTACGGCCTGGACAAGGTGCGTTTCCCCGCTCCCGTCCCGGTGGGCTCCCGCATCCGGCTGGCGGCCCGGCTCGCCTCCGTGGACGAGGTGCCGGGTGACGGCGTGCAGATCGCGGTCGACGGCACCATCGAGATCGAGAACGGCCCCAAGCCTGCCGCCGTCCTGCGCAGCCTCTCCCGCTTCTACGCCTAGGGGCTCCCCATGACTGCCCGCGCACCCGCCGGAACCTCCGACCGTGAACTGCGCAGAGTGGCCCTCTCCGGGCTCCTCGGCACGACCATCGAGTTCTACGACTTCCTCGTCTACGGCACCCTCGCGGCCCTGGTCTTCAACGACCTGTTCTTTCCCTCGGCCGACCCCGCCGTCGGCACCGTCGCATCCCTGGGAACGTTCGCCGCGGGATACGTCGCCCGCCCCCTCGGCGGCATCCTCTTCGGCCACTTCGGCGACCGGGTGGGCCGCAAATCGATGATGCTGCTCACCATGGGCCTGATGGGCGGCGGCAGTTTCGCCATCGGCCTGCTGCCGACCTATGACACCCTCGGCGTCGCGGCGCCCGTCCTGCTCGTCGTACTCCGCGTCGTCCAGGGCCTCGCGATCGGCGGCGAATGGGGCGGCGCCACGCTCATGGCCGCGGAGCACGCCGGAGAGCGCCCGCGCGGCCGGTGGACGGCGCTGACGCAGATGGGCGCGCCGCTCGGCACGGTCGTCTCCACGGCCGTCGTCACCGCGCTCGCCACCCTGCCGGACGAGCAATTCCGCACTTGGGGCTGGCGCGTGCCGTTCCTGCTCAGCATCGCGCTGCTGGGTCTGGGGCTCTACGTCCGCCTCACCATCGCCGAGAGCCCCCTCTTCGCGGCCGCCGTACAGCGGTCGGAGACCGCCAAGGCTCCGCTGTTCGCCGTCCTGCGCAAGCCCCGCGCCGTACTGCTCGGCGCGGGCGTGGGGATCGCACCGTTCGCGGCGCAGACCATCATGACCACCTTCCTCATCTCCTACGCCGTCCAGCACGGCTACACCCGCCCCCAGGCGCTGCTCGGCGTCACCCTCGCCTCGGCCACGGCGCTGCTGGCGCTGCCGCTCGCCGCCGCGCTGTCCGACCGCGTCGGCCGTAGGCCGGTGGTGGCGGCGGGCGCCGTGCTCTCGGCCTCGCTCGCCTTCCCGGTCTTCGCGCTCATCGACTCGGGCAGCCCCGGGCTGCTGATCGTGGCCTGCGTGCTCGGCCACGGCGTCGCACAGTCCACGATGTACGGCCCTCTCGCGGCCCTGCTCACCGAGATGTTCGCCACCTCGGTTCGCTACACCGGCGCCTCGCTCGGCTACCAGACCGCGACCCTCGTCGGCGCCGGGTTCTCGCCGCTCGTCGCGGGCGCGCTCGTCGCCTCCTACGACAGCAGCGTCCCGGTCGCCCTGATGCTCGTCACCGCCGCGGCGATCACGGTGCTGGCCCTGTGGCACATCAAGGAGACCAGCGGCGTACAGCTCGACACGGCCACTCCACCGGCACCCCTCGCCCCCGCCAAAGGAGCAACTCACCGATGAGCACCGCACGCCGCAAAGGCAGGCAATGGACCACGGTCACCGCGCTCGCCGCACTGCTCGCCACCGGGCTGCCCGCCACCGCCCTCGCCGACGGAGTCGGCGGACAGTCCCGCCATCTGACCGGCACGCTCGCCTCCGGCGCCGACTACGTGATCGACGTGCCGGCCCACTGGAACGGCACCGTGCTCCTCTTCAGCCACGGCTACCGCCCCGCCGGTATGGACAACCCGGCCGCCGACGCACCCGACGACGCGACCCGCGCACTGCTCCTCGGACGCGGCTACGCGCTCGCCGGATCCTCGTACGCCACCACCGGCTGGGCCGGCGAACAGGCCGTGCCCGACCAGCTGAACACCCTCGACGCGTTCGCCCGCCGCGTCGGCAGGGCCCGGACCACCCTCGCCTGGGGGGAGTCGTACGGCGGGCTCGTCACCACTGCCCTCGCCGAACGCCACTCCGATCGCCTCGACGGCTCGCTGTCCGTGTGCGGGCTCGTGCACGGCGGCGTCGCCAACTGGAACAACACTCTCGACCCCGTCCACGCCCTCAAGACCTTGCTGGCCCCCGGTTCCGGAACCCCGCTCGTGGGGTTCCGGAACCAGAGGGAGGCCCGGAACGCGTCCGCCGCACTGAGCGCCGTCGTCCAGCGTGCCCAGGGCGGCGAGCAGGGGCGCGCCCGCATCGCCCTCGCCGCCGCCCTGCACAACATCCCCAGCTGGAACGACCCGGACCTGCCCCGCCCCGAGCCCGGGGACCCGGCGGACGCGGAGCGCGCGCAGTACCCGGTCATCCAGTCCCTCATCGCGGGTCCCGCCTTCTCCTGGCGTCAGGAGGCCGAATCCCGCGCGGGCGGCAACATGTCCTGGAACACCGGCGTGGACTACTCGCAGATGCTGCGCCACTCGGTCAACTACCAACAGGTGAAGGACCTTTACAAGACGGCAGGGCTCTCCCTCCAAGGCGACCTGCGCGCACTCGCGAAGGCCCCCCGCATCCGTGCGGACCACGAGGCCGTCGCCTACATCGAGCGCAACCTGACCCTGTCGGGGCGGCTGCGCACACCACAGCTGAACATCCACACCACCGGCGACCCCCTGGTGCCGGTCCAGACCGAGAGCGCCTACCGGCACGCCGCCGACCGCACCGGCAGCTCCCGGCTGCTGCGGCAGGCGTACGTCGACAATGCCGGGCATTGCACCTTCTCGCCCGGCGAACTGGCCGCCGCGGTGAAGGCTCTCGACCACCGCGTGCACACCGGGCACTGGGGCGACACCTCACCCCACGCCCTCAACGCCTCCGCGCGGACGGCGGATCCGGCCTCGCCGGCGCGTTACCTGCCGTATGTGCCCGCGCGGTATCCACGCCCGTACTACCCGGCACGGACGCCGGGCGACGGATCCGACGGGTGGCCCGGCAGCGAGAACCGGACACAACCCCGCCACAGCGAAGGCTCTCCGCCCCGCCGGGCACCCTCCACAGCGGCGGTACGTTGAGACGTCATGCGCATCACCAAGTACACCCACGCGTGCGTACGGCTGGAACACGAGGGCCGGGTACTGGTCATCGATCCCGGGACGTGGAGCGAGCCCGCCGCCCTGACCGGAGCCGACGCCGTGCTGGTGACGCACGAACACACCGATCACATCGACGTCCTCCGCCTGGCCGGCCTCGGCGTGCCGGTCCACGCCCCCCGGGAGGCGGACATCCCCGGGGGGCTTGAGGTCAACCGGGTCTCCCCCGGTGCGGAGTTCACCGCGGCCGGCTTCCGCGTCCGGGCCGTCGGCGGTCGCCACGCGGTCGTCTACGGCGGCCAACCGGACTGCGCGAACCTCGGTTACGTCGTCGACGACGCGATCTACCACCCGGGGGACTCGCTGCACGTGCCCGAACAGCCCGTCGAGACCCTCCTGGTGCCGGTGCAGGGATCGTGGATGAAGACGGCGGAGGCGATCGACTTCGTCAAGGCCGTCGCCCCGCGGCGGGCGTTCGCGATTCACGACGCCCAGATCAACGAGCGCGGCCTCAGCAGCGTCAACGGCTGGCTCGCCGAGGAGACCCGGCACGGCTACCGCTATCTCGCGCCCGGCGAATCGCTCTGAAGGACGCACCCCGGGCCGAGGCTCGTACCACCGCCGTCGGGTACGCCGTGGGCAGCGCCATCGCCGTACGCCACGCCATCCGCCACCGTGACCGCACTGCCGCGCTCGCCCTCGTCGCCGGCTTCGCACGAGCGGACGCGCGCCCGCAACTGGCCCTGCGCACCTGGCGAGGGCTGCTGGACGGCGACGCCGAACCGGGCCTGCTCGGCCGCTCCCTATGCACCCTGTCCTGTGGGCCAACCGCCCTCGCCCACCTGAGCGCCGCGGACACCGACCGCCGTGCCGAGGAGACAGCCGCCGCCCTGCCTCCCGGTACCCGGCAGCACATCGACCTCGCGCTGGGCCTCGACGTCCGCGACGACCTCCAGCACATCGACGCCCCCACCCTCGTCGTCGCCGCGTCCGAAGACATCCTCGTCACCCCGGGTCACCGCATGTGATCGCGCAGGCCATCCGGGGAAGCCGCCTCGTTGAGCTACCGGCCGGCAACGATGCCCCCACGTCAGGGCCGCAACGCCCACCCCGAATGCTTCGCCATCCACCCCACCCAGGCGTGAGCCTCAGTGACGCCGCGGGCCAAGAACACAGAACTCGTTGCCTTCGGGGTCTGCCAGTACAACCCACGGCTGCTCACCCTGGCCGATATCGACACGCTGTGCGCCATGAGCCACCAGACGAGCCACCTCGGCGTCCTGGTCATCAGGCCTGAAGTCGAGATGCAGTCGGCTCTTGGCCTTCTTGCTCTCCTCGATCCGGACGAAGTCCAACCCCGGCAGGCGATCCGGCTCGGCGCGGATCTCGAACTCCTCATCGGAGGAGTGCACCACGACCCAGCCAAGAGCCGTGGCCCACCACTGCCCAAGGGCCGCCGGATCCACCGAGTGAACAAGTACCTGTTCCCATTCCAAGGTCATCCGCCGACCTTAGGCCCGCCGGGGCTTCGGACAGTGGGTACTGCCCCCGGGCCTCCCTCATCAGGATGAACCCGAGCGCTTTCTCCTCGCGTACACATGCCTCTCACGAGTTACCGGTTCGAATCGCCGCCGCCGACGGGAGGATCCGCGGCGCTCAGTCATCTCGATGGCTGACGATGTTCAGGATGTTGCCGTCGGGTGCGCGAACGAAGAACCGCCGCAAACCCCACGGTTCGTCGGTGAGCGGGTGCACGATCTCGTATCCGCGCCGTCGTGCCTCGGCGTATGCCTCGTCGACAGCCGCACCGACCTTGACCGAGACGACGGGATCCCGGGGCGCGGTGGCGTCGCGTGTCAGGAGCTGCAGCTGCGCGCGCCCGTCGGGTGACCGGTATTGGGCAACCCAGCCCAGATCGAAGCCCGCGACACTCAGGCCGAGGTAGCCGGTGTAGAAATCGCGGGCGGCGGCGATGTCCGGGACGCGCAGGTCCGCTGTGATGCCGGTGACGTGCATCGCGACTCCTCGATGGCGGCACACTGGTCCAATGGCGCGCAATCAGGTGCACGCACTGCGCACCCTGCCACCAGCCGGAGCATCCGAGCCGGTGACGCGCGGAGGCGCCGATCACCGGCGGCGCGCTTCCTTGGGCCGGTGCGGCCGTCATCGGCGACTCGCCCGGGGACTACTTCCAGGTGCCCATCCACGAGCTGTCGCGGTGGATGGGCACACAGCTCCAACAAGATCGCGCCGGACCGAACGCGGCCACCTCACCTCGACGGCGGCGGCTGCCTCCGTCAGGTCATCGAGGCGACCTTCGGGGCGCACCCGCTCAGCGGATCCCCAGCTCCCCCAGCACCCGCCGCTGCACAGCGGTAGGCCGCGCGGGGAAGTAGAGGTAGCAGACGCCGCCGGTGCCGCTGACGACCTTGCCCTCGGCGTTCTTCCGCTTCGTCCGGAGCCAGATATTTTCGAACTGACGGCGCTTGTAGACGTGCCGGACCGCGGCGTTGTCGGGGGACGCCGGGTCGTTGGCGATGACGTCGCCGTCCTTCGTGAAGCCGATGACGGTCATCAGGTGGCCCGCCGTGCCGTAGCCCGCGCCGTCCAGTTCGGTCTTCAGGAAGGACTGTGACGTTATGACCGGGATGCCCGCGTGGATGAGCCGCTCGGCGTCCGTGAGGGAGCCGAGGCGGGTGACGACGGCCTGCATGTCCTTGTACGTGGCGGCGTAGGCGGCGTTGAAGGGCCAGTTGCCGCAGCCCTCGTACTGGCTGTCGAAGGTGTGGCGGGCGGCGTGGCAGACCTGCGGGTCGGCGTAGTCGGGGTTGACCCACGCCAGGTCCTCGCGGCTGGGCCTGCGCCCCCAGTACTCGATGATCATCTGCGAGGAGGTGGGGCTGCACCACGCCTCTCCCCCGTTGTCGTACTCCGGGTACTGACCCTTGTGGATCTCCTGGGAGTAGCGCGGCACGGACAGCTCGCGGCCGGCGGCGGGGCCCGGCGTGGAGGCGGGCACCTCGAAGCGGTCGGGGACGTCCGAGCCCATGGCGCCCACCCGCCAGACGACGGGGGTGCGGGTCGCGCCGGGCTTGCGGTGGAGCGTGAGGCGCAGCTGGTACGCGGCCAGGCGCAGCCCGCTCGCCGGGTCGTCGATGGCGAAGGTGTCGGTGTAGACGCTGCTCTTGCCGTCCTTCTGGTCGTCGACGGAGGTCCGCTTGATGTCGCCGTCTCCGTCACCCGCCGTCCAGCGGCCCATGACGTACCAGGGGGTGCGGCCGCCGTCGCTGTAGGTGCCGCGCAACTCGATGGCGATCCAGGTGCCCGCGGGGGTGCGGGCGTTCCAGGAGGCGACGAGCTCGGTGGCCGGCACCTTGAGGGTATACACCGGGCCGGTCCACGTCGCGTACTCCCAGGTCGCGCTCTTGCCGGTGTGCGGGTCGCGGTAGTCGACGGCTCCGGCGGGGCGCTCGATCCGGATGCCGGGGCGGGCTCCGTGCGCGACGCCGGTGCCGTCGTCCTTGCCCCGGTTCCAGTCGGCGGCGGTGGTCCACGCGTGATAGTCCACGAGCCTCTTCGATCGGGGCGCGGCGGCTTCCGGGGCGCCTACGGGCTCGGGCCGGGCGGCGGTCGGGGCGGCCTTGCGCGGCCCGCCGGCCGCGTGCGCCAAGGGGGTGGCGACGCCGGCCGCGGCGGCGAGCGCGGCGGCCAGGAGGGTACGCCGAGGCGCTGAGCTGGTCATGATGAGGTCCCCCAGTCGGATTCGGGCGAGCCGGTACGAGGAGTCGGGCCGGGCAGCGGGCGGGGCGGATCGGCAGTGGCTCAACTATCACCGTTCCGCGCGGCCTGCGGAAGGCGGTTCGGTGCGCGTCGCGCAACGAATATTGGTGTGGACCATTGGCGTACGCTGACGCGATGGACCGTGATCTGACCTCGCTCGCGACCCGGCTGCGTGCCCTGCCGCCCTCCTGCGGGCCGGTGCGGCTGGTCGCGGTGGACGGCCACGCGGGCTCGGGCAAGAGCACCTTCGCCGGACTGCTGGCCGACGCTCTCGGCGGCGCGCCGGTGCTGCACACCGACGACCTCGCCACCCACGAGGAGCTGTTCGCCTGGGGCGACCGGTTCCGGGAGCAGGTACTGGAGCCGCTGTCGCGGGGGGAACACGCCCGCTACGGCGTCTACGACTGGGGCCGCCGGGAGTTCACCGAACGGCGGGAGCTGGCGCCCGCCCCCGTCGTGGTGGTCGAGGGGGTCGGCACCGGCCGCCGCACACTGCGCCCGCATCTGGCGCGCCTGCTGTGGATGGAACTGACGCCCGAGCAGTCCTGGGAAAGGGGTCAACTGCGGGACGGCCCGGCGCTGGCCACCTTCTGGGATGGCTGGATTCCGGCGGAGCGCAGGCACTTCGCGGCCGATCCCTCGCGTCCGCATGCCGATCTCCTGGTGCGGCAGGGACAGACGGGGTACGAGATACGTGTGGGACCGTCCGGCGGGCCCTGACCCGTCCCACTTCTCACCCTCCGTAGCGGACGACGGCCCGGGTGCGGGGCGACGCCGACAGGGTCCCGCCGAGTGCCCCAACTCGGCTTGACCTGTGGGGCGTACAGGACTTACGTTCTCAATGTGCGGTTCTACGGACCGCCCGCAGGCGCGAAGCCCCCGGTTGTTCCCCCGTGATCGGGGGCTTCGTACTGTGCGAAAGCCCCCTCCGGCGGTGTCGTCCCCCGCCAATCCCTCACCCTCGGTCACCGCAATCTTCGCGCCGCCGAGCTGCGGATTCTGTATCGCTCTCCGCCGTGCCGCCCTCTACGGCACGACCCTCTCCCGCAGGTACGATGCGGGTCTGTGCCACCAAGGGCGCGGACCGAGGTACGTGTGGAGGAGCAACTTCCGCCCGTCGTACGCCGGTTCGGGGGGCTGCGGCCCGGCACCGGCCCGGCGGCACACCACGGGGGGACGTTTTGTGGGGGGACGGGATGGATTTCGGCACGCAAGGTTCGCCCGCCCCGGCCGAACTCGCCTGGCTGCGCGCGGTCGACGCCTACACCGTGGGCGCCTATCCGCAGGCCGAGGAGGAGTTCCGGGCCGCGGTGCGCCTCGACCCCACCATGGCCGACGCCTGGCTCGGCCTGCACGCGCTGCGCGCCGACACCTCCACCGCGCTGCTGCGCATGCACCGCCACCGCGACCGCTTCGGTGAGCAGCGCGCCCGCCATCGCCGCACCCTCAACTCCTGGTACTGGTTGGGCTGGTGGGTCCAGCCGGTGCTGGAATCCGGCCGCGATCTGCTGCTGGCACACGCCTCCCACTGGCTGGACGGACGGCATGTCGCCGAACTCGACCAGGCGCTGGCCGGCTGTCCGCCGGTGGACACCGATCCGCAGGTCCGCTTCCTGCACGCCTGCCGCGCCTACCTCGTCAAGGACTGGGACCAGCTCGTACGGCACACCGAGCCGCTGCTCGACGACCCGGTCCTGGGCATCGAGGCCGGGCTGTTCGGGGGGATGGCCAGGGTGCGGCTGGAGATGTACGGCCAGGCGGAGCCGCTGCTGTCCGCCGCGCTGATGCGCTGCCGCAGCGAACAGCCGCAGCGCAAGGAGCTGCGCTACTGGCTCGCCCGCGCCCACGAGGGCACCGGCCGCAGCGCCGCGGCCCTCCCCCTCTACCGCGCGGTGCACCGCGTCGACCCTGCCTTCATGGACACCGCGGCGCGGCTGGCCGCCATCGCCGAGGCGGACGGCCTGGACGAGGGCTCCGACCTGGCGACGGTCTCCGCCTCCGGGCTCGGCCAGGAGGCGGGCGGCGACCTCGACCCGCTCTCGCCCCTCGACCCGGTGGACGGCCGCGAGCTGCTGGCGGCCGGCGACGCCGAAGCGCCGGACGGCGACTTCGCCGACCTCGGCGGCCCGCCGGCCGGCAGCGACACCGCCGCGCGGGTCAAGGCCACCCCACCGGGGCCGCGCGGCGCCGAACGGCTGCCCGCGGGCCCTGCCGACCCCGTACTGCTGGAAAAGGCCCTGGGCGAGCTGGAGCGGATGGTCGGCATGGAGCCGGTCAAGCGCCAAGTGCGGGCGCTGTCGGCGCAGCTGCGGATGGCGCGGCTGCGGGCGAGCCAGGGCCTGCCGGTGCAGCCGCCCAAGCGGCATTTCGTCTTCTCCGGGCCCTCGGGCACCGGCAAGACGACCGTCGCCCGGATACTCGGCCGTGTCTTCTACGCCCTCGGGCTGCTCGGCGGCGACCACCTCGTGGAGGCTCAACGCTCCGATCTGGTCGGGGAGTTCCTCGGCCAGACCGCGGTCAAGGCCAATGAGCTGATCGACTCGGCGCTGGGCGGGGTGCTGTTCGTCGACGAGGCGTACAGCCTGTCCAACTCCGGCTACAGCAAGGGCGACGCGTACGGCGACGAGGCACTGCAGGTGCTGCTCAAACGCGCGGAGGACAACCGCGACCGGCTGGTCGTCATCCTGGCCGGCTATCCGGAGGGCATGGACCGGCTGCTTGCCGTCAACCCCGGGTTGTCCTCCCGCTTCACCAGCCGCGTGGACTTCCCCAGCTACCGTCCCTCGGAGCTGACCGCGATCGGTGAGGTGCTGGCCGCGGAGAACGGCGACCGCTGGGACGAAGAGGCCATCGACGAGCTGGCCAGCATCAGCGGCCATGTGGTCGAGCAGGGCTGGATCGACGAGCTGGGCAACGGCCGCTTCCTGCGCACCCTCTACGAGAAGAGCTGCGCCTACCGCGACCTGCGGCTGTCCACCTGGCGTGGCACCCCGAGCCGCGACGACCTCGCCACCCTCCGCCTGCCGGACCTCATGCAGGCATACGGCGAGGTGCTCTCCGGCCGCGGCCCCGACCCCCAGACGCCGCCCAGGGGCCTGGACCTGTAGCGAGGTGCGCCGGGACACCCCGGCGCACACCCGGTCAGCCGGCCAGCGCCCGCTCGTCCGCCGGCAGCGCCGTCTCCGCACGCGGCTCGGCGATGCGCTCGCCCGCGCTCCGCCGTGCCGGCCGGGCGCCCGGCCCGTCGCGGTGCGCCGGGTCGCGGACCTCGCCGACCAGCATCTCCAGCACGTCCTCCAGCGCGACCAGACCCAGCACCCGGCCGGTCGCGTCGGCGACCGCCGCCAGATGGGAGGCGGCCCGGCGCATCGCCGTCAGGGCGTCGTCCAGGGGCAGCTCGGCGCGCAGGGTCGCCATCGGGTGCCAGATCCGCTGCGGGACCGCGCGGTCCCGCTCCTCCAGGTCCAGTACGTCCTTGACGTGGAGATAGCCCATGTACGCACCGCCGGACGCGCACACCGGGAAGCGGGAGTAGCCGGTCTTGACCGTCAGCTCCTCCACCTGGCGGGGCGTGACGGTCGCGTCGACGGTGACCAGGCCCGCCGGGTCGAGCAGCACGTCGGTGACGGGGCGGCTGCCCAGTTCCAGGGCGTCGGAGAGCCGCTCCTGCTCGGCGGGGCCGAGGAGCCCCGCTTGACCTGAGTCCTCGACGAGATGGGTCAGCTGCTCGCTGGTGAAGACCGCCTCCACCTCGTCCTTCGGCTCGACGCCGAAGAGCCGCAGCACACCGCGGGAACAGGCGCCGAGCAGGGCGGTCACCGGGCGGCACAGCCGCGCGAAGGCGACCAGGCCGGGGC
This sequence comes from Streptomyces sp. NPDC048248, assembly GCF_043201875.1. Taxonomy (NCBI): domain Bacteria; kingdom Bacillati; phylum Actinomycetota; class Actinomycetes; order Kitasatosporales; family Streptomycetaceae; genus Streptomyces; species Streptomyces sp. NPDC048248. Next base: position 40,702 of record NZ_JBICZL010000008.1, read on the forward strand.
TGAACCACAGGGCGGTCTTCTCGGGCGCCGCCATCGCCATGTTCTTCGGCACCATCTCGCCGATGACAAGGTGCAGGAAGACCACGAGCGCCAGGGCGATGACGTAGCCGAGCGGGTGCACCAGCGGCTCGGGCAGATGCGCGGCGTGGAAGACCGGCTCCAGGAGGTGGGCGACGGTCGGCTCGGCGACCGCGCCGAGCGTCAGGGAGCAGACGGTGATGCCGAACTGCGCGGCGGCCATCATCTGCGGGAGGTTCTCCAGGCCGTGCAGCACCTGGCGTGCCCGCTTGGAGCCCTCGGTGGCCAGCGGCTCGATCTGGCTGCGGCGTACCGAGACGAGGGCGAACTCCGCGCCGACGAAGAAGCCGTTGGCGAGCACGAGCAGCAGCGCGAACAGCAGTTGGACCAGGCTCATCGAGCCACCTCCGCGCCGGCCGGGACCCGCTCGCGGGGGGTTTCGGGTGCGGCGGGCGCCGCGGTGGCGGAGGCGAGGGGCGCCGTCCGTACGATCCTTATCCGCTCGGCGCGGTGGTGGGACACCAGCCGCACCCGCAATCGCCAGCCGTCGAGTTCGGCGATGTCACCGGGGGCCGGGATCCGGCCGAGTATGTGTGCCACCAGTCCTGCCACCGTCTCGTACGGCCCGTCGGGTGCCGCCAGGCCGATCTTGCGCAGCGTGTCCACCCGGCAGCCGCCGTCGGCGTCCCACGCGGGGCGGCCCTCCTCGGCCGGGGCATGCCCCAGCTCGGGCAGGTCCACCCGGTCGTGCTCGTCACGCACCTCGCCCACGAGCTCCTCGATGATGTCCTCCAGCGTGACCACGCCGGCGGTACCGCCGTACTCGTCGACGACCACCGCGATCGGCTGTTCGCTGCGCAGCCGCTCCAGGAGCGGCTGTACGGGCAGCGTCTCGGGCACCAGCAGCGGCGGCACCGCGATCCGGCTCGCCGGGGTGCGCAGCCGCTCGTGGGCCGGGACCGCCAGGGCGTCCTTGAGGTGCACCATGCCGACGACCTCGTCGAGCCTGGTGCGGTAGACGGGGAAGCGGGAGAGGCCGGTGGCGCGGGTGAGGTTCACGACGTCCTCGGCGGTGGCGGACGCCTGCAGGGCGCTCACGCGTACCCGCGGTGTCATGACGTTCTCCGCGGTCAGGTCGCCCAGCGAGAGGGTGCGGACGAAGAGGTCCGCGGTGTCCTGCTCGATCGCGCCGGCCTGCGCGGAGTGGCGGGCCAGCGAGACCAGCTCGCCCGGGGTCCTGGCGGACGCCAGCTCGTCGGTGGGCTCCACGCCGAGGGAGCGGACGAGGCGGTTCGCGGTGGTGTTGAGCAGCGTGATCACCGGACGGAAGAGGTGCGAGAAGGCGTTCTGCGGGCCGGCGACGAAGCGCGCGACCTGCAACGGCCTGGACACCGCCCAGTTCTTGGGCACCAGCTCGCCGACGACCATCTGGACGGCGGACGCCAGCAGCATGCCGATGACCACCGCGGTGGTCGGGACGGCGCCCTTGGGCAGGCCGGTCGCCAGCAGCGGGTCGGCCAGCAGCTGGGCCAGGGCCGGCTCCGCGAGCATGCCGACCACCAGGGAGGTGATGGTGATGCCCAGTTGGGTGCCGGACAGCTGGAAGGAGAGTTCACGCAGCGCGGAGACGACGGTGCGGGCGCGGCGGTCGCCGTCGGCCGCGGCCCGCTCGGCGTCCGCCTTCTCGACGGTGACGAGTCCGAACTCCGCGGCCACGAAGAAACCGTTGGCCAGGATGAGGACGAGTGCCGCTGCGAGCAGCAGCAGGGGGCCGGTCATGCCGCCGCCTCCGTGGTACTGGGGGGTCTCGAAGGGGCGGCGCAGGTACTACAGGACGATCCGTCCATTGCCGGAGGGAGTCACTCCTCGGGTCGCAGTTCGGCCCTCTGAAGGGCGGGGCGCGGAGCGCACCCCGGAGAACAGAGTAATCAGCAGGGCCCGGATTGGGGCAGGGTCACGGCGCCGTGTGGCGGCCGCTGCCATGCGTCTCGGTGAGTCCGCGCAGCGCACGGGCGTCACGGATGGCCTGGTCCTTGGCGATACCGGGCTGGATGCCCATCGCCGGCAGGCTGGTGCCGTCGGCGAGGTCCAGATGGACCCACGGGTCGCCGACGCGGAGATTGACGCGCAGGATCTGGGGCCAGGCCAGTTCCCGCTTGGTGGTGAGGTTGACGACCGTGACGCCCTCCTGGCGCGCGACCACCTTGGGGCGGGCGAGCAGCAGGAGGACGGCCAGGACCAGCAAGCCGGTGAGCACGAAGCTGGCCCGCTCGCCACCGCTCAGCTTCGGCAGCAGCGCCGCGATCGCCGCGAGGGCGGCGAGCTGGGCGATGCCGACGGCGTACAGGACGACCCGGGTGCGGGTCGGCCGGAAGGTCACCGGGAGGCTGGGCAGGGCGTCAGGCGCGGACACGTCGTGGTCTTCCGTCGTGGGCAGGGCGTACCGGGGTCAGCGGGGCTCGGTCACAGCCGGCAGGCGTGGATGCCGGTGGTCAGGATCGCGCGGGCGCCGAGGTCGTACAGCTCGTCCATGATGCGCTGGGCGTCCTTGGAGGGGACCATCGAGCGGACCGCGACCCAGCCCTCGTGGTGCAGCGGGGAGACGGTCGGCGACTCCAGGCCCGGGGTGAGGGCGACGGCCTTCTCGACGTGCTCCACGCGGATGTCGTAGTCCATCATCACGTAGCGCCGGGCCACCAGGACGCCCTGCATACGGCGCAGGAACTGGCGGACCTTGGGGTCGTCGTCGGGGGCGCCGGTACGGCGGATGACGACCGCCTCCGACTTCAGGATCGGCTCGCCGATGATCTCCAGGCCGGCGTTGCGCAGGGTGGTGCCGGTCTCCACGACGTCCGCGATGATCTCGGCGACGCCGAGCTGGATGGCGGTCTCGACGGCGCCGTCGAGGTGGACGACGGAGGCGTCCACGCCGTTGTCGGCGAGGTGCTGGGTGACCAGACCGGAGAAGGAGGTGGCGATCGTCATGCCGCCGAACTCCGTGACGTCCTTCGCCGTGCCCGGGCGGGTGGCGTAGCGGAACGTCGATCCGGCGAAGCCGAGCTGAAGGATCTCCTCCGCCTGCGAGCCGGAGTCCAGCAGCAGGTCACGACCGGTGATGCCGATGTCGAGCTTGCCGGAGCCGACGTACACCGCGATGTCCCGCGGGCGCAGGAAGAAGAACTCGACCTCGTTGTCCGCGTCGACCAGGACCAGTTCCCTGCGGTCCTTGCGCTGGCGGTAGCCGGCCTCATGGAGCATCGCCGACGCAGGCTCGGACAGTGAACCCTTGTTGGGGACAGCGATGCGCAGCATGAGAGCGGATTCCTTCGTGCGAGGGGGTGTTGGGGAGACGGGGTTGATCACAGGTGGGCGTAGACGTCGTCGAGGGAGATTCCCTTGGCGACCATCATCACCTGAAGGTGGTAGAGGAGCTGCGAGATCTCCTCGGCGGCGGCCTCGTCGGATTCGTACTCCGCGGCCATCCACACTTCGGCCGCCTCTTCGACGACCTTCTTGCCGATGGTATGGACACCGGCCTGCACCAGTTCTGCGGTGCGGGAGGTGGCGGGGTCGCCGGTGGCGGCCTTCTGCTGGAGCTCGGAGAAGAGCTCCTCGAACGTCTTCTTGGACATGGTGCTGCCTACCCTACGCGGTCGCCCCGTCCCTCTCAGCGCCAGGGTTCGGAGACCGAACGGAGGGTGGCCGCGGTGGCGACCGCGGCGGTGACCGCTTCGTGGCCCTTGTCCTCGGACGACCCCTCGATGCCGGCACGGTCCAGCGCCTGCTCCTCGGTGTCGCAGGTCAGTACGCCGAAGCCGACCGGTACGCCGGTGTCCACCGAGACCTGGGTCAGGCCCTGGGTGACACCCTGGCAGACGTAGTCGAAGTGCGGGGTGCCGCCCTTGATGACCACGCCGAGGGCGACGACCGCGTCGTAACCGCGGCCGGCCAGCACCTTGGCGACGACCGGCAGCTCGAAGGCGCCGGGCACCCGCAGCAGTGTCGGCTCGTCGATGCCGAGTTCGGTGAGGGCGCGCAGTGCGCCGTCCACGAGGCCGTCCATGACCTGCTGGTGCCATTGCGCCGCGATGACGGCCACCCGGAGGTCGCCACAGTTCTTCACGGTCAGTTCGGGTGCGCCCTTGCCGCTCACGATTCTCCTCGTACAGGTGATGGTGCTGGTGGTGCTGACGGTCTGCTGCTGTTGCGGTGCGTTTCCGACGTGTCGCCGCTGGTCTGCTGCCCGTGGGCGGGCAGCAGTGCTACTGGTTGCCGCAGGTGGAGGCGCGGTCGCCGTCCAGCCAGGGCAGGTCGTGGCCCATCCGGTCCCGCTTGGTGCGCAGGTACCGGAGGTTGTGCTCGCCGACCTTGACGGGCATCGGCTCGCGGCCGGTGACGTCGAGGCCGTACCGCACCATGGCGGCGGTCTTCTCGGGGTTGTTGGTCATCAGGCGCAGCGAGCGCACACCGAGGTCCTGGAGCATCTGCGCGCCGGCGGCGTAGTCGCGGGAGTCGGCAGGCAGCCCCAGTTCCAGGTTGGCGTCGAGGGTGTCCCGGCCGCGCTCCTGGAGTTCGTAGGCGCGCAGCTTCGACAGCAGCCCGATGCCGCGTCCTTCGTGGCCGCGCAGGTAGATCACCACGCCGCGGCCCGCCTCGCTGATCCGCTCCAGCGAGGCCTCCAGCTGAGGCCCGCAGTCGCAGCGCTGCGAGTGGAAGATGTCGCCGGTCAGGCACTCGGAGTGGACCCGGACCAGGACGTCCTCGCCGTCGCCGATCTCGCCGGCGACCAGCGCGATGTGCTCGACGCCGTCGACGGTGGACCGGTAGCCGTAGGCGGTGTACTCGCCGTGCGCGGTGGGCAGCCGGGTCTGCGCCTCGCGGCGGACCGTGGGCACCGACATCCGGCGGTAGGCGATCAGGTCCTCGATGGAGATGATCGCCAGCCCGTGCTTGCGGGCGAACGGCACCAGCTCGGGCAGCCGCAGCATCGTGCCGTCCTCACCGGCGATCTCCACGATCGCGGCGGCCGGGCGCAGTCCGGCGAGCCGGGCCAGGTCGACGCCCGCCTCGGTGTGGCCGTCGCGGACCAGTACGCCGCCGGGTCGGGCCCGCAGCGGGAAGATGTGGCCGGGCCGCACGAAGTCACCGGCGACGGATTCGCCGGAGGCGAGCAGCCGCAGGGTGGCGGCGCGGTCGGCGGCGGAGATGCCGGTGCTGACGCCGTGTGCGGCGGTGGCGTCGACGGAGACGGTGAAGGCCGTCCGCATCGACTCGGTGTTGTGCTCGACCATCTGCGGGAGTTCCAGCCGGTCCAGCTCCGGGCCCTCCATAGGGGCGCAGATCAGACCGCGGCACTCGCTCATCATGAAGGCGACGATCTCGGGGGTGGCCTTCTCGGCCGCGAGGACGAGATCGCCCTCGTTCTCGCGGTTCTCGTCGTCCACCACGACCACGGGGCGGCCGGCGGCGATGTCGGCGATGGCCCGCTCGACCGGGTCGAGCGCCAACTCGGCCGCCTCGGAACCGTCGAAGGCCTCCGCGTCGTACCAGCTCTGCAATGCGCTCATGCCTGTGCCCCCTCGTTCGCTTCCCCGCCGGTGCGGCGCTGAAGTGCGGATGTCTGTACTGCCTGCGGCCCTGCGGCCACGCGTACGTCGCTCACGGGAGTGCTCCTTCCAGGACGGGGCGGCCGCTCGCACGCGAGCGCAGCCACCAGTCGCGCATGCCCCACAGGACAAGGACGAGATAGACGACGTAGACGAAGCCGGAGAAGGCCAGCCCGCTGCTGAAGGCGAGCGGGACCCCGACGAGGTCGACGAGCAGCCAGGCGAACCAGAACTCGACCAGGCCGCGTGCCTGGGCGACCATCGCGGCGAGCGTGCCGACGAAGATGTAGGCGTCCGGCCAGGGGTTCCAGGAGAGCTGCGGGAGAAGGGTGAACAGGCTGCCGACGGCGACGGTGCCCAGGGCCGTGCCGCCCAGCAGCAGGCCGCGCTCGCGCCAGGTGGCGAAGCGGACGGCGATGGAGCCGTCCTGCGCCTGCTGACGGCCGCGCTGCCACTGCCGCCAGCCCCACACGGCCACGCCGATGACCAGGAGCTGCTTGCCGACGCCGCCGCTGAGGTGGGCGGAGGCGTAGGCGGCGACGAGGATGACGCCGGAGAGGAACTGGGCGGGCCAGGTCCACAGCGATCGCCGCCAGCCGAGGGCGAGCGCGGCCAGGCCGATGGTGTTGCCGACCATGTCGGACCAGATCACGTGCTGCCCGAAGGCGGTGAACGCCTCGCCGTTGAGCCAGGTCAGGGCGCTCACGAGGTAGCCCCCTCGATCGGTTCCGTGGGTGTGGCGCCGTTGCCGAGCAGCCGCTCGACGTACTTGGCGAGCACGTCGACCTCCAGGTTGACGGGGTCGCCGACCTTCTTGATGCCCAGAGTGGTCAGCGCGAGAGTGGTGGGGATGAGGCTGATGGTGAAGTAGTCCTGCGCGGCCTCGACCACCGTGAGGCTGACGCCGTCGACGGTGATGGAGCCCTTCTCGACGACGTAGCGCGCGAGCGCGGCGGGCAGCGAGACCTTGACGATCTCCCAGTTCTCACCGGGCACGCGCTCGGTGATGGTGCCGGTGCCGTCGACGTGGCCCTGGACGAGGTGCCCGCCGAGCCGGCCGCCCAGCGCCATGGGGCGCTCCAGGTTGACCCGCGAGCCGGTGGCCAGCGCGCCGAGGCTGGAGCGGTTGAGGGTCTCGGCCATCACATCGGCGGTGAACTCGCCGTCGGCGGTGTCCACGACGGTCAGACAGACGCCGTTGACGGCGATCGAGTCGCCGTGCGCGGCGTCCTCGGTGACGACCGGGCCACGCAGTCGGAAGCGGGAGGCGTCGGCGAGCTTCTCCACGGCGACGACCTCGCCCAGTTCTTCGACGATTCCGGTGAACACTTCAGTTCTCCTCGTGCAGGGCGTGGCGGATGGGGGTGGCGGTGATGCGCAGGTCGGGGCCGAGCCGCTCGGTGTCGGTCACATCGAGCCGCAACGCGTCGGCGATGGTGCCGATTCCGGCGTCGCCGAGGGCGGTCGGGCCCGCGCCGAGCAGGACCGGCGCGAGATAGCCGACGACCTTGTCGACGGACCGGGCGGCGAGGAAGGCGCCGGCGAGGGTGGGGCCGCCCTCCAGCAGCACGGAGCGCACGTCGCGCTCGTACAGGGCCTGGAGCAGGGCGGGGATGTGCAGGCCGCGCCCGTCGGCGGCGCGCGGCAGCCGGAGCAGCGGGGCGAGACCTTCGAGGTGCGCGGCGTCGGCGTCCTCGGCCACCGCGACGAGGGTGGGCGCCGTGCCGTCCAGGACGCGGGCGCCTGCCTTGACGGCGGTGGCGCCGGAGTCGACGACGACCCGCAGCGGCTGGCTGATCTCGTCGTCGGACAGCCCGCTGATCCGGGCGCCGAGCTGGGGGTCGTCGGCGCGGGCGGTGCCGGAGCCGACGATGACGGCGTCCGCGGCGGCCCGCAGTCGGTGCACGTCGGCGCGGGCGGCGGGCGAGGAGATCCAGCGACTGGTGCCGTCGGCGGCGGCGATCCGTCCGTCCAGGGTGGCGGCGTACTTCCACAGCACGAAGGGGCGGCCGCGCAGGACCGACGTCAGCCACGCCTCGTTGCCGGCTGCGGCTTCGTCGGCGAGCAGCCCGCCCTCGACGTCGATCCCGGCCTCGGCCACGGTGACGGCGCCGCCGGTGGCGGCCGGGTAGGGGTCGGGGACGGCGTAGACGACGCGGGCGACACCGGCTTCGACGAGTGCCTGGGCGCAGGGGCCGGTGCGGCCGGTGTGGTTGCAGGGCTCCAGGGTCACCACCGCGGTGCCGCCCCTCGCCCGGTCGCCCGCCGCGCGCAGCGCGTGGATCTCGGCATGCGGCCCGCCGGCGCGCTGGTGCCAGCCCTCGCCCGCCGTACGGCCCTCGGAGTCCAGCACCACACAGCCGACCACGGGATTGGGGCTGGTGTGCCCGAGCCCGCGGGCGGCGAGCTCGATGGCCCGGCGCATCGCCGCGGTCTCGACGGGGGCTGGGGTGGCCACCGGGTCCTCCTGCCTCTCAGGGCATGGACTCCGGGGCTGTCTGGAACGACAGAAGCGGAAACAAGGCCACGGGAACACCACGAGCCGGATGTGCCGACCGTCCGAAGAGGAAACCGGACGCGCCGCCGACGGCGGTGTACCGAAGCTCGCCCGCCGCGCACTGCCTCCCATCCGGACTTTCACCGTCGGTGCAGGAATTTCACCTGCTCAACCGGCCGCTGGCTGCGGACGGGTCGCGGACTGTTACCGCCGGTTCGGAATTACACCGACCCCGGAGTGCGCTGCTGCTTTCATGTCAGTACGGCTTCAGTCTGCCACGTCGGGCCGTCGCCCATGCGGGCGAAGCCTTGTGGGGTGTCTCACAGGGCCGAGCGGGGGCCGGGTGTCACAGCCGGGGGGCGTGTTTCGTCGCAGGCGGGGGAAACACTCGCCCCGGCTCCCACTTTCAAGGACGGATGCGCGATGGCGACAATTCTGGTGACCGGCGGCACGGGGACGCTCGGACGGGCCCTGGTCGACCGACTGCTCGACGACGGCCACGACGTCCGGTCGCTGAGCCGGCGGCCGCACACCTTCGCGGAGCGGCCCCGGCTACGGGCGTTCGCGGTCGACCTGCGGGACGGCACCGGGCTGGACGACGCGATGGCGGGCGTGGACGCGATCGTGCACTGCGCGACCTCCCCGACCGGTGGCGACACCGAGGCGGCCGGGCGACTCGTGGCCGCGGCGAAGGCGGCGGGGGTCCCCCATCTGGTCTACATCTCCATCGTCGGTGTGGACCGCATCCCGTTGGGCTACTACCGCGCCAAGCTCGCGGTGGAGCGGACCATCGAGGACTCCGGCCTCGGCTGGACGGTGCTGCGCACGACGCAGTTCCACAATCTGGTGCTCGGGCTGGTGAAGACCGGCGCCCGCTCCCCCGTACTGCCGGTCCTGACAGGGGTGCGGCTGCAGCCCGTCGACGTGCGGGAGGTCGCGGACCGGCTGGCGGAGCTGGCGGCCGGCGAGCCGGCCGGGCGGGTTCCCGACATGGGCGGGCCGGAGGTGCTGGACTTCAAGGAGCTCGCACAGGCCACTTTGGAGGCGGGCGGACGACGCCGGCTGCTGATGCCGCTGTGGCTGCCGGGTTCGACGTTCGCGGCGGTGCGCCGGGGCGAGAACCTCACGCCGGAGCACGCCGACGGTCGGCGTACGTACGCCGAGTTCCTTGCCGAGCGCACGGGGACCGGACCGGCACGGTGACGGCCCGCCCTGCGCCCGGCGCCTGGCGGCCCTCCGGCGAAGGGTTCCCGGGCGGCCTCCGGGCTCTGCCCGCAGCCCAACTCGCCCTGTTCGACCGGTAGTTCTCCCCCACGGGTGTACCTCGCGCCGGCCCGTGGAGGTCGGCGCGACCCGTTGGACGGCTCAGCCCGCGGGCGCGAACAGCTCGGCCTGGGCGGCGTCCCGCGCGGCGAGCACCGCGCCGCGCAGCACCGCCCGCCCACCGACCGTCCCGGCGCGCACGTCGGTACGCAGCGGGGACAGCCGGGCCAGATGTCCGGCGACGCGGCCGGCGAGCACATCGCCGCCACCGCGGCCGATCTCGCCGCCGAGGACGACGCATCCGGGGTCGAGCACGGCACACACGGCCGCCACTCCGAGGGCGATCCGCGCGGCCAGCGCGTCGAGGAACGCGGCGCCCGCTCCCCCCTCGGCGGCGGCCCTCACGAGGTGTTCGGCGGGCGGAGCGCCGTCGACGCCGGGCGTCCCGGGCACGGCGCCGGCCGCGTTCGGGAAGCCGTGTTCCGCCGCAAGCGCGCAGATCGCGGCGGACCCGGCCAGGGAGTGGAAGCCGCCGTCGCAGCCGTCGGCGGACGGCAGGGCTGCCGTGCCCGGAACCGGCAGGAAGCCGATCTCGCCGGTGCCGCCGGACGCGCCGCGCCGCAGCTTGCCTTCCAGCACGACCGCGGCGCCGGTGCCGTGTCCCAGCCAGAGCAGCACGAAGGTGTCGCGGTCCCGCGCGGCGCCGTCCCGCTGTTCCGCGATGGCGGCGAGGTTGACCTCGTTCTCCAACAGCACCGGTACGGCCGTGCGCTCACGCAGCGCGGCGACCAGCGTGGCGTGCCACGAGGGGATCCAGCCGGTGTCCCCGAATCGTCCGGTGGCGGGGTCGACCAGGCCGGGAGCGCCGACGGCGACGGTGTGCGGGGTGCCCGCCCCGGCCGCCTCCAGCGCCGTGCGCACGGCGGCCAGCGACCTCTCGACGGCCTCTTCGGGGGCGTCGTCCGGGCCGATCGGCACGGTGCGTTCGGCACGCACCCGGCCGAGCAGGTCGGCGACCGCGACGGTGGCGCTGCGGGTGCGCAGGTCCAGGCCGACGAGGTGGGCCCGGTCGGCGACGATGCCGTAGAGCCGGGCGTTGGGTCCGCGCCGCCGCGCGCCGCTCTCGCCGACGACGCTGACCAGGCCGGCCTCCTGGAGACGGTCGACGAGATCCGCGACCGTCGGACGGGAAAGGCCGGTCATCGTCTTGAGCTGATGCGCCGTCAAAGGCCCTTCGGACTGCAGGAGTTGGAGTGCCAGCCGGTCGTTGATCCGTCGTGCGGTGCTCGGTGAGGCGGTGCGGCCTGCGGTCGCCGCGCGGGGTGCGTGCATGGCGGGATCCTTGCACCCTCCGCGGCGATCGTCCTATTAACAGGCAGGGTTCCTGATAATTTAGCGCCCATGGTCGGTACCGGTAGCTCCGCCAGCCCCTCCCCGCAGCCCTCCCGCTTCTCCCCGGCGGAGCTGCGCCGCGCGCGCTGGTCCGTCGCCGCGGTGTTCTGCATCCATGGCGCGGTGACCGGCAACTTCGCCACCCGTATCCCCTGGATCCAGGAGCACACCGGCATCAGCCCCGGGCAACTCGGCCTGGCCCTCGCCTTCCCCGCGATCGGCGCCTCGCTGGCGATGCCGCTGGCCGGGCGGATCAGCCATCGCTTCGGCGCCCGCACCGCCCTGCGCGGTCTGCTCGCGCTCTGGACACTCGCGCTGATCCTGCCCGCCCTCTCCCCCGGTCTGTACGTGCTCTGCCCGGTCCTGCTGCTCTACGGCGCCACCGCGGGCATGTCGGACGTCGCGATGAACGCGCTGGGGGTGGAGACCGAGAACCGGCTCGACCGGCCCATCATGTCGGGGCTGCACGGCATGTGGAGCGTGGGCGCACTCCTCGGCTCCGCGGCCGGCACCGTCGCCGCGCATGCCGGCACCGACGCGCGGCTCCATCTGGGCGGCGCCGCCCTGGTGTTGACCGCCCTGGGCGCGCTGGCCTGCCAGGGAGTGCTGGATCTGCGCAGCTCCCCCGAGGAGCATCCGCCACCGCGCTTCGCGCTGCCACCTCGGTCGGCGCTCGTCATCGGGGCGGTCGGGTTCTGCGCGGTCTTCGCGGAGGGCGCGAGCCTCGACTGGTCGGCGGTCTATCTGCGCGACGCGCTGGGCACCGACGCGGGCCTGGCGGCGGCGTCCACCACGGCCTTCGCCTGCACCATGGCGGCCGCCCGGCTCGCCGGCGACAGGGTGGTGGCCCGCTTCGGCGCGGTGCGCACCGTCCGGGTCGGCGGGGTGCTCGCGACGGCCGGCGGACTGCTGATCGTGGCGGCGCGGCATCCCGCGATGGCGATGGGCGGATTCGCCCTGATGGGCCTCGGCATCGCGGTCGTCGTCCCGCTCGCCTTCGCCGCCGCCGGCCGCAGCGGCCCCGCGCCCAGCCAGGCCATCGCTGGCGTGGCCACGATCACCTATGCCTCAGGGCTGATCGCGCCCTCGGCGATCGGCGGGATCGCCCAGGCGACCTCGTTGACCGCGTCGTTCGCGCTGGTCACCCTGCTCGCCTTCGGGCTGGTCGTGGGCGCGGGGGTGCTGCGGGTGCCGGGCCGCGAGACGCGTCGGCACCTGGCGGCGCCGGCGAGCGACGCGAAACAGCCCTGACCGACGCCGCCCGGCGGCCACCACCGCGCGGCCGGCCCCGGTCCCGGCCGTACCGGTGGCGCCGGCGGCGTCCTGGGGCGTGGCGTCTCAGGCCGCGTCGGCCTCGGCGATCGCCGCGGCGTCGGCCTCCGGACGCACCAGGTCCGCGGCGACGGCGCGGGCGCGGTCGGACCACGGCGTGGGGCGCAGGGCCTGCGGGTCGACGCGGACCAGCACCCGGTGGCCGTGGGCGTAGGTCTCGTCGCCGTCGGCGGAGCAGAGCCGGAATCCGTACGTCAGACCGGTGCGGCCGAGGCGTTCGACCCACAGGTGGGCGGCGTATCGGCCGGGCCTGGTGACCGGCCGCTCGTAGGAGACGTGCATCTCCTTGATGACATTGCACATGTCACCCGCGGCCTCCCAGTCGCCGTCGAAGCCGAAGCCCTGACCGTGCCAGTACTCGGCCCAGGCGCGCTCGACCATCAGCGGGTAGCGGGAGTTGTGGAGCATGCCGAGCGCGTCGAGGTCGTCGAAGTGGACGGTGACGGGGACCAGTTGCCCGAACGGGACGGGGGTGGTGGCCTGCAGGGATTCGACGCTCACGGGTGGTGCTCCTGAAGTGCTTGGTGCAGTTGCTGCTGCCGGGACGGGGAAACGCTGGGACTCCGCCATCGTAAGCGGACGCTTAGAATGCTTTGCCCGGTGGGCGGCGTGACCGAAAACATGATTCTCGGATTGCCACCTATCGGGATGAAGCGAACGTGGCCCGCCCTAACATTGGCCGGTCGATCACCGTGGAAGAAGTGGAGCAGTCATGGGCCTCGGGGTGCGCTGGACCGTGCATGGCGACGGACGCAATCCGGCCCCTGGAGCAGTGGTCAGGCCGGACGAGCGGCTGTCGTGGCCGCGGACCGCCGGTCTGGGCGCCCAGCATGTGGTCGCGATGTTCGGCGCGAGCTTCGTCGCACCGGTGCTGATGGGGCTCGACCCCAACCTCGCGATCATGATGTCCGGCGTCGCGACCGTCATCTTCCTGCTGGCCACCCGCGGCCGGGTGCCCTCCTACCTCGGCTGCTCGCTCTCCTTCGTCGGTGTCGCAGCCGTCATCCGGGCGCAGGGCGGCACCAGTGCGACCGTCACCGGTGCGGTACTGGTGGTCGCCGTCGCGCTCTTCCTCGTGGGCGTCGCCGTGCAGCGCTTCGGTGCGCGGATCATTCACGCGGCGATGCCACCGGTGGTCACCGGCGCGGTGGTGATGCTGATCGGCTTCAACCTGGCGCCGGTGACGGCGAGTACGTACTGGCCGCAGGACCAGTGGGTGGCACTGCTGACCATGCTGGTCACCGGGCTCGCCGTGGTCTGCCTGCGCGGCTTCTGGTCCCGGATCGCGATCTTCCTCGGCCTGGTCTTCGGCTATGCCCTCTCCTGGGTCTTCGACCGCGCCTTCGGGATGATCCACTCGGTGAACGGCGCGGGCAAGGTCGTCGACCACTGGCGGCTGGACTTCTCCGCGGTCGGCTCGGCGGACTGGGTCGGGCTGCCGTCCTTCCACGGGCCCGCCTTCGAGTGGTCGGCGATCCTGGTCGCCCTGCCCGTGGTGATCGCGCTGGTCGCGGAGAACGCCGGACACGTCAAGGCGGTCGGCGAGATGACCGGCGACCCGCTGGACGACAAACTCGGCACCGCGATCTCCGCTGACGGCGCGGCCTCGGTGCTCTCCACCGCGCTCGGCGGCCCGCCCAACACCACGTACTCCGAGAACATCGGCGTGATGGCGGCGACCCGGGTCTACTCCACGGCCGCCTACTGGGCCGCAGCCGGCTTCGCCCTGCTCTTCGGCCTGTGTCCGAAGTTCGGCGCGGTCGTGGCCGCGATTCCCGGCGGTGTCCTGGGCGGCATCACCGTGATCCTGTACGGCATGATCGGGCTGCTCGGTGCCCAGATCTGGATCCACAACAAGGTGGACCTGCGCAATCCGCTCAACCTCGTGCCGGTGGCCGCGGGCGTCATCATCGGTGTCGGCGGCGTCAGCCTGAAGATCAGCGACAACTTCGAGCTGAGCGGCATCGCGCTGGGCACGATCGTGGTGCTCTCCGGCTACCACGTGCTCCGCGCCCTGGCCCCGGCCCATCTCAAGGCCCAGCCACCGCTGCTGGACGAGGGCACCTCGACCTACGACGAGACGGGCACGGATCCGGGACCGGCATCGGGGACGGGCCCGGACAAGGGCTGACCATCCGATGGCGGAGGAGCGCGCGGCGTACGGCCCGCGCGCCCCTCCCCCGCCCGGCGTCGTCAGCCCAGCTTCCTGACCGCCTGGTAATACGTCCAGGCCAGCCCGTTGCAGGAGGCTTTCTTCGCGCCTGAATAGCGCGCGCAGACCCGCTTCAAATCCTCGTACAGAGCACTGTCCAGACGCGGTTTATTGGCGTCGAAGGTCCCGGCGTCCTTGTAGTTGCGGTAGCCGAAGTCATGCCGCGCGCAGGAGATCTGGAAGGGGAAGCCGAGCGGATTGTCGGGCGACTTCGAGCAGTAGTCGGTGGTCCAGTCGAAGCGGTACGCCGCCCACGCGGCCTGGTTGCCGCGGGCTGCCACCCACTTGGTGTAGCTGCTCGTGCTCGTCTGCGTCCAGCCCGACAGCACCTGGGGCTTGTCGGCGGGTGCGGCCTGCGCCGGGAGGGCTGCCACCAGCACGGCGGTGGCACTCAGAAGGGGAACGGAGAGGGCGGCGGCGAGTCTTCTGGCCATGCGTCAACCTCCGGAATGCGGCACCGCGTTGTCCGCGGCGGATCCAGGAATGCCGAATTGATGCGCTTTTCAAAGGCCGTTGCCGCTCGTGGCGGCTCGTGCGAAAGTCACAAGAGGTGCGCCGTTATTACCCCGTTCCGGTCATCGCCACACAGCTCACCCCGATATTCGCCCACCGGGTGTCACGCTGAGCGGATGACGACGACTCAGCAGCGCGGCGGACTCGACCGGCAGCACGACGCCCCGGTGCCCGCCGCCGGCGCGGGGCCCGCGACGACCGCGGGCGTGGGGCATGTGCTCGCGCGGATGCGGGACCTGGACGCGGCGCTGCCCGCGCAGGACGGACTGGCCGTCTTCAACCGGATCTACCTGGGGGTCACCGAAGAGGTGGCGCGGCGCATCGACCAGGGCGAATTCCAGGATCCGGTGGCCGCGGGCGAGCTGGACGTCCGGTTCGCGCGAAGGTACTTCGGTGCCGTGGACGCCGACACCGCCGGGCTGCGGCCGCCGGCCTGCTGGCGACCGCTCTTCCAGCTGCGTCACCATCCCGGCGTGCGTCCCCTCCAGTTCGCGCTGGCCGGCATCAACGCGCACATCGGCCACGATCTTGCGCTCGCCGTGGTCGACACCTGCCGGACGCTTGACTGCGAACCGGCCTTCCTGGAAGGGGACTTCGAGCGCATCGGGGCCGTACTGACGGGCCTGGAGGAACGGATCAGGGAGAGTCTGATGCCCGGCCCCGACGTGCTGGACATCGCCGATCCGCTGACCCATCTCGCCGGTTCCTGGAGCCTGGAGATGGCCAGGGACGGGGCATGGGCCGCGGCCCGGATGCTGTGGGGCGCCCGCCGGTTGCCGGAGGTCGCCGAGGAGTTCACCGAGCGGCTGGACGCGAGTGTCGGCATGGTCGGCCGGTGCCTGCTGACCCCGCTGAACTGACCCGGCCGAAGCGACGGCTCCCGTACCTCACCGGAGAGGCATCCGCCGGTCAGGGGCCGCCCCCGCACGGGCCCTCACGGGACGGCAGAGGCGGCGGACCGTCCCTCGGTCCGCCGCCTGCTCACCCGTACCGGAGTCCGGTCAGTCCTCGGGGAGTTCCACCGGCGCGATCTCGTCGTAGACGTCCCCGGGGCCCGGGTTGGTGGCGTCGGTGCCACCGCCGAAGTGGTGCATCACGCCCCACACCGCGTTGAGCGCGGTCTGCACCGCGCCCTCGGCCCAGCCGGCCGTCCAGGAGATGTCGTCGCCTGCGAGGAAGATTCCCCGCTTGTCCTCGGGCAGCCGGTCCTGCATGAAGTGCGTGAACAGCCGCCGCTGGTAGCGGTAGTGGCCCGGCAGGTTGGCCTTGAACGCGCCCATGAAGTAGGGCTCGTTCTCCCAGGACACGGTGACCGGGTTGCCGATGATGTGCGAGCGGATGTCGACCTTCGGGTAGATCTCCGACAGCGACTTGAGCATGACCTCCATCCGCTCGTTGGCGTTCAGCGGCAGCCACTTCAGGCTGTCGTCGCACCACGTGTAGGAGAGGCAGATGACGGCGGGCCGGTCAGGACCGTCGTCGAGGAGGTACGTACCGCGGGTCATCCGGTCGGTGAGCGTCATGCTCATCACGTCCCGGCCGGTCTCCTCGTCGGTGTCCAGCCAGAACGGCCGGTCGACGGGCACGAACAGCTTGGAGGACTCCATGTAGTGGGTGCGCTCCATCGCCGTCCAGTGGTCGATGGGGAAGAGCGCGTCATCGCACGCGATCTTCGACAGCAGCATCCAGGACTGCGCGGTGAAGACGGCCGCCTCGTACGTCCGGATGTCCCCGTCGGCGTCCGTCACGGTTATGCGGTTGCCCGCGGTGCGGTTCAGCCGGGTCACCGCGGGGCGCGGCGCGCCGTCGTGCAGCGAGGACAGCGACGTGCCCTGCGCCCAGTGCACGATCTTCTCCGGCTCCCGCTCCCACAGGCGCAGCGGCAGCTGCTGGCTGCCGCCGACGATGCCCCGGTGGTGGTCGTCGGCCTCGGTGTAGACGACCCGCAGGATCTCCAGGATGGAGTTGGGGAAGTCGGTGTCCCAGCCGCCGGTGCCGAAGCCGACCTGACCGAAGATCTCCCGGTGCCGGAAGGACTTGAAGGCGGTCGAGTCGCAGAGGTAGCCGTAGAAGGTCTGGTTGTCGAGCTTCTCGACCAGCCGGGACCAGATCTCGCGGATGCGCGGTACGTCGCGCTCGCGGATCGCCTGGTTCATGTCGGAGAAGTCCGCGCCCTCCTCCAGGCAGGCGTTCCACGCCTCCATGACCTGGTGGTAGACCTCGGGGAGATCGTCCACGGTCCGCGCGTAGTGCGACTCGCCCTTGAGGTCGACGATCGTCGACGGGGTGTCCGGCGCCAGCGGGTTGGGGAACGGCTTGGTCTCCAGCCCCACCAGGTCGATGTAGTGCTGCAGCGCCGTGGAGCTCGGCGGGAAGCGCATCGCGCCCATCTCGGCGGTCAGCGAGGGGTCGCAGCCCTCGAAGCCGACGGTCCGCAGCCGGCCGCCTATGGAGTCCGCTTCGTAGACGACGGGCTTGAGGCCCATCTTCATCAGCTCGTAGGCGGTGATGATGCCGGAGAGACCGCCGCCGATGACCGCGACCTCCTTGCCGTGCTCGACCGCGGGGACCTGGCCGAGGCCCGCCGGGTGGTCGAGGAAGTCGTCGTAGGCGTACGGGAAGTCCGGGCCGAACATGGTGATCGGCGGCTGGGCATCCGCGTGGGGGGTGGCGGCGGTGGGCACCGTGGACGTCATCGGGTACGGACTCCTTGCGAACGGGCGGTCGGCGGGCAGCAGTCCGCGGACTGCGCCGGGACGGGCGGGCGCGCCGGGGCGGGCGCGGCAGATCGGGGGGGCAGGGCCGGTGGGGCGGCCGGTTCACTCCATGGCGGGTGCGGCGGGTCGGATCACGTCAGCGGGCCGTACAGCTCCGGACGCCGGTCGTGCAGGTACGGGTTGTTCTCCCGTGATTCCTTCAGGAAGGCGGCGTCGACATCGGCGTGCACCAGCTGTTCGGTGCGGCCGGCGCGGGTGCGGACGATCCCGTCGGGACCCGCCAGGCAGCTGAGCCCCACGAACTCGAACTCGCCTTCCGCGCCGACCCGGTTGACGTACGCGACGTACATCTGGCTCTCGAAGGCGCGCACCGGGATGACGGATTCGGCGACGAACTGGAAGGGGTGCATCTGGGCGGTGGGCACCAGGAGCAGATCCGTACCGGCCAGGGCGTGCGCGCGGACGTTCTCCGGGAACTCCACGTCGTAGCAGATCATGACGCCGACCCGTACGCCGTCCAGCTCGGCCTGGACCACCGGCTGCTCCCCGGGGGTGAACCACTCGCGCTCGAAGCAGCCGAAGAGGTGCGTCTTGCGGTAGTTCGCGAGCCGGGCACCGTCCGGGCCGATGAGCTGCGCGGAGTTGTGGACCGGCGCCCCCTCGTCCGGGACGGCACGCTCCGGGTAGCCGTAGAGCACCGCGATGCCGTGCTCTACGGCGATCTCGCCGACGGCGCGGGCACCGGGGCCGTCGGCGGGCTCGGCGAGGCGGTGGATGCCGTCGCCGATTGCGTAGCCGGTGAGGAACAGCTCGGGACAGGCGAGCAGCCCCGCGCCGGCGGCCGCCGCCTCACGTGCCGCGTCGCGCAGCACGCGCAGGTTGTACGCGACGTCGCCGGGCCGTCCCGAACTCTGGAGCAGGGCGGTGCGGAGCGACGACATGGGACCCCTCGGCGGGACGGTTCGGGCGGGACGCATTGACGGTACGGGCCCCCGGTGACCCGGGACAAGACGCCACCGTTGCGCGCCGATGGAGCATTCGTTGCGCGTTGAAGCGCCTCGGCGGCGATTCGTTGCGTCGGCGTTACCGCAGGTCGGGAGGGGGTGGTGGGCATGGCCCCGGGGGCGGGAGGGCGCGGTTTCAGGGCAGTGCGGCGCGGGCGGGGCGCCGTTGTTCCGTGCAGCGTGCCCACCGGGGCGCACCACCGCGGCGGGCGGCAGCGGCAGGCAACAGGTGACCGGCCGATTTCAGCCTTGCGGCTTGCGGCTTCTCGGCCTCAGCGCCGAGGCCGACGGGCGAGTTGACGGCAAGCCGGCACTCGGCGGCGCTTGACCTGAAGTCCGCTTGAGGTAGCAGGATCGCCGGCATGGACACCTCCACCGCAGCGATGCGGCACCAGCTCCGGTACCTCACCGACCGCGCCGGGATCGACGACCTGCTCGCCCGTTACGCCCGGTCCTTCGACGAAGAAGTCCTCGACGAGCGGTGGGCTCGCGCGTTCCACACCGAGGACGTCACGGCCGTCCTGCCCATCGGCACCGTCCACGGCCGCGACGAGCTGCTTGCACACGTCAGCCGTGCGATGACCCTCTTCGACCGGACCGTGCACCTGGGCGCCAACGCCGCCATCGAGATCGACGGCGACCGCGCCACCGTGCGCGGTGCCCAGCTGAGCACCCACATCCTGGAAGACGGCTCCGAGAGCCTCTTCGTCTCCGCCGGTCTCGCCGACACCGAACTGCTGAGAACCGCGGAGGGCTGGCGGATCCATGCCACGTCGCTGCGCATCGTATGGACCCGGGGCACTCCGCCCCGGCTACCGCAGGACATGTCCGCGGGGCCGGGCGCCCTGGTTTCCCCAGGGCCGGAGTGAGCGGGTCCACGACCCCCGGCCGGCCCGGGCAGGCTCCGAGCGGGGTCCGCACAGCCCTGTCTGCCCCGCTACCCCTAGCGCGGCGCCCCGGACCCGAACCTCCGCAGCAGCGGTGAGAGCACCAGCACGGACTTCGTCCGCTCCACGAACGGCTCGCCCGCGATCCGCTCCAGGACCCGCTCGAAGTGCCGCATGTCGGCGGCGAAGACCTGGACGATGGCGTCCGCCTCACCGGTGACGGTGGAGGCGGACGCCACTTCCGGGTAGCGCGACAGGCCGCGGTGGATCGCCTCCGGCGAGGTGTTGCGGCTGCAGTAGAGCTCGATGAAGCCCTCGGTCTCCCAGCCGAGCGCGGCCGGATCGACCCGCACCGTGAAGCCGGTGATGGCCCCGTCGGCCCGCAGCCGGTCCACCCTGCGCTTGACGGCCGGCGCGGACAGGCCGACCTCTTGGCCGATGTCGGCGTAGCTGCGCCGGGCGTCCTCGGCGAGGGCGTGGACGATGCGTTCGTCGAGATCGTTCAGTCGCACTGCGGGTGGATCACTTCTCTGCCGTGGCCAATCGGGACCGGCGCATGCCGTATCCGAAGTAGACCACAAGGCCCACGGCCATCCAGACGCCGAAGACCACCCAGGTCACGACGTCCAGGCTGCCCATCATGTAGACGCACAGCGCGAAGCCGATCACCGGGAACAGCGGGGAGAGCGGCGTACGGAAGGATCGCGGCATGTCCGGCCGGGTGCGGCGCAGCACGATCACCGCGACGTTGACCAGGCCGAAGGCGAAGAGGGTGCCGATGCTGGTGGCGTCGGCCAGCTGGCCCAGCGGCACCGCCGCGGCGAGCACACCGCAGAAGAGCGAGACGATCACGGTGTTGGCCCGCGGCGCGCCGCTCTTGGGGTGCACCTTGGAGAACACCTTCGGCACCAGGCCGTCCCGGGACATCGCGAAGAGGATGCGGGTCTGGCCGTACAGCACGGTCAGCACGACGCTGGCGATGGCGACGACCGCGCCGACGGCCAGCAGCACCGCCCAGATGTTCTGCCCGGTGACCTCCTTCATGATCCCCGCGAGCGCCGCCTCCGAGCCCTCGAACTGCTTCCAGGGCAGCGCGCCCACGGCGATGGCCGCGACCAGGCAGTACAGGGCGGTGACGATCACCAGCGAGAGCATGATCGCGCGCGGCAGATCGCGCTGCGGGTTCTTGGCCTCCTCACCGGCCGTGGAGGCCGCGTCGAAGCCGATGTAGGAGAAGAAGAGGGTGGCGCCTGCGGCACTGACGCCCGCCATGCCCATCGGCATGAAGTCGGCGTAGTTGCCGGACTTCACTCCCTGCACCGCGACGCCGCAGAACAGCAGCAGCGCGAGGATCTTGACGGCGACCATGATGGTGTTCGCGCGGGCGCTCTCCTTGGCACCGCCCAGCAGGAAGACCATCGCGAGCATCACGACGAGCAGGGCCGGCAGATTGAAGATGCCGCCGTCGCCCGGAGGGGCGGAGAGCGCGTCGGGAATGGTGAATCCCAGGGTCCCGTCGAGCAGTTCGTTGAGGTACTGGCCCCAGCCGACGGCGACCGCAGCGACCGAGACGCCGTACTCCAGGATCAGACACCATCCGCAGACCCAGGCGATCAGCTCACCGAGAGTGGCGTAGGCGTAGGAGTAGGACGACCCCGAGACCGGGATGCTGCCGGCCAGCTCCGCGTAGGACAGGGCGGAGAACAGGGCGGTGATGCCGGCGATGACGAACGAGATGACGACGGCGGGCCCGGCGTCCGGAACCGCCTCGCCGAGGACGACGAAGATGCCGGTGCCGAGCGTGGCACCGATGCTGATCATGGTCAGCTGCCACATGCCCATCGAACGGCGGAGCGTTCCGCCCTCACCCTGGCCCCCTTCGGCGACCAGCCGCTCGACCGGCTTGCGTCGCATCAGCCGGGTGCCGAGACCTCCGGCGGAGGGCGGCCGCGGATCGCGGTTCCCTCCGGGTGGGGCTGCGCCGTGCTCCAACACTGGGGTGGCTCCTTCATCGCTGCCGGTCAGATGACGGCGACCGACGGCGGGTGCATGCGCGGGCAGGGCAGAACAGCCCGCTGCAGGAGACCGCCGAGCAGGCGGTCACCGCCACTCCACGTACAGCGCTTGACCTTACGGGCCGCCCCTGACCTGCCGTAATGCAGGTTCCTTGCGCAACCGCGGCCGATCGTTGCGCACCGGCGCGGGCGACGGTGGTTCGTTGCGCCCCGCCCGGCGCCCACCGAGCATACGAACTCCCGGCCACCGTCGGAAATCGGCCACGGCCCGACGGCCCGGAACACCCTGAACGGCAGCGGCCCCGCACCGTGATCGGTGCGGGGCCGGCGGAGCGTACGCGGGCGAGGCTCTGCCCAGGGGGCCGACAGCGGCCCCCGACGGGTCAGTTCCAGCTGTCGTGCAGCGGCTTGCCCTCGGCGTAACCGGCGGCGCTCTGCACGCCGATCACGGCCTTCTCGGCGAACTCCTCCAGGGATCCCGCACCGGCGTAGGTGCAGGAGCTGCGGACACCCGCGATGATCGAGTCGATCAGGTCCTCGACACCGGGGCGGGACTGGTCGACGAACATCCGCGAGGTGGAGATGCCCTCCTCGAAGAGACCCTTGCGGGCCCGGTCGTAGGCGGACTCCTCGCTCGTACGGTTGCGCACCGCACGCGCGGAGGCCATGCCGAAGCTCTCCTTGTACGGACGGCCGTCGGCGGTGTGCTGGAGGTCGCCGGGCGATTCGAGCGTGCCGGCGAACCAGGAGCCGATCATCACGTTGGACGCGCCTGCGGCCAGTGCCATCGCCACATCACGCGGGTGGCGCACGCCACCGTCGGCCCAGACGTACTTGCCGAACTTCTTGGCCTCGGCCGCGCACTCCCGCACCGCGGAGAACTGCGGGCGTCCGACACCGGTCATCATGCGGGTGGTGCACATCGCGCCGGGGCCCACTCCGACCTTGATGATGTCCGCGCCGGCCTCGACGAGGTCGCGCACGCCCTCAGCGGCGACGATGTTGCCCGCCACGATCGGGACCTGCGGGTCCAGCGCCCGGACGGCCTTCACCGCGGCGATCATGGACTCCTGGTGGCCGTGCGCGGTGTCCACGACGAGGGTGTCCACGCCCGCGTCCAGCAGTGCCTTCGCCTTGCCCGCCACATCGCCGTTGATACCGACGGCTGCCGCGATGCGCAGGTTGCCGTCCGCGTCGGTGGCCGGGGTGTAGAGGGTGGCGCGCAGGGCCCCCTTGCGGGTCAGGATGCCGACGAGCATGCCGTCCTTGTCGACCGCGGGGGCGAGCTTGCGGTTCGCGGCGTCCAGGCGGTTGAAGGCGTCCCGCGGGTCGATGTCCGCGTCCAGCACCAGCAGGTCCTTGGACATGACCTCGGAGACCTGGGTGAAGCGGTCCACACCGGCCAGGTCGTGCTCGGTGACGACGCCGACGGGCCGGCCGCCCTCGACGACGATGCCCGCGCCGTGCGCCCGCTTGTGGAGCAGCGACAGGGCGTCCGCGACGGTCGCGATCGGCGCCAGCACGATTGGGGTGTCCAGGACGAGATGACGGCGCTTGACCCACGTCACGACCTCGGTGACGACGTCGATCGGGATGTCCTGCGGGATGACCACGAGGCCGCCACGGCGGGCCACCGTCTCGGCCATCCGGCGGCCGGCGATCGCGGTCATGTTGGCGACCACCAGCGGAATCGTCGTGCCGGACCCGTCGGGGGAGGAGAGATCCACGCCCTGGCGGGATCCCACCGCGGAGCGGCTGGGCACCATGAACACGTCGTCGTACGTCAGGTCGTAGGGCACCGAAGAACTCTCTTCGAGGGCGCCGTTCTTCGGATTCAGGAATCGCATACCGCCAGGATACGGGCCCTGACCAGCACTCATGCGATTGTCCGACCACTCGGTGAGCCGTGTGTGTGATCTGCCGAACGGCCGTCACCCTGCGGTACGGAATGCCCGTCCACCCCTCACCCAGGGGTATCGCAGGCCCCCTGCCCCGCTCCCGCCTCCCGCTCCCCGAACGCGGGCCCGGCACCCTGCGTCGGCCGCCCCCGGGCCATGATCACGGCCAGTGCCGTGTCCGTGCCGCGCCAGTACCCGACCGCGTCCGCCAGGACGCCCTCCACGATGCTCCAGTCCTCCGGCGCCGCGGCCGCGTACCCCTGCCAGCCCGTCATCACCAGGAGCCGGCCGCGGTCCGTGGGGCACCACGACAGGTCGGTGAGGCAGTCGGCGAGCGCGTCCCAGTTGCGTCCGAACCAGTCGGGCAGCCGCAGCGACCGGGCGCAGCGGGCCATGAACCCGTCCTTGTCCAGAACCCCTTCGAGATCGAGGGTCGCGCCGCTCCAGCCCGCGTCCCGCGCCGCACACAGGGCGTCCGAAACCGCGCGGTCGGGGGGCCAGGGCAGCACCCCCGCGGGTGTACTGCCGTCGAGCACCGCCGCGAGCGGCCTGGGCACAGAACCCGTCATCGGAGCACCGCCTTGAACGTCCGGTAGTGGTCATCGGTGTAGTACGTCTCATGGCTCTCGCCCGTGATGAGACGGCGGGCGCCACGGTCCCGCGAACCCGGCGTGGGGACGGTGTACTCGTGGTAGTGGCCGCGCGGCTGACGGGGCAGCAGCCGCTCGTAGTTGCCGAAGACGGCCCCGTCCTGCGCGTACGGGTAGGGCCCGCCGGCGTCGATGCGCCTCAGGGTGTCCTGCGCCTGGGCGGGGAGCCGGTCGGCCGGCACGCGGGGCATCCCCTTCGCCCAGGCCGGTACGTCGGACGGGGCGGACCCGCCGGAGGAATCCGTACCGGCGGCGCCGGTGGCGGACGGCGACGATCCGTGTGAACTCCCGTTGCCGACCTCGCTCGTGGCGCAGCCGGTGAGCGCCAGAAGCAGCCCGGCGAGCAGCGCGCCGAGAACGGCTGCGGCACGGCGCGGGGCGGTACGGATCACCATGGCGCCGATGCTGTCACAGCAGCGCCCGAGCCGCCCGCCGGTGCCGCCGCGCGCAACCGCGAAAGCGCCCTCCGGACACGAGGGGCCGCCGCTGCTGGGGGAAACGAATCGGCCGGCGACGGGCCGCACGCCCGCCGCCGGCCGGTGACTCATGTCCCCGGGCCCTACCGGACCTTCACGCCCCGTCAGGATCCGTCCGGTCGAGGGCGGGGCGCGTGCCGGGGCCCGTCTCCAGGAGCAGGTGATCGGCGGCGGCGGTGTCCGTCACCAGGCTCGTGACCAGCCCGGAGCGCAGCACCGCACCGATCGCTGCGGCCTTGCGGGCTCCGCCGGCGATCGCGACGACCTCGGGGATGCGGCGCAGTCGGTCCGCCTCGACGGTGATGCAGCGCTCGCCGAGGTCCCGCCCGATCCGGCGCCCCTCGGCGTCGAAGAGATGCGCGGACATCTCGGCCGCGGCGCCGAGCGAGGCGTAGTGCTCCCGCTCCTGCTCCGACAGCATGTCGTAGACGGTCGAGACGCCCGGCTCCCAGGAGCCGATGGAGACGCAGGCGACGGTGACCTTGTCGAAGTACTCGAACGCGCGGGCGATCCCGGTCTGGCCGCGCAGCGCTGCGGCGGTCGCCGAGTCGGGCAGCAGCATCGGCGCGTAGATCGGGTGGGCCTCGCCGCCGGAGACGTCCGCGGCCCGGCGGACCGCTTCGACCGACCCGCGGTCGGCGGTGCCCGCGTCGTAGACGCCGGTCAGCTGTACGACGGTGCAGGGCGGGAGCCGGTGCAGCGCGGCCGCCATGTGGATGGTCGACCGGCCCCATGCCAGGCCGAGCACATCCCCCTCGGCAACCAGCTCGCCCAGGAGGTCGGCCGCCACCTCGCCGAGGTTCTCCGGGTCGGCGGCGTCCTCGGACGCGTCAGCGGGCGACTCGACGACGACCGCGTGCCGCAGGCCGTAGCGGGCGCGCAGGGCATCGGAGCGTTCGGCGTCCAGTTCCGAGGGCACACGGATCTCGATCCGTACGAGATCACGCTCCAGGGCCGTCTCCAGCACGCGGGCGACCTTGAACCGGCTGACGCCGAACTCCTCCGCGATCTGGATCTTCGACTTGCCCTCGAGATAGAAACGGCGGGCCATGGCCGCGGCCTGCACCAGCTCGGCAGGGCCCATTCCGGACTGTGGGCGGCTGGCTACCACGAAATTCTCCCCTTTGGCGCATCTGATCGAGTCTTTGCTCATCCTTTCAGAAACCCGTGGTCGGCGGGGACCATGGCCGCCCCGGCGGGCGTGAACGCTCGATGGCGCGCCGAGGAGAACCAGGCCAACCAGGCGCGCGACCACCGAAACCGGCCGTGCGCCCGCCCGCTGAGACCGCCACGGGTCCGGACGGACCGCATCCGTCCGGAAAGGACAACCGCCCGTCCAACGACGGACGGAGTGTGGAAGGCGGCCGCCCGTCATCGGCGAGGACCGGTGACGGGCGGCTCGGCATTCCGAGGGGCCTGGCGTCAGTGCGCGCAGCCCCAGCCGGCGGCCGTCGCCTTCTCCGCCTTGTCCCGCAGCTCCCGGACCGCCTTCGCGGGATCCTGCGCGCCGTACACCGCGGAGCCCGCGACGAAGACGTCCGCGCCTGCCTCCGCGCACCGCTCGATGGTGTCGGCCGAGACCCCGCCGTCCACCTGCAGCCACATCTCCAGGCCGTGCCGGGAGATCAGCTCACGGGTGCGGCGGATCTTCGGCAGCATGATGTCCAGGAACGCCTGGCCGCCGAACCCGGGCTCCACCGTCATGATCAGCAGCATGTCGAGCTCGGGGAGCAGGTCCTCGTACGGCTCGATCGGCGTGGCCGGCTTGAGCGCCATGGAAGCCCGCGCACCCTGCGACCGGATCTCCCGGGCGAGACGCACCGGCGCCGCCGCGGCCTCGGCATGGAAGGTGACAGAACCGGCCCCCGCCTCGATGTACCGAGGCGCCCAGCGGTCCGGGTCCTCGATCATCAGGTGCAGGTCGAGAGGGGTGTCCGTCGCCTTGCTCAGCGACTCGACGACCGGAACGCCGAGCGTGAGGTTCGGGACGAAGTGGTTGTCCATCACGTCGACGTGGAGCCAGTCGGCGCCCTCGACGGCCTTCGCCTCCTCGGCGAGGCGGGAGAAGTCCGCGGACAGGATGCTGGGGTTGATCAAGGCCATGCCCCCCAGTATGGCGCGGCCTGCCCCGCCCAAGAGAAGCGGGCGGCGTAACGCTCGAACCGCTCGACGATCCGTACGGCAGAAGCGGGCACTCCGCACCCGCTTGACCGCTCGACCCGCCCAACACTCTGAGAACGACCCTTAACGGACATATCAACATATTTCGTATTAGCCTCTTGTCACTGCACGAAGCGGATCTCTCGCAGAACGCAACCGCTCAATTGATGGAGGAGTAATGCGCAACCTTCGCAAGGCTGCCGTCGTGGCCGCCGCTCTCGCCAGCGTCAGCTTCCTCGGCGCCGGCACGGCCTCGGCCCAGCCGGCGCATGACGGCTATTGCAAGTCGCACGACCTGAATGTCGCTCTCCTCAATGACATCGGGATCGCCAACGGCATTGCGGGCAACCTGATCAACGGCGAGGGAGACCCGGGTGGGCAGGACACCCACGTGGGCTCGATCATGGGCTGCGGCGGGGGCCACGGTCACTGAGCAACGGCAGCAGCGTAGGTAGATGACCATGAGCCTCGGCGCCCGCCACCAAGGACGGGCGCCGAGGCCCATTTGTCGATTCATCGACCGCGCAGGGAAAGGAAGGCTCCCCCGCCGACGACCTCAGCTGACAGCCCATCGCGCAGACACCCGCGACGAACTGTCGCCGCCTCAGGCCGTTCGCCGCAACAGAGCCAGATACATCGCGTCCGTGCCGTGCAGATGCGGCCAGAGCTGCACGTCCGGCCCGTCGCCGAGAACCGGCACATCAGGCATCAGCGGCCGCGCGTCGATCCACTCGACCTCGACGGCCGGACCGCCCCGCCCCTTGATGACGTCCTCCACCACGGCCCGCGTCTCGGCCGGGTGCGGCGAGCACGTCGCGTAGCCGACGACGCCGCCCACCCGCACCGCCGCCAGCGCCTGCCGCAGCAGCTCGCGCTGGAGCGGCGCGAAGCCGTCCAGGTCTTCGGGGCGGCGGCGCCAACGAGCCTCCGGCCTGCGGCGTAGCGCTCCCAGACCGGTGCACGGCACATCCACCAGCACCCTGTCGAAGGCGCCGGGCCGCCAGGACGGACGGGTGCCGTCGGCGGCGATGACCTGATACGGACCGGGATTGCCTTCGAGCGTCTTGGCCACCAGGCGGGCACGATGCGGCTGCTTCTCGGATGCCAGCAACGCGGCACCACGCTGCGCGGCGAGCGCTGCCAGCAGTGCGGCCTTGCCGCCGGGGCCCGCGCAGCCGTCAAGCCAGGCCTTGTCACGGCCCTCGACGGGCGCGTTCGCCAGCGCGATCGCGACGAGCTGACTGCCCTCGTCCTGCACACCGGCACGCCCCTCACGGACGGCGTCCAGCGCTCCCGGCTCGCCACCCTCGGCGAGCCGCACCGCGTACGGGGACCAGCGCCCCGGCAGCGCGCTGTCCTCGCCGACGGTGTCCAGCAGCTCCTGCGCGGTCGCACGGCCCGGACGCGCCACCAGGGTCACCTCGGGGCGCTCGTTGTCCGCCTCCAGCAGGTCCTCGATGCCCGCGCGCCCGCCGCCGAGGGCATCCCACAGGGCGGAGACGATCCAGCGGGGGTGCGCGTGCACGATGCCGAGGTGGTCCTCGGGATCCGCGTCGTAATCGGGGGCGACCCGCTCCAGCCAGCCGTCCAGGTCGTGCGCCGCCACCTTGCGCAGTACGGCGTTGACGAACTTCGCCCGCCCGTCGCCGAGCACCACCCGCGCCAGCTCGACGCTCGCGCTGACGGCGGCGTGTGTCGGAATGCGGGTCCCGAGAAGCTGGTGCGAGCCGAGTGTCAGCACGTCCAGCACCGGCGGGTCGACCTCGCGCAGCGGCCGGTCCACGCACTGCGCGATGATCGCGTCGTACGTCCCCTGGCGGCGCAGCGTTCCGTAGACCAGCTCCGTCGCCAGCGCCGCGTCCCGGTTGTCGAAGTCGCCCTTCTCCCGTGCCTTGCGCAGCAGGGGCGGGAGCACGAGGTTCGCGTACGCGTCCCGCTCGTCCACGGCCCGCAGTGCCTCGAACGCGAGGATCCTGACCGGGTCCTTCTGCGGGCGGCGATAGGGCTTGCTGGGGCGACGACGCGGCTGCTCAGTCACAGAAAAGGTGCTCCGGATACGAGAGGAGAGGTGCGTCCCCAGCCTACGCGGAGGCCCGCGAGGGCACGCGTCGGGACGGGGCGCCACGGGCAGGCGCCCTCCCCCACCCGGCCCGCAACCGATCCCGAGGTCGTGGTGTCCGGCAGGGCGCATCTTCACGGAGCGGGGGCGGAGGGGAGGGGCCCGGTGCGGGCCCGCTGTGCCGAATCGGGTCTTCCGCGACCCGGCCGCCGCCCCGCCGTCGGCGTCAGTCCCCCAGGTGCTCCCCGGCCTCGATCCGGACCCCACGCGCCCAATCGGCGCCCTTCATCGGCTTCTTGCCCTGCGGCTGGACCCAGACGAGTTCGACGGCGTGGCTCCCCGTACCGACGTACACCGCCCGCTTCGTCACGGCGAGTTCACCGGGGGCGAGGCCCAACTCCGCGTGCTGCGCGGCCGAGGTGGCCGTCATCAGCTTCAGGCGCTCGCCGCGGAAGACCGTCCACGCGCCCGGCGCGGGAGCGCAGCCACGGATCACCCGGTCGACGCGCAGGGCCGGCGCCGTCCAGTCCACCTTGGCGTCCTCCACCTCGATCTTCGGCGCGAGCGAGATGCCCTCGGCCGGCTGCGGCACGGAGCGCAGGGTGCCGTCCTCGATGCCGTCCATCGTCGCGGCCAGCAGTCCGGAGCCGGCGAACGCCAGGCGGGTCAGCAGGTCCCCGCTGGTGTCCGTGGGCCGGACCTCTTCGGTCAACACACCGTAAACGGGGCCGGAGTCCAGCCCCTCCTCGATCTGGAACGTCGAGGCGCCGGTCACCTCGTCACCGGCCAGCACCGCGTGCTGGACGGGCGCCGCGCCGCGCCACGCGGGGAGCAGCGAGAAGTGCAGGTTGACCCACCCCTTCGCGGGAATGTCGAGCGCGGCCTTCGGCAGCAGCGCCCCGTAGGCGACCACCGGACAGCAGTCCGGCGCGATCTCCCGCAGCCTGGCCAGGAAGTCCTCGTCCCGCGGCTTGGCGGGCTTGAGCACCTCGATGCCCGCCTCCTCCGCACGCTCAGCGACGGGGCTGGCGACCAACCGACGCCCACGCCCCGCGGGCGCGTCCGGCCTGGTCACAACGGCCACGACATCGTGCCTGTCCGAGGCGATCAGGGCATCGAGGGCGGGTACGGCGACCTCGGGGGTGCCGGCGAAGACGAGCCTCATGGGTGGCGCACTACCTCTCACACGCAACGGAACGACACACCAGTCTAGGGGGCGCGGGCCCGGCGGCCGGTCGGTGACTCCCACCGTCGCTCAAGGGGGCGTGCGGTCCTGCCCGCGCCCCGCGTGGAAGCTCGTACGCCCCCATACCGTGACCAGAGCCGCTGCTGCCGCGTTGGTCAAACAGCATTGACCTTGATCGGGCGGTATCACGGCCCGGTCGTCATCACCCTTCCTTTCCACGCCGGTTCGAGAGGCTTGCTCATGGCCGACCACGCAACCCACGACGCCCAGGCGCGCGCCAGCCTGCATCTCCTGGTGCGGGACATCGAGCGGGTCCGCCGGCAGGTGGACGCGCTGCGCACGCTGACCGCTCAGCTCGGCAACGTCTACCGGCCACGGCGGACGGGCCCCTCCGCGGGGTTCGTCGTCTACGGACGCGCACCCGCACCGACGGTGCGCCTCGCCCAGGAGCTGCGGGACAGCGTCGAGACACTCGTCACGGCGGCGGTCGACTTCGACCGTTCCCTGGGCTTCTCGTGGGACGCGGTGGGTTCTGCGCTCGGCGTCACCAAGCAGGCGGTGCACCGCCGCTACGGCGCCCGTCGCGCCGCCGCCCAACCCGCTGTCGACGGAGGCGAGTCGGCAGTTCGTTCGCCCGAGGCCCCCGCGCCCCGCGCCGTGACCGTGGCCGCGGGCATGCCCGGTACGCCGCCCGTCCCCGCCCGCTCCCTGCCCGCCCAGCCGTCCGCGGCCACCAGGGAAGATGCTCGATCCGGTGCCTTCCCCGGCCCCCGTAACGGCTGACGCCGACACCGACGCCGGGAGCAGCACTCCCCGACGCTCGCCAACGCCCCGGGACCGCCCGCCGACACCGGTCCCGGGGCGGCGCCATATCCGCAAGAGGTTCGGGGCCTTGAGGTGTGAATTCCCTGTACGAGTGACGGCTCGACGCCTTACCCGTACGGGAGATGAGTGGCAAGGCCCGCCAACTCCCGGGAGGCGGTGGTCAATCCGTTCTCGTATGGATCGGATCACGGCACCTCGGCGGGGTGATCGAACCGGCACCGGAACCCACGAGCAGCTCCGTCGACAGAGGCGCGTACGGTGCGCGTCGGGCCCGACCGCGGGCATCGGCCCCGAGGCTCGGCAGTCACTCCGCAACGGACAACAGCCGGCGACCCGGCGCCCGCCCCGCCCTCAGCCGAGGTCCGGTGGGTCGATCCGTACCCGCACCGGCTCCCCCTCGCGCTTGACCAGCCGCGCTGCGCGCGCGGCCTTGAGAGCCGCGGCGAGGGCGGCACCCTGCCCCGGGCGGACACGTACGAGAGCGCGCTCCCACACCTCCCCCGGCGGCGGGTCACCCGGCCGACGGGGGCGGCCCGGGTCGGGTACCGGCAGCGGTACCGGACCCAACACCTCGGCACCCTGCGGGAGTTGCGCCGCCTTCAGCAGCTCGACGACATCGTCGCCACGGCCGGCCACCGAGGCCATCCTCGACACCGGCGGAAAGCCCAGCTCCGCCCGCTCGGCCAGCTCACGCACCGCATGCCCGGCCGGATCCCAGCGCACCAGCGCCTGGACGGGACGCAAGGTCGCCTCCGCGATGACGGCGACCGTACCGCCGTCGGACTGACCGCGGACCAGCGCGGCGGCGCTCAGCCAGCGGCGCAGCGCCTCCTCCCCCGCCCGGAGGTCGGGCCGCCCGAGCAGCGCCCAGCCGTCCAGCAGCAGTGCCGCGGCATACCCGGCGCCCTCGGCCACCGGCTCCGCGCCCGGGGTGCTCACCACCAGGGCGGGGGCACCGGGCACCGACGTCAGTACGTGGTCGCGGCCCGAGGTGCGCACCGGGACGGCAGGGAACGCCCGGCCCAGCTCCTCCGCCGTCCGCCGCGCCCCCACGATCTGGGCCCGCAGCCGGACGCCACCGCAGTCCGCGCAGTGCCAGTCGGGCTCAGCGCGACCGCACCAGGCGCAGGCCAGCTCGCCGGCGTCCTGCGACTCCAGGGGCCCGGCGCAGGCCCGGCAGCGGGCCGGGGCCCGGCACCGCTCGCACGCCAGCCGAGGGGCGTACCCGCGGCGCGGGACCTGAACGAGCACCGGTCCGCGCTGCAGTCCCTCCCGCACCACCTGCCACGCCATCGTCGGCAGCCGGGCGGCCCGGGCCGCGGCGTCCCGCGCCTCGTCGGCGTCGCCGACCGTACGCACCATCGGGGCCGCGGCCCGCACCTGCTCCCGGTCAGCGGCGAGGGGCCGCGCCCAGCCGGTCTCGACGAGCTGGGCCGCCTCGACCGTGCAACTCAGCCCACCCAGCAGGAATCCGGCGCGCTCGTTGACCGACCGCTGGATCAGCACCTCGCGGGCGTGCGGTTGCGGGGCGTGCGGGTCGCTGTGGCTGGCGTCGCCGTCGTCCCACAGGGCGACCAGGCCCAGATCGGCCACCGGTGCGAACATCGCGGCGCGAGTCCCGATCACTGCGCGTACGGAGCCACGGCTGACCGCGAGCCACCGGCGGTAGCGCTCCTCGGGGCCGGAATCGGCGGTGAGCAGGACATGCCTGCCCTCCCCGACCAGCTCGCCGAGCGCCGCGTCGACCCGCGCCGCGGCCCGACCGTCGGGCACCACGACAAGCGCGCCACGCCCCGAGGCCAAGGCCGCGGCCACCGCCCGCGCCAGCTCCTGCGGCCAGGTCGGGCCGGGCAGTGCCGTCCATACAGCGCGCGGCGCATCCCCGCGCGCCAGGGCCGTCAAAAACCCGGCCCCCGCCGCATACCGCTCCCAACTGCCGGGGTCCGGTGGCGCGTTGGGAGGCAGCGGGGCGGGCGACGGCTTGGCCTCCGCGCGCGCCCGACGGGGCGGCACCGCCAGCTGGACCACATCGGCGAGGGTGCCGGCATACCGGTCCGCGACGGACCGGCACAACGTCAGCAGCTCGGGCGTCAGCACCCGCTCGGTCGACAGCACCTGCGCGAGAGGGGCGAGCACCCCGCGGTAGTCACTCTCCGCGGCCCGCTCCACGATGAACCCGCTGACCAGCTTGCCGCCCTCGCGGCGGCCGCCCTTCTCCCCCGCCCCGAACCGCACCCGCACCCGCACCCCGGGCTGGGCCTCGGCGTCCATGGCGGCGGGCACCGCGTAGTCGAAATAGCGGTCGAGGTGCACCAGCCCCTTGTCCACCAGCACCCGCGCCACCGGAAGCCCGGCGGCCAGCTCCGCGCCTCGCCAGGTCCGCGGCTTCGCGCGCTCCGCCTTGGTCTCGCGCACGGTCTCCCGGATGAGGGCCAGTTGCTCGCCCCCACCCGACTCCGCCCCCGCCTCCGGTCGCCCGTTCTGCCTGCTCACAGCATCAGTCCTATCAGACGCCTATGACAACGCCCGGTCACGCTCCACAGCCTCGACGCCCCCGCACATCACCGCAGTCGGACACCCGCCGTCCCGAGAGCGGGACACCACGGACCACGGCAGCCGAGGCGACCGCCTCACCAGGCCCGGCCCCACTTTCGTCCACGGCACGGCCCTCGCGGAAGCCATTCCATGGCGGCTCCCTCAACAGCCCGCCCGGACGGACCTCAGACGCCCGCCGGAGGGCAGGGCTCGCGCCGCATGCTCCACAGCGTCGGTCCGCCCCCCGGCAGTCGCATCTCCTCGCGCACGCTGAAGCCGAAGTGCCCGTAGAAGGGGAGGTTGGACGGCTTGGAGGACTCCAGAAGGACGGGCAGGCCCGCCGCGTCGGCCTTGGCCAGCCCCGAGCGCAGCAGGGCGGCCCCGTGTCCCCGGCCCTGGGCGGCCGGATCGGCACCGATGACCGCCAGGTACCAGTGAGCTTCCTGCGGAGCATGCTCGGCGGCCGCCTCGACGGTGTCACGGAACAGCAGCGCCCGGTCGCCGAGGATGTCCTTGAGTTCCTGGACGGTCTCCGCGTCGGGAACGGTCTTGGCCTGCCCCTCCGGGGGGACCCAGAAGGCGGCAGCGGCCTCGGTACGCTCGCACACCCCGTGGTGGACGTACTGCCGGCTGAAGAGTGTGGTGAAGTACCGGTCCATCCCCGCCCCGCGAACGGAAGCATCGGGGAAGAACCAGCGCATCATCGGGTCGTCGTCGAAGCGCGGGCCAGGGTACGGCTGACCAGGTGAGCGTCGTCGAGCGTCGCCATCTTCGGGGTGGCCGTTATCGGCATGCGGATCATTCTGCCCCCTGATGATCTCCGACGGGCTGCGGATGCTCCGCTCGCCGCGGCCAAGGGACCGGGTCGATGGGTGACCGTCCCCGGCAGCAGAAAGCCCACGGCCCGGACCGATCGGTCCGGGCCGTGGGGTATGCCGTGCGGCAGGGCGTGCCTAGAGGCCGGCGGCCTTCTGCAGCGCCTCGACGCGGTCGGTGCGCTCCCAGGTGAAGTCCTCCAGCTCACGGCCGAAGTGGCCGTAGGCAGCGGTCTGGGAGTAGATCGGGCGGAGCAGGTCGAGGTCGCGGATGATCGCGGCCGGACGGAGGTCGAAGACCTCGCCGATGGCCTGCTCGATCTTGTCCGTGTCGACCGTGGCCGTGCCGAAGGTCTCGACGAACAGGCCGACGGGCTCCGCCTTGCCGATCGCGTAGGCCACCTGGACCTCGCAGCGGGAGGCCAGGCCGGCCGCGACGACGTTCTTGGCGACCCAGCGCATGGCGTAGGCGGCCGAGCGGTCGACCTTGGACGGGTCCTTGCCGGAGAAGGCGCCGCCACCGTGCCGGGCCATGCCGCCGTAGGTGTCGATGATGATCTTGCGGCCGGTCAGACCGGCGTCGCCCATCGGGCCGCCGATCTCGAAGCGGCCGGTCGGGTTCACCAGCAGGCGGTAGCCGTCGGTGTCCAGCTTGATGCCGTCCTCGACGAGCTGGTTGAGCACGTGCTCGACGACGAACTCGCGGATGTCCGGAGCGAGCAGCGAGTCCAGGTCGATGTCCGAGGCGTGCTGCGAGGAGACCACGACGGTGTCCAGCCGCACGGCCTTGTGGCCGTCGTACTCGATGGTGACCTGGGTCTTGCCGTCGGGGCGCAGGTAGGGGATGGTCCCGTTCTTGCGCACCTCGGACAGGCGCGTGGACAGGCGGTGCGCGAGATTGATCGGGAGCGGCATCAGCTCCGGGGTCTCGTCGCAGGCGTACCCGAACATCAGGCCCTGGTCGCCGGCTCCCTGCTTGTCCAGCTCGTCCTCGTCACCCTCGACCCGCTTCTCGTACGCGGTGTCGACGCCCTGGGCGATGTCCGGGGACTGCGAGCCGATGGAGACCGAGACACCACAGGAAGCGCCGTCGAAGCCCTTCTTGGACGAGTCGTAGCCGATGTCGAGAATCTTGTTGCGCACAAGGTTCGGGATGTCGGCGTACGCCTTCGTCGTCACCTCGCCGGCCACATGCACCAGGCCGGTGGTGATCAACGTCTCCACGGCGACCCGGGATGTCGGGTCCTCCTTGAGGAGTGCGTCGAGAATCGTGTCGCTGATCTGGTCAGCGATCTTGTCGGGGTGGCCCTCGGTGACGGACTCCGAGGTGAACAGGCGGCGGGACACATCGCTCCCTGGGGTTGCAGCGGCTGCTGGCTGATCATTGGCGGAAGGGCCGAGAGCTGCGCTCGGCCCGATCCACGGCCAGTTTATCGGTCGTAGGTGACGTTGGGGCACGCAGTCTCGATTTATGGACCCCCGTGACCTGGGACACCATGGCTCACGGTAGGACGATCACCTTGAGAAACGGTTGGGTCAAGGGGGCGCACCGGCAGTCGTGCGGTGAATACGGCGTAACGGGGAACTCAGGGACAGGGCTCGGCAAGTCGCGCCGTCACCAGGTCCCACACGGTTTCGGCCAGCGCTTCCTTGGGCCCGTAGGGCACCGGGGTCTCGCTCCCGTCGGCGGCGAGGACGACCGCCTCGTTCTCCGCGGAGCCGAAGGCCTTGTGCTCCCCGACCTCGTTGACGACCAGCAGGTCACAGCCCTTTCGGGCGAGCTTGGCGCGTCCGTTGTCAAGGACATTGTCGGTCTCGGCGGCGAAGCCGACCACGAGCTGGCCCGGCCGGGCGCGATCGGCGGAAATCTCGGCGAGGATGTCCGGATTACGAACCAGGGTGACCGGATCCGGCTCCTGTCCGTCCTGCTTCTTGATCTTGCCGGTGGCATAGACGGCCGGTCGGAAATCGGCGACCGCGGCCGCCATGACCACCGCGTCGGCGTCCGCCGCGGCCTTCAGTACGGCCTCCCGGAGCTGGACGGCCGTCCCGACGCGCACGACATCGACCCCGGCGGGATCGGGCAGCTCGGTGTTGCCGGCGACGAGCGTGACACGGGCGCCGCGGGCCGCCGCGATCCCGGCGAGGGCGTAGCCCTGCTTGCCCGAGGAACGGTTGCCCAGGTAGCGCACGGGGTCCAGCGGCTCGCGGGTGCCACCGGCACTGATCACGACATGACGGCCGGCCAGGTCCTGCGTCAGCGCCCGCGCGCCCCGGGCCAGCACCCGGCTGCAGAGCTCGAAGATCTCGACCGGGTCGGGGAAGCGGCCCTTGCCGGTGTCCACGCCGGTCAGCCGGCCGACCGCGGGCTCGATGACGACGGCGCCACGACGGCGCAGGGTGGCGACGTTCTCCTGCGTGGCGGGGTGCTCCCACATCTCGGTGTGCATCGCCGGGGCGAAGACCACCGGACAGCGCGCGGTGAGCAGCGTATTCGTCAGCAGATCGTCGGCGAGTCCGTGGGCGGCCTTGGCCAGCAGGTCCGCGGTGGCGGGGGCCACCACGACGAGGTCGGCCGCCTGGCCGATGCGGACGTGCGGGACCTCGTGGACGGATTCCCAGACCTCGGTGGAGGCCGGGTTGCCGGACAGCGCCGACCAGGTGGCCTCGCCGACGAAGTGCAGCGACGCCGCGGTCGGCACCACCCGTACGTCGTGGCCGGACTCGGTCAGCCGCCGCAGCAGCTCGCACGCCTTGTACGCGGCGATCCCGCCGCTGACCCCCAGGACGACCTTGGGCTTGTCCCGCTCCCGCATGTCCATCGCTTCGCTGCTCCCCGAGCTAGGTCCGTCCGTACGGTGACATACCAAGGGCCCGGCAGACGCTCCCCCAGCTTGGACGCTGACAGGTGCCCCCACCGGGCCCTCGGTGTGCAGATGGTGCTGCTTACTGAGCCGGGCCCTCGATGGCCTCGGAGGTCAGCAGACCCGCGTTGATCTCGCGGAGCGCGATCGACAGGGGCTTCTCGTGGACGTGCGTGTCGACGAGCGGGCCGACGTACTCGAGCAGGCCCTCGCCGAGCTGCGAGTAGTACGCGTTGATCTGACGCGCGCGCTTGGCGGCGTAGATCACAAGGCTGTACTTCGAGTCGGTGGCCTCGAGAAGCTCATCAATTGGCGGGTTGATGATGCCCTCGGGTGCGGTCATGGAAGAGGACACTCTCTACCTTCCGAAGGGGGATGAAGCGGGTGCAACGCAAAAATCTTGGGCGGTCTGGAGGTCCGCGGGGTCAGCCGCTGTTCTTCTGGTCCCCAGGTCGACGCAGCATCAAGGCTAGCAGCTCACGGCTGACGTCCTCGACGGAGGTGTTGACAAGGGTCACATCGAACTCTTTCTCCGCGGCCAGCTCGACCCTCGCGGCCGCCAGGCGGCGCTCGATGACCTCGGGGGCCTCGGTGCCCCGCCCGGTGAGCCGGCGGACCAGCTCCTCCCAGCTCGGCGGCGCCAGGAAGACCAGCTCCGCCTCCGGCATGGTCTCGCGGACCTGGCGGGCGCCCTGCAGATCGATCTCCAGCAGGACCGGCTCCCCGGACTCCAGGTGGTCCAGGACCGCCTGGCGCGGGGTGCCGTAGCGGTTGCCCGCGAACTCCGCCCACTCCAGCAGCTCACCGTTGGCGATGAGCTTGTCGAATTCCTCGTCCTCGACGAAGAAATAGTGGATGCCGTGCCGTTCCCCGGGGCGCGGCTTGCGGGTGGTGGCCGAAACCGAGAGCCAGACCTCGGGGTGGACTTTGCGCAGATGAGCGACGACCGTGCTCTTGCCGACCCCCGAGGGGCCGGAGAGCACGGTCAGTCGCGGACGAGCGTCCGGGGGCGCGGGGGTCGTCCCCCGGGATGTTGCAGCCATGGGGCGATTATTCCAGCTTCCCGGTGGTGCCGGGAAACTCAGGAAGCCGGGCTGCCGAACTCGCGCTCCAGCGACGCGATCTGGTTGGAGCCAAGACCCCGTACGCGGCGGCTCTCGGAGATCCCGAGCCGCTCCATGATCTGCTTGGCGCGGACCTTGCCTACGCCGGGCAGGGACTCCAGCAGGGCGGAGACCTTCATCTTGCCGATGACGTCGTTCTCCTGGCCCTGCTTGATGACCTCATGGAGGGATGCACCGGAGTGCTTGAGCCGATTCTTGACCTCGGCGCGCTCCCGGCGAGCCGCGGCGGCCTTCTCGAGCGCGGCTGCGCGCTGTTCAGGGGTAAGGGGCGGAAGAGCCACGCCTACGTCACCTCGGATGTCGAACTGTCGGATACGGACCGGTGTGGAACCTAGTCGCCCCGCACCTGCGGAGCAACGAGCAACGCGCTTACGTGCAGTGCTCTCGACGGAGACTAGCGGCCGATGGCGCCAGAGTCAGCGAGAACAGACGAAAAGTCCTGGTCAGACTCTGCTGACCAGGACAATTCGGGATCAAACCTACGGCTGAAGGACCGCCGCGTGCACTTCGTCGGCGAACTGCGCCGCGGCCGCGCGCAGTGCGGCGATGTCCGGGCCGTGCCGAAGCACCCCTCGGCTGACGCTCGGGACGACGTTGCGCACCGCACTTCCGAAGACCGCCGGGAGGTCGGCGGGGGTGGCGCCCTGGGCGCCGATGCCGGGCGCGAGGAGCGGGCCGTTGATCGCCAGGTTGAACGACGAGAGATCGCCGAGCGTGGCACCGACCACCGCGCCGAAGGAGCCCAGCGGCTCGGCGCCGGCGTTCTCGGCCGCGAGGTGGGCGAGCATCGTGGCGGCGACGGAGGAGCCGTCGGACCGTACGGCCCGTTGGACCTCCTGCCCCTCCTCGTTGGACGTGAGAGCGAGCGTGAACAGACCGCAGCCGTGCTCGCGGGCGAGATCCACCGCGGGGCGCAGCGATCCGTAGCCCAGGTAGGGACTGACCGTGACGGCGTCCGAGAACAGCGGGGAGGCCGGGTCGAGGTAGGTGGCGGCGTAGGCGGCCATGGTCGAGCCGATGTCGCCGCGCTTGGCGTCCATGACGACCAGCGCGCCGCGCTCCCGCGCCTCCTCGACCGCCGTCTCCAGGACGGCGACGCCGCGGGAGCCGAAGCGTTCGAAGAAGGCGGACTGCGGCTTGAGGACGGCGACGCGGTCGGCCAGCGCCTCGACGACGGTACGGGTGAACCGTGCCAGGCCCGCCACGTCGTCGTTCAGGCCCCAGTCGGCCAGCAGCGAGGCATGCGGGTCGATGCCGACGCAGAGCGGGCCACGCTCGTCCATGGCGCGGCGCAGCCGGGCCCCGAAGGCCGGCGGGGACTGCCGCGGCCCGGAGGGCGCCGTCGAGGGGCTGTGGTCGGGCGCGGGGCCGGCCGTCATGCGGTCACCTTCTTGTGCTCGGCGCCGACGGCGTCGGCGAGGGTGGCGTACGGGCTGTTGCGCAGCCGGGCGGCCAGGCCCTTGTGCAGGGCGCGGCACCAGAAGGGGCCCTCGTAGATGAAGGCGCTGTAGCCCTGGACCAGGGTGGCACCGGCCAGGATGCGCTGCCAGGCGTCCTCGGCGGTTTCGATGCCGCCGACCCCGATGAGGGTGATCCGGTCGCCCACACGGGCGTACAGGCGGCGCAGCACCTCCAGGGAGCGCTCCTTGACGGGTGCGCCGGACAGGCCGCCGGTCTCGGCCACCAGGGCCGGCTCGGAGGTCAGGCCGAGACCGTCGCGGGCGATGGTGGTGTTGGTGGCGATGATGCCGGCCAGGCCGAGCTCGACGGCGAGGTCGGCGACGGCGTCGATGTCCGCGTCGGCGAGGTCCGGGGCGATCTTGACCAGCAGCGGGACCCGGCGGTCGGTGACCGTGCGGTCGGCGGCCTCGCGGACGGCGGTCAGCAGCGGGCGCAGGTGGTCGACGGCCTG
This sequence comes from Streptomyces sp. NPDC048248, assembly GCF_043201875.1. Taxonomy (NCBI): domain Bacteria; kingdom Bacillati; phylum Actinomycetota; class Actinomycetes; order Kitasatosporales; family Streptomycetaceae; genus Streptomyces; species Streptomyces sp. NPDC048248. Next base: position 80,662 of record NZ_JBICZL010000008.1, read on the forward strand.
GAGGTTGCGCAGGCCCGGGGTGTTCGGGGAGGAGACGTTGACGACCAGATAGTCGGCGTGGGCGGCGAGTCGCTCGGTGGAGGTGACGTAGTCGCCGACCGCCTCTTCCTCCGGAACGATCTTGGTCTTGCCGATGTTGACCCCGACGGTGGTCCGGAAGACCGGGTTGCGGGCGGCCAGACGGGCCGCCACGGCCGCGGAGCCCTCGTTGTTGAAGCCCATGCGGTTGATGAGCGCGCGGTCCGGCACCAGCCGGAACAGGCGCTTCTTGGGGTTGCCCGGCTGTGGCAGGGCGGTCACGGTGCCGATCTCGACGTGGTCGAAGCCGAGCATCGTCATGCCGTCGATGGCGACGGCGTTCTTGTCGAAGCCGGCGGCCAGGCCGAAGGGGCCGTGCATCCGCAGGCCAAGGGCCTCGGTGCGCAGCTCCTTGTGGCGCGGCGCGAGGGCGGCCGCGACGAAGGTGCGCAGGACCGGGACGCGGGCGACGCGGCGGATCCAGGCGAAGGCCAGGTGGTGGGCCTGCTCCGGGTCCATCCGCTGGAAGAAGAGCTTGAAGAACAGCTGATACATGGCGTGCCTTCCACGCGAGAGAGCGGGCGCGAGCGGGTGCGGGACGGATCGGTCCCGGAAGGGCCCCGGACACCGGAGGAGCGGGCGGGGGCCCACGAAGAGGGGGACACCGTTCCGGTGTCCCCCTCGTGCGCCTTACTCCTCGCGGGCGGCGGTGAGATGTTGCGCGTGTTCCTGGAGGGAACGCACGCCCACATCGCCGCGGGACACGGCCTCGATGCCCTGGACGGCGGCGGCGAGCGCCTGGACCGTGGTCAGGCAGGGGATGCCGCGGGCCACCGAGGCGGTACGGATGTCGTAGCCGTCCAGTCGGCCGCCGGTGCCGTACGGGGTGTTGACGATCAGGTCGACCTGGCCGTCGTGGATCAGCTGGACGATGGTCTTCTCGCCGTTCGGGCCCTCGCCCTCGGACTGCTTGCGCACCACGGTGGTGTTGATGCCGTTGCGGCGGAGCACCTCGGCGGTGCCGGAGGTGGCCAGCAGCTCGAAGCCGTGCGCGACCAGCTCACGGGCCGGGAAGATCATCGAACGCTTGTCGCGGTTGGCGACGGAGACGAAGGCGCGGCCCTTGGTGGGGAGCGCTCCGTAGGCGCCGGCCTGGGACTTGGCGTAGGCGGTGCCGAAGACCGAGTCGATGCCCATGACCTCGCCGGTGGAGCGCATCTCCGGGCCGAGGATGGTGTCCACGCCGCGTCCGGACGCGTCGCGGAACCGCGACCAGGGCATGACGGCTTCCTTGACCGAGATCGGCGCGTCCAGCGGCAGGGTGCCGCCGTCGCCGGTCGCCGGGAGCATGCCCTCGGCGCGCAGTTCGGCGACGGTGGCGCCGAGCGAGATCCGCGCGGCGGCCTTGGCCAGCGGCACCGCGGTCGCCTTCGAGGTGAAGGGGACGGTGCGCGAGGCGCGCGGGTTGGCCTCCAGGACGTAGAGGATGTCCCCGGCCATCGCGAACTGGATGTTGATCAGACCGCGGACGCCGACGCCCTTGGCGATGGCCTCCGTGGAGGCGCGCAGCCGCTTGATGTCGAAGCCGCCCAGGGTGATGGGGGGCAGCGCGCAGGCGGAGTCGCCGGAGTGGATGCCGGCTTCCTCGATGTGCTCCATGACGCCGCCGAGGTAGAGCTCGGTGCCGTCGTAGAGGGCGTCGACGTCGATCTCGATGGCGTCGTCGAGGAACCGGTCGATGAGGACCGGGTGCTGGTCGATCAGTCCGGCGTGGCGGGTGAGGTACTCGCCCAGCGACGGCTCGTCGTAGACGATCTCCATGCCGCGGCCGCCCAGGACGTACGAGGGGCGGACCATGACCGGGTAGCCGATCTCGGTGGCGATCTTCTTGGCCTCGTCGAACGAGAAGGCGGTGCCGTACTTGGGAGCGGGCAGACCGGCGTCGGTCAGCACCCGGCCGAAGGCGCCGCGCTCCTCGGCGAGGTCGATGGCCTCGGGCGAGGTGCCGACGATCGGCACGCCGTTGTCCTTGAGCGCCTGCGCCAGGCCCAGCGGGGTCTGGCCGCCGAGCTGGACGATGACACCGGCGACCGGTCCCGCCGCGGTCTCGGCGTGCACGATCTCCAGGACGTCCTCCAGGGTGAGCGGCTCGAAGTAGAGCCGGTCGGAGGTGTCGTAGTCGGTGGAGACGGTCTCGGGGTTGCAGTTGACCATCACGGTCTCGTAGCCGGCGTCGCTCAGCGCGAACGAGGCGTGGACACAGGAGTAGTCGAACTCGATGCCCTGGCCGATGCGGTTCGGGCCGGACCCGAGGATGATCACTGCCGGCTTCTCGCGCGGGGCGACCTCGGTCTCCTCGTCGTAGGACGAGTAGAAGTACGGCGTCCTGGCCGCGAACTCGGCGGCGCAGGTGTCGACGGTCTTGTAGACCGGGCGGACGCCGAGTGCGTGCCGGACCTCGCGGACGACGTCCTCGCGCAGACCGCGGATGGCGCCGATCTGGGCGTCGGAGAAGCCGTGCCGCTTTGCGTCCGCAAGGATCTCCGGGTGGAGCTTCTCGGCGTCCGCGATCTCGTCCGCGATCTCCTTGACCAGGAAGAGCTGGTCGACGAACCACGGGTCGATCTTGGTGGCGTCGAAGACCTCCTGCTGCGTGGCGCCGGCCCGGATCGCCTGCATCACCGTGTTGATCCGGCCGTCGGTCGGGACCTGGGCGGTGCGCAGCAGCTCGGCCTTGTCACCGGGCTCGCCGACGAAGTCGAACTGGCTGCCCTTCTTCTCCAGCGAGCGCAGGGCCTTGTTGAGCGCCTCGGGGAAGTTACGGCCGATGGCCATGGCCTCGCCGACCGACTTCATGGTCGTGGTGAGGGTGGCGTCGGCGGCCGGGAACTTCTCGAAGGCGAAGCGCGGCACCTTCACGACGACGTAGTCGAGGGTCGGCTCGAAGGAGGCCGGGGTCTTCTCGGTGATGTCGTTGGGGATCTCGTCCAGCGTGTAGCCGACCGCGAGCCGGGCGGCGATCTTCGCGATCGGGAAGCCGGTCGCCTTGGAGGCCAGCGCCGAGGAGCGCGAGACGCGCGGGTTCATCTCGATGACGATGATCCGGCCGTCTTCGGGGTTGACCGCGAACTGGATGTTGCAGCCGCCGGTGTCGACGCCGACCTCGCGGATGATCGCGATGCCCACGTCCCGCAGTGTCTGGTACTCACGGTCGGTCAGCGTCATCGCCGGGGCGACGGTGATCGAGTCGCCGGTGTGCACGCCCATCGGGTCGAAGTTCTCGATGGAGCACACGACCACGACGTTGTCGTGCTTGTCGCGCATCAGCTCCAGCTCGTACTCCTTCCAGCCGAGGATCGACTCCTCCAGGAGCACCTCGGTGGTCGGGGAGAGCGTCAGGCCCTGGCCGGCGATGCGGCGCAGCTCCTCCTCGTCGTGCGCGAAGCCGGAGCCCGCGCCACCCATGGTGAAGGAGGGGCGGACGACGACGGGGTAGCCGCCGAGCTCGTCGACACCCTTGAGGACGTCGTCCATGGAGTGGCAGATGTACGAGCGGGCGGACTCGCCGTGCCCGATCTTCTTCTTGACCTCTTCGACGACGCCCTTGAAGAGGTCGCGGTCCTCGCCCTTGTTGATCGCCTCGACGTTGGCGCCGATGAGCTCGACACCGTACTTCTCCAGCACACCCTGCTCGTGCATGGAGATCGCGGTGTTCAGCGCGGTCTGGCCGCCCAGGGTCGGCAGCAGCGCGTCGGGGCGCTCCTTGGCGATGATCTTCTCGACGAACTCGGGGGTGATCGGCTCGACGTAGGTGGCGTCGGCGATCTCCGGGTCGGTCATGATCGTGGCCGGGTTGGAGTTGACCAGGATGACCCGCAGGCCCTCGGACTTCAGAACCCGGCAGGCCTGGGTTCCGGAGTAGTCGAACTCCGCGGCCTGGCCGATGACGATCGGGCCGGAGCCGATGACCAGGACGGACTGGATATCGGTGCGCTTAGGCACGCTGGCCCTCCATGAGAGAGACGAAGCGGTCGAACAGGTAGGCCGCGTCGTGCGGCCCCGCTGCGGCTTCGGGGTGGTACTGGACGCTGAAGGCCGGCTGGTCGAGGAGGTGCAGACCCTCCACCACGTTGTCGTTGAGGCAGACGTGGGAGACCTCGGCACGGCCGAAGGGGGTTTCGGTGACCTTGTCGAGCGGGGCGTCGACGGCGAACCCGTGGTTGTGCGCGGTGACCTCGACCTTGCCGGTCGTACGGTCCTGCACCGGCTGGTTGATGCCGCGGTGGCCGTACTTGAGCTTGAAGGTGCCGAAGCCGAGGGCGCGGCCCAGGATCTGGTTGCCGAAGCAGATGCCGAACAGCGGCGTCCTGCGCTCCAGCACGCCCTGCATCACGGACACCGGGTGGTCGGCGGTGGCCGGGTCGCCGGGGCCGTTGGAGAAGAACACGCCGTCGGGCTCGACCGCGTAGATGTCCTCGACGGTGGCCGTGGCGGGCAGGACGTGCACCTCGATGCCGCGCTCGGCCATGCGGTGCGGGGTCATGCCCTTGATGCCGAGGTCGATCGCCGCGACGGTGAATTTCTTCGTGCCGATGGCCGGCACGACGTAGGTCTCCTTGGTGGCGACCTGGGCGGAGAGGTCCGCGCCCTGCATCTCGGGGGCCTGGCGCACCTTGGCCAGCATCGTGCCCGCGTCGGGCAGCGCGTCGCCGGAGAAGATGCCGACCCGCATCGCACCGCGCTCGCGGAGGTGGCGGGTCAGCGCCCGGGTGTCGACTCCGCTGATGCCGACGACGCCCTGGGCGACCAGCTCGTCGTCCAGGGTGCGGACCGAGCGCCAGTTGGAGGGGATACGGGCGGGGTCGCGCACGACGTAGCCCGAGACCCAGATCTTGCCGGACTCGTTGTCCTCGTCGTTCACGCCGGTGTTGCCGATGTGCGGGGCGGTCATGACGACGACCTGGCGGTGGTACGACGGGTCGGTCAGGGTCTCCTGGTAGCCGGTCATGCCGGTGGAGAACACCGCCTCGCCGAAGGTCTCCCCCACGGCCCCGTAGGCACGGCCGCGGAAGCTGCGGCCGTCCTCCAGGACGAGTACGGCGGGAACCTTCGCAGTTCCCCTGGTGGAGGTCGTCATCGTGCGCCTTCCGTTTCGGTGTGCTCGGTGGTGCTCTGTGTGGTGAGGGCCGCGACCCACGCCGGGTGCTCCGCGGCCCGGTCGGAGCGGAAACCGGAGTCGATCTCCTTGTTCCCGTGCTCCCAGGTGACGATCAGCAGGCCGCCCTCGGGCAGGACCTTGCCGGCGATGCCCTTGTCGAGCCGTGCGCCGCGCAGGGCGGCGGCCGGCACGAAGAAGTCCTGCGCGCCCGGTCGTACGACGTTCAGGCCCTGGTCGGTCAGGGTCAGTTCGACGCGGCTGCGGGTGCCCAGGCCGTGCGCGACGATGCGGTCGAGCCACTGGCCTGCGGTGGTGGAGCCGTGGTAGCGGCCGTGCAGTGTCAGCCGCGGCTCGCCGGCCTCGGCGGGTGCGGCGGGCAGCTCGGGCACATCGCCCTGGAGCGTGCCGCGCCACTTCCAGCCCTCCCGCATCAGCCAGTAGACCAGTGCGATGAAGAGCAGCAGGCCGACGACCCAGCCGATCCGCGCGGCCCAGTCGGTGACCTCCGCGGACTTCTGCGCGGCGGCCAGGGGGATCAGAGGAGGAGTCACGCCAGCTTCCCGTCGACGACCGTTGCCCGGCCCCGCAGGAAGGTGTGGGTGACGCGTCCCGGCAGCTCACGACCCTCGTAGGGGGTGTTGCGGCTGCGGGAGGCGAAGCCTGCGGGGTCCACCACTCCACGGTAAGCGGAATCGTGCAGCGTGAGGTTGGCGGGCTCACCAGCCGAGATGGGACGGCCGTGACCTCCGAGGCGGCCGATGTGGGCGGGACGGAAGGACATCCGGTCGGCGACGCCGGCCCAGTCCAGCAGTCCGCTGTCGACCATCGTGTGCTGGACGACGGACAGCGCGGTCTCCAGGCCGACCATGCCCATGGCCGCTGCGCCCCACTCGCAGTCCTTGTCCTCGTGCGGGTGCGGCGCGTGGTCGGTGGCCACACAGTCGATCGTGCCGTCGGCGAGCGCCTCGCGCAGCGCGAGGACATCGGCCTCGGTGCGCAGCGGCGGGTTCACCTTGTAGACGGGGTTGTAGGACCGTACGAGCTCGTCCGTGAGGAGGAGGTGGTGCGGGGTGACCTCGGCGGTGACGTTCCAGCCCTTGGACTTGGCCCAGCGGACCAGCTCGACGGAACCTGCGGTGGACAGGTGGCAGATGTGCACCCGGGAGCCGACGTGCGCGGCGAGCAGCACATCGCGGGCGATGATCGACTCCTCGGCGACCGCGGGCCAGCCGCCCAGCCCCAGCTCGGCGGAGACGATGCCCTCGTTCATCTGGGCGCCCTCGGTGAGCCGCGGCTCCTGGGCGTGCTGGGCCACGACGCCGTCGAAGGCCTTCACGTACTCCAGGGCACGGCGCATGATCACCGCGTCGTCCACGCACTTGCCGTCGTCGGAGAAGACCCGGACACCGGCCGCGGAGTCGTGCATCGCGCCCAGTTCCGCGAGCTTCTTGCCCTCCAGGCCGACGGTCACCGCGCCGATCGGCTGGACGTCGCAGTAGCCGGACTCCTTGCCCAGCCGCCAGACCTGCTCGACGACGCCGGCGGTGTCGGCCACGGGGAAGGTGTTGGCCATGGCATGCACGGCGGTGAAACCGCCGACCGCCGCGGCCTTGGTGCCCGTCAGCACCGTCTCGGAGTCCTCACGGCCCGGCTCGCGCAGGTGGGTGTGCAGGTCGACCAGGCCCGGCAGCAGGATCTGGCCGTCCGCCTCGATCACCCGGGCGCCCTCGGCGCTCAGCCCCGTGCCCACCTCGGCGATGGTCTCGCCGTCGATCAGCACGTCCTGCGGCTCGCCACCGAGGACCTTGGCCCCACGAATAAGGATCTTGCTCATGGTTACTTGCTCTCCTCGGTGCGCGTGCTGGTGCCGGTGCCGGCGGTGATGGCGGGCTCGTTGCCGCCCAGAAGCAGATAGAGGACCGCCATACGGATGCTGACACCGTTGGTGACCTGTTCGACGGCGGTGCAGCGGGGCGAGTCGGCGACCTCGGCGGTGATCTCCATGCCGCGGTTCATCGGCCCGGGGTGCATGACGATCGCGTCCTTCGGCATCCGGGCCATCCGGTCGCCGTCGAGGCCGTAGCGCCGCGCGTACTCACGCTCGGTGGGGAAGAAGGCGGCGTTCATCCGCTCGCGCTGGACGCGCAGCATCATCACCGCGTCCGACCCGGCGACCACGGAGTCCAGGTCGTACGAGACCTGGCAGGGCCACTTCTCCACGCCGATGGGCACCAGCGTCGGCGGCGCGACGAGGGTGACCTCCGCGCCGAGCGAGGTCAGCAGGTGGACGTTGGAGCGGGCCACCCGGCTGTGCAGGATGTCGCCGACGATGGTGATGCGGCGCCCGGCGAGGTCCTGGCCCAGCCCGGCGTCGGCGCCGACCAGGCGGCGGCGCATCGTGAACGCGTCCAGCAGCGCCTGGGTGGGGTGCTCATGGGTGCCGTCACCGGCGTTGACCACCGAGCCGCCGATCCAGCCGGAGGTCGCCAGGCGGTGCGGGGCGCCGGAGTCGTGGTGCCGGATGACGACGGCGTCCGCGCCCATCGCCTCCAGCGTCAGGGCGGTGTCCTTGAGCGACTCCCCCTTGGAGACCGAGGAGCCCTTCGCGGAGAAGTTGATGACGTCCGCCGAGAGCCGCTTGGCGGCGGCCTCGAAGGAGATGCGGGTGCGGGTCGAGTCCTCGAAGAAGAGGTTGACGACGGTGCGGCCGCGGAGGGTGGGGAGCTTCTTGATCGGCCGGTCCGCGACGCGAGCCATCTCCTCGGCGGTGTCGAGGATCAGGACGGCGTCGTCGCGGGTGAGGTCGGCGGCCGAGATGAGGTGACGCTTCATCCGGGTACTCCGTGAGTGAGGGAGGTGTGCGGGAATGTCCGTCGAGCAGGCGAGAGCGCGGCCCCGGGATCACCGGGTCCGTACGCGGTGCGCTATCGCTCGCCTGCCGGGGTGGTCTGCTCGGCTTCCGCGGACCCGTCCGACGAGCCGGGGCGGGGCGGGCGCACGCCGAGCAGCACGGCGTCCCGGCCGTCTTCCTCGGTGAGCTGGACCTTGACCGTCTCCCGCAGCGACGTGGGGAGGTTCTTGCCCACGTAGTCGGCGCGGATGGGCAGCTCGCGGTGTCCGCGGTCGACGAGGACCGCGAGCTGCACGGCGCGCGGCCGGCCGATGTCGCCCAGGGCGTCCAGCGCGGCGCGGATCGTGCGTCCGGAGAAGAGGACGTCGTCGACGAGGAGTACGAGGCGGCCTTCGATGCCGTCGGCCGGGATCTCCGTGCGGCCGATCGTGCGGGCCGGGCCCAGGCGCAGGTCGTCGCGGTACATCGTGATGTCGAGCGAGCCGACCGGGATGGTGCGCCCGGTGATCTCCTGGAGTTTGGCGGCCAGCCGCCGGGCGAGGAAGACGCCCCTGGTGGGGATGCCCAGCAGCACCACGTCTTCCGCACCCTTGGCGCGTTCGACGATCTCGTGGGCGATGCGGGTGAGCATCCGCGCGATGTCCGGGCCTTCGAGCACCGGGCGCGCGGGGATCTGATCCCCTGTGTCGGAACTGCTTGCGTCCATACGAAACGGACCCCCTTCTCCGCCTCACGGGACGGACCTTAAAGGACGTCAAATTACGCAGCCCAGACTACCAGGGGCCGCTCCGGGACCCGGGGGCACCCCCTACGGTCGAAGGTCTGGCCCATTCGGCTTGACGAAGCCAAATTACGCTGCGTAACCTCACAGTGAGTTACCGGCCACGCGGCGGAGCCGCATATCGATACAGCCGTCTGGGGAGCTTTATGTCCAGCGAATACGCCAAACAGCTCGGGGCAAAGCTCCGCGCCATCCGCACTCAGCAGGGCCTCTCTCTCCACGGCGTCGAGGAGAAGTCCCAGGGTCGCTGGAAGGCCGTGGTGGTGGGCTCCTACGAGCGCGGCGACCGTGCAGTGACCGTGCAGCGCCTCGCCGAGCTGGCGGACTTCTACGGCGTACCGGTGCAGGAGCTCCTGCCGGGTACGACGCCCGGCGGAGCGGCCGAGCCGCCGCCGAAGCTGGTGCTCGACCTGGAGCGCCTGGCCCATGTCCCGCAGGAGAAGGCCGGACCGCTGCAGCGCTACGCCGCGACGATCCAGAGCCAGCGCGGTGACTACAACGGCAAGGTCCTCTCGATCCGCCAGGACGACCTGCGCACCCTCGCCGTCATCTACGACCAGTCGCCCTCGGTCCTGACCGAGCAGCTGATCAGCTGGGGCGTGCTGGACGCCGATGCGCGCCGCGCCGTGGCGCACGACGACATCTGACGCCTGACCGTCACCTGCAGAAACGTACCGCCGCCCCGGGCCACCGGGGCGGCGGTTGTTTTTTGTCCGGAACGCCCGGGACGCGTGAGGCGCATGGGGCGCAGAAGGCGGCCAGGCGGCCTTCTCCGGGCACGCGACGAGCCCGGAGCATCCTGCATCACTCCGGGCCCGTTCACGCTCTCTGCCGTCCGCCTACTGCGTTTCGCGCCGCAGGCCCGGCTTCAGCTCCTTGATGCGGCCCAGAAGGCCGTTGACGAAGGCCGGGGAGTCGTCCGTGGAGAACTCCTTGGCGAGCTGTACCGCTTCGTCGATCGCCACCGCGTCCGGGGTGTCGTCCACCCAGATCAACTCGTAGGCGCCGAGCCGCAGAATGCTGCGGTCCACGACCGGCATCCGGTCCAGCGCCCAGTCCACGGAGTAGGTGGAGATCAGGTCGTCAATACGATCGGTGTGGTCCGCGTACCCCTCGATCAACTGCAGGGTGTACTCGTTCACCGGCGGCTGCCGGGGGTCGGTCCGGGCGTGACGCATCCAGTCCGCGAGCACGGACTGCACGTCGGCGCCGCGCTGATCGGCCTCGAAGAGGATCTGGAAGGCGCGCTTGCGGGCCTTGTTGCGGGCAGCCACGGTTAGCTGTTCACCCGACCGAGGTACTCGCCGGAGCGGGTGTCGACCTTGATCTTCTCGCCCTCGGTGATGAAGAGCGGCACCTGGATCTCGTAGCCGGTCTCCAGCGTGGCCGGCTTGGAGCCACCGGTGGAGCGGTCGCCCTGAACGCCGGGCTCGGTGTGCTGGATGACGAGCTCGACGGCGGCCGGCAGCTCGACGTAGAGCACCTCGCCCTCGTGCTGCGCCACGACGGCCTCGAAGCCTTCGAGGAGGAAGTTCGCGGCGTCTCCGACGGCCTTGCGGTCGACCATCAGCTGGTCGTAGGTGTCCATGTCCATGAAGACGAAGTACTCGCCGTCCATGTACGAGAACTGCATCCCGCGCTTGTCGACAGTGGCCGTCTCGACCTTCACACCGGCGTTGAAGGTCTTGTCCACCACCTTGCCGGAGAGCACGTTCTTCAGCTTGGTGCGGACGAAGGCCGGGCCCTTACCGGGCTTGACGTGCTGGAACTCGACGACGGACCAGAGCTGGCCCCCTTCGAGCTTGAGCACCAGGCCGTTCTTGAGGTCGTTCGTGGAAGCCACGGTTGCGGAATCTCCTGGACTGCAGGTGGTGGGTACCTAAAAGCCGCCGCGATGAACCGTATGGCTCACAGTGCGAGCAGCTCCTTGGTCGTGATCGTGAGTAGCTCGGGCCCGCCGTCCGCCTCGGGGCGGACGACGAGTGTGTCGTCGATCCGGACACCCCCGCGGCCCGGGAGGTGAACCCCCGGTTCGACGGTGACCGGCACGCAAGCGTCCAGTTTACCCATGGCGGCAGGCGACAACTGAGGGTCCTCGTCGATTTCGAGCCCCACGCCATGGCCGGTCCACGGCCCGACGCCCTCACCGTACCCCGCCGCGTCCAGCACATGACGCGTCACCCGGTCCACCTCGCGGCACTCCACACCCGGCGCGAGGGCCTCCCGGCCGGCCCGCTGGGCTGCGAAAACGAGATCGTAGAGCTCGATCTGCCAGTCGGCCGGGGTGGTGCCGATGACGAAGGTCCGGCCGATCTCGCAACGGTAGCCGCGGTAGTTGGCGCCGAGGCCGACGGTCAGGAAGTCACCCTCCTCCACCCTGCGGTCGGTGGGCAGGTGCCCGGGACGTCCCGAATTCTGGCCGGTGGCGACGGATGTGGGAAAGGCCGGGCCGTCCGCGCCGTGATCCACCAGCCGGCGCTCCAACTCCAGGGCGAGATGCCGCTCGGTCCTGCCGACGAGAATCGATTCGAGGAGTTCGCCGAGGGCCTGGTCGGTGATCTCGGCGGCGATCCGCAGACAGGCGATCTCATCGTCGTCCTTCACCAGCCGCTGCGCCTCGACCGCGCAGGCCAGGTCCGCGAGTCGCATCCGCGGGGCGACCTGGGAGAGCGCCCGGTGGCGGGTGACGGTGAGATGGTGCTCCTCCACCGCCAGGGTGTCCGCACCGGCCTTGGCGGCCTGATCGGCGCAGGCCACGACGGGGTCACCACCGCGCGTGGGCAGCACGCTCACCCGCACGTCCTCGGCCGGCCGGCCTTCGGAGGGGTCACCGCTCAGCGGCGTTCCGCAGAGCAGGATGTCCTCCTGGGGGCCCAGGAGCAGCGCCGCGCCGGGCGGCGCACAGCCGGTGAGGTAGCGGACGTTGGCGGGGCGCGAGATCAGGGCGGCGGTACTTCCGGTTGCGGCGCAGCGGTCGCGCAGCCGCGTGCGTCGGACCGCGTACAACTCGGACATATCACGAGCCTACGGCGGGTCTCCGCGGACGGCCGGTCGAGAGCAGCCGCCCGGGGGACGCGGGGTTTCCGGCTACCAGTTGGGCGGGCTGGCGATGCTGCGGGCGACGACGTCGTCGAGCACCCGAACGGTCGTCGGGACGTCGTGTGCGGAGTTGTCGATGATCGGCAGCCCGGAGCCGTACCAACCGGCCATCCGGCCGTGGATACGGGCCACCTCTTCGTCGGAGAGCCTGCGGTTGCCGCTGCGTCGGGCATTGCGCTCCAGGACGATCTCCAGTCCGGGGAGCAGCACGATCGGCAGCAGGCCGGGGCCCACATGGCGCTTCCAGCCGCCGAGTCCGACGACGGGCCGGTCGGGGAAGACGGCGTCGTCAAGGATGCAGGAGATCCCGTTGGCGAGGAAGTTGCGGGCCGCGAAGCCGCAGGTGCGGCGGGCGAGGCGGTACTGCGCCTCGGAGTGGTCGTTCCAGCCGGTCTGCGGGTCGGCGAAGCCGGAGCGGACCCATTCACGGACGTCGTCGAGGCTGATGTGCGCGGTCGGCACCCGCCGGGTGTCGGCCCAGTGGCGGGCGACGCTGGTCTTGCCCGCGCCCGCCGGGCCGATGAGCAGCACCGCGACCGCGGCGTTCGCGACATCCGGGGCGGCGGCGTCGGTCGGCGGGCTGGGCAGCGGTACGGGGGCGCCCGGCGGCAGCTGGATGTGGCCGGTGATGTCCGTGCTGTGCGGGGCGGGCGGGGCCTGGTGCGGCGCGGAGCCGTTCCAGCCCTGCCCGGAGGCGGGCGGGGTCGGCGCGGGTGGGGCCGGGGGCGCGGCGGGAGCCGGCTGCGGCGAGGGGGAAGGCGGCGGGCCGGGCGGCACGGGCCCGCCCTGCTGGGGGTTCCAGTTCATGCTGACGCCTTGTCCCGGATGGCCCGGTCCCTGCCGGTGGGGCGGTGGCAGCGGAGCCCCCACTGCGTACTGCATCCGGTGGCTCTCCGTCTCGTGCGGTCGACGTGGTGCGGTGCTCCCCCGGCTCACGCCGGGTGGGGTGCCCCTGGGCGCCGGGCCGGGCCGCCCGGGGTGTCGTGCGGTAACCGACCGGCCCTCAGGGGCCGTTGTGCCCGGCAGTCGTCGGCACGGGCGGTATTACTGCGAACGGTACTCTGCCATCCCCGGCGTTCGCGGTGTGAACGACCGGGGACGGCCGGGAGTGCCCGAGTGCGGGATCAGCCGTTCAGTTCCTCCGCCAGCGCCCGCAGCGCGAGGCGGTAGGAGCCGATACCGAAGCCGGCGACCGTACCGCTGGCGACCGCAGCGATGACCGAAGTGTGGCGGAATTCCTCGCGGGCGTACGGGTTGGAGATGTGCACCTCGATGAGCGGCGCGGTCCGCTGGGCGGCCGCGTCGCGCATGCCGTACGAATAGTGCGTGAAGGCACCGGGGTTGATGACGACCGGAATCGATCCGTCGGCGGCTTCGTGCAGCCAGCGGATCATCTCGCCCTCGTCGTTGGTCTCGCGGACCTCCGCCTCGAACCCCAACTCCTTGCCGAGCGTGGCGCATTGCTCGACCAGACCGGCGTACGAGGTGGCGCCGTACACGTCGGGCTCACGGGAGCCGAGCCGGCCCAGATTGGGGCCGTTCAGCACCAGGACGCGGCGGCTCACGCGGCGATCTCGGCGTGTGCGGCCAGCAGCATCGCCGGGTCCGGGCCCTCCAGCACGGTCGGCTTGGCGAGACCGTCCAGCACGATGAAGCGCAGCCGGTCACCGCGGGTCTTCTTGTCGACCTTCATGGTCTCCAGCAGCTTGGGCCACTGGTCACCGCGGTAGGTCAGCGGCAGGCCGACGGATTCCAGGACCGAGCGGTGCCGGTCGGCGGTGGCGTCGTCGAGGCGGCCGGCGATCCGGCCGAGCTCGGCGGCGAAGACCATGCCGACCGAGACGGCCGCGCCGTGCCGCCAGTTGTAGCGCTCGTTCTTCTCGATGGCGTGCGCCAGCGTGTGGCCGTAGTTGAGGATCTCGCGCAGACCCGATTCCTTGAGGTCCGCGGAGACCACCTCGGCCTTGACCCGGATCGCCCGCTCGATCAGCTCGGCGGTGTGTGCGCCGTCCGGACGCTTGGCGGCCTCCGGGTCCGACTCGATCAGGTCGAGGATCGCCGGGTCGGCGATGAAGCCGGCCTTGATGACCTCGGCCAGACCGGAGACGTAGTCGTGCACCGGCAGCGAGTCGAGGGCGGCCAGGTCGCAGAGCACACCGGCCGGCGGGTGGAAGGCGCCGACGAGGTTCTTGCCCTCGGCGGTGTTGATGCCGGTCTTGCCGCCGACCGCCGCGTCGACCATGCCCAGGACCGTCGTGGGGACGGCGATCCAGCGCACCCCGCGCAGCCAGGTGGCGGCCACGAAGCCGGCCAGGTCGGTGGTGGCGCCGCCACCCACGCCGACGATCACGTCGCTGCGGGTGAACCCGGTCTGCCCCAGCGCCTTCCAGCAGTACGCCGCGACCTCGACGGTCTTGGACTCCTCGGCGTTCGGCAGCTGGATGGCGATCGCCTCGTAGCCCTGGGAGGCGAGGTCCTCGCGCAGCGCCTCGCCCGTGGCGGCCAGCGCCTCCGGGTGCAGCACCGCGACCCGCTGGGCGCTCTCACCGATCAGGCTCGGCAGTTCACCGAGCAGCTGCCGCCCGACGAGCACCTCGTAGGGGTCGGTGCCTGCGGTACCGCCCACCTGGATACGGGTGGCCTGCTCCGTCATGCCTGTTCCTCCCTGTCGGCGGCCCGCCGGGCGTCTCCCGTGGCCTGCCCTAGCTCCAAAGCGTCCATGATCGCGTCGACGACCCCCTCGGGGGTGCGGTCCCCGGTGGCGATCACGGCGCGCGAGACCTCGGTGTACAGCGGGCGGCGGTGCTCCATGAGCTCGCGCCACCGTTTGCGCGGGTTGACGGCCAGCAGCGGGCGCGGCGCGTCGAGGCCGACCCGCTTGATGGCATCGGCGAGTTGGACGTCCAGGAAGACCACCGGGAGGCCCGCAAGCAGCTTGCGGGTGCCGGTGTCGAGGATCGCGCCGCCGCCCAGGGCGAGCACACCGGTGTGGCTCTCCAGGGCGACGCGTACGGCTTCCCGCTCCAGGTCGCGGAAGTACGGCTCACCCTCGTCGATGAAGATCTCCGGGATCGGCCGGCCGGCCGCGGCGACGATGTCCGCGTCGGTGTCCCGGTAGGCGACGCCCAGCCGCTCGGCCAGCAGCGCGCCCACCGTGGACTTACCCGCGCCGGGCGGGCCGATCAGTACGGCGACCGGGGACGTCACTTGATCGCCAGGTTGTCGAGGTAGCTGCGGACGTTGCGACGGGTCTCGGGGACGCTGTCGCCGCCGAACTTCTCCACCACCGCGTCGGCCAGCACCAGCGCGACCATGGCCTCGGCCACGATCCCGGCCGCCGGCACCGCGCAGACGTCCGAGCGCTGGTGGTGCGCCTTGGTCGCCTCGCCCGTGCTCACGTCCACGGTGGCCAGCGCCCGCGGCACCGTCGCGATCGGCTTCATCGCCGCCCGCACCCGCAGCAGTTCACCCGTCGTCAGGCCGCCCTCGGTGCCACCGGAGCGGCCGGAGGTGCGCCGGATGCCGTCGTCCGTCGACACGATCTCGTCGTGTGCCTTGGAGCCCGGCACCCGCGCCAGATCGAAACCGTCACCGACCTCGACACCCTTGATGGCCTGGATGCCCATCAGGGCGGCGGCCAGGCGAGCGTCCAGACGACGGTCCCAGTGCACGTGCGAGCCCAGCCCGACCGGCACGCCGTACGCCAGCACCTCGACGACGCCACCGAGGGTGTCGCCGTCCTTGTGGGCCTGGTCGATCTCCGCGACCATCGCCTTGCTCGCATCCGCGTCCAGGCAGCGCACCGGATCCGCGTCCAGCCTCTCCACGTCCGAGGGCTCGGGGACGACGCCGTACGGCGCCTTCGCCGCCGCCAGCTCCACCACATGCGAGACGATCTCGATGCCGGCCGTCTCCTTGAGGAAGGAACGCGCCACCGCGCCCAGCGCCACCCGCGCCGCGGTCTCGCGGGCGGAGGCGCGCTCCAGGATCGGGCGGGCCTCGTCGAAGCCGTACTTCTGCATGCCGGCGAGGTCGGCGTGGCCGGGACGGGGGCGGGTCAGCGGCGCGTTACGCGCGAGCGCGGCCAGCTCCTCCTCATCCACCGGATCGGCCGCCATGACCTGCTCCCACTTGGGCCACTCGGTGTTGCCCACCATGACCGCCACCGGCGAACCCAGCGACAGGCCGTGCCGCACCCCGCCCAGGAACGTGATCTCGTCCCGCTCGAACTTCATCCGGGCACCACGGCCATACCCCAGCCGCCGCCTGGCCAACGCATCCGCCACCAACTCCGTGGTGATCGGGACGCCGGCCGGAAGGCCCTCCAGCGTCGCCACCAATGCGGGGCCGTGCGACTCCCCCGCCGTCAGCCAGCGCAACCTGCTCAACGGTGCTCCTCATGTACTGCTCATCCGCGTACGGTCTCCCCCTGATCCTCCCACGTCGCACGCGGAGGGCGGCGTGCAGTCCAGGGTGCGGACCTCGCACGGACGGGAGGATGCGCCGGACGGGGCCGGCCGGCCGACGGGTCAGCGCGCCGCGAGCGCGGCCTCTCCGGCCTTGCGCATCGCGGCCAGCGGAGCAGGCGTCCGCCCGGTCATCAGCTCCACCTGGAGCACCGCCTGGTGCACCAGGAGGTCCAGACCACCGACCACCGAGCCGCCGTGCGCGGCCCACGCGGTGGCCAGCGTGGTCGGCCAGGGCTCGTACAGCACGTCGAAGAGGGTGCCCGGGTCGTGCGGTACCGCGGCGGCGAGCGCGTCGGTGCTGCCGGCCGGCGTGGTGGCGATGACCAGCGGCTCCCGGAACGCCTCCGCGGCGTCCTCCCAGGACGCGGTCCGGACCGTGACTCCCAGCCGCTCGCCCCAGCCGCGCATCTCCGCCGCGCGAGCGTCGCTGCGGACGTACGCGGTCACCTCGCCCGTGCAGATCCGCGAGAGCGCGGCGAGCGCCGAGGAGGCGGTGGCTCCCGCTCCGAGGATCGCCGCCCGTTCGACCCGCTCCACGCCGCGCTCGCGCAGCGCGGCGATCATGCCCGGGATGTCGGTGTTGTCGCCGACGATGCGCCCCTCATCGGTCCGCACGACGGTGTTGACCGCCTCCACGGAGGCCGCGGTCTCGCTGATCTCGTCGAGCAGCGGAATCACGGCGCGCTTGAGCGGCATGGTCAGTGACAGGCCCGCCCAGCCCGCGTCGAGTCGCTCCATGAAGGCGGGCAGCCCCGCTTCGTCGACCTCGTGACGGCCGTACTCCCAGTCGCTCAGCCCGAGTTCGTCATAGGCGGCACGGTGCAGCACCGGGGAGAGGGAGTGGGCGATGGGCGATCCGAGGACCGCGGCTCTGCGTGGGGCGCTCATTCGCTGGCCTTCTCGCGTTCCTGTTCATAGAGACGGCGGTTGCGCTCGTGCTCTTCGTTCGTCTCGGCGAACAGTGTCTTTTCCGGATTGATCGAGACGAAGTAATACCAGTTGCCGTGTGCCGGGTTGATGGCCGACTTCAGTGCCTCCTCGCCCGGATTCCCGATCGGGCCGGGCGGCAGCCCCTTGAACTTGTAGGTGTTGTAGGGGTCGTTGAAATTCCGCAGATCGTCGACTGACCCGGTGTCCAGGGTGCTCTGGGACCGTGCGTAATTCACCGTGGAATCGAAGTCGAGCAGACCGTAGGTCTCCGTGTTGTCCGGCTTCAGACGGTTGTAGACGACGGTCGCGACCTTCACGAAGTCGTGCTTGTACTTGCCCTCGGCCTGCGTGAGGCTGGCGACCGTGAGCAGCTGCATCGGCGAGTCGAGCTTGAGCTTTTGCGCATTCGACTCCAGGTCGTACTTCTCGTAGACCTGATTGGCTCGCGCGACCATCTGCTTCAGGACCGCGGCCGGCTTCGCGTCCTCACCCACGCTGTAGGTCGAGGGATAGAGGAAGCCCTCCAGCGGGTCCTTGAGCTTGGCGGAATGGGAGGCCCACGTGGGCAGTCCCAGGTTCTTGACCTGGCTCTTGGCGATCTTCTTCGTGGTGCCGGTCTTGAGCTTGAGCTTTTTGTCGATGAGTTCGTAGACCGATCCCGAGCGCAGCCCCTCACGGATCGTGAGGCCGTTACGGCTCTTGGGGTCCAGCATCAGCTCGATGGCAGCGGCTGCCGACATCTGCTTGCGCAGGGAGTACGCGCCGCCCTGCAGGCTGTTCGCCTTTTTGTTCTCGCCGGCCGCCTCGGTGAACGCGTCAGCGCTCTTGATCACGCCTTCGCGCTTGAGGATCAGCCCCATTTCCGAGACGTACGAGCCGTCCGGGATGTTCACCTGCACGGCACCGGAGCCCTCGCCCTCGAAGTCCGGGGCGGAGCCGAAGTGGCTCATGTAGAAGTCGTAGCCGAAATAGCCGACGGTTCCGATGATTCCGGTGAATACCCCCGCAATGACCAGGCAGGCCATTCCGCTGCGGCGTTTGTTCTTCTTGCCCCGGCGGTCGCGGGTGGCCCGGCGTTCCTCGCGGCGACCGGCCGGACGGTCGTCGTCCTCGTCGGCGTCGCCCGCGAAGAACGAGTGCTCGGGCTCCGGTTCGCGCTCTCGCGGCTCGGGTTCGGCACGCCAGTCGTCACCGGCAGCGTCGGTGTAGTGCGGCTCGGGCTGCTGGTGCTGCTGGAACTGCTGTTGGAATTGCTGCTGCTCCTGGGGCGCCTGCTGACGCAGATGCTGGGGCTGCGGCGGCGGGTACGCGTCCTGGGTGCCGTAGTAGTCGGGGCTCGCCCCGCTGTAGGGATCGACCGGCGGCTGCTGCCCGTAGGGGTCGTACGGGTCGTACGGCACCTGACCGGTCTGCGAGCCGTCCCAGCCCCCGTTGTACTGCTGTTGGGGATAGGAGTCGGGCTGCTGTCCGCCCCACTGAGGCTCCTGCGCCTGGCTTCCGTAGGACCCCTGTTCTCCGTAGAGCGGGTCTTCGGGATGCCACGGTTCGGAGCCGTAGCCCCGGCCATACTCGGTCATCGATCCCCTAGAGCCGAGAGGCGGTGCGCTCCTGACGGGCAGCGCGCCTGCTGTAACGATCCGCCTCTTCTTGCACGCGCGGCTGTTCGAACCGCCGCCGTATCGCGCGGAACGTTACCGTACCGCGATCAGATGACCACTTCGACGCTCTCGCCCGGGGGCTGCCCCGAGGTGCGTTCGGTCTCCAGCGCGCTCTGCAGGATGACCACGGCAGCAGCCTGATCGACCACCGAGCGGCCCTTCTTGCTCCTGACCCCGGAGGCCCGCAGGCCCTGGGTCGCTGTGACCGTCGACATACGCTCATCCACCAGCCGGACCCCTACGGGTGCGACGTTCTTCGCCATCTCCTGGGCGAACGCCCGCACCTTGGCCGCGGCGGGCCCCTCTCCCCCGTTGAGGGAGCGGGGCAGGCCGACCACGACCTCGAGCGGCTCGTACTCCTCGACGATCGCCTTGAGACGGCGGTGAGCTGCCGGGACGTCACGTCCCGGCACCGTCTCGACGGGGGTGGCGAGGACCCCGTCGGGGTCGCACGAGGCGACCCCGATGCGGGCGTCCCCGACATCCACGGCGATGCGCCTGCCACGTCGCATGGAACTCATGTGGTTCAGGCCGCCTCGGCGACGAGGCGCTCGACGGCCTCGATGGCCTCCGGCACGGCGGCGGCGTTCTGCCCGCCGCCCTGGGCGACGTCCGGCTTGCCGCCGCCGCCTCCGCCGAGCGTCTTGGCGGCCGTACGGACCAGCTCGCCGGCCTTGATGCCGCGCTCGCGGGCGGCCTCGTTGGTGGCGATGACCGTCACCGGGCGGCCGTTCGCGACCGTGAAGAGGGCCACGACCGCGGCGCGGTCACCGGGGATCCGGCCCCGCACGTCGAGCACGAGCTTGCGCAGGTCGTCGGCGGAGGTGCCGTCGGGCACCTGTCCGGCGGCCAGCGCCACGCCGCGTACGTCCTTGGCGCCATCTGCCAGCCCGGCGGCGGCCTGCAGCACCTTCTCGGCGCGGAACTTCTCGATCTCCTTCTCGGCGTCCTTCAGCTTGGCCAGGACACCGGAGATCTTCTCGGGCAGCTCGTCCGGGCGGCCCTTGACCAGCTCGGTGAGCTGCGAGACGACGGTGTGCTCACGGGCCAGGAACTTGTAGGCGTCCACGCCGACCAGCGCCTCGACCCGGCGGACACCGGAGCCGATGGAGGACTCGCCGAGCAGCTTCACCAGACCCAGCTGGGCGGTGTTGTGGACGTGTGTGCCGCCGCACAGCTCCTTGGAGAAGTCGCCGATGGTGACCACGCGGACGCGGTCGCCGTACTTCTCACCGAACTCGGCGATGGCGCCCTGCTTCTTGGCGTCCTGCATGCTCATGACCTCGGCATGCACGTCGAGCTCCCGGGAGAGCACCTCGTTGATCTTCTGCTCGACGTCCGTGAGGACCCCGCCGGGCACGGCGGCCGGCGAGCCGAAGTCGAAGCGGAAGCGGCCCGGGGAGTTCTCGGACCCGGCCTGGGCGGCCGTCGGCCCGAGGGCGTCGCGCAGCGCCTGGTGGGTGAGGTGGGTGGCGCTGTGGGCACGGGCGATGGCCCGCCGGCGGGCGATGTCGATGGCGGCGTACGCGGCCGAGCCGAGCACCACCTCGCCGACCTGGACCACACCCTTGTGGACCGTGACGCCGGGCACCGGCTGCTGGACGTCGCGGACCTCGACGACGGCGCCGGAGTCCAGCTTGATCCGGCCGGTGTCGGCGAGCTGGCCGCCGCCCTCGGCGTAGAAGGGGGTGCGGTCCAGGACGACCTCGACGTCGTCGCCCTCGTGGGCGGCGGGCGCCGGGACGCCGTTGACCAGCAGGCCGACGATGCTGGACTCGCCCTCGGTGGCGCTGTAGCCGGTGAACTCCGTGGCGCCGGACTTGTCGGCGACCGCGCGGTAGGCGGAGAGGTCGACGTGGCCGCTCTTCTTGGCCTGGGCGTCGGCCTTGGCGCGCTCCCGCTGCTCCTTCATCAGGCGGCGGAAGCCGTTCTCGTCCACCGAAAGGCCCTGCTCGGCGGCCATTTCGAGGGTGAGGTCGATCGGGAAGCCCCAGGTGTCGTGGAGCAGGAACGCCTTGTCGCCGGCCAGGACCGTCCCGCCGGAGGCCTTGGTCTCGGTGACGGCGGTGTCGAGGATGTTGGTGCCGGCCTTCAGCGTCTTGACGAAGGCCGCCTCCTCGGCGAGGGCGACCGTCTCGATGCGGCGGCGGTCCTCCAGCAGCTCCGGGTACTGCTGACCCATGGTCTTGATGACGACGTCCAGCAGCTCGCCGACGACCAGTCCGCTCGCGCCGAGCAGGCGCATGTTGCGGATGGCGCGGCGCATGATGCGGCGCAGGACGTACCCGCGGCCCTCGTTGCCGGGGGTGACGCCGTCGCCGATGAGCATCGTGGACGTGCGCATGTGGTCGGCGACGACGCGCAGTGAGACATCGCTGTCGTGCGCGGCGCCGTAGCGGACGCCGGTCAGCTCGGTGGCCTTGTCGATGACGACCCGCAGGGTGTCCGTCTCGTACATGTTGCGGACGTCCTGCAGGATCATCGCCAGGCGCTCGAGGCCGAGACCGGTGTCGATGTTCTGGCTGGGCAGGTCGCCGAGGATCTCGAAGTCCTCCTTGCCCGTGCCGGCGCCGCGCTCGTACTGCATGAAGACCAGGTTCCAGATCTCCACGTACCGCTCGTCATTGACGGCCGGGCCGCCCTCGACGCCGAACTCGGGGCCACGGTCGTAGTTGATCTCGGAACACGGGCCACAGGGGCCGGGGACGCCCATGGACCAGTAGTTCTCCGACTTGCCGAGGCGCTGGATGCGCTCCTTGGGCACCCCGACGACCTCGTGCCAGATGCGCTCGGCCTCGTCGTCGTCGAGGTAGACGGTGATCCAGAGCTTCTCCGGGTCCAGGCCGTAGCCGCCGTCGGCCTGCGAGCTGGTCAGCAGCTCCCAGGCGTACTTGATGGCGCCTTCCTTGAAGTAGTCGCCGAAGGAGAAGTTGCCGCACATCTGGAAGAACGTGCCGTGCCGGGTGGTCTTGCCGACCTCTTCGATGTCCGGCGTGCGCACGCACTTCTGGACGCTGGTGGCCCGGTCGAAGGGAGGCTTGACCTCGCCGAGGAAGTACGGCTTGAAGGGGACCATGCCCGCGGGGACGAGCAACAGCGTCGGGTCGTCCGCGATGAGCGACGCCGACGGCACGACGGTGTGCCCGCGCTCCTCGAAGAAGCGCAGCCAGCGGCGGCGGATTTCAGCCGACTCCATCAGTGGTCCTCATTTCCAGTCGGTCCGGTGAGCCCGGTCGGTCCGGTTGTTCTCGTGGTTCGGTACTGCGTTTCGAGCACCGCGCGCGAGCGCGGTCCGGGCAGCTCGCGCGCCTCACCCGTCTCTCCGAGACCGAGGGCGTCGTGCAGCTGTTCTTCACGGTCCGCCATTCCCGTGCGTACGTCCAATGCAAATTGGCGCAGCCGGTGGCCGGTCTCGACTGCCTTGTCCGCGGCCTGCGCCGCGAGGCTGTCGGGCTGCAGCTTGCGCAGCTTGCGGTGGACCTTGTTGGTGGCCCAGACGCCGGCGGCGGCGCCGGTGGTGAACCAGAATGCGCGGCGGAACATCGCTGTGATCAGTCCTTGGAGCGACGGTTGCGGCGCCCGCCGCGGCGGGCGCCGGGCAGGGTACGGCCGACGACGGTGCGCTGCGGCTCGGGTGCGCCCTTCTTGCCGATCGCACGGCGTACGCCGTAGCCGAACGCGGCGACCTTGACCAGCGGTCCGCCGAAGGCGGAGGAGACGGTCGAGGAGAGCGCGGAGGCGTTGGCGGTGACCTCTTGGACATCGGCGGCGATGGCGTCGACCCGGGCGAGCTGGCTGTGCGCGGAGCGGACGGTCTCGGACGCGTCGGCGAGGAGCGGGACGGCCTGGTCGGACACCTCGGCCACCATCTTGGTGGTCGCCTTGAGCGTCTGCGCGAGCCTCACCAGCACAAGGGCGAGGAACGACACGAGGATCGCCCAGAAGACGGCCACGAGGATCCCGGCCACCTCTCCACCGGACACGTTGGCACCACTCTCCGACTGGTCTGCTCTGGGATCGGCCCGCTCGGCCGGCCCGCTCGAACGGCAACCTTGACCTTATCGCGCCGTGACTGTCCGTCCGCACCCCGATCCCCGCGCCCCGAGAGGGAATCGGAAGGAGTGATTGTACGGTCCGCACACCTCCGAGTACGCTCCGTGTCCCATGCGACGCTTCACGCGCCCCGAACGCCCTTCCCGCCCCGCTCCGGCCCCTGTGCGGGCGCCGGGAAATCTGCCCGCGGAACTCAATCGCTTCGTCGGCCGGGACGACGAACTGGCCGTGCTGGCGCAGCGGCTGGATGCCGCCCGGCTCGTGACCTTGACCGGCCTGGGGGGCATCGGAAAAACGCGCCTCGCCATCCACGGGGCCGCGATCTTGCAGGATCGCTTCTGCGACGGGGCGTGGCTGGTCGAGTTGTCCGCGGTACGCGACCCCGGGGTGCTGGAGCACGCCTTCGTGGAGGCGCTTGCGGTCGCCGACCACTCCGGGCGGCCACCGCGCACCGCCCTGCTCGACCATCTCGCGGACCGTGAACTGCTGCTCGTCGTCGACGGATACGAGCATCTGGTGGACGGGTGCGCCGAGCTGGTCGCCGCCCTCCTGCGGCGCGCCCCGGGCCTGCGGGTACTCGCCGCCGGCCGACGCCCGCTGGGAGTGGCGGGCGAGGAGAACCTGCCCGTGCGGCCGATGAGCCGCGCCGACGCGGTCGGGCTCTTCGCGGACCGTGCCGCCTGCGTCGTGACCGGCTTCGCCGTACGACCGTCCAACGAGGCCGCGGTCACCGAACTCTGCCGCCGCCTCGACGGCATTCCGCTCGCGCTGGAACTGGCCGCGGGGCGGCTGGGCGCCCTCTCCGTGGAACAGGTGCTGCACCGTCTCGACGACCGGTTCCGGCTGCTGACCGGCACCACCCGCGGTGGACCGCCACGCCACCAGGCGCTGCGGACGGCGATCGGCTGGAGCCATGAGCTGTGCACGGCCGATGAGCGCCTGCTGTGGGCCCGGCTCTCGGTCTTCGCCGGGCAGTTCGACCTGGAGGCGGCCGAGTACATCTGCTCGGGCCCGGAGCTGCCGACCGAGGAACTCCTCGACGTCCTGGGGGAGTTGGTCGCCCAGTCGGTGCTGGTGCGCGAGGAGACTGCCACCGGCGTGCGCTACCGGATGCTGGACACCGTACGGGCGTACGGCGCGGACTGGCTGGAGGCGACGGCCGACGCCGACCGGATGCGTCGTCGGCACCGCGACTGGTACCTGGGCCTGGCCACCTGGTGCGAACTGGACTGGTTCAGCCCTCGGCAGGCCGTGATCGCGGCCCGGATCGAGTCGGAGCTGCCCAATCTGCGGGTGGCCCTGGAGCAGAGCCTGGAGAGCGAGCTCGACGCACACCTCGGCCAGTACCTAGCGGGCACCCTGTGGTTCTACTGGGTGGGTTGCGGCCGCCTCTCGGAGGGCCGGCACTGGCTCGAACGGGCACTGGAGCTGCACAGCGGCCACGACGAGGCACGGCTGAAGGCGCTGTGGGTGCTCGGCTACGTCGCGGTGCTCCAGGGAGACACGGTGGGCGCGATGGGGGCGCTCCAGGAGTGCCGGGAGGACGCCGAGCGCACCGGGAACGCCACGGCGGCGGCGTACGCCCTGCACCGCACCGGCTGCCTGGCGCTGGTCTGCGACGACATGCCGCGCGCGGAGACGCTGCTGCGCGACGCGCTCGACCGCTACCGGGAGATCGGCGAACTCAACAGCAATGTGCTCATGGGGCAGGTCGAGCTGGCGATGGCGGTGGCGTTCCAGGGCGAGCTGGAAGGCGCGGTGCAGCTGTGCGAGGAAGTCCAGCAGGTGTGCGACGACCACGGCGAGCGCTGGACGCTGGCGTACGCGCAGTTCGTCCTGGCCTACGCGGCGTGGACCCGCGGTGAGGGCGGACGGGCCCGGGCGCTGCTGGAGGAGTGCCTGACCATCGACCACACCTTCCACGACCTGCTGGGGTCCGTGCTGGCGATCGAGTTGCTGGCGCTGGTGACCCTCGGCGAGGGGGACGCGGAGGAGGCCGCGGTGCTGCAGGGAGCCGCGGGCCGGATCTGGCCGTCGGTGGGACTGCCGCTGTTCGGCTCGCGCTACTACAACCAGCCGCACGCGCTGTGCGAGGAGCGGGCACGGGCCCTGCTGGGCGCCGAGCGTTACGCGGACTGCCTGGACGCGGGCGCCCGGCTGGATCTCGATGCGACGGTGGCCAGGATCCTCTGCCGTACCCGACCGGGGGTGCCGGGGCCCCGTCGCTCGGTGCGCATCACGGCCTCTTTCACGAACGAACCCGCCGCCTCCCCCTCCGCGAGCGGTGGGGAGACGGCGGGCTGAGTGCCGTTCGCCTGAGCGACTGCGCCTGAATTTATCGGGCGTAGTACTCGACGACGAGCTGCTCGTCGCAGATCACCGGGATCTCCTTGCGGTTCGGGTCCCGGTCGAGACGGAACGCCAGAGCCGGCAGGTTGACCTCGAGGTAGCGCGGGGTCTCACCGTCGGTGTCGTAGCCACCCTCACGGGCGACCTGGAAGGGGTGCTTCTCGCGGCTGCGCTCGCGGACCATCACGACGTCGCCGGGGCGGACGCGGAAGGACGGCTTGTCGACCTTGCGGTCGTTGACCGCGATGTGGCCGTGGACGACCATCTGGCGGGCCTGGTAGATGGTGCGGGCGATGCCCGACCGCAGGACGAGCGCGTCCAGACGGCGCTCAAGCTCGATGATCAGCGCTTCGCCGGTCTTGCCTTCGACCTTCCGAGCGCGGTCGTAGGCACGCGCCATCTGGCGCTCGCTGATGTCGTACTGAGCACGCAGACGCTGCTTCTCGAGCAGACGGACCTTGTAGTCACTGCTCTGCTTGCGGCCACGGCCGTGCTCGCCGGGCGGGTAGGGACGGGCCTCGAAGTACTTGACGGCCTTCGGCGTCAGGGCGATGCCGAGAGCGCGCGACTTCTTGACCTTGGGACGCGACTGGTTCACGTGGAACGGACCTCCGTGTAAGTTAGGTGAGGCTTACCTTACCGCGAGGAGAACGCATGTTTCGACCTGGGATCCCCCTGCCCAGTGCCCAAAGCACCGAGGCGGGTCAGCCGCGTCCCGTGGAAGACGCCCAGCAGCCCACTGCTGCCGAGCGCGTACGAACCCTCGTCGAGTCCAATGGTATGGCGTCTTTGAGCATCCCTGGTGTCGAGGACCTCGATGAGAGCGGTCTCTCGGCACCGGTCTGCCGAACCGTGACACCCGACGGAGACCTGCTATTGCTGGTCCCTGGCGACTGTGCGGCGGCTCGGGCGGCTGCGTACGCGCAGGACGACGACCTTACCGCAGTGATGGAGATCACGGATGTCGCGCCGGTTTCGGTACCGCACCGCATCCGCGGACGGGCCTGGGTGGCCGGCTGGCTGACCGCCGTACGCAACGAGCAGCGCGCCGAGGCGGCGATGCTCCTCGCCGAGCGGCACCCCGTCGGCGAGCTGCTCGGCATCGGCGAGGCACTCCAGCCCCAGCCTGCGCCGGGGCTGTCCGGACGGGCCGCCTGGATGATGCTCCGCCTGGAGGTCGGCGAGGGCGCGGTGGACGATCTGTGGGGCGCCGAGCCCGTCGAGCCCGACGAGTTCGCCGCCGCCGTTCCCGATCCGCTGGTGGCCCACGAGGCGGAGCTGCTGCAGCATCTGCACACGGCGCACGACGACCAGGTGCGGGGGCTGTGCGCGCTGCTCGGCGACCGGTCGCAGATCTGCGGCGTGCGTGACCGGGTCGTGCCGGTGGCGCTCGACCGCTTCGGGCTGCGGGTCCGCTTCACCGACACCGACCACCGCTCCTTCGATGCCCGGTTCGACTTTCCGGAGCCGGTCCGGGATGTCGCCGAACTCCGCCGCGCGATGCACACGCTCTTCGAGGCCGCGGCGGAATGACTCCCGCATCGAAATGACCCGAAGAGGCGACACGACGGCCGCCGGGGCTGACGCACCACCTTGACCGCGACGGGCTGCGGCCCGTCGCGGCCGTCAGTCGCCGGTCTCGCCGCGCAGCCGGGCACGGACCCGGTCGGCGACGTCGGCGTAGCGCGCCTCGGCGCCGTGCCGGGTGGGGGTGTAGTAGCGCGTGCCGTGCACCTCGTCCGGCGCGTACTGCTGGGCCGCGATGCCGCCCGGCAGGTCGTGCGGGTACTGGTAGCCCTTGCCGTGGCCCAGCTTCTCCGCGCCCTTGTAGTGGCCGTCGCGCAGATGCGGCGGCACCGGGCCCGCCTTGCCCGCCCGGACGTCGGCCAGCGCGGCGTCGATCGCGGTGTAGGCGGCGTTCGACTTGGGGGCCAGGGCGAGGGCGATGGTGGCCTGGCCGAGGGTGATCCGGGCCTCCGGGAAGCCGATCATCGCCACGGCCTGGGCGGCGGCGACCGCGGTCTGCAGGGCCGAGGGATCGGCCAGACCGATGTCCTCGCTCGCCGAGATCATCAGCCGGCGGGCGATGAAACGGGGGTCCTCCCCCGCCTCGATCATGCGGGCGAGGTAGTGCAGAGCGGCATCGACATCGGAGCCGCGAATGGACTTGATCAGGGCGCTGGCGACGTCGTAGTGCTGGTCGCCGCTGCGGTCGTACTTCACCGCAGCGCGGTCGACGGACTCCTCCAGCGTCTGGAGGGTGATCTCCTTCTCCCCCTTGGACAGCGCCGATCCGGCGCCCGCCTCCAGGGCCGTCAGCGCCCGCCGGGCGTCGCCGCCCGCGATACGCAGCAGATGCGCCTCGGTGTCCTCGGGGAGGGTCACCGCGCCCGCGAGCCCTCGGGCGTCGGTCAGGGCCCGGTGCAGCAGGCCGCGCAGGTCGTCGTCCGTGAGCGGTTCGAGGGTCAGCAGCAGCGAGCGGGAAAGCAGCGGGGAGATCACCGAGAAGTACGGGTTCTCGGTGGTCGCTGCGATCAGGGTGACCCAGCGGTTCTCGACGGCCGGGAGCAGGGAGTCCTGCTGGGCCTTGCTGAAGCGGTGGATCTCGTCGAGGAAGAGGACGGTGTCCTTCCCGAATCCGCCCGAGGCGCGCCGGGCGCCGTCGATGACCGCCCGGACCTCCTTGACGCCCGCGGTGATCGCGGAGAGCTCCACGAAGCGCTTGTTCGTCGCCTGGCTGACGACATACGCGAGGGTCGTCTTGCCGATGCCCGGCGGCCCCCACAGGAAGACGGAGGACGGCCCCGCGGGTCCTCCGCTGCCCTCCCCCACCAGGCGGCGCAGGGGCGAGCCCGGCTTGAGCAGATGCTGCTGTCCCACGACCTCGTCGAGGGTGCGCGGGCGCATCCGCACGGCGAGGGGAGACCCCGCGGGGTCCTTCTCTTGACGGTCTTCGGCAGCGGCGGTGAACAGGTCGGGCTCCACGCTCACGAGCCTATGTCACGCCACTGACAACGCCGCCTGCCACGGTCCTGACCGGCAGGCGGGGACCTAGAGCAGGGTGCTCCAGTACGTCGACCACCACTTGGTGAGGATCAGCAGTGTGATCACGCCGTACCAGAGAACCGGCACGACCCAGTGGAACTCCAGCACGTTCCTGCGCAGGCCCTCGGGGCACGGGATGATGCGGTGCTTGATGTTGTGCACGGTGGTGTACCAGAACATCAGGATGGTGACGCACCAGGTCAGCGTGCACCACAGACATAGCGAGTTGATGACGTACAGCGACTGGGACATCAGCCACATGCAGAAGACCGTGCCGAGCAGCGTGCCGATGTTCAGGCCGATCCAGAACCAGCGGCGGTAGCGGGCGCCCGCCACCAGACCCATGCCGATCGCGACGACCGCGCCGAACGCGACCAGCCCGGCGACCGGGTTCTGGAAGCCGAAGACCTCCGCCTGCCAGCTCTTCATCACGTTGCCGCAGGAGATGATCGGGTTGAGGCTGCAGGCCGGCTTGAAGTTCGGGTCCTTCAGCAGCTCGATCTTGTCGAGCGTGATGACCCAGGAGGCCAGGATGCCCAGTGCGCCGGTGATCACCAAGAGCCAGGCGAGACCGCGACCCGATCCAATGGTGCCCGCGCCGCTCGCGCGGTCGTCTTCGGTGGACACGTCGCCGTCAATCGCTGTCGTCGTCATATCGCCGTTCCGTCGATCCCATGGGAGATGAGGGTGAGCTAGCGGAGCCGCGGGGCCGCGGCCGTCCCTCATTCTGCCTCACCTTCACTACGGGTCACCGTTCGATGAACATAAAGACGAACGGCCGCGGGGCGCCCCGACCGGCGCCACCGCCGGTTTCCGGCCCGGGCCACGCCGCCCCGGGCGCCGGTGAGCCCGCGGACGAATCATGCAGCGGGATGAAGGGCCGGGCCCCGCGTTGACGGGGAAGCCCCTCTTCGCACCGCCCACGCGACATGAGGGGCCCGGACGGTGCTGTCACCGTCCGGGCCCCTCATGCGCTTGCCTGCCGTGCGTGGGCTCAGCCCAGGATGCGCCGGATCTCGTCGACGACGCCGTCCAGCGCGACCGGGGTCTGCTCGCCGCTCTCCAGGTCCTTGATCTGGACGAGGCCCTCGGCCAGATCCCGCTCGCCGGCCACCAGCGCCAGCCGCGCGCCGGAGCGGTTGGCCGACTTCATGGCGTTCTTCAGGCCCTTGCCGCCGTACGCGAAGTCGGTGGCGACGCCGGCCCTGCGCAGCGCGGTGACCGCGGCGAACAGCACCCGGCGGGCCTCCTCGCCGAGCGGGACGGCGTAGACGGCGGTTGCGGCGGGGATGTCGAGCGTGATGCCCTCCGCCTCAAGCGCCAGGACCGTACGGTCCACGCCGAGCGCCCAGCCGACGGACGGCAGCGCGGGACCGCCGATCATCTCGGACAGACCGTCGTAGCGACCGCCGCCGCCCACCGCGGACTGCGAGCCCAGGCCGTCGTGGACGAACTCGAAGGTGGTGCGGGTGTAGTAGTCGAGGCCCCGGACCAGCTTCTCGTCGTCCTCGAACCGCACGCCCGCCGCGGTCAGCAGTTCGCGCACCTGCTCGTGGTACGCCTTGCACGCCTCGCACAGGTAGTCGCGCAGGGCCGGGGCCCCGACCAGCTGCTTCTGCACGGCGTCGCGCTTGTCGTCCAGGACCCGCAGCGGGTTGATCTCGATCCGGCGGCGGGTCTCCTCGTCCAGCTCCAGACCCCGGAGGAACTCCTGCAGGGCGGCGCGGTAGACGGGCCGGCACTCGGCGTCGCCGAGCGAGTTCAGCAGGATGCGGAACTCACGCAGCCCGAGCGAGCGGTACGCCTGGTCGGCCAGGAGGATCAACTCGGCGTCGAGCGCGGGGTCCTCCGTGCCGATCGCCTCGGCACCGACCTGCGAGAAGTGGCGGTAGCGGCCCTTCTGCGGACGCTCGTAGCGGTAGTAGGAGCCGGAGTACCAGAGCTTGACGGGGAGGTTGCCGCCCTTGTGGAGGTTGGCCTCGAGCGCCGCGCGCAGCACGGACGCGGTGCCCTCGGGGCGCAGCGCGAGCTGGTCGCCGCCCTTGGTCTCGAAGGCGTACATCTCCTTGGTCACGATGTCGGTGGACTCACCGACACCCCGCGCGAACAGCTCGACGTTCTCGAAGCCGGGCGTCTCGATATAGCCGTACCCGGAGTTCCGCAGCGGCGAGGAGATCGCCTCGCGCACCGCGAGATAGGTCGCGGAATTCGGGGGGAGCAGGTCGTACGTGCCCTTGGGGGCCTGAAAGGTGCTCACGGAAGGTCTCGTCACATTCCTCGTCGCGGAGCGGCGGTGAAGCCGTCTCCGAAGCCGGCGGCCACTTCCCGGAGATAGGGGTTGACGGCGCGCTCGCGGCCGATGGTGGTCTGGGGGCCGTGGCCGGACAGCACGACGGTGGAGTCCTCCAGCGGCAGGCACACTCGCGCCAGCGACTGCAGGATCTCGGCGTGGTCGCCGCCCGGCAGATCGGTACGTCCGATGGAGCCGGCGAACAGCAGGTCGCCCGAGAAGAAGACCGGCGGGATGTCGGCCTGCTCGGGCATCCTGAACGTCACCGACCCCTTGGTATGGCCCGGCGCGTGCGCGACGGAGAACTCCATGCCGGCCAGCTCCAGCGCGCCGCCGTCGGTCAGCTCCTTGACGTCGTCCGGCTCCCCCACGGTGAGTTCGCCCATGAGCTGCGCACCGATGGAGCGGCCGAGGGCCTTCTCCGGGTCGCTCATCATGTAGCGGTCCTCGGGGTGGATCCAGGCCGGGACGTCATGCGCGCCGCACACCGGGACGACCGAGGCGACGTGGTCGATGTGGCCGTGGGTGAGGATGACCGCGACGGGCTTGAGCCGATGCTTCGCGACGGCGTCCTCGACTCCTTGGGCGGCCTGGTGGCCCGGGTCGATGATGACGCACTCCTCGCCTGCGGCGGGGGCGACCAGATAGCAGTTGGTCCCCCAGGCCCCGGCGGGGAACCCGGCAATCAGCACGTTCGTCCTTAAAGGTCGGTGAAGGTCGGCGGAGAGCGGTCCGCGGGACCGATCCCGGAACATCTCGGCAGCTCGAGAGCCTACCGGCGGGACTCCCGGCGGGGCGAACCCGTATACGGTACGGCCACGGCAGACAAGAGCGGCGCAACGCTCACGACAAGGAGACGACCGGTGGTCAGCAGCGATCAGCGGCGGCGGAAGCTCGCCCGGGAGAAGTTCGAGCGCCAGCAGCAACGGCGGTCCGCGGCCCGCCGGAAGACCAAACGCCGCAATGTGATCATGGCGTCCGCCCTGGCCGTGGTCCTTGCCGCCGGTGCCGCCGCCTACGCCTCGGCGGGGCTGGCCGGCGGCGCGGACTCCGACCGGGCCGCGGCCACTCCCACGAAGGCGCCGGACCCCTGCGCCAAGCCCGCGAAGGGCTCCCCGTCCAAGAAGACGTGGAAGAAGGAGCCGGCGATGACGGTCGACACCTCGGCCTCGTACGCCGTGCAGCTCGGCACCACCTGCGGCCCGATCGAGCTGAAGCTTGACGCCCGCAAGGCGCCGCACACCGTGAACTCCTTCGCCTTCCTCGCAGGCCAGGGCTACTTCGACCACAGCAGGTGCCATCGCCTGGTCGACCAGGGCATCTACGTCCTGCAGTGCGGCGACCCGGCCGGCACCGGCAAGGGCACCCCCGGCTACACCATCCCGGACGAGAACCTCAAGGACCCGCGGATCAAGGGCAACGTCTATCCGGCGGGCACGGTCGCGATGGCCAACCGCTACGACGGCAAGAGCGACAAGACCCGCGACTCCGGCGGCAGCCAGTTCTTCCTCGTCTACCAGGACAGCGAGTTGCCCCCCAACTACACACCGTTCGGAACCATCACCGGCGGTATGGACGTCCTGCGGAAGATCGCCAAAGCGGGTTCGACGGCCGATCCGGCAACCAACAACACCGCGCCGAACGCCACCGTCGTCATCAACCGGGCGACCGTCACGAAATCCTGACGGCTGCCCGGCCCGCCGGGGGCGAAGTGCCGTCGCCCCCGTGTGCGAACCGCGGAATTTTGGTCGTGCTGGATGCGGACAGCCGACCGCCGTTCGCCTAGATTGGCGTTGTGTAGGGTGCCTGCTCCGACGGCCTGCCACCCTCACCGCAAGACAGCCCGTCGGACCGGCCAGGGCGAGGCTCTGCCGGACAGAAACTGTGGACGATGCCGGGGGGCCGCACGCCCTCGTCGGCATCATGTGGAGGAGGCGCTGTGAGCAGCGACCCATGGGGCCGCGTCGATGAGACGGGGACCGTGTACGTGCGTACCGCCGACGGCGAGCAGGTTGTCGGATCGTGGCAGGCGGGATCTCCCGAGGAGGCCCTCGCCTACTTCGAGCGCAAGTACGAGGGCCTGGTCGTCGAAATCGGCCTCCTCGAGCGACGGGTCAAGACCACCGACCTGTCGGCGAAGGACGCCACGACCGCGATCGACCATCTGCGCCAGCAGGTCGACGAGCACCACGCGGTGGGTGATCTGGAAGCGCTGAGGAAGCGGCTGGACAAGCTCGTGTCCACGGT
This sequence comes from Streptomyces sp. NPDC048248, assembly GCF_043201875.1. Lineage (NCBI taxonomy): Bacteria > Bacillati > Actinomycetota > Actinomycetes > Kitasatosporales > Streptomycetaceae > Streptomyces > Streptomyces sp. NPDC048248. The sequence continues at coordinate 113,610 of NZ_JBICZL010000008.1, forward strand.
CGAGGCGCGGCGCGAGGAGCGCAAGGCGCAGAAGGCCAAGCAGAGCGACGAGGCCCGTCAGGCCAAGGAGAAGCTGGTCGCCGAGGCCGAGGAGCTGGCTGCCAGCGAGCAGTGGCGGGTGGCGGGCGAGCGGCTTCGGGCGCTGGTCGACACCTGGAAGGGCCTGCCGCGTCTGGACCGCAAGGCCGACGACGAGCTCTGGCACCGCTTCTCGCACGCCCGCTCGGCCTTCTCCAAGCGCCGCAAGGCGCACTTCGCGTCGCTGGACGCGCAGCGCGAGGATGCCCGCAAGGCCAAGGAGAAGCTGGTCGCCGACGCCGAGTCGCTGTCGAACTCGACGGACTGGGGGGCCACGGCCGCCCGCTACCGCGAGCTGATGGCGGACTGGAAGGCGGCCGGCCGCGCCCAGCGCGAGCACGAGGACGACCTGTGGAACCGCTTCCGCGGCGCGCAGGACGTCTTCTTCCAGGCGCGCAGCGAGGTCTTCGCGGAGCGCGACACCGAACAGCGGGAGAATCTGACCCGCAAGGAGGAGCTGGTCGCCGAGGCCGAGAAGCTCCTTCCGGTCTCCGATCTGAAGACGGCACGGGCGGCGTTCCGCTCGATCAACGAGCGGTGGGAGGCCATCGGCCACGTGCCGCGGGACGCCCGCCCGAAGATCGAGGGTCGGATGCACGCCGTCGAGCGCGCCATCCAGGAGTCCGAGGAGACCGAGTGGCGGCGTACCAACCCCGAGGCGCGGGCGCGCGCCGCGGGGCTGACGGGCCAGCTCCAGGACGCCGTCGACAAGCTGGAGAAGCAGATCGACACGGCGCGGGCGCAGTGCAACGACGCCAAGGCGGACAAGCTCGGCCGTGAGCTGGAGGGCCGTAAGGCACTGCTGGACCAGGCGCTGAAGGGCCTGGAGGAGTTCGGCGGCTGACCACCGAACACGGCGGAGGGCCCCGGTAGGCGATGCCTGCCGGGGCCCTCGTCATGTCGTGGGCGACCGCCGCGCACGGGCGGCGACCGCCTGCCGTCAAGGCCTGCGAGCCGAGGTCACGCGGTAGACGTCGTAGACGCCCTCCACGCCACGCACGGCCTTCAGGACATGCCCCAGGTGCTTGGGATCGCCCATCTCGAAGGTGAATCGGGAGGTGGCGACCCGGTCGCGGGAGGTCTGGACGGCCGCGGAGAGGATGTTGACGTGCTGGTCGGACAGCACCCTCGTGACGTCCGACAGCAGCCGGGAGCGGTCCAGGGCCTCGACCTGGATGGCGACCAGGAAGACCGAGGACTGGGTGGGAGCCCACTCGACCTCGAGGATCCGCTCGGGCTGCTTGGACAGCGAATCGACGTTGACGCAGTCCGCGCGGTGCACCGATACGCCGCTGCCGCGGGTGACGAAGCCGATGATGGGATCGCCCGGCACAGGCGTACAGCAGCGGGCGAGCTTGACCCACACATCGTCGACGCCCTTGACCACGACGCCCGGGTCGGCGCTGGAGCGCCGCTTCGAACGCGGCCTGATCGGCGTCGACTCGGCGATGTCCTCGGTGGCCTCGTCCTGCCCGCCGAGCGCCTGCACCAGCTTCTGCACGACGCTCTGCGCGGTGACGTGGCCCTCGCCGATGGCCGCGTACAGCGAGGAGATGTCGGGGTAGCGCATCTCGTGGGCGAGGGTGACCAGCGAGTCGCCGGTCAGGATCCGCTGGATCGGCAGGTTCTGCTTGCGCATGGCCCGCGCGATGGCGTCCTTGCCCTGCTCGATCGCCTCGTCCCGGCGCTCCTTGGAGAACCAGGCGCGGATCTTGTTGCGGGCGCGCGGGGACTTGACGAAGCCCAGCCAGTCGCGGGACGGCCCGGCGCCGGGCGCCTTGGAGGTGAAGACCTCCACCAGGTCGCCGTTGTCCAGGGTCGATTCGAGCGGTACCAGACGCCCGTTGACCCGTGCTCCTATCGTGCGGTGGCCGACCTCGGTGTGCACCGCGTAGGCGAAGTCCACCGGGGTGGCGCCCGCCGGCAGCGCTATGACGTCGCCCTTCGGCGTGAAGACGAAGACCTCGTTGCGGGAGAGGTCGAAGCGCAGCGATTCGAGGAACTCGCCCGGGTCCTCGGTCTCCTTCTGCCAGTCCAGCAACTGCCGCAGCCAGGCCATGTCGTTGACGGTGTCCTGGCCCGCGCCCTTGCCCGCACCCTTGGGGATGTCCGTACGCACCTTGGAGGCGCCGGCGACGGCCTCCTGCTTGTACTTCCAGTGCGCGGCGATGCCGTACTCGGCGCGGCGGTGCATGTCGAACGTGCGGATCTGCAGCTCGACGGGCTTGCCGTTGGGCCCGATGACCGTCGTGTGGAGCGACTGGTACATGTTGAACTTGGGCATCGCGATGTAGTCCTTGAACCGCCCCGGTACCGGGTTCCACCGGGCGTGGACGGTGCCGAGCGCCGCGTAGCAGTCGCGGACGGTGTCGACGAGGACGCGGATGCCCACCAGGTCGTAGATCTCGGCGAAGTCGCGGCCTCGCACGATCATCTTCTGGTAGACGCTGTAGTAGTGCTTCGGCCGGCCGGTGACCGTGGCCTTGATGCGGGCGGCGCGCAGATCCGCCTGGACCTCGTCGGTCACTATCGCCAGGTACTCATCGCGCTTGGGCGCCCGCTCGGCGACCAGCCGCACGATCTCGTCGTACATCTTGGGGTAGAGGATCGCGAAGGCGAGGTCCTCCAGCTCCCACTTGATGGTGTTCATGCCCAGGCGGTGGGCGAGCGGAGCGTAGATCTCCAGCGTCTCGCGGGCCTTCTTCTCCTGCTTCTCCCGCTTGAGATAGCGCATGGTGCGCATGTTGTGCAGCCGGTCGGCGAGCTTGATGACCAGCACCCGCGGGTCCTTGGCCATCGCGACGACCATCTTGCGGACGGTCTCGGCCTGCGCGGCCTCACCGAACTTGACCTTGTCCAGCTTGGTGACGCCGTCGACGAGCAGCGCGACCTGGTCGCCGAAGTCGCGGCGCAGGGTGTCCAGGCCGTACTCGGTGTCCTCGACGGTGTCGTGCAGCAGGCCCGCCATCAAGGTGGCCGGGTCCATGCCCAGCTCGGCGAGGATCGTGGTCACCGCGAGCGGGTGGGTGATGTACGGGTCGCCGCTCTTGCGCTTCTGGCCGCGGTGCCAGCGCTCGGCGACCTGGTAGGCCCGCTCGATCTGGCGCAGCGTCGCCGCCTCGATCTTGGGGTCGTTGCCGCGCACGATGCGAAGCAGCGGTTCCAGGACCGGGTTGTAGGGGCTGGAGCGCTGGACGCCGAGCCGGGCGAGGCGGGCGCGGACGCGGTTGGGCGATCCGGAGCGGCCGGCCGGGGCGGGCGGCAGTGGCTTGGGGGCCGGAGCCGGTGTCGCGGACGGACCTGCCTTGGCGGGCGGACCGGCCTTGGGCGCCGGGGCCGCGGAGCCCGCCGGGCCGGCTGCGGAGGCGCCCCCGGCGGGGCGGTCCGCGGGAGCCGGGGACGCGGCAGCGGGCCGGTCCGCCGAGGGCCGGGGCGCGGCGGTGCCGTCGGACGCGCTCTGCCGCTCGGGCTTCGGCGTGTCCGAGGCAGCCGCGTCCTGGGGCTTCGGCTCGTCCGGACGCGCGGCGGGGGAATCCGCCGGACGCGGTCCGGGGGAGAGCGGCTGGGCCTCGTCTGGCAAGAGCACTCCTCAAGCGGTTCCGGACCACAAGACCACGAACGGGTCGGGGTGCCATGGTATCGACCTCATGGCCGCGGCTCTCCCGCGGCCATGATTCCGTACATGACACAGCACCAGGGGCACCCGGATTCTTCCGGGTGCCCCTGGTGCCGTGGTGAGCCGGGAGGTCGGCTCAGACCGTGATCAGAGCCTCCAGCGGGGCGCCCTTCAGGCCCGGCTCCAGCCGGGCCCGTCCGGCGAGGAATCCCAGCTCGAGCAGGACCGCGACGCCCGCGACATCGGCGCCCGCGCGGCGGATCAGCTGCAAGGAGGCGTCTGCGGTGCCACCGGTGGCGAGCACGTCGTCTATCACCAGCACCCGGTCCCCCGGGGCCAGCGCATCGGCGTGGATCTCGATCTCGGCGGTGCCGTACTCCAGCGCGTACGTCTGCCCGAGCGTCGCGCCGGGCAGTTTGCCGGCCTTGCGGACCGGGACGAAGCCGATTCCGGCGCGGACCGCGACGGGCGCGGCGAGGATGAACCCGCGGGCTTCGAGGCCCACGACCTTGTCGGCGCGGTACTCCCGGCACAGCTCGACGAACGCGTCGGTCAGCGCGCCGAAGGCAGCCGCGTCGGCCAGCAGCGGGGTGATGTCCTTGAACATCACACCCGGCTGCGGGTAGTCCGGGACGTCCGCGATCCGGCTGAGCAGCAGCTCGCGCAGCTCCGTGGGGGCGCTCATCGGCGCTTGCCCGACGGACGGCCGCGTCCGCGGTTACGGGAAGCGGGCTGGGAGCGCGGTCCGACGACCGCGGTGTCGTCGTCGGATCCGGACGCCCCGGCGGGGTCCGAGTCCTGCGGCTCCTCCGGGCCCGCGCCCTTGGCCGCGGCCGCGGCGCGCTTGGCCCGCACCCGCTTGACCAGCGCCTTCATCTGCGGCTCGCGCTCCTTGAAGTCGGCGACCAGCGGGGTGGCGATGAAGATCGAGGAGTAGGCACCGGCGGCGAGGCCGACGAACAGGGCCAGCGAGATGTCGTTGAGCATGCCCGCGCCGAGCACGCCGCCGCCGACGAAGAGCAGGCCTGCGACGGGCAGCAGCGCCACGACGGTGGTGTTGATGGAGCGCACCAGGGTGCCGTTGATGCTGCGGTTGGCGATCTCGCTGTAAGTGAAGCGGGTCTGCTTGGTGATGTCCTTGGAGGCTTCCTTCAGGCTGTCGAAGACGACGACCGTGTCGTACAAGGAGTAACCGAGAATCGTCAGCAGACCGATGACCGTGCCGGGGGTGACCTCGAAGCCGACCAGGGCGTAGATGCCGACCGTGATCGTGAGGTCGTGGATCAGCGCGATCAGGGCGGCCAGCGCCATACGCCACTCGAAGGCGATGGCGAGGTAGATCACCACGAGGATCATGAAGATCCCCAGGCCCAGCCAGGCCTTGTTGGCGATCTGCTCACCCCAACTCGGGCCGACCAGCTGGGTGTTGACGTCCTTGACCGGGACGTTCAGGTCCTTGGCGAGCTCTTCCTGGACCGGGACGGCCTGCTTGGTGTCCAGGCCGCTGATCTGGATGCGCAGCGAGCCGCCGCCGAGCTTTTGCACCACGGCCTGGCGGCCGCCGGCCGCGGACTCGGCCTTGTGCTGTGCCTCCGAGGCGGACACCGAGGTCTCGGGGGTGGTGAAGACCGCACCACCGGAGAACTCGATGCCCATGTTCAGGCCCCGTACCGCCAGGCCGACGATGGCCGTGATGGTGATGAGGATCGAGATGCCGTACCAGATCTTCCGCTTGCCGATGAAGTCGTAGCCGACCTCGCCGCGGTAGAGCCGGGCGCCGATGTTTCCGAGCTTCGACATCTCACGCCTCCTTCGTCTCGGTGGGGGCGGTACCGCGGCGGCGTCGCAGCGGGGGCTTGGCGCCCAGTCGCTTGGGATCCAGACCGGACCACGGGTGGCCGTCGGCGAAGAACTTCCGCCGGGCCAGCAGCGTCATCAGCGGCTTGGTGAAGAAGAAGACCACGACGACGTCGAGGACGGTGGTCAGGCCGAGCGTGAACGCGAAGCCCTGCACCTTGCCGACGGTGACGATGAACAGCACCGCTGCGGCCAGGAACGACACGAAGTCGGAGACCATGATCGTGCGGCGGGCGCGTGGCCAGCCGCGTTCGACGGCCGGGCGGAGCGTGCGGCCCTCGCGGATCTCGTCCCGGATGCGTTCGAAGTAGACGATGAAGGAGTCGGCGGTGATACCGATGGCGACGATGGCGCCACAGACCGCCGGTAGGTTCAGCGCGAAGCCGATGGCCGGGCCGAGCAGCGTCATGATCGTGTACGTCAGGACCGCCGAGACCGCGAGGCTCGCCAGCGCGACCAGCGCCAGGCCGCGGTAGTAGGCGACCAGATAGATGACGACCAGGGCCAGACCGATCGCGCCGGCGATCAGACCGGCGTGCAGCTGCTCGCCGCCCAGGGCCGCGGTGACCGTGGTCTCGTCGTCGATCTTGAAGGACAGCGGCAGCGCGCCGTAGGACAGCATGTTGCCGAGGTCCTCGGCGGACTGCTGGGTGAAGCCGCCGGAGATGGTGGCGTTACCGCCGTTGAGCTGCTGGCTGACGCGCGGGTCGGAGACCACCGCGCCGTCCAGGACGATCGCGAACTGGTTCTGCGGCTGCGTCTTGGTGGCGAGCTTGCCGGTGATGTCCGCGAACTTCTTGCCTCCGTCGGAGGTGAAGTCCATCTGGACGATCCAGCCCTGGCCCTGCTGGCTGTCGAAGACGGCCTTGGCGTCCTTGACGTCGGTGCCCTCGACGGCGACCGGGCCGAGCGCGTACTTCTGCGAACCGTCGTCCTTGCAGGCGACGATCGTGTCCGTCGGCTTGGAGTTGGCGGCCTGCTGGCCGGCCGTGGCGCGCTTCTCCTTGGTGGAGCAGTCCAGCGCGGCGAGCTGCTTCTGCACGGCGGGCGGGAGGTCCGCGGCGCCACCGGTGGGCGGCACCGGGGGAATGGAGGGCTTGGGCTTGCCGGAGGGGGTCGGCGTGGCGGACGGCGCCTTCTTCAGGGAGTCCGTGACGGCCCTGCCCTGTGTCGTGGCGCTCGCGCCGGGCTGCGGGGAGGAACCGGCGCTCTGCTTGCCGGCGTCCTTGGTGCCCGGACCGACCTTGCTCTTGCCGTCCTCGCCCTTGCCGTTCTTGCCGCCCGGGGAGGGGCTGGCCGAGGGGTCGGGGGTCTTGGCGCCGGCGGTGGTGGTCAACACCGGCCGGAATCCGAGCTGGGCGGTGGTACCGACCTGCTGGCGGGCCTGCTTCGCGTCCGTCCCCTTGGGGATGTTCACGATGATGTGGTTGCTGCCCTGCGTCTGGACCTCGGACTCGGTGACACCGAGGCCGTTGACCCGCCGCTCCATGATGCCGGCGGCGGTGTTCATGTTGGTCTCGTTGATCGCGTTGGGCTTGCCCGGCTGATTCTGGGCCGCCAGCGTGAAGCTGGTGCCACCGGCCAGGTCGATGCCCAGTCGGGGCGTCAGCGTGCCGGAGTAGAACATGCCTCCGACCAGAGCGACCATCGCGATCAGGATCAGGACCAGGGTGCGCCCCGGATGACCCTGGCTCGCGGGCGCCCTGCGGCCCTTCTTCGGTGCTGCCACCTTCTCGTATCTCCCTGTCCAACCACTCGGCTTCGGGTGTCTGCCGAGCGGCCACGAAGTGTTGTGGGGACGTGCCCCCGCCGGAGCCTAGACCGTCCCGGAACCGCGGTGCACCGCTCAGGGGTGCTCCGCGGTTCCGTCCGGGGCGGGACTACTTCGCGTCGGCGCCGCCGGCCTTCTTGTCGTCCTTGGCGGGCTCCGTGTCGCTCTTGGCGGTGTCGGAGTCGGCCTTGGCGGCTTCCTCGGCGGCGGGCTCATCGGCCGCGGCGGCCGGCTCGGCCGGGGTCTCGCCCTTGCCCAGGTCGATCTTGTCGGCCTTGTCGCCCGTCTCGGGGGCGTCGGCGGCGGTGGCGCCGGTCAGCGACGAGGCGTCGTCCGGGACGACCGGCTCGTCGTGGGAGACCGGGTCGGCACCATCGAGAATGCGGTTGTACTCCTCGTCGGGGAGAACCGCGCCAATGGCGTTCTTGGCGTAAATGGCGTGCACGCTGGGAGCAACCTCAAGGAGGACGGTGTCCTCGTGGATTTCCTTGACGGTGGCGTACATGCCGCCGATCGTCCGGACGCCGGTGCCGGGCTGCATTTCATTGCGCATCTGGGCGGCCGCCTGCTGCTTCTTCTTCGCAGAGCGGGTCATCAGGAACATGGCCCCGATGAGGACGATGAAGGGGAGGAGAGTCACGATACTCACGGGACGGAAATCCTTCGCACGACCGCTGATGCGCGGTCTGATATACGGGGGTGGGAATGCCGGTCCATTCGGACGGCATCGGCGGAGTCTAAGCGAGTAGCCACCGGTGGAACAACGCCCAGCATCGCACCGCAGTTCCTGACCCGGCGAGTCTCCGCGCCGTCAGCCTCCGAACAGGCCCTGCTGACCGGTTCCTCCCGATTGTTGCTGCGGCGGGACGAGCCCCAGATGGGCCCAGGCCGCGGGGGTGGCGATCCGGCCACGGGGCGTACGGGCGAGCAGGCCCTCGCGCACCAGAAAGGGCTCGGCGACCTCCTCGACCGTCTCGCGCTCCTCCCCCACCGCGACGGCCAGCGTCGACAGCCCGACCGGGCCGCCGCCGAACAGCTTGAGCAGGGCCGTCAGCACGGCACGGTCCAGGCGGTCCAGGCCGCGCTCGTCGACCTCGTAGACGCCCAGGGCCTGCGAGGCGATCTCGCGGGTGATCACGCCGTCGGCCTTGACCTGGGCGTAGTCACGGACGCGGCGCAGCAGGCGGTTGGCGATACGCGGGGTGCCGCGGGAGCGGCCGGCGATCTCGGCGGCGCCGTCGGCCTCTATGTGGACGTCCAGCAGGCCGGCCGAGCGGTGGATGACCCGCTCCAGCTCGACGGGGGCGTAGAACTCCATGTGGCCGGTGAAGCCGAAGCGGTCGCGCAGCGGGGGCGGCAGCAGGCCGGCCCGAGTGGTGGCGCCGACCAGGGTGAAGGGCGGGAGCTCCAGGGGGATGGCGGTGGCGCCCGGGCCCTTGCCGACGATCACGTCGACGCGGAAGTCCTCCATCGCCATGTAGAGCATTTCCTCGGCGGGCCGGGACATCCGGTGGATCTCGTCCAGGAAGAGGACCTCGCCCTCCTGGAGGGAGGAGAGGATCGCGGCGAGATCTCCGGCGTGCTGGATGGCGGGGCCGGAGGTGATGCGGATCGGGGCGCCCATCTCGGCCGCGATGATCATGGAGAGGGTGGTCTTGCCGAGCCCCGGGGCTCCGGACAGCAGGACGTGGTCGGCGGTGGCGCCCCGCGCGCGGGCCGCCCGCAGCACCAGGTCGAGCTGTTCGCGCACCCGCTCCTGGCCCACGAATTCTTCGAGGTCCTTGGGCCGCAGAGCGGCCTCGACAGCGGTGTCCTCGCCGTCGGCGTCCGCCCCGACGAGCCGGTCGGCCGCGCCGGTGGCGGCGTCGGCGGCGATGTCATCGGCGGCGGACGGTGCGGTGTCGTCCCAGTTCACTACGGATTGCCTCGCGGGGTCGGGGCGGCCGGGCCGCCTGCGTGGTGATGCGGTCGGGGGCCTGGAGTCGCGGCGGCGCCGGGCCGGCCGCGACGGACCGCCGGACCCCGGGAGGCGCGGCTCACCGCGCCCGGTTCAAGGTCTGCAGGGCGGCCTTGAGGAGCTGCGGCACCTGGGGCTGCCCCCCGTCGGCGACCGCCGCGTCGGCCTGCGGGGCGACCGCGGCGACGGCTTCTTCCGCCTCCCGGGTGGCGTAGCCGAGGCCGATCAGCGCGGCGTGCAGCTGGTCGCGCCAGCCGGCCGTGACGGCGCTGCCGACGCCGGCGCGGGCGGTGCCCACCGGCGCGCCGAGGCGGTCCTTCAGCTCCAGGAGCAGCTTCTGCGCGCCCTTCTTGCCGATGCCGGGCACCGCGGTGAGCGTCTTCTCGTCGCCGGTGGAAACGGCCAGGCGCAGGGTGTCAGGGGAGTGCACGGCCAGCATGGCCTGGGCGAGCCGGGGGCCGACGCCGCTGGCGGTCTGCAGCAGCTCGAAGGTCTGCCGTTCGTCGTCGTCGGCGAAGCCGTAGAGGGTGAGGGAGTCCTCCCGCACGACGAGGGAGGTGGCGAGCTTGGCCTGCTGGCCGATGCGCAGCCCGGACAGGGTGTTCGGGGTGCACTGCACGGCCATGCCGACACCGCCGACCTCGACGACGGCGGTGTCCGGGGCGAGGGCCGCGACCGGGCCGGAGACGAAGGCGATCATCGGGTGCCCTTCTGGGGTGCCACCCGGCGCGGGCCGGGGGACGGGAGGGAGGCGGGGGCGGCGCGGCGGGCCGCGGCATGCGCCTGCTGGAGGCGGTTGACCGCGGGGGCGCGCCAGATGTGGCAGATGGCCAGGGCGAGAGCATCGGCCGCGTCGGCCGGCTTCGGTGGTGCGTCGAGCCGCAGCAGGCGCGTCACCATGGCGCCGACCTGGGCCTTGTCGGCCCGGCCCGAGCCGGTGACGGCTGCCTTGACCTCACTGGGGGTGTGCAGCGCGACCGGCAGTCCGCGGCGGGCGGCGCACAGCATGGCGACCGCGCTGGCCTGGGCGGTGCCCATGACCGTACGGACGTTGTGCTGGCTGAACACCCGCTCCACGGCGACGAATTCGGGCCGGTGCTCATCGAGCCATGCGTCGATGCCGCGCTCGATCAGGACGAGTCGGTGCGCGATGTCGGCGTCCGCCGGGGTCCGGACGACACCGACGCCGACCATGCTCAGCGGGCGGCCCGCGACGCCGTCCACCACGCCGACTCCGCAGCGCGTCAGCCCCGGGTCCACGCCAAGAACCTTCATCGGGCCCCTCCCCTCCGGCTCGACCATGTGTTCCTGCAGGCTATCGGCTGCCACTGACAATGCGACGGGCCGGCGGGGTGTGTCCCGCCGGCCCGTCGCACCGCGCAACGCTCAACAACCGAAACCGAAACCGAAACCGAAAAAACGAGGTATCACCGCGGCCGGTGGCCAACTCCGCGTGTGCGGTGCCGGTTCGGCCGGGCGGAGCCGTCAGGCGTCAGGCGTCGACCTTGGCCATGACGTCGTCGGAGACATCGAAGTTGGCGAAGACGTTCTGCACGTCGTCGCTGTCCTCCAGCGCGTCGATCAGCTTGAAGATCTTGCGCGCGCCTTCCTCTTCGAGCTCGACCTGCATGGTCGGGACGAAGTTGGCGTCGGCCGAGTCGTAGTCGATGCCGGCGTCCTGGAGCGCGGTGCGCACCGCGACCAGGTCGGTGGCCTCGCTGAGCACCTCGAAGGTGTCACCGAGGTCGTTGACCTCTTCGGCGCCCGCGTCCAGGACCGCGCCGAGCACGTCGTCCTCGGTCAGCTCACCCTTGGGGACGATCACCACGCCCTTGCGGTTGAACAGGTAGGACACCGAGCCCGGGTCGGCCATCGAACCGCCGTTGCGGGTCATCGCGACCCGGACGTCGGAGGCCGCGCGGTTGCGGTTGTCGGTGAGGCACTCGATGAGCACCGCGACGCCGTTGGGGCCGTAGCCCTCGTACATGATGGTTTCGTAGTCGGCGCCGCCCGCCTCAAGACCCGCACCGCGCTTGAGCGCGCTGTCGATGTTCTTGTTGGGCACCGAGCTCTTCTTGGCCTTCTGGATGGCGTCGAAGAGCGTCGGGTTGCCGTCCACGTCGGCGCCGCCGGTGCGGGCCGCGACCTCGATGTTCTTGATCAGCTTCGCGAAGAGCTTGCCGCGCTTGGCATCGATCACGGCCTTCTTGTGCTTCGTCGTAGCCCATTTAGAGTGGCCGGACATCCGCCTGTCTCCTTCGCGTAACCAATTGAGAAACGAACGCCTGAGATCCTACCGGGACGGCGCCGGGCCGCATTACGCGCCGCCCGTCGCCGTCACCGCCCCGGGATCAGCGCTCCGCGCGCCTCACCATATCGACGAAGAACGCGTGAACGCGGTGGTCGCCGGTGAGTTCCGGGTGGAAAGACGTGGCAAGGACGTTACCCTGCCGGACCGCCACGGTGTGGCCGCCGTACGTCGCGAGGACCTCCGCGGACGCGCCGACCGACTCGACCCACGGCGCCCGGATGAAGACGCCGTCGACCGGCCCGCCGGGAATACCGGCCATGTCCACAGCCGCCTCGAAGGACTCGTTCTGCCGCCCGAAGGCGTTACGGCGCACGATCATGTCGACGCCGCCGAGCGTCTCCTGGTCCTCGCGGCCGTCCAGCAGCTTGTCCGCGACCATGATCATGCCGGCGCAGGTGCCGTAGACCGGCTTGCCGGCCCGGACGAACGCCCGGAGCGGCTCCAGCATGTCGAAGACGACGGCAAGCTTGGACATGGTGGTGGACTCGCCGCCCGGGATGACCAGGCCGTCGAGCCCCTCCAGCTCCTCGGCACGGCGCACCGGCCGCGCCAGGGCGTCCGACTCCGCGAGCGCCGTGAGGTGCTCGCGGACGTCGCCCTGGAGGGCCAGTACTCCGATGGTGGGGGTGGTCATGGACGCCCTACCAGCCGCGGTTGGCGTAGCGCTCGGACTCGGGGAGGGTGTCGCAGTTGATGCCGACCATGGCCTCGCCCAGGTCGCGGGAGGCGTCCGCGATGACCTTCGGGTCGTCGTAGAAGGTGGTGGCCTTCACGATCGCGGCGGCGCGCTTGGCCGGGTCGCCGGACTTGAAGATGCCGGAGCCCACGAACACGCCCTCGGCGCCGAGCTGGCGCATCAGGGCCGCGTCGGCCGGGGTCGCCACGCCACCGGCGGAGAACAGCACGACCGGCAGCTTGCCCAGTTCGGCGACCTCCTTGACCAGCTCGTACGGCGCACGCAGGTCCTTGGCGGCGGCGAACAGCTCGTTGTTGTCGTAGCCGCGCAGCCGGGCGATCTCGCCCTTGATCTGGCGCAGGTGGCGGACGGCCTCGACGACGTTGCCGGTGCCGGCCTCGCCCTTGGAGCGGATCATGGCCGCGCCCTCGGCGATGCGGCGCAGGGCCTCACCGAGGTTGGTGGCGCCACAGACGAAGGGGGTGGTGAACGCCCACTTGTCGGAGTGGTTGACCTCGTCGGCCGGGGTGAGCACCTCGGACTCGTCGATGTAGTCGACGCCGAGCGACTGCAGGACCTGGGCCTCGACGAAGTGGCCGATGCGGGACTTGGCCATCACCGGGATGGAGACGGCGTTGATGATGCCGTCGATCATGTCCGGGTCGGACATGCGGGCCACGCCGCCGTCCTTGCGGATGTCGGCCGGGACCCGCTCCAGGGCCATGACGGCGACGGCGCCGGCGTCCTCGGCGATCTTCGCCTCTTCCGGCGTGACGACGTCCATGATCACGCCACCCTTGAGCTGCTCGGCCATCCCGCGCTTGACGCGCGCGGTTCCGGTCTCGGGGTGCTGGGGCGTGGTGGGCGTGCTGGACACGGTGGACCTCACTCAGTGCGGGTGGTTTTACGTTGCCGCCCACACAACCCTTTGCGAGTGGCCTGCGAAAAGGGCCAATTAGAGGTCAGTGGCTCGTTACGGCCGGCGACGCCGCGCGGCCGGCCACGGTCAGTTTCCGCCCGAGCGGTCGTCGAGCACCGCGGGTGGCTCGTCGTCCATCTCGAAGGCCAGCGGGAACGGCGCGTGGCCCGCCAGCCGCAGATAGCGCACCACCCGGTGACGGCGCACCGCGCGCGCGGCCCGTACGGCGTCGTTGTGGAACCGGCGCGCCATCGGCACGCGGCGGACCGCCGCGGTCAGCTCGGCGACCGTCTGCTCGCCGCCGGGGGCCTCTCGTACGGCCTCCAGCTGGGCTTCCTCGGCGAAGATGGCGCGCAGCGCCTGGCTCAGCTCGCTTTCCGCGACCTCGCGGTGGTCCTCCTCGGCCTGCCTGGCCTCGTGCGCCGCCTGGTAGAGCACGATGGAAGCGGCGGGGTCGAGCACACCCGAGGTGCCCACCTCCTGGGCGACCGAGGCCCGCCGGAGCAGTTGGGCGTCGAGGGCCGCCCTGGCCGCGTCGATCCGTGCGTGCAGGCGGTCGAGGCGTCCGGCGGTCCAGCTCAGATAGACGCCGATGAGGACGACCGCGGCCGCGATCCAGATGAAGGTGGTCACGCCGGGTCACAGTACCGGCCGCCGCGGCGCCCGCCGCACCGGTCGTCGCTCACTCCTTGGCCAGGCCCCAGCGGGCCCGCAGCCCCACCCGCTCGTCGGTGGCCACCGAGGCGGCGCCGTCGGTGACCGTCTCGTACACCGCGAGGATGTCGGCGCCGACCGTCGACCAGTCGAAGCGGCGGACGTGCTTGCTGCCGCGTGCGCGCAGCTCGGCCAGCCGCTCGGGGTCGGCGAGCAGGCGTACGGCGGCGGCGGCGAGGTCGTCCGCGTCCTCGTTGGCGAAGAGCTCTCCCGCCTCGCCCTGGTCAAGGACCTGGGCGAACGCGTCGAGGTCGCTGGCCAGGACCGGGGCACCGGCCGACATGGCCTCGACGAGAATGATGCCGAAGGACTCGCCGCCGGTGTTGGGTGCGACGTACAGATCGACGCTGCGCAGCAGCCGGGCCTTGTCCTCGTCGGTGACCATGCCGAGGAACTCCACCCGGGAGCGCATCTCGGCGGGCAGGGCGGCGACCGCCTCCTCCTCGTCGCCGCGGCCGGCCACCAGCAGCCGGGCGTCCGGCACCTCGGCGAGGATCGCGGGCAGCGCCTTCATCAGGACCGGCAGGCCCTTGCGCGGCTCGTCGATCCGGCCGATGAAGCCGATCGTGCGCGCGCCGCTCCCGCCGGGCCCCGCGTCCGCGCCACCCTCGGGGGCGGACTGCCACTCGGCCTTCGGCTCGGCCCGCGCGAAGAAGTCGACGTCGACGCCGTTGGGGATGACCACGGCGTCGCCGCCGAGGTGCTCGACGAGGGTGCGGCGGGCGTACTCGCTCACCGCGATCCGGGCGCTGATCTTCTCCAGCGCGGGCTGCAGGATCGGGTACGCGGCGATCATCGCCCGCGAGCGCGGGTTGGAGGTGTGGAACGTCGCCACGATCGGTCCCTGGGCCGCCCAGCAGGAGAGCAGCCCCAGGGACGGCGAGGCCGGCTCGTGGATGTGGATGACGTCGAAGGCGCCGTTCTGCAGCCAGCGGCGTACCCGGGCCGCGGAGAGGAAGCCGAAGTTCAGCCGGGCGACCGAGCCGTTGTAGGGCACCGGGACGGCGCGACCCGCGGAGACGACGTACGGCGGCAGCGGTTTGTCGTCGTCGGCGGGAGCCAGGACGGAGACGTCGTGGCCGAGCCGGATCAGATGTTCGGCGAGGTCCCTGATGTGGAACTGGACGCCGCCGGGGACGTCCCAGGAATAGGGGCAGACGATGCCGATTCTCACGCCTTCTCCGTTTCCGCGGCGTCGCCGTGGGCAGCGGGAGGGGCGTCGGACGGCGGGCCTGCCGGGTCGCCCGGGGTGGGGCCGCCAGGGGCCGCCGCGCCTCCGTCGGTCTCCTCGCGGGGCTCCAGGTCGGCGAGCCAGAGGCGCTGGAGCATGTGCCAGTCCGCCGGGTGTTCGGCGATCCCGGAGGCGAACGCGTCGGCGAGGGCCTGGGTCATCGCCGCGGCCTTCTCCGTGCGGGTGCCGGTCTCGGGCACCTCGATCTCCGGGTGGACCCTGCCCCGCATGGTCGGGGTCCGGTCGTACCAGAGCGTGACGGGCAGGAGCATCGCTCCGGTCTGCAGGGCGAGCATCGCGGGGCCCGCCGGCATCTTGGCCGCCTCGCCGAAGAACTTGACCTCCAGGCCCGAGCTGGACAGGTCGCGGTCGGCGACCAGGCAGACCAGGCCGCCGGCGCGCAGCCGCCGCGCCAGGGTGCCGAAGGCGGCCCCGCCGGTGTGCGGAAGCACCTCCATGCCCAGTCCCTCGCGGTAGGCGACGAAGCGGTCGTAGAGGGATTCCGGCTTGAGGCGTTCGGCGACGGTGGTGAAGGGGACGCCGAGCTTGGTGGTGACCCAGACGCCCGCGAGGTCGTAGTTGCCCATGTGGGGCAGCGCGAGGACGACGCCCCGGCCGCTCTTGAGCCCCTCCTCCAGGTAGTGCACGTCCTGGGGAGTGAAACCGGCCTTTATCCGCTGCTCGCTCCAGGCGGGCAGCCGGAAGGACTCCATCCAGTAGCGCAGATAGGCGCGCATCCCGGCCCGGGACAGCTCCCGGAGGCGTTCGGGCGAGGCATCCGGCACCACGCGGGCGAGGTTGGACTCCAGGCGTAGGACGCCCTTGCCGCGGCGCTTCCAGGCCAGGTCGGCGATCTGCCTGCCGAGCCGCACGGCGACGCCTTCCGGCAGCTTCTTGACCGTGCTCCAGCCCAGGCCGTAGAGCCCGTCGGTCAGCTTGTCGATGTCCAGCCCCAGCAGCCCGCTCCGCGCCGTGCGGCCGGCGCTTCGGCCGTCTTCCGTTCCCTCTTCACGGCTCATGCGCCGCTCCCCCCTTGGGCGATTCCGTCGGCCTCGGCCGATTCACGGCGCACCGTCACCACGCGCTGGGCGAGGGTGACAGCGCTGCCGACGCCGACGATCCACAGGGCGATCGGCAGCAGGATGTCGATACCGGGCACGCCGAAGGCGTGCAACCCGGACAGTCCGCACGCGACCAGCGTGATGACCAGTCGCTCGGCCCGCTCCACCAGGCCGTTGACGTTCACCGGCAGCCCGATGGCCTCCCCGCGCGCCTTGGTGTAGGAGACCACCTGGCCGCTGGCGAGGCAGAAGATCGCCATCGCGCAGAGCATCAGGCTGTCGCCCCGCCCGGCGTACCAGAGGGCGAGTCCGCCGAAGACGGCGGAGTCGGCGACCCGGTCGAGGGTGGAGTCGAGGAAGGCGCCCCAGCGGCTGGAGCGGCCGAGCTGCCGCGCCATGTTGCCGTCGACCAGGTCCGAGAAGACGAACAGGGTGATGACGATCGTGCCCCAGAAGAACTCGCCCAGCGGGAAGAAGATCAGGGCGCCGGCCACCACGCCGCCGGTTCCCACCAGGGTGACCGCGTCCGGGCTGACCCCGAGGCGGATGAGCAGGGCGGCGAACGGCGTGAGAACACGCGTGAAGAACGCACGCGCGTACTTGTTCAGCATGGCCTTCCCGGAGGGTCGATGCGGGCCGTGCGGTCAAAAGGGGCCACCGGCTGGCCCATCGTAGCCAGGCGCTCCCCGGCAGCCGTCAATGCGTCACGGCGTGGGGCGCAAGCCAGGGCTCGCAGGCATCGACGCGCGCCCCCAGGTGCACCCATGAGCCCGTCGACCCTGCTCCCGGGCCCTTTTTTCGCAAGATCACCGCTCAGCTCCCCGACCGCCCCCTTGCGCCACGTATGGACGCATCATGACCACGGTGGAAAGCTCGAATCACCGCAAAGTGTCGACCTGGAGGCGAGACACATGAGCGAGAAGTCGAGTACACGCCCGGGAGCCGCCGGAAGGGCGTCGACGGCCGACCGGCCCACCGCCCTGCGGAACGTGGTGCTGGTCGGCCACAGCGGTTCGGGAAAAACCACCCTGGTCGAGGCGCTCGCGCTGGCGTCCGGCGCCGTCAATCGGGCGGGCAGGGTCGAGGACGGCGGCTGTCTGTCCGACTACGACGAGATAGAGCACCGCCAGCAGCGCTCCATCCAGCTCTCCCTGGTCCCGGTGGACTGGGGCGACGTCAAGATAAATCTCCTGGACACCCCGGGGTACGCCGATTTCGTCGGGGAATTGAGGGCCGGTCTGCGCGCCGCGGACGCGGCCCTTTTCGTGGTCTCGGCTGCGGACGGGGTGGCGGGCGCCACCCGTGCGGTCTGGGACGAGTGCGCGGCGGTCGGCATGCCGCGGGCCCTGGTCATCACGCACCTGGAAGCGTCCCGCTCGGACTTCGGTGAGATGACCGAGCTGTGCCGCGGCACCTTCGGCGGCGAGGACCCCGACGCGGTGCTCCCCCTGTACCTCCCGCTGTACGGCACACCGGGCGCCGACGGCCACGCCCCCGTGCACGGTCTGATCGGCCTGCTCTCCCAGCGGGTCTTCGACTACTCCTCCGGTGAGCGCACCGAGCGCGCGCCCACCGCGGAGGAGCTGCCCCTGATCGAGCAGGCACGCAACCGGCTGATCGAAGGGATCATCGCCGAGAGCGAGGACGAGTCCCTCATGGACCGCTATCTCGGCGGTGAGGAGATCGACATCAAGACACTCACCGGGGATCTGGAGACGGCCGTGGCGCGCGGCACCTTCCACCCGGTGCTGGCGGCAGCTCCGGCCGCCGAGGGGTCCCGGCAGGGGCTCGGCACCATCGAGCTGCTGGAGCTGATCACCGGCGGCTTCCCGACTCCGGCGGAGCGCGAGGCACCCCCCGTCACGGGCATCGACGGAGCCGCCCGCCCGCCGCTGACCTGCGACCCCGCCGGCCCGCTCGCCGCGGAGGTGGTCAAGACCTCCTCCGACCCCTACGTCGGGCGGCTCTCCCTCGTCCGCGTCTTCTCCGGCACCCTGCGCCCGGACGAGACGGTGCATGTCTCCGGACACGGCCTGCAGGACCGTGGCCACGAGGACCATGACGTCGACGAGCGGGTCGGCGCACTGTCCGCGCCCTTCGGCAAGCAGCAGCGCACCCTGCCGCAGGCGATCGCCGGCGATCTTGCGTGCGTGGCGAAGCTGTCCCGTGCCGAGACCGGCGACACCCTGTCGGACAAGGACGCTCCCCTGCTGATGGCGCCCTGGACCATGCCGGACCCGCTGCTGCCGGTCGCCATCCAGGCACACAGCAAGGCCGACGAGGACAAGCTCTCGCACGGCCTGGCCCGCCTGGTGGCCGAGGATCCGACGATGCGGCTGGAGCACCATCAGGACACCCACCAGGTGGTGCTGTGGTGCATGGGCGAGGCGCATGTCGATGTGGCACTGGAGCGCCTACGAACCCGCTACGGCGTGCAGGTGGACACCGTCACCCACCAGGTGTCGCTGCGGGAGACCTTCGGCTCCGCCGCCGCGGGACGCGGCCGCCATGTGAAGCAGTCCGGCGGCCACGGACAGTTCGCGATCTGCGAGATCGAGGTCGAACCGCTGCCGGGAGGCTCCGGCATCGAATTCGTCGACAAGGTGGTGGGCGGCGCGGTGCCCCGGCAGTTCATCCCGTCCGTGGAGAAGGGCATACGCGCCCAGGCCGCGCGCGGGGTCGCCGCCGGGCACCCCCTCGTCGACATCCGCGTCACCCTGCTGGACGGCAAGGCCCACTCGGTCGACTCCTCCGACGCCGCGTTCCAGACTGCGGGCGCCCTGGCGTTGCGCGAGGCGGCGGCCGAGGCCCGGATCGATCTCCTCGAACCGGTCGCCGAGGTGACCGTGCTGATTCCGGACGACTTCGTCGGCACGGTGATGAGCGATCTCTCGGGGCGCCGGGGCCGGGTGGTGGGCACCGAGCAGTCAGGGGCCGGCCGCACTCTCGTACGCGCGGAGGTCCCCGAGCTGGAGATCGACAGGTACGCCGTCGATCTGCGTTCCCTCTCGCACGGAACGGGCCGATTCCAGCGCGTCTACCTGCGACACGAGCCGATGCCGACCCAGCTCGCCGCGAAGCTGCGGGAACAAGCCGAAAACGGCGCATAGTTAACGGCTGCTCAGCCGCTGTCCCGCTCAACTCCCTCGGGCCGGGCGGCGGCTGTACGCTGAGAGCCTGCCGGCTGGGCGTGGGGCGGGGAGAGAGCAAGAGGCCGCAGGCCCAGCAGGTGTGCCGCGAGCGGTAGTCGGGAAAGAGCCGCATCATCGGATGCGTGCGGTGATGGGGGCGGTAGTGGCAGACGGCTTTGACTTCAGTCCCGGTGCGCAGGTGCCGCTCCTGGGAGGCTCCGGTCAGACGGCGGCCACCCAGGCGCTGGCCTCGGTCGCCTATCGGGACAGTCCGCTCACCGACATCTCCACGGCCGACTCCGAGTCCGGCACGTCGGAGATCAAGAAGCCGAAGCTGTCACTGTTCGCACCCAACCTCGGTGAGGCGTACGCCCGCGCCGTGCAGGTGCGCATGCTCGGCGGCGGCCGCAAGGCGCTCATCCAGTCCTTCGGCACCGAGCCGCAGACCGTCGTCGAGCACTGCCTGTCCGCCACCCGCGTCCGCAAGCAGCGCGATGCGAAGCTGACGATGCTGATGGTGCTGTTCGGCCTGCTCTTCCTGCCCGGCGTGCTGCTGTGGCTGGGCGCCTTCCAGCTCAAGAAGATGCTCTCCAAGGACAAGGGCGGCGTCTCCCTGCTGGGCACCGTGCTGCTGCTGGTGCTCGGCGGCGCCGCGGTGTTCTTCATGATCAAGCTGCCGCTCACCGGCTTCTGGGCGCTGTACGCCCGAGCCATGCTGGTCGCCCCGGTGGTCGGCTGGTGGCTGGCCAAGCAGATCTGCGAGAAGACCGCCGTCATGATGCGGGACGCCTGGAAGGGCCTGCTCGACGGCGGCGGCGTGGCCGCGAAGATCCCCGAGGCGGTGCCGCAGGACCCGAACGAGATCGCCGCCGAGACCCTCCGGCAGAACCTCGCCAAGGTCTCCGCCGAGCAGCGCAGCAACGTCGTCTTCTACGCCGGCCCCAAGGGGATACTCGGCATGGGCACACGCTGGGGCAGCTGGCAGCTGGCCGAGGAGCTGCGGCCGGCGCAGGAGGGCACCGAGATCCACCCCTTCCGCAGCTGGGACGTCATCCGGGTCATCCACGACCGGCTCCGCCTGCTGGAGCGCAGCCCGCTGCACACCGGCGGCTTCCAGCAGCCTCCGTCGGTGCGCCACTGGATCGTCTCCCCGGTCGGCGAGAAGGCCACGGCCGTCGCCCACCCGGAAGGCACGGAGGTGGAGGCCTTCCAGGTGCGCGGGCACGAGATAGAGCGCATCTGCAACGAGCAGCAGTTCGGCAGCGGCAACCGGCACTATCTGGGCGTCCAGTTCGTGCTCTGGGACGGCCAGCTGGTGATCACGCTGATGATCACCGTCACGGTGCTGCACGAGACGCTGCGCATCGAGGTCACCGGGCATGCGCTGGGGCCGGTGAACGCCCTCTTCACCACCAAGCCCGAACCCAAGACCAAGGACGTCGCCAAGGTCGTACGGTTCTGGGAGACCAAGACCCAGACGCTGCCGCTGATCGAGCCGGGCGAGGTCGTCCGGCTCGCCGCCCGGGCCCCGCTGACCTGGTTCCCGCCGGTCCTTGACTTCCTCGGCGGCAAGCTCGTCCTGCCCGAGCCCTTCGGCCTCCGGCACGTCTGGGCCGACAAGCCCTGGCGCCACCGCTTCATGGCCGACGACGCGCTGCGCGCGGCCACCCCGGTGCTGCGCACGGTCCACGCCGCCGCCATGAGCGTGCTCAAGGAGAACGGCGTGGACACCGAGCGCTTCGACAACCGTTCTCTGGTGCTGAGCGGCATGATCCAGGGCGTCGAGCCGGCGAAGGCGGACGAGTACAACGCCTAGGCCCGCCTAGGCCCTGTCCACGACGTGCGGATCGGCCCTAGCGGAAGATCCCGGTGTGTCCGAGGGAGTACCGGCCCGGCTGCGGATAGACGGCCAGGCCGTGCGGCCCCTCACCCACCGGGATCTTCGCCAGCGTCTTCCCGGTGCGCGTGTCGAGGGCGTAGACCTCGGAGTTGTAACGGCCCGACAGCCACAGCACCTTGCCGTCCGCGGAGACGCCGCCCATGTCGGGGCTGCCGCCGCCGGGGATCCGCCATTTGTCGACGAGGTCGCCGCTCTTGAAGTCGAGGAGCGAGATGGTGCCCTCGCCCCGGTTGGAGATGTACATGTGCTTGGAGTCGCGGCTGACGTAGAGGCCGTGGGCGCCCTTGCCGGTGGGCATCAGCTTGGGCTTGTCGAAGGTGTCACCGTTGAGGACCCACATGCCGTCGGCCATCATGTCGGCGATGTACCAGGTCTTGCCGTCCGGTGAGATCTTCACGTCCTGCGGCATGGCGCCCTCGAACGGCAGCTTCTGCTGGCCGATCACCTTCATCTTCGCGGTGTCGACCTTCAGCAGTTCGCCGGAGAACTCACACGAGACGACGAAGTACCTGCCGTCGGGCGAGAAGTCGGCGTGGTTGACGCCCGCGCAGCTGACCGGCACCGTCTTGCGCACCTCCATGGTGTGCGGGTCGCGGAAGACCAGCTGCCGGTCCATCGAGGCCATGACGACCGCGTACTTCCCGTCGGGCGTGAAGTACAGGTTGTAGGGGTCGTGGACGTCGACCTTCTTGCCGGCCTTGCCGTTGGCCGGGTTGATCGGGGTGAGGTCGTGTCCCCGGTTGTTGTTGACCCAGAGCGTCTTCATGTCCCACGAGGGCACGACGTGCTGGGGCTGCACACCCACCGGGATCGTCTCGATGACCTTGTACGTCTTCGGGTCGATGACGCTCACCGTGTCCGACCCGGTGTTGGGTACGTACACCCGCGAGGGGAAGTCCTTGACGACCGGTGACAGCTTGTTGGGGCGGTCCGCCGCGTAGAGGTCGTTCTGATCCAGCAGCGGCGGCATCCCGGGCAGGCCCGGCTTGACGGCCTTCGCCGGTGACGGCTTCGGCGGGTGCGGGCTGTTCTCGGCGGCCTTGATCTCGCTGCCGCCGCCGCAGCCGGCCGCCACCAGCGCGCAGGCCACGGCGAGCAGTGCGGCCCGGCGGCCGGGGCGGGACTGCGTCGTGCGGTCTTGAGTACGGGTCCGGTCAGCCATCACGTCACTAGCTCCGTTGTCGTCACCGCGCGCAGACCGCGCCGGCGGAGGCCGTCGAGGATCGGGGGCAACGCGGCCACCGTGCCGGCGTGCCCGAGGTGGAGGCTCACGACCGAGCCCGGTTCGACGCCGTCCACCACCGTGCGCCGGACAGCCGGCGCCCCGGGGTCGTCCGCGTCGAGGGAGTCCAGGTCGTAGGAGAGGATGTGCGGGTAGCCGGCCTTACGGGCCAGCCGGGTCACCAGGGTGGTGGACCGCTGGGTCTGCGAGGGGCGGAACCAGCTGCCGATGCTTCCGGTGAGCCGCCGCAGGCGGTCGGCGCACTGGGTGATCTCGGCGTAGGCCGCGTCGGCCGGCAGCGCACAGATATTGCGGTGGTGCATCGTGTGATTGCCCAGCTCGTGGCCGCCGTCGAGGATCCGGCGGGCCATCGCGGGATGCTCGTCGAGCCAGTCGCCGATGGCGAGCACGGTGACCTTTGCGCCGCCCCGCTCCGCCTCGCCCAGCAGGGCGGTGGCCAGCTTGGGGTCGCCCCGCCCGTGGAAGGTCAGGGCCACCGCCTGCCGGTCGCGCGGGCCGTGCTCGATCTCCACGGGCAGGCCGGGCGCCCGGGTCGGCGGGCGGGCGGCGTGCACCGGGGACGGCGAGGCGGCACCCGGGCTGGATGTCGGCGGACCGGCCCTCTCGGAGTGCGGCGGGTCGGTGACCCGTACCGCCGAGGAGCCCGTGCCGGCACGGGCACAACCCGACGCGAGCGCGCCGACGGCCGCGGCCGAGGCGGCCGCGCGCAGCACGGAGCGGCGATCCAGGGAAGTCACCACACCATTAGAGGGGCAGTCATTCCAAATTAGGGCGATATGCCCAATTCGTCCGAGTGCGTGTCGCTTTGCGCACCCGGACGGGAGGCGGTCTACGCGGGCCAGGCGTCCGCGAGCATTGCCCGTGTGTCGGCCAGGAGTTGAGGCAGCACCTTGGTGTGGCCGACCACCGGCATGAAGTTGGTGTCGCCGCCCCAGCGCGGTACGACGTGCTGGTGGAGGTGGGCCGCGATCCCGGCGCCGGCGACGGTGCCCTGGTTCATCCCGATGTTGAAGCCGTGCGCCCCGGAGGCCGTACGCAGCGCGGACATCGCCTGCTTCGTCAGCTCGGCGAGCTCCGCTGTCTCCGGGCCGGTCAGCTCGGTGTAGTCGGCGACGTGCCGGAAGGGCACGACCATGAGGTGGCCGCCGTTGTACGGGTACAGATTCAGCACCGCGTAGACCTGCTCGCCGCGCGCGACCACGAGGCCGTCCTCGTCCGACTTCGCGGGAATCGAACAGAACGGACAGCCGTCATCGGCCCCCGGACCGGTCGGCTTGTTCTCCCCCTGGATGTAGGCCATCCGGTGGGGCGTCCACAGGCGCTGGAAGGCGTCCTGTGTCCCGACTCCGATCTGCTGCTCCGGCTCGCTTGTCATACGGGCAAGCATATGACTTCGCCTGTTCGAGGCGTGTCGTTGGGGCGGGCCCCGCGGTCGGCTCCACGATGCTGGGCGGGTGGACAACGAAGAGCGGCTGCGGAGGTGGGAACAGCGCGCCGAGCCCTACCTTCTCCTCGCCTCGCTCCTCTTCCTCACCTCCTACGCGGTCCGCGTCCTGATGCCCCACCTCTCCCCCGGCTGGCACGCCCTGTGGGAGACCGTCACGGTCGTCAGCTGGGGCGTCTTCGTCGCCGAATATCTCGCGCGGCTGGCCTTCACCGACAACCGGCGGCGCTTCGTGCGCACCCGCTGGCTGGACCTGATCGTGACCGTGCTGCCGCTGCTGCGCCCGCTGCGCATGGTCGACCTGCACGAGCGTCTCCAGCGGCGCAGGCAGCAGCCGCGGCTCGCGCTGGAGGCCCGGGTGATGACGTACTCCGGGCTCTCCGCGCTGCTGCTGGGCTTCGCCGCCAGCCTGGCCGTACTGCACGACGAGCGCTATGCCCCCGGGGCGAACATCAGGACCTTCGGCGACTCCGTGTGGTGGGCCTGCTCCGCGCTGACGACCACCGGCTACGGCGACTCCACGCCCGTCACCCTGCGGGGACGACTGACCGCCGCAGGGCTGATGTGCGTGGGGGTCGCCCTGGTCGGGGCGGTGGTGGGCTCGTTCTCCTCCTGGCTGATGCGGCGCTTCCGGCAGGAGGGCGAAAGCTGACCGGGCCCCGGCGAGCGGGGTGCGCTCGCCGGGGCCCGGTACCGGGTGGAACCACCATCAGACCTGGGCGCGGCGCTCCACGACGTCCAGGAGCTCGGCGATCGCCTCGTCGCGCGGAATGCCGTTCTTCTGCGAGCCGTCGCGGTAGCGGAAGGAGACCGCGTTGTTGGCGAGGTCCTCGTCACCCGCGATGACCATGAACGGCACCTTGCTCTTCTGCGCGTTCCTGATCTTCTTCTGCATCCGGTCCGAGGAGGCGTCGACCTCGACGCGCAGCCCCTTGGCCTTCGCCGCGGCGGCGAAGTCCTGGAGGTAGGACACATGCGCGTCGCCGATCGGGATCCCGACCGCCTGGACCGGTGCGAGCCACGCCGGGAAGGCGCCCGCGTAGTGTTCGAGCAGCACCGCGAAGAACCGCTCGATGGAGCCGAACAGCGCGCGGTGGATCATGACGGGCTGCTGCTTGGTGCCGTCCGCCGCGGTGTACTCCAGGCCGAACCGCTTCGGCTGCTGGAAGTCCACCTGGATCGTCGACATCTGCCAGGAGCGGCCGATCGCGTCCTTGGCCTGCACCGAGATCTTCGGGCCGTAGTAGGCGGCGCCGCCCGGGTCGGGGACGAGCGGGAGGCCCTGCTTCTCGGCCGCCTGACGCAGCGCGTCGGTGGCCTCCTCCCACTCGGCGTCCTCACCGATGAACTTCGGGGAGTCGTCGCGGGTGGACAGCTCCAGCTCGAAGTCGGTCAGGCCGTAGTCGCGCAGCAGGTCAAGGACGAAGGTGAGCAGGGAGTCCAGCTCGCTCGCCATCTGCTCCTTGGTGCAGTAGATGTGCGAGTCGTCCTGGGTGAAGCCACGGGCACGGGTCAGACCGTGCACGACACCGGACTTCTCGTAGCGGTAGACCGTGCCGAACTCGAAGAGCCGCAGCGGCAGTTCGCGGTAGGAGCGGCCGCGCGCCTTGAAGATGAGGTTGTGCATGGGGCAGTTCATCGCCTTGAGGCGGTAGTTCTGCCCGTCGAACTCCAGCGGCGGGAACATCGCCTCCCCGTAGTTCGGCAGATGCCCCGAGGTGACGAAGAGCTCTTCCTTCGAGATGTGCGGGGTGTTGACGAACTCGTAGTCCGCGTCCTCGTGGCGCCGGCGCGAGTAGCTCTCCATCTCACGGCGGACGATGCCGCCCTTGGGATGGAAGACCGCGAGACCGGAGCCCAGCTCCTCCGGGATGGAGAACAGGTCCAGCTCGGATCCGAGCTTGCGGTGGTCGCGCTTCTCGGCCTCGGCCAGGAACTCGACGTACGCCTTCAGCTCGTCCTTCGTCGGCCAGGCGGTGCCGTAGATGCGCTGGAGCTGCTTGTTCTTCTCGCTGCCCCGCCAGTAGGCCGCGGCCGAGCGCATGAGCTTGAAGGCCGGGATGTTCCGGGTGGTGGGCAGGTGCGGACCGCGGCAGAGGTCCTTCCAGCACAGCTCGCCGGTCTTGGCGTCGAGGTTGTCGTAGATGGTCAGCTCGCCGGCGCCGACCTCGGCCGACGCGCCCTCGGCGGCCTCGGCGGCGGAGCCCTTGAGGCCGATGAGCTCCAGCTTGTACGGCTCGCCGGCGAGCTCCTCGCGGGCGTCCTCGTCGGTGGTGACCCGGCGCGCGAACTTCTGCCCGCGCTTCTGGATCTCCTGCATCTTCTTCTCGATGCGCTTGAGGTCGTCCGGGTGGAAGGGCTTCTCGACGTCGAAGTCGTAGTAGAAACCGTCCTTGATGGGCGGCCCGATGCCGAGCTTCGCCTCCGGGAACAGCTCCTGCACGGCCTGGGCCATCACGTGCGCGGTGGAGTGCCGCAGGATGTTCAGGCCGTCCTCGGAGGTGATCTCGACGGGCTCGACCACCTCGCCATCGGTGACCTCGTAGGCCAGGTCCTTCAGCTCCCCGGCCACCCGAGCGGCGACGACACTGCGCTCGCCCTGGAAGAGCTCGGCGGCCGTAGTCCCCGTGGTCACCACGCGTTCTTCCCGCTCGGAATCGCGTTGGACGGTCACACGGACGTCTGACACCGGTCTCTCCAAACTCATGTCTCTTGCACGTCAGCGATTGCTGCGCAGCCGAATCGTACCGAGCCACCCGACCCCACCGCGAAACGGTTTGCCCCGGGCGCCGCTCAGTCGTCTGACAGCGGCCCGCCGCACGCCTCCTCGAAGAAGTCCAGATTCTCCTGGAGCGACTTCATCAGCCGGTCCCGCTCGGTGTCGTCGACCTGTACGGGCGTGACCTCGCGGCCGCCGGTGAGGCGCCGGAATCCGCCCCGGCTCTCCAGCCGCCCGGTCACCCGGACCGGCAGCCCCACCAGATGGGCGTGCGCGGCGATCCGGTAGTCCTCCTCACCCAGGGCGACCCGCACCTGCACCACATCCGCCCCGGCGAGGACCCGCAACCGCACCGTACCCGGCCCGCCCGGCCGCTCCCGGCGCAGCCGTACGACCGCACCGGTCAAGCGCACCGGCAGCGACGGCTCACCGCGCACATAGCGCCTTGCGGCCTGCTGGAGCGCCGGCAGGTCCCCCGGGGAGAACTCCACCGGCTCGGGGCGGGCCGCGCTGCCGGCCGGGGCGCCGGCCGCCGGCGACCACTCCACCGTGATCCGCACCCCCTCGGCGTCCCGTACCAGCGCGATCAACGCCTGGACCAGCTCGTAGCAGACGCCCAGCTCCACCGCCGCGTCGAAGGCCTCCATGCCGCCGGTGGCCCGCTGGTAGTCGGTCGCGTCCCGCGCCGCGTGCAGCGCCCGCTGCAATCCGGCGACGGCCGTACGCCCGGCCCGGACGGGGACGAACGCGGTCATCCGGCGCCCGGCCGACGCCGGTCCGACCAGCACCGCGGCCATGAACTTCTCGGCCTGCCGTTTGTGCCGTGCCCCGTAGAAGCCGGCGCGCGAGCAGGTGCCGAGAGCTCCGGCGATCAGCGTCGAGCGCGCGGCACCGCGCAGCTGCTCCTGGGCAAGCCAGGCCGCGGCCCCGGCGCCGTCCTCCGGGATCCCTCGCTCCCAGCGCACCTCGTCGCTGGGTACGGCCAGCCCCACCAGCACCTCCTCGGCGGAGGGCACCGCGCTCCGCGCGAGGGCGGCCAGCGCCTCGGCCAGCAGCTCCGCGCTGTCGGGGAAGCGGCGATCGTGGGGCACCAGCAGGCTGGTGCCGCCCCCTCCGCCCGGCGGCGTCCACCGGGCGTAGTGTCCGGCGGTTCCGCCCCTGCGGCGCCAGCCGTGCCGGGCGAGCAGCGCGCTGAGCACGGCGGGGTCGAGCTGCGCGGGGTCCAGCAGCCTCGCGTCGTATTCATCGGTCGGCCGGTACATCAGGGTCTCCCTCCCGCCCCGACGCGCGTCATGATGTCGCAGAGCGCACGGTCGTCGAAGACCGGCGTGGTCGGGATCCGCACGGTGGTCCTGCGCCGGCCGGTCACCGGGTGGCCGGCCAGGTTGGTCCAGTAGCAGCAGTGCCGCAGTTCGAGGTGGTCGTGACCGGCCCGAAGCCAGTCCTCCTGCGTCCGCGGCACCAGCATCACCACCAGGATCTTGTGGACCGCCACGGGCGTACGGGCCAGCTTCACCAAGTGATCGTTGTCGAGCGTGAAGGCGAAGGTGGGCCCCGGCGGGCGCGGTGCGGTCTGGTAGGTGCACTTGAGCTGCACCTTGATGGTGACCTCGTCGTCGATGGTGTGGCCGGCCCCGCCGTGACTGACGTGCCAGTCGATTCCGTTGTCCGGGAAGGGCTGCGACAGCGAGCACCCGGAGGCGGCGGCGATCGCGTGCAGATAGCCCACCTGGAGGGTCTCCATGCAGGCCGTGGTGGCGAGTCCGCCGCGCCGCGGGGTGATCCGCTGAGGCAGCAGCCCGCCCGGTTCGGGCTGCGCGAGCGTCATCGCTCCATGCCTTCCGGGCTGTGCCGATCGAAACCTGTGGATGACGGGGAGACAGCCGCCCGCGCGGGAAAGGAGATCCAGCGTGCTCTCGGCTGCGCCCGGTGGCACCCGAGAGCGCCGCCGTCGGACCGCGCGGAACGCGTCGGCCCGTCCCTGTGGTTTTCTCCGCGTCAAGTGCTCCGCAAACAAAGGCGGTTCGACCACCCGGCCACTCGGGTATCACCAGCTCGGGTGACGTACACCGTCACCCGCCGCACGAGCCCGAGGAGTTGGGATGATGCCGTGCTGGTATGACGGTCCACTTGCTTCCTTCGACACCGAGACGACGGGGATCGACGTCGAGCGGGACCGGGTCGTCTCCGCGGCCCTGGTGGTCCAGGAGACCCCCCGCTCCGCGCCGCGGATCACCCGCTGGCTGATCAATCCGGGCGTGGAGATACCCGAGGCCGCGACGGCGATACACGGCCTGACGGGTGACCATCTCGCGCTGAACGGCCGGTGGCCGGCACCGGCGCTGGAGGAGATCGCCCGGGCCCTGGTCGCCCAGTCCGTGGCGGGCCGGCCGCTCGTCGTGATGAACGCCCCGTTCGATCTCACCCTGCTGGACCGCGAGTTGAAACGGCACCGCGCCACCCCGTTCGACGCCTACCTCGGCGGCCGGTCGCTCTGCGTCCTGGACCCGCGGGTCCTCGACAAGCACCTCGACCGCTACCGCAAGGGCCGCCGCACCCTGACCGACCTGTGCGCGCACTACGAGGTCGAGCTGACCGGCGCCCATGAGGCGGCGGCCGACGCCCTCGCCGCGCTGCGCGTCGTCCGGGCGCTGGGGCACCGCTTCGCCGACCGCCTGGAGGGGCTGCAGCCGCGCGAGCTGCACACCCGGCAAGCGGTCTGGTACGCCGCGCAGGCCCGCGGGCTGCAGGCGTGGTTCGACCGCAGCGGCACCCCCGAGGCCGTCGACCCCCATTGGCCGCTGCGTCCCGAACTCCCCGCCGCCGCCTGATAGCGCCTCAGAATTTCCGGCATTCACCGGCCACGGTTTCCACCGTGCCCGCGGAAAAGTCGGATCTCCGGCAGTTCTCCGACTGTCTCCGGCTGCTCTCCGCCAGATCTCAACAAAAAGAACCGGGCCGCCATTTGGCGGCCCGGTTCTTGATCCCGGTGGGCGATACTGGGTTCGAACCAGTGACCTCTTCGGTGTGAACGAAGCGCTCTCCCACTGAGCTAATCGCCCGGGTGTCGGCGGGCTTTCCCCGCGAACGACCTGAACAATACAGGTCGCGACGGCCTTTCATCAAATTTGTGTGCCGCACCCTTCCGGGCGGACCCGCCGGGCCTCCCGGCCGCCCTCACCCACGGGCCAGCCACCTCGCCAGGCCACGCCGTCCGGCCCGCATCATCCAGGCGTGATTGAGGCGGAACAGCGGCCGCCCCAGGGGCGCGAGCCTCCGCAGGAGCGGCTTGCAGACCTCGACCTCCTGCTCGTAGACCACCCGCGTCCCGCCCTTGCCGGGGCGTATCGTCCAGCGCGCCCAGCCCGCCAGGTCCCCGCTCATCACGATCTCCAGCACGCCCGTCCCGGGGTCCCGTACCTTCTCGGCGGCCACGATCGTCAGGTCGTACGGCAGCAGTGACCGGATACGGGTCTCCGCGCTGCGCTCGTCGATCGAGGTCACCTCGCGCACCTGCGGCCACCACCGGGGATACGCCTCGACGCGTTCGAGCACGGCGTAGACGACGCCGGGCGGTGCGTCGAGCAGCCATACGCTGCGGAACGTGTGGCGATGCAGGCGGCCTGACCAGGTGGACATGATCCCAGTGTGCGCGACGGCGGTGAACACGCGCTCAACAACCACGACGGCCCGGAGACTTGATGTCTCCGGGCCGTCGTCCGGGGTGGGCGATACTGGGTTCGAACCAGTGACCTCTTCGGTGTGAACGAAGCGCTCTCCCACTGAGCTAATCGCCCGGCGCACCGCCAACATTACCCCACGTGGGCGGGGGCTCCCGACCATTTGTGGATCACTCGGAGACGTTCCACGGCATCGCGAAACCGAACTTCCACACATACACCGCGAGCGCCACCGCGATGATCACCAGACCGATGGTGGTCAGAATGATGTTGCGTCGCCGCACCTTCGGGTCGAGCGCTTTCTGGGCCGCCTCGGTGACCTTCACCTTCGTCCAGCGCAGCACCAACTGGGCCCAGACGAATTCCGTCGCCCAGATCGCCATACCGCCGAAGATCACCAGCCAGCCGGGTCCCGGCAGCGGCAGCATGATCACTCCGGCCACCACCACCGCGAGGCCGACCACGAAGACTCCGACCTGCCAGCTCAGGTGCAGCGGCCGGGAGCTTTTGATGAAGCGCGGCGCCCTCGATCCGAGCGGGCGCTCAGTCGTCGCGGCACCCTCCTCGTCGGCTTCCGGCCCCCCGTTACTCTGCGTATTCATAAGGCCAACTTACCGGACGAGATCCGTCCACCGGAATTACCGCCGAGGACGATCCCGCAATCCGCCGTAAGAGGTACCTGAAGCCACCCAAAACCGTCAGAGGGGTTTACAACGGCACCGTAGGTGGCATGTCGATTTCGCCGACGTGCGAATCCCCGAGCGCACACTGAGCGAAAGGCCCTGGCGCTTATGAACACCACGGTCAGCTGCGAGCTGCACCTGCGCCTCGTTGTGTCGAGCGAGTCCTCACTGCCTGTACCCGCGGGCCTGCGGTATGACACGGCCGATCCCTACGCCGTGCACGCCACCTTCCACACCGGAGCCGAGGAGACCGTCGAGTGGGTTTTCGCCCGCGACCTCCTCGCCGAGGGCCTGCACCGGCCCACCGGCACCGGAGACGTCCGCGTCTGGCCGTCCCGGAGCCACGGACAGGGCGTGGTCTGCATCGCCCTGAGCTCCCCGGAGGGCGAAGCCCTTCTCGAGGCCCCCGCACGGGCCCTCGAATCGTTCCTCAAGAGGACCGACGCCGCCGTGCCACCCGGTACGGAACACCGGCACTTCGATCTCGACACGGAGCTCTCCCACATCCTCGCGGAGAGCTGAGACGCACCACAGCCATCCACCGCACCCAACCGCTCACGACTTGCGACCGTCCGACTCGGGGCGACGGCGCAGGACCGACAAGTTCATACGGCACACTTCGGCGCCGTCGCCGCGGACCCACCGCGGAGGCGGCGCCGAGGCTTGTTCGAAGCGCTAGAGTCGGCGACCATTCGGCAACGAACACCGGGGTCGGCACGCGTCGGGCCCCATCCGGCCAGGGAGCGAACCGTGATGATCACCCATGACACCCGGTGCGCGCTCGACGCGGTCGTCGATCTGCTCAACACCGCCCCGGAGGGCGAAGCACCCGGGGCGCCGGACAGCCTCACCGACCTCGCCGCCCTCCAGGAGTTCGTGCAGCGCAACGACGTCAGCGACGTGGGCGCCCTCGGCGAGGACGATCTGGCGGCCGTGCGGGACGTCCGCGCACGCTTCGCCCAGGTCTTCGCGGCCGACGACGACCACACCGCGGCCGAGCTGCTGAACTTCCTGGTCGCCTCGGCCGGCACCACACCGCGGCTGACCGACCACGACAACTACGACTGGCATGTCCACTACTTCGCGCCGGGCGCCTCGGTCTCCGACCACCTGGCAGCGGACGGCGGGATGGCGCTGGCGTTCCTCGTGGTCGCCGGCGAGCGCGAGCGGCTGCGGCACTGCGAGGCGCCGGACTGCCGGCACGCCTTCGTCGACCTCTCGCGCAATCGGTCCCGGCGCTACTGCGACAGCCGCACCTGCGGCAACCGGCTGCACGTCGCCGCCTACCGGGCCCGGCGGCGGGAGGCCGCGGGCTGAGCGGCGTACCGCCCGCCCGGCAACGGGCAGGCGGCCTCACAGGACGTACAGGTCGTGTACGGCGCCGAGAAGGAGCAGAAAGCCGATAACGCCGAGGAAGAGCATCAGCGGCGGCTGGGACAGCGCGAAAAGACAGCCGCGCGGTTCGGGGGCCGGGGCGTCGTCCCGGGCCAGGGCGCACTCATCGTTCATCTCGCGCGCATCATGGCGCAGTTGATCGTCCCGAGACGCCCAATGAGCCCCTCAGCAGCGGTAGTTCATCAGATCCCGTGCTTTTTCAGGATCGCTTCGATGTCCGAGAAGTCATCCTTGGGTGCAGCCTCCTTGCCTCGCTCCCGCGGCTTCGCGGCCGGCTGAGCGGCACCGCGGCCGGCGCTCAGGGAGGGAGCCGAGGCGGCCGGCGCCACGGCTTCGGCCCGGGACGACTTCGCCGCCTTGCGCTCCTTGCGGCTTCCCACGCCGCCCCTGCGGCGCTCCACTGCCCTGGCCAGCAGGAACAGCACGGCCGAGATCGCGAGGATGCCGAAGCCCGCCCAGACCGTCGGCTTGAAGACGAGGTCGGTGACCCAGTCGATGACGCCGGTCATCACCAGGCCGATGGGGATGAGGGAGAAGGCGGCGATGCGGGTCGCGGTCAGGAACCGCTTGCGGTACGCGGTCAGCGCGGCGATGCCCAGGCCCGCCGCCGACACCGCGGCACACACGGTCGAGGTCAGCATCCGGTCCTCCTGCCGATGGATGTGCGAGCGGCAATCCGCTCCTGCCTTCCATCCTGCCCTCTCCGGTGCTCGGGCGACCATGTTCCGTGCCGTCCTCAGGGACATTTCCGGGTTCGCTCCTCCCCCGGTCCGGTTTCCGTCCCGCTGCGGACGGCGGTCCGCGGGCTGGAAGACTGGCCTCATGAACGATGCCACCACCTCCCGCCCCGCCCGCCCCGTCCTGGATGTGTGGTGCGAGCTGCAGTGCCCGGACTGCCATGCCGCCCTGGAGGACCTGCGGGCGGTACGCGAGCGCTACGACGACCGCCTGGAGATCCGGCTGCGGCACTTCCCGCTGGAGAAGCACAAGCACGCCTACGTCGCCGCCCAGGCCGCCGAGGAGGCCATCGAGCAGGGCCAGGGGTGGCCGTTCATCGAGGCGGTGCTGGCCCGCGCCGGCGAGCTCGGCAGCCGCGGCGAGAAGCTGCTGCTGGAGGTGGCCGCGGAGCTGGGCCTCGACGCGGAGGAGATGGACACCGCGCTGATCGACGGCCGGCATCTGCTGATCGTCGACGCGGACCAGGCCGAGGGCAAGGCGATCGGGGTGAGCGGCACCCCGACGTATGTGATCGACGGTGAGCGGCTGGACGGCGGCAAGAGCCAGGAGGGGCTGCGCGCCCGGATCGAGGAGATCGCCGACCGCCTCCTGGCGGGGCAGGGCTGACACCGGGCGCCCTCCGGGCCGGCCTGCCGCTCACAGCAACGGCTTCCACAGCAGGTAGGCGGTGGGCCGGTAGCCCAGGGAGTCGTAGAGGCTCCGTGCCGGGGTGTTGTCGGCGTAGACGTTGAGACCCAGGGACGTGCGGCCGGCGGAGAGGCTCTCGCGCTCGGCGACCAGCATCAGGGTGCGCCCGTGGCCCCGGCCCCGGTGGGCCGCCGCGACCTGCACATCGACGACGTAGCCGCCGGGCTGCTCCGCCATCCGCAGCGCGACCCAGAGGGTGCCGACCCGCACGTCGTCGTGAGTGAGGACGCGCAGCGCCTGGTCGGGCGTCCCCACGCCCTCCGGCAGCAGCGCACGGTGCCCGGCCGCAGACGTCTCCTCGGCACGCTCGGGGGACATGCCCTGGCCGATCTGCGTACGGACGTGCAGCGCGAGCGCG
This sequence comes from Streptomyces sp. NPDC048248, assembly GCF_043201875.1. Taxonomy (NCBI): domain Bacteria; kingdom Bacillati; phylum Actinomycetota; class Actinomycetes; order Kitasatosporales; family Streptomycetaceae; genus Streptomyces; species Streptomyces sp. NPDC048248. The sequence goes on from NZ_JBICZL010000008.1 coordinate 147,779, forward strand.
GCGTCCCGCCAGGCCGGGTACTCCTCCTCGCTCAGCGGCCGGGCGACGCTGCCCTCGGGGAGCGGGGGCGGCTCGATGAGGGGCTTGGCCAGGGTGCGGCTGCGTTCGGTGTATCCGAGAGCGATGGCGAGCCGCACCGCGGCCTCGGTCTCCGCCGGGACGGTCAGTTCGATCTGCCGGCAGCCCCAGCCGCGCAGCACCTCCTCCGCGGCGAGCGCGGCCACCGTGGCACGGCCGCGCCGCCGGTCGGGGGCTTCGATCCGGAGGGCCTCGATCCGGCCGGCCGTGGGGCCGAACCGAGGGTCCGTGCCCAGCCGGATACCGCCCGCCCGGCGGCTGTTGACGCAGACGTCGTAGACACGGGCCCGGCCCCCGTCGTCACGTCGTTCTTCCGGTCCCGCGGGCCGCAGCGTTGTGGTCACGCAGTCTTTCTACCCGCCGCCCGGCCGCCGGGCACGTCCTCACCGCGGATCGAAATCCGCCGCCGCGTGCTCCTCGAAGATCCGCATGGCCTCGGCCGTCACCGGGCCGGGTGCGTCTGCCAGTTGGCGCCCGTCGATCCGGGTGACCGCCTGGACGTCGCGCAGCGTGGAGGTCAGGAAGATCTCCTCGGCCCGCTCCAGTACGTCCAGGGGCAGATCGGTCTCCTTGGCGCCCGCCCAGGAGACCGTCAGGGCCCGGGTGATGCCCGCCAGGCAGCCGGAGGCCAGCGGCGGTGTGTGCAGTTCGCCGTCGAGGACGACGAAGACGTTGGAGCCGGTGCCTTCGCAGAGCGCGCCGACGGTGTTGGCGAACAGCGCCTCGGAAGCGTCCTGTTCGCGGGCACGGGCGAGCGCGACGACGTTCTCGCCGTAGGACGTCGACTTCAGCCCTGCGAGCGCGCCGCGTTCGTTACGCGTCCAGGGCACCGTGACGGCCGCCGTGGTGTCGGGCCGCCGATGGGTGCCGGACAGCGCGATCACCAGCGTCGCGCCCAGATCGCCGCGGTCCGAGCCGAGCGGCGAGACGCCGCCGGTGTAGGTGATCCGCAGCCGTCCCAGCGCCATCGGGTTGGCTTCCAGGACGGCCGCACAGCCTCGCCGCACCTCGTCGAGGTCGGGGTCGGGCAGTCCGAGCCCCCTGGCGGAGGTCGTCAGCCGTTCCAGATGGCGGGTGAGGGCGAAGGCACGCCCCTCCTCGGCCTTGAGGGTCTCGAAGACTCCGTCGCCGACCGTCAGGCCGTGGTCGAAGACCGAGACGCGGGCGCCGTCGGCGTCCCGTAGTCCCCCGTCGAGCCAGATCTTCATCGTCGCTCTCCTCCACTCGCGGCGTGCAGGCCCGACGCTACCGCCAGCAACCTGCTCGCCTTCAACTCGGTCTCGGCCCACTCGCGGTCGGGATCGGAGTCCCAGATGATGCCCGCCCCCGCGCCGAAGCGGAGCACCGGACCCGCGGGCGCGGCGCGGTCGATCCAGAACGTCCGGATCCCGACGGCCAGCTCGCCGGTGCGGCGGTCGGCGTCGACCCAGCCGATACCGCCGCAGTACGGACCGCGGGGCGCGGTCTCCAGTTCGTCGATGATGCGCAGGGCGCTGGACTTGGGGGCGCCGGTGACCGACCCGGGCGGGAAGGTGGCGCCGAGCAGGTCCGCCCAGGCCGTCTTCTCGTGCGTCTCGGCCAGCTCGCCGCGCACGGTGGACACGAGGTGGACGAGGCCGGGGTGTTCCTCGACCGCGCAGAGTGCCGGGACGGTCACCGTGCCGCTCGCGCAGACCCGGCCGAGATCGTTGCGGACCAGGTCCACGATCATCACGTTCTCCGCCCGGTCCTTCTCGGAGAGGTCCTCGGCGATCCGCCCGGTGCCCTTGATCGGTCCGGACTCGACGGTGCGCCCTGCCCGGCGCAGATACAGCTCGGGCGAGGCGGTGGCCACCTCGACGCCATGGGCGGGCAACCGGACCGTGCCGGCGTACGGCGCGGGGTTGCCGAGGGCGAGCACCGCGGAGAGCGCGTCCACGTCGGCGCGGGCGGGATCGGGCAGCGGCGCGGTCAGGACGCGGCAGAGGTTCACCTGATAGACCTCGCCGGCCGCGATGTGTTCACGGATGCGCCGTACGCTGGCGGTATAGGCGTCCCGGTCCAGGGAGCTGCGCCAGGCGGCCGGCTGCGGTCCGCTCCAGCGGCCCGGTGCGGGCGCGTGCGCGGCGGTGGCGGGCCGGACGTCCGCGAAGCGCGCGCAGACCACCGCACCCTCGAAGTCCGCGATCACCGCCCACCAGCCGGTGGAGTCCAGGGCCGCGGGATCGCTGGTGACATCGCGCAGGTCGGTGGCTATGAGACCCCCGAAGCGCGCCATGGGAGGGAAGTCGTGCACGTCAGTGAGTCTATGGCGGTGGCCCGATCGCCGCCTCGGCCGAGCGAGCAGCGCAGCACGCTGCACAAACGCGTTTTTGTACTGGCCCCGGAATCCGCTAGAGTTCAACACGTCGCCGGGACGCGCAAGCGCACCGGAGGCCGAGTAGCTCCCGGACGTAGTCTGGGAGACACACCTGCGGACGTAGCTCAGTTGGTAGAGCACCACCTTGCCAAGGTGGATGTCGCGAGTTCGAGTCTCGTCGTCCGCTCGATGTGGGGGATCTTTTCCCGAACCCCCTCACTCCTGGTGGAGTGGCCGAGAGGCGAGGCAACGGCCTGCAAAGCCGTCTACACGGGTTCAAATCCCGTCTCCACCTCCAAGGACGATTAGCTCAGCGGGAGAGCGCTTCCCTGACACGGAAGAGGTCACTGGTTCAATCCCAGTATCGTCCACTGGATCCCCGGCAACGCATTACCGGGTTTCCGTCCCGCGCGATTAGCTCAGCGGGAGAGCGCTTCCCTGACACGGAAGAGGTCACTGGTTCAATCCCAGTATCGCGCACGCAGCACCTGCGGAGATCATCGAGATCCGCGGTCCCGAGGACGATTAGCTCAGCGGGAGAGCGCTTCCCTGACACGGAAGAGGTCACTGGTTCAATCCCAGTATCGTCCACACAGCAGCTGAGGGCCGGAGCATTCGCTCCGGCCCTCAGTCGTTGATCAGGACGAGAAGAGCATCCGTCCGAAGCTGCGGTGACCATGATGGCCGTGGTGTCCGTGGTGACCCTGATGCGGGGCGCCCCAGGCGGGAGCCGCCGGGTAAGCCTGCGGGGCGGGCGGCGGGGGCGGGGCCTGCTGGGACCACTGCGACTCCAGGCGGGTCAGCGACTCCAGCTCCCCGTAGTCCAGGAAGATCCCCCGACAGCCTGCGCACTGCTCGATCTGAACGCCATTGCGGTTGTACGTGTGCATCGGTGCATGGCACTTGGGGCACTGCATCGTCGGCTCAACTCCTGTCATTCATTGCTTCTCACTGCGGCGTCGCGGGAAAGTCCTTCCGGCGACGAGGTGTTCACCCTACGTTGCGCGCGGCGGGCGCCAACTGCCGCGGCAGCGAGGTCATGCGGGCGCACGCGTCCACGACCGCCGTCTCGATCTCGTCGAGGGGGCGGGACTCCCCCGCGGCCTTGGCCACGGCGAGGGCGGCGGTCTGCACGGTCAGCGTGCGGGCGGGTATTTCCAGGTCGGGCCAGGGGTCGCCGTCGGGACGCACGGCGCGGCCGCCGGCTGTGCGGTAGGCGGCCAGGAAGCGCGCCCAGATGTCCGGGGCGAGCAGGCCGGTGGCGAACCAGGCGGCGGGGCGGGCCAGATCCCAGGCGGGGTCGCCCAGGCCCAGGTCGTCGATGTCTATGAGCAGCCACCGGCCGCCGGTCGCCGGGTGGCGTACGAGCTGGCCGAGGTGGAGATCGCCGTGGCACAGGAGGGCCGGCTGCGGCCCCGGAGCGGCGCCGCGCGCCCAGGGCGGCAGCAGGGCCCATGCGGCTTCGATGGACCTGGCCGCCTCGGCGAGAGGCCCGGGCTCGGATCGGGGCGCCCGGGGCGCGGGGATGGCGCCTCCTACCGGGGCGAGCGCGTCGCGCAGGCGGGCCAGGGCGCGAGCGGCCTTGGCCGGGCCGCGCATCGGGGGCACCGGGCCGGGCAGTTGGGCCGGGTCGACGGCGTGCAGACGTGCCAGCAGGCGGGCGGCTTCCTCCCAGGGCGCGGCGTCGGGGTCGTCGGGCGGGACCGGACTGCCGTACGGCCAGCGGGTCAGCGCCCGGCCCTCCTCGGTGAGGGTGAGGAAGCCGTCGGGGGCGGTGACCGGGAGCGGCGGCAGCAGGATGCCGTGCAGCGAGGGGTGAGCGGCGATACGGAGGCGGGTGGCGAGGGCGGTGGTGTCGCTGTCGGGGGCGTGGGCCTTGGCGACCGTGTGGCCGGTGCGGACGACCGTGCCGTCCGGGCGGTCGGCGAGCACGGACGTGGCCGTGGTCGGCGCCGGTCCGCTTGCCTGCGGCGCCTCGGGGTGCGTCGCCGCGGCAGCCGACAGGGCGGCCAAGCGGTCGAGCAATGTGCTGGTCATCCGTCCCCCGAGGGCTGCGAGCCGTGCGGGCCGTGGGCGGCCCGGCCTGGGATCGTACGCGCGGTCCCGGCGCGCATGCCCGGCAGGTGGCCCCGCGAGATGCTCGATGGCCGGGCATCTCCCCAGATGCCCGGCCGTCGTGCCGTCCGCCTACCCCCGTCCCCACGGGGTGTTGCTGCCGGAAGTCCCCGTCCCGGGCCGCTCTCCCGGGACCGGGGCGCCTGTCAGCGCCCCAGCATTCCGGCCACGGACGACGCCTGTGTCAGGACGGCTTCCCAGCCGCCGAAGACCACGGACAGGAGGATCGCCAGCGGCATGACCATGGCGACCGCGACGAGAGGATGGCGCGTGCCGGAGGGCTGTCGGCCGCCGAGCGCCGAGGCGACTCGCCGCCCGTGCGCTCGAAGGGCCGCCCGCCCTGTGGTGTCCGCCATCGTCCTGCTCCTGTCGTGTCTGGGGCGGCGGGCGTCTGACCTCGGGGGACGAGTGCTGTCGCCCGCCGCTTGAACACCACAGTAGGCAGCCGTGGGGCTCGGGTCGTCATGCCGTCGTACCCATTGACGGGCCTCCAGGAGGATGACGGGAGGGGGTTCTGCGTACTCCCCTGGGTGGAGAGCCGGGGCGCTGACCCTGAGGGCACCCCCGAGGGGAGCGGGCCCCGCAGCCCGTGGCGCCGGCCGTCCGGAGGCCGAACGCTGCAGCGGAGAGAGGGAATCGGCGTGTGTATGCCACTCTCGCGGCCCCCGTCCGGTCCGGACGGGGCTCGCTTGGGTGACGTCCCTCACTCGCCCTCTCCCCCAGGCCGCCGTTCCGGCGCCACCGCCGCGCGTGCTCGTCGGCCGCGGCCGGCGACACAGGTGCGCGTCGGCATGCTCCCTGGCGCCCGCGAAACCTACCTTTCGGTACGTCAATCTCCTTGCCGGGGCGGAGCATTGACCGTTCGCGCCGGAATCGGGGGCGTACGGCGGTGGTTTGCGACCCGCCGTGCGTAATCCCGTTCGCCGACGGCAATCCGGTGCCCGACGCATGCGCGGCCTATCAGCACAGGGAGCCGTCAATCCGTAAGCTGTGCCACGTCAGACGGTTGGCAGCGGAGTGGGGCCTCCCCACCGCAGGTAGGGGACGGACATGGCGATGATGCGGCTCCGACGCGAGGACCCGCGTGTCGTCGGGACGTTCCGGCTTCACCGCCGGCTCGGCGCGGGCGGGATGGGCGTGGTCTATCTCGGATCGGACAAGCGCGGACAGCGGGTCGCGCTGAAGGTGATCCGCCCGGACCTGGCGGAGGATCAGGAGTTCCGCTCGCGGTTCGCGCGCGAGGTCTCGGCGGCCCGGCGTATCCGCGGCGGCTGCACCGCCCGGCTGGTGGCGGCCGATCTCGACGCGGACCGGCCCTGGTTCGCCACCCAGTACGTCCCCGGCCCGTCCCTCCACGACAAGGTCAACGAGGAAGGGCCGCTGTCCCCCGCGCAGGTCGCCTCGATCGGCGCCGCGCTGTCCGAGGGCCTGCTCGCCGTCCACGACGCGGGCGTGGTGCACCGCGACCTCAAGCCGTCCAACATCCTGCTGTCGCCCAAGGGGCCACGGATCATCGACTTCGGTATCGCGTGGGCCACCGGCGCCAGCACCCTGACGCACGTCGGCACCGCCGTCGGCTCGCCGGGCTTCCTCGCGCCGGAACAGGTGCGCGGGGCCGCGGTGACGCCCGCGACGGACATCTTCGCGCTGGGTGCCACGCTCGCCTACACCTGCACCGCCGACTCGCCCTTCGGCCAGGGCAGTTCCGAGGTCATGCTCTACCGCGTGGTGCACGAGGAGGCCCAACTGGCGGGGGTGCCTGACGCACTGGCACCACTGCTCGCCTCCTGTCTCGCCAAGGACCCGGCGGACCGCCCGAGCACCCTGTCACTGTCGCTACGGCTGAAGGAGATCGCCGCCCGCGAGGCGCACGGCCTGTCGAGCGGCCCCCTGGAGGGTGAGCCGGCCGGCGGGGCGAGCGGCTGGAGCCATGGGGAGCGCCGGACGGCGGACCGGCCGACGGGGCAGCGTGCCGAGGAGTACGCACGTCAGCGCACCGAGCGGCGGGCGACGGGCACCTCCACGCCGAGACCGCAGGCGAGCCGGCCCCCGTCGCCGCGGGAGGCCACTCCCCGGCCCGCCGGACCGGCCTCCGGTGCCGGGTCACGGCCACGGCCCGGCGGACGGCGCTCGGGGCGCGTTCCGGCGGCGCGGCCCGGTCGCAGCGGGGCGCGCTCCTCGGTGCGTACGACGTCGGGAGGGCGCCGGCCCGGTCCCGACCGCAAGCTGCTCCGGCAGCGCATCATCGTCTTCGTGACGGTGACGCTGCTGGTGGCGCTCGGTATCGCGGCGGCGCAGGGCTGCCAGGGCCCGGCGCGCGGGATGGGCGGGGACCGGCCGGGGCCGGTCACCCGCGCCGAGACCGGTCACGCACCGGGCGACGGCTTGGACACCGGCCGCTCCGTGGCCGGGCGGACGGGAAGCTGACCGCAGGGGGCTCGCGCGGTCCTGTGGCCGGTCGGAGCTTCTCGCCGGCCGGTCAGGACTCCGGACGGCCCGTCGCGACGGCGTAGAAGGCGACCGCGGCGGCCGCGCCGACGTTGAGCGAGTCCACGCCGTGCGCCATCGGGATACGGACCCATTCGTCGGCGGCACGCAGGGCTCCGGTGGTCAGGCCGCCGCCCTCCGCGCCGAGCATCAGGGCAGCACGCTCCAGTGTGTGCGGGGCGGCCTCGTCCATCGCGGTCGCCTGCTCGGCCGGGGTCAGCGCCAGCAGCTTGAAACCCGCCTCCCGTACCACCGCCAGGTCCCGGGGCCAGCTCTCCAGGCGGGCGTACGGCACGGAGAACACCGCGCCCATGGAGACCTTCACCGAGCGGCGGTAGAGCGGATCCGCGCAGTCCGGGGAGAGCAGCACCGCGTCCATGCCGAGGGCCGCGGCGCTGCGGAAGATCGCCCCGATGTTGGTGTGGTCGTTGACCGCCTCCATCACCACGATCCGGCGCGCCGTGCCGAGAAGTTCCGTGGCCTCGGGCAGGGTCTTGCGCTGCATGGACGCCAGGGCGCCGCGGTGGACGTGGTAGCCCGTCACGCGCTCGGCGAGGTCGGGGCTGACGGCGTAGACCGGTGCAGGGACCTCGTCGATGACATCGCGCATGACGTCGACCCACTTGGCCGAGAGCAGCATGGACCGCATCCGGTAGCCGGCGTGCTTCGCGCGGCGGATGACCTTCTCGCCCTCGGCGATGAAGAGCCCCTCGGCGGGCTCGCGCCGACGCCGCAGCTCGACGTCGGTGAGGCCGGTGTAGTCGCTCAGGCGCGGGTCGTCCGGGTCATCGACGGTGATGATTTCTGCCACGGGAAGATAGTGCCTTGTCGGTGTCGAGGTTCCCATGCCGCGTACGGCATCGGCTGCTTGCGGGAACGGGCGGCTACTCGGGGGACGGTGCGCTGACGCCGACGACGTCCCCGACGACGATGACCGCCGGGGGACGGATGCCTTCGGCCCGTACGGTCTCACCGAGGGTCGCGAGGGTGGCATCGACCCTGCGCTGCGCGGCGGTGGTGCCCTCCTGCACGACAGCGGCCGGGGTGTCGGCGGGGCGGCCGTGCTCGATGAGCTTGGCGGCGATGGCACCGCTGTTCTCCACGCCCATCAGGACGACGAGGGTGCCGCGCAGCTTGGCGAGCGCGGGCCAGTCGACCAGTGAGCGCTCGTCGTCGGGGGCGACATGGCCGCTGACGACGGTGAACTCGTGGGCCACCCCGCGGTGGGTGACGGGGATGCCCGCGGCGCCGGGGACGGAGATGGTGCTGGAGATGCCGGGGACGACCGTGCAGGAGATACCGGCCTCGGCCAGTGCCTGGGCCTCCTCCATGCCGCGGCCGAAGACGAACGGGTCGCCGCCCTTGAGGCGGACCACGGCCTTGCCCGCCTTGGCGTGCTCGATCAGGGCGTTGTTGATCGCTTCCTGGGCCATGAAACGGCCGTAGGGGATCTTCGCGGCGTCGATGACCTCGACATGCGGCGGGAGTTCGGCCAGCAGATCGCGGGGGCCGAGCCGGTCGGCGATGACGACGTCCGCCTCGGCGAGCAGGCGGCGGCCGCGCACGGTGATCAGATCGGGGTCGCCGGGTCCGCCGCCCACCAGGGCCACGCCCTTGGCGCGGCTGCGGTGGTGCGGGGCGGCCAGGGTGCCCTCGCGCAGCCCCTCGACGATGGCGTCGCGGACGCCGGCGGAGCGGCGCGGGTCGCGGCCGGTGAGCACCGCGACGGTGACGCCCTCGCTGTGGCCGGTGGCCGGGGTCCAGGCGGTGGCGGCCTCCGCGTCGTCCGCGCGGACGCACCACACCCGGCGGTCCTCGGCCTCCTGGGACGCCGCCGTGTTGGCGGCGGGATCGTCGGTGGAGATCAGCGCGTACCAGGCCCCGTCGAGGTCACCGGCCTCGTAGCGGCGACGCTCCCAGCGGATCTCCCCGGTGTCGGCCATCGCCTCGACGGAGGGCGTGGCGGAGGGCGAGATCAGCAGGACGTCGGCGCCGGCGGCGATGAGCGAGGGGAGCCGGCGCTGCGCGACCTGGCCGGCGCCGAGGACGACCACGCGACGGCCGGACAGCCGCAGTCCGACGGGGTAGGCAGCGTGTTCGGCGACGTGCTCAGCCATGGTGGTACGGCTCCTTGTGCGGGTGATGCGAGTACGGCGACTGGCTCAGCCACTGCGGCTCTGGAGCGGCTGGAGGGGGTCGTACGGCCCCGGGGCGGTACGTGAGGAGTGATGGCCCCGGCCCACAGCCTATGGGGCTGCGGGCCGGGGGTCATGCGCGGGCGGGCCGCAGGTCAGCTCTTCTCCGTCACACCGGCGGAGTCGAAGGTGGCGACCTCGTGCATGGCGCGGGCGGCACTCTGCACCACGGGGAGGGCCAGCAGCGCGCCGGTGCCCTCACCGAGGCGCAGGTCGAGATCGACCAGCGGGCGCAGGCCGAGCTTGGTCAGGGCCGCGACATGGCCGGGCTCAGCGCTGCGGTGACCGGCGATGCAGGCTGCCAGGGCCTCGGGGGCGACGGCGCGGGCCACCAGAGCCGCGGCGCCGGCGCTGACGCCGTCCAGGATGACCGGGGTGCGCAGCGAGGCGCCGCCGAGGATCAGACCGACGAGGGCGGCGTGCTCCAAGCCGCCGACCGCGGCGAGGACGCCGATGGGGTCGGCCGGATCGGGCTGGTGGAGTTCCAGGGCGCGGCGGACCACATCGACCTTGCGGGCGTGGGTCTCGTCGTTGATGCCCGTGCCCCGGCCGGTGACCTCGACCGGGTCGACGCCGGTGTAGACCGCGATCAGCGCGGCCGAGGTGGTGGTGTTGGCGATGCCCATCTCGCCCGTCAGCAGCGCCTTGTTACCGGCCGCGACGAGGTCGCGGGCGGTGTCGATGCCGACCTCGATCGCCTTCAGCACGTCCTCGTGGGACATCGCCGGGCCGACGGTGAAGTCGTCGGTGCCGGGGCGGACCTTGCGGGGCAGCAGCCCCGGGGTGGCGGGAAGGTCACCCGCCACGCCGACGTCCACCACGCACACCTCGGCGCCCACCTGATTGGCGAAGGCGTTGCAGACCGCGCCGCCGCCGAGGAAGTTGGCGACCATCTGGCCGGTGACCTCCTGAGGCCACGGCGTCACGCCCTGGGCGTGCACCCCGTGGTCGCCGGCGAAGATCGCGACGGCGGCCGGCTCGGGGATCGGCGGCGGGCACTTGCGGGACAACCCGCTCAGCTGCGCGGAGATGATCTCCAGCATGCCCAGCGCCCCGGCGGGCTTGGTCATCCGCTTCTGCCGCTCCCATGCCTCGCCGAGCGCCTTGGCGTCCAGCGGGCGGATGCCCTGCAGGGTTTCCTGGAGCAGGTCGTGCGGGGCCTCGCCGGGCAGCGCCCGGCGTCCGTACGTCTCCTCGTGGACGACCCAGGACAGCGGCCGGCGCTTGGCCCAGCCGGCCTGCATCAGCTCCGGCTCGTCCGGGAACTCGTCGACGAAGCCGATGCAGAGGTAGGCGACGACTTCGAGGTGCTCGGGCAGGCCCAGTTCGCGGACCATCTCCCGCTCGTCGAAGAAGCTCACCCAGCCGACGCCCAGGCCCTCGGCGCGAGCCGCGAGCCAGAGGTTCTCCACGGCGAGCGCGGAGGAGTACGGGGCCATCTGCGGCTGGGTGTGGCGTCCGAGGGTGTGCCGGCCGCCCCGGGTGGAGTCGGCGGTGACGACGATGTTCACCGGCGTTTCGAGGATCGCCTCGATCTTCAGCTCGCGGAACTGCTTGGCGCGCGCCTTGGGCAGCGACTTGGCGTACGCCTCCCGCTGCGCCGTGGCGAGTTGGTGCATCTTCTCGCGGGTCTCGTCCGAGCGGATGACGACGAAGTCCCAGGGCTGGGAGTGGCCGACGCTCGGCGCGGTGTGCGCCGCTTCCAGGACGCGCAGCAGGACGTCGTTGGGGATGGGGTCGCCGCGGAAGCCGTTGCGGATGTCGCGGCGCTCGCGCATCACGCGGTGCACCGCGGCGCGCTCGGAGTCGTCATATCCGGTGGCCGGAGCCGGGATCGGGAGACCGCTGGGGTCCGTGCCGTGGTCCACGAGCGGGCCGTCCTGGTGCTGGGGCTGGGTGGGGAGCAGAACCTGAACGGGAGTGCCGGGGGCACCGGGCTCATCGGAAGGAGCGGCGGGGTCGTCGGGGTCGGCGGGCGGCTGCCGGCCGTCGGCCACTGCCGCGAGGTCGTCCTGCTCGGCGCCTCCGGCAGGGTCCTGGTCCTGGGAGTCCTCGTAGCCCTCGCCGAGCTGGACGAGTTCGGCGCCGTCCTGGTCCTGGGGAGGCGCGTCTGCCGAAGCGTCGTCGGCCGGGGTGTCGGCGGGCTGCTCGCCGGCCGGAGCCTCCGCCGAGGAGACGGACGGTTCCCGAACCGGTTCGGCCGCGAGGTGTTCACCCGTCGCCTGGGCGGGGATGTGCACGGCCACGGGCCGGACTTCGGCGGCCGCTTCCACATCCACGGGTGCCACATCGGCGGGTGCCGCGTCCGCGGACTCGCCGGCGGGTGCCGCCGCCTCGTCCGGGCCGGCCGGCCCGGGCTGCTCGTCGCCCGTGGTGGTCCGGGCTGCGGCCTGCTCCTCGGTGTCCGCGGGGGCCTCGTCGGCCGAGTTCTGCTGCCCTGCGGCGTCCTCGGGGTCACCGGGCTGTGCACCGGCGTCCGGGCGCTCCGCCTCGGGCTGCTCTATGACGGCATCGCCGACGCCCTCCTGAGAGGCGGGCATCGCGACGGGGCCCTGGGGGGCTGCGGCGGGCATCGACGCGGCTTCCTGGGCGGCCTCCGGAGCGGGCGCCCCGGGGTCCTCCGCGGCGGGAAGCTGCGCGGCCTCGGCGGCCTCCGCGGGCGGGCCGGCCGGGACGGCCTCGACGGCCTGCGCCTCGGCCACGGGCTGAGGCTCTTCGGCGGGCTGCTCGGCCGGGTCGGCCGCGGGCTGCGCCTCGTCGGCACCGTCCGCGTCGGTGGCCGGGGTCTCGGCTGTCGGCAGCGGCGCCTCGTCCTCGGGAGCGGTGGGGCTCTCCTCGACGGGCTGCTGCGGCGCCTCCGCGGACGCCTCGGGCTGCGGCGCGTCGGCGGCCTCCGGGGCCGGCGGGCTCACGGCCTCGGGGGCGTCCGCGGCCTGCGGAGCTTCGGGTGCCGGGGCAGCTTCGGGTGCCTGCGAGGCTTCCTGCGTTTCGGGGGACTCAGGAACCGTCGGTTCCGCCGCCTCCTGCGCTTCGGGGGTTTCCGGTGCCTCGGGCGCTTCCGGTGCGGCCGGGCCGCCCGCTTCCGCGACCGCGGCGTCCGGAAGCGCTTCCGCCACCGCGTCCTGCGGCTGAGCGAGGGCCTCCAGCGGCGCCTCGTCGGCGACTACGGCGTCGTTGTCCGCATCGGCGGTCGCGTCCTCCGCGGCCTCTTCCGCCGAGGGCTCCTCTGCCACGGGCTCCTCCGCCGCGCCCTCGGCCGGGAGCGGCTGGGGCTGCTCGGCGGGCGGCGGGGCGTCCTGCGGCGCGGGGGCGGCGGGCGCCTCGGCGGCCTGCGCGACGGGGGCCTCGGGGGTCGCGGTTTCCTCGACCGGGGTCGCCACGGCCTGTGCCGAGGCGTCGTTCCAGGCCGGCACCTGCGACGGGATCTCGCCGAGCTGCGGACCGGGCAACGGCCCCTGGCCCGCTGCGCCGTACGCCTGCTCGGCATAGGACTGCCCGCCGTAGGGCTGCTCGCCGTAGGACGGTGCCGCGAAGGCCTGCTCGACGTACGCCACGTCGTGGAAGGACTGCCCGGCGGACGGCTGCGCGTCACCGGTGAGGCCCTGCGTCACGGCGCCTGCGGGCTGCTCGCCCGCCGCGGGCCCACCGGTTTGCGCGGGGGCGTCGAGGTACTCCGGGCCCGTGGCCGGCGGTCCGGCGTGCCGGGCGGCCGGCTGCGCGGGTGCGCCCGCAGGACCGCGGTCGGCGAGCGAACGGACCACGCCGCCGGTCGCGTCCGGGACGGGCGGACCCATGTGGAGCGGCCGGCGCGGAGGCGTGGCCTGCGCGGGCGCCTGGGCACGGCTCTGCTGGGGCGCGGTCGGCTGCGGGATGCGCACGGCACCGAGGTCGACGGAACCGGAATCCCGGCCGCCGCTCTCGTGGTCGCCGGCCGGGGCGGGCATCGGCGCGAAGCCCGCGGCAGACGGGTCGGCCTCGAACGGCGCGCTCTGCTCCGGTGCGTTCGGCTGCGGCAGCGGCTGCTGTGCCTGCTGCTCGCTCCACGCGCCCTGGGCGCTCGGCATCAGCAGCAGATCGTCGTCCTCGGGGGCGCCGTCGGCCGGGTCGAGGTAGGGGTAGGCGTCCGGCGGCGTGACCATGCCCGGTTGCTCCATCGGTCCGGCGTCGGCAGGGGAGGAAGCGGCCGCCGGCTGCGGCTGCCCGGGATGTCCGCCTGCGTTCTCCGGCTGCCCCTCGCCCGGGACCTGGCCGGTGTCGGTCATGCGTACCCCTCGCCCATTGGTAGTGCTCCTTCCAACCGCTCGTGCGACGCGCTCGACCGGGGACGCGCCGACGCTCATAGCTAGAACGAGCGAGCACGTCTCGCGGCACGTCCGCCCTCTAGAGCTTCATATTCGGCCAAAACCACGGCTTTTTCCGGATATTGGCGTACGAAGCCGAACGCGGAACGGCGGCGCAACGATCCGCCAGCCTACCCTCCGCGGGTTGCCGTACAGGTCAAGGGTGTGGAACGCGATAGCCGCTGAGCAGAAAGACGACGGAGCGCTCGCGTTCGACCCAGACGGAAGTGTCCAGGTCCACGGACTGCAGCAGCGCGCACTCGACTTCGTAGCCGCCGTCCGCCAGCGCCTTGCCGATCGCCTCGGCCTCGTCGCGGGTCGCCGCGTGGGTGACGATCCGCTCCGGGCGGCGCGCCGCGCAGGCGGTGACGACCGCCGCTCCCCCACCGCCGACCCGCACCACGTCGGGCTCCGGCAGGTCTTCGAGGATCTGCGGCGCGCGGCCGTGCACGACCTGGAGTTGGACGCCGTAGCGGCGGGCGACCGCGGCGGTGCGCCCGCAGGCTTCCGGGTCGGCGTCCACCGCGATGACGGCGGCGCCGAACCGCGCGGCCTCCACGGCGGCCGCTCCGCTGCCGGCGCCGATGTCCCAGACCAGATCGCCCACCCGTGGTCCCAGGCGGGCGAGTTGAGCGGACCTCAGCTGGACCGACTCGCCCTCGCCGAGGGCGCCGCCGTACGCACCGGCCGGAAGTCCCCAGCCGCGCGGGCCGGTCGGGTGCCCCACCTCGTGGGCGGCGATCCAGCCGGTCCCCTGGGCGGCGGCGCCGGCGGGCGACCCGCCGACGACGATGACGACGTTGGGGTCGCGCCAGACGTGGTCGGCGGCCTTGTCGGATGTGAGGACTGTCACCTGCTCGCGGTCGGTGCCCAGTTCCTCGCAGATGACGAAGGTGCGGTGCACACCGCCCAGCAGAAGCGCGAGTTCGGCGGGCCCCGCACCGGGCGAGGTGAGCACCGCAACCTTGCTGTACGCGCGGCAGACGTTCACCGCACGGCGCAGCTCACGGCTGTTGGCCACCACGATCTGGGCGTCGTCCCAGGGCATTCCGGCGCGGGCGAAGGCGGCGGCGACGGAGGAGACGGCGGGGACGACTTCGACTTCCAGGCCGTGTTCGGGGGCCCTGAGGGTGCGTACGACGCCGAAGAAGCCGGGGTCGCCGTCGGCGAGGACGACGGCGGTGCCGCGGTGCTGGGCGATGCGACGGGCGGCGAGCGTCACGCTGCCGAGCCGGATCCGCTCGGCCTTCGGCGGGACTTCGGGCAGTGCGAGGTGGTGGGCGGCTCCGGCGACCAGCGTCGCGGCGCCGAGGGCGGAGCGGGCGGCGTCGGTCAGCGGAGAGCCGTCCCATCCGATCACCGTGACCCGGTCGGCCATGCTCGTCAGACTCCTGGGGGCTGCTTGTGGGTGCGCGCGAGGACACGAGTTCCGTGGTGTGTGGGGCGCCGGTCCTCGCCGGTGGCGAAGGGCGGCAGGCCGAGACTACCTCGCGAGGTCCGGACCCGAGCGAGGGCGTGGGGTCAATTCCACCCGGGGTAGGTGAAACCGTTGGCGTCGGCCAGCCGGGCGGGAAGGCCGTCGAGGTCCTCGGGCAGCAGGCTCCACACGATCAGATCCGTACGGATGTCCGTCCAGCCGCCGTCCTCGGTGCGGCTGCGGGCTATCCAGGCGTTGCGCAGCACGCCCTCGCTGATGCAGCCGATCTTCTGGGCGACCTGCTGGGAGGCGGTGTTGTCGGCGGCCGTGCGCAGCTCGACGCGCTCGAACTCCAGGTCCCGGAAGAGCCACTGCGCGACCGCGAGGACCGATTCGCAGGCGTAGCCCTCACCGCGCGCCCAAGGGGCCGTGACGTAGCCGATCTCGGTGCTGCGCACCCGCCAGTCGGTGCGGTCGACGTGGATGGTGCCGACCAGCCGCTGGGTGAGAAATTCGGTGACCGCCAGGGCGATGCCGCGGCCCTGGGTGCGGACCGCGGCGGCCTTGCGGGTCACCCAGGCGCGGGCGTCGTCGACGGTGTACGGGTGCGGCACGGTCGTCCAGGCGGTGACGAGTTCGTCGGTCATCATCTCGGCGAGGGCGGGCACGTCGGCCTCCTCGAAGGGGCGCAGCACCAACCGGTCCGTGCTGATGGAGATGTCCGGAAAGGTGGATGTCATGCCGCTGCTCCAACGCCGTTGACCGTGGTGCTCCGGGAACGTCACGGGCCGTTCATGCCGTGAAGTCACGGGCCGCCCTGACCGTCTTGAGTGCACCAGCATGCAGCATCTGCCTGCGGATGTGCCACGCGCAGGGCCCCGGACGCGCACTGCACGTCCGGGGCCCACGGTGCGGCGAAGCGGAAGACCGTCCTTCGACGGGCCGCCCGCGAGGCGGGGTCAGCTCTTGGCGGGGCCGAAGGCCGGGATGACCGAGCCGTCCTTGTACTTGTCCTGGAGGAACTTCTTGACCTCGGGGGAGTTCAGGAGCTTGGCGAGCTTCTTGATCCGCGGGTCGTCCTCGTTGCCCTTCTTGACGGCCAGGAAGTTGGCGTAGGGGTTGTCCTCCGCCTTCTCCAGGGCCAGCGCGTCGGTGGAGGGCTTGAGCTTGGCGCCGATGGCGAAGTTGCCGTTGATGATCGCGGCGTCGACGTCGTCGATGCGCGGCGCGGTCTGGGCGGCCTCCAGCTCGGTGATCTTGATGCCCTTGTCGTCCTTGACGTCCGTCAGCTTGGCGTCCGAGCCGACGCCGGGCTTGAGGGTGATCACGCCGTTGTCGGCGAGCAGCTTGAGCGCACGGCCCTCGTTGGAGGGGTCGTTGGGGACCGAGACGGTGCTGCCCGCCTTGAGCTCGGAGAGCTTGTCGAGCTTCTTGGAGTAGACGCCGAGCGGCTCGATGAGCACGTTCTGGACGGGCACGATGTGCGTGCCGTTCTCCTTGTTGAAGGTGTCGAGGAACGGCTTGTGCTGGAAGAAGTTGGCGTCGACCTGGCCGTCGTCGGTGACCTTGTTGGGGATCTTGTAGTCGTTGAACGGCTTGACGACCAGCTTCAGCCCCGCCTTGTCCGCCAGCTTGTTCTTGACGAAGTCCAGGATGGCGCCGTGCGGCGTGGGGCTGGCGGCGACGACGAGGGGCGCGTTCTTGTCGCCCTTGTCGCCGGCGGTCGTGTCGGAGGGGGCGCTGCAGGCGCTCGCGCCGAGGGCGACGGCGGAAGCGGCGGCCACGGCCACGGAGATCTTTACGGTGTTGCGCACGAAGAGTGCCTCTTTCCGGTTCGCGCGAGCGGGGTCGCGCGTGGTGTACACCCGGCAAAGGGTCCGGGCTCTTGGGTGATGCGGTGGGTACGGGTGGTGCGGGAGGGCCCGCGGATCAGGCGGTTTCCCCCGCGGCGAGGGCCGGCTCCTCGGTGACGCGCCGCGCCCGGCGCAGGCCGACGCGTGCGGAGCCGCGGGTGCCCCGGCCGGCGAGCCGCCGGACGACGAGGTCGCCGAGCAGCTGCACGACGGTGACGAGGACGATCAGCTCCACGACAGTGGTGATCATCAGCGAGGTCTCGTACTGCTGGTAGCCGTAGGTGTAGGCCAGGTTGCCCAGGCCGCCACCGCCGACCGCGCCGGCGATCGCGGAGTAGCCGATCAGCGTGATGACGGTGGTCGTGACGGCCGCCACCAGCGCCGGCAGGGCCTGCGGGAGCAGCACCTTGAACACGATGGTCCAGGTGCCGCCGCCCATGGCCTGCGCCGCCTCGACGAGGCCGTGGTCGACCTCGCGCAGCGCCGCCTCCACCAGCCGGGCGAAGAACGGGATGGCCGCGATGGCCAGGGGCACCACCGCACCGGTCGGGCCGATGGAGACGCCGACGACGATCCGGGTGAAGGGGATCAGCACGACGATCAGGATCAGGAACGGGAAGGACCGTCCGATGTTCACGATCGCGCCGACGACCTTGTTCACCACGACGTTCTGCAGGACGGCCCCACGATCGGTCAGGTGCAGCAGCACACCGACCGGGATGCCGATGAGGACGGCCCAGAACGTCGACCACCACACCATGAAGAGGGTGTCGAGAGTGTTGTCGTACAGCAGCGGCTGCATGTCGGTCCAGCTCACTTGGCACCTTCCTTCAGCAGCGCGGCGGCGGGAGCCGGGATCGCACGGTCGTTGTCGGCGGCCGCGCCTGCGGCCTCGTCGGAGTCGGCGCCTTCGGTCGTGTCGGCGTCCTCGGCCGCGTCCACCACATCGACCTGGAGACCCTGCTCGCGCAGGAAGCCGATGGGCACGACGTTCTCCTCGAAGGGGCCGGGCAGCTCGATGCGCATCCGGCCCACCTGCTTGCCGCCGACGGTGTCCATGGCGGCACCGAGGATCGAGACGTCGACGTTGTACGTGCGCGACAGCTCGGAGATCACCGGGCGGGTGGCGGCCGCGCCGTGGAAGGTGACGTCGACGACCGTACGGTCCTCGGCGGACGGCTCGCCGCCCACCGGGAACAGCTCCCGGGCGAGTTCGGAGCCGGGCGTCGCCAGAAGGTCCGCGACGGTGCCCTGCTCGACGACGCGTCCGTTCCTCATCAGCGCGGCCGAGTCGCAGATCGTCTTGACGACGTCCATCTCGTGCGTGATGAGCACGACGGTCAGCCCGAGCTTGCGGTTGAGGTCGCGCAGCAGCTGGAGGATCGAGCGGGTGGTCTCGGGGTCCAGGGCGCTGGTTGCCTCGTCGGAGAGCAGCACCTTGGGGTCGCCTGCCAGCGCGCGGGCGATGCCCACCCGCTGCTTCTGGCCGCCGGAGAGCTGCGCGGGGTACGCCTTGGCCTTGTCGGCGAGGCCGACCAGGTCCAGCAGCTCCAGGGCCTTGCGGGACCGCTCGCGGCGGTCCACCTTCAGGATCTCCAGGGGCAGTTCGACGTTGTCCTGCACGGTGCGCGACGACAGCAGGTTGAAGTGCTGGAACACCATGCCGATATGGCTGCGTGCGGCACGCAGGGCGGCGTTCGCGCGCTTCTGGTTGCCGGCGAGCGCCGTGAGGTCCTGGCCGGCAACGGTGACCGTGCCGGAGGTAGGACGCTCCAGGAGGTTGAGGCAGCGGATCAGGGTGGATTTACCGGCGCCGCTCTGTCCGATGACGCCGTACACCTCGCCCTCACGGACGTGCAGATCGACGCCGTCCAGGGCGGTGACTTCGCGGTCTCCTGAGCGGTAGACCTTGGTCAGGCCCGTTGTGGTGATCACAGGGAATTCCGTCACTGTCGTGTGCCCGGTGGCTCGCCCACCGGGCACGGGGCATTCTTGCGAGTGCGGCAGAGGAGAGACGCCGAAGGCGGCGGGCAGGGCCCGGCTCCGGGTTCCGTGACGCGGGGCGGCCGGTTCCGTCGTGGACGAAGACACGGCACAAGCAGGGTCTCGCTTCGGGGCGCGAGGCTCAGGCGGGGGCCCTCAGCGGTCACACATTCGACACAGGCAACGAGCACCGGGCGTCGTGATCGCCTCGGTCGCAGGGGTGCGGCTGCTCGTCGTGGTCATGGCGGCAAGTAAACCAGACACGAGTACGGGCCGATCAACCCAGTCCGGATAGCGGACATGGGTGACCGGTCCGTGGACAGTGGCCCTTCCGCGCTCAGTCCGCGGTGGTGATCTCCAGCCCGCCGTTCGTGGCCTGCACCGATACCGCGGACAGGTCGGGGACGACGGCGTCCGCGACCAGCTCCTCCGTCCGGTGCGTTGTGGTCAACGCCACGGTCGTCATCCCGGCGGCGCGGCCCGCCTGGAGTCCGGCCGGAGCGTCCTCGAAGACCACGCAGTGGGCCGGGTCCACACCGAGCCGCCGGGCGCCGAGCAGGAAGGGCTCCGGGTCCGGCTTGCCGCGGGTGATGTCGTCGGCCGAGACCAGGTGCTTGGCACGCACCCCGACCTCGGCCAGCCGGGCCTCGGCCAGCCGGCCCGTGGCGGAGGTGACGACCGCCCACCGGTCCGCGGGCACGCTCTCCAGCAGGGCGCGGGTCCCGGGCAGCAGGACCACTCCGCCAGCGGCGTCCTCGATCTCCAGCTGCTCGATCCGGGCCAGCGCCTCGGGCACCCGCTCGGCCGGCAGCAGATCGGCAGCGATCTCCGCCGCCGGACGGCCGTGCAGCTCGACCGCCGCGAAGTCCTCCTCGGTGATGCCGTACTCCTTCGCCCACCGGGTCCAGCAGCGGTATACGGAGTCCAGGGAGGAGATGAGGGTGCCGTCGTTGTCGAAAAGGAGCGCTTGCGCGGAGATCTTCATGTTTCACCAGCGTACGGGCGGCCACGGGGCCGGGCGCAGCCGCCCTCCGGACGCCGATTAAAGTCGCCCCATGCCCCTCTACTCCCCGGCGCGCAGCCACGCCGCACGGAGGTCCCGGTGATCGACGCACTGACGATGGTGGTCGGGGTGACCGCTCTCGCCCTGGCCGTCTGGTGCGGCTTCGCCGCGTACCGCGACCAGCCGACGAAGGACTGGCACTTCATCGGCATGGCCGCCGTTTCCCTGCTCGGCCTCGTTCAACTGGTCATCGCTGTCGTGCAGTTGGCGCGGGGCCAGTCGCCGGAGCAGGGCACCGCGATCTTCGTTTCCTATCTCCTGGGCGCCGCCGCGTGCGTACCCGCGACCGGGTTCATGTCCCTCGCGGAGCGCACCCGCTGGGGTTCGGCCACCGTCGCGGCGGGGGCCGTGGTGCTGGCGGTGCTGGAAGTGCGGCTGTTCGACATCTGGGGAGGCGGCAGTGCCTGAGAACACCACGACCACCGCGTCGGACGGCACGGCCCCGGCGAGGCGTTCGCTCGGCACCGGCCCGGGACGCCTGCTGGTCACGCTCTACGGCGTCTTCACCGTCGCCGCCGCGTCCCGCTCGCTCTACCAGCTGATCGCACAGTTCGACCGGGCGCCGCTGGCCTACAGCCTGTCCGCGGTGTCCGCGGCCGTCTACGGCTTCATCACGTTCTCGTTGGTGCGCGGCGGCGAAGGAGCCCGCAGGGCGGCATTCGCCTGCTGCGCGCTGGAGCTGCTCGGGGTCCTGGGGATCGGCACCTGGACGCTGCTCGACCCGTCCGCCTTCCCCGATGCCACCGTCTGGTCGGACTACGGCATGGGCTATCTCTTCATCCCGATCTTCCTGCCCGTCACCGGTCTGATCTGGCTGCGCCGGGGCCGGTCGGCGTAGCCGCCGCGCCCCGCGGGGCGCGGAATCTACGGACGGGCCCGGCGGCACACCGCGGGCCCGTCACCTCGTCGCTACGCCCCGGCCACGAACACCTCGGCGGGCTCCTTCGCCACCAGCTCCTTCTCCAGGGTGATCAGGCTCAGCCGGCGGGATACCTGCTCGGTGCCGATCGGCGCGTAGCCGCGGCTGCGGTAGAGGCGCAGATTGCCCTCGCTGCGGTGGCCGGTGAAGAGGCGGAAGCGCTTGGCCGACCGCTCGGCCGTCAGCCGCTCCTCGACCGCGGCGAGCAGCCGGCCGCCGAGTCCGTGGCGCTGCAGCCGGGGGTGCACGATGAGCTTGGCTATGGCGGCGGTGCCGTCCGCGTCGACCGTGCCGCGCACCGACCCGACCACCTCCTCGCCGAGCCGTGCCACCACGACGCAGCCCTCGCCGAGTTCGGCGCGCAGGGCGTCCAGGCTCTGGGTGAGCGGCTCGATGCCGTAGTCGTCGTACAGCGCGGCTTCCTGCTGATAGCAGAGGTACTGGAGTTTGAGGATCTGCTCGGCGTCCTGGTCGGTCGCCGCAGAGATGGTCACGCTCGTGCCCATGCGCGTATGCCTCCCCTTTTCGGTTCGCTGGTCCGGGCCCGCTGAGGGTGGAGGGTGCCGCGCCCGGAGCTGTGTGCCCTGACCGACGGCGCCATGGGTGTCACGCCGCCGCCGTGGCAGGACTGCCACCGCTCCTCCGTCAGTCCCCGGATTCGTGCAGCGGCAATCTTTGCCGCGAGCATTCTGCGCAGGCATTCGGGACAAGGGGAACGGACCGGCCCCCTGCTCTCCTGTGACATTCCCAACTCAGATGAGAAGACAGGAGGAGCGGGCGCCGGTCCGGGGGTGGTGGGGCCCTCGACGCGGTCGAGGTGGTCAGCCCCTGCGGAACTCCGCGGCCGCCAGCAGCGCGGTGTCGGGGTTGTCGGAGAAGAGGCCGTCGATGCCGGTGGCGAGGTAGGCCTTGAAGACGCCCAGGGCGTCGCCGTAGGCGTTCGGGTCGGTGCCGCGGCGGTGGTCGGCCGGCAGGAAGGTGTTCTCGTTGCGGACGGTGTACGGGTGCAGGACCAGCCCGGCGGCATGGGCGTCGGCGACGACGGAGGTGGGCTCGCCCAGCTTGCCGTCCTTGTCGCGCGGGATGATCACCGTGAGGTCGGGGCCGATGCCCTGGGCGAAGCCGGCGATCCACTTCAGGCCCTCGGGCGTGACCAGATCGGCGACCGTGCGCGGGTCACCGGCCTCGACGAAGTCCCAGGGCCTGCTGGTGAGCGTGGAGAGCAGGACGACCTTGGGGCAGTCGACCAGCCGGTCCAGCCGCTGGATGCTGTCCGGCTCGAAGGACTGCAGGAAGTTCGGGGAGTTCTTCTTGTGCCGTCCGTGCGCACGCAGCGCCTTCGCCACCCGCTCCTCCAGGCCGAGGCCCAGCTTGCGGAAGTAGGTGGGGTGCTTGGTCTCGATGTGCAGCCAGACACGGCGGCCCCGCTTGCGGCCCTCGCGTTCGGCCCACTGCAGCACCTCCTCGAAGGAGGGGACCTCCCACCGGCCGTCGTAGAGGGTGTTGTGCTGCCGGGTGCCCGGAATGCGCTCCTTGGCCCGCAGGGTCTTGATCTCGGCGAGGGTGAAGTCCTCGGTGAACCAGCCGGTGAGCTTCACGCCGTCGACGGTCTTGGTCGTCCTGCGGTCCGCGAACTCGGGATGCGCCGAGACATCGGTGGTGGCGGTGATGTCGTTCTCGTGGCGGCAGACCAGGTGCCCGTCCTTGGTGGGTACGAGGTCCTGTTCGATGACGTCCGCGCCCATGTCCAGGGCGAGTTGGTAGGAGCCGAAGGTGTGCTCGGGCCGGTAGCCGCTGGCGCCGCGGTGGCCGACGACGAGCGGCACCGGCAGCTCGTGGCCCCGGCCGCCCCGTTCGCCGGCGCTCGCGCGGCCGGCTCCGCCCAGTACCGCCGCGCCCGCGCCGAGTGCCGCCGCTCCCAGCACCGTGCGCCGTCCCGGCTGCTGCCGCTTCTGCATGCCCGTGCTCCTTGCTGTGAGGTGTCCGGGAGTATGTCCGGTCATTCCAGGTGATTCGCATGTGTCCCGCACCTGTCAACGGGACGGGGTGATCGTAGGCACGGACGGGCCGCGTCGGGGAGACGCGGGACGACTTCCGGGAGAAGATGGAGGTAACACGCGTCAACTCTGCGTATCGACCGTGTGAACCCGACGTGCGAGGCGGGACAACCCGCGAGTATCGTCCTGGGCTGCAGAAACTCTGCGCTTGCTCGATCTGACCACCCACGACCCGGAGGGCCCGTTGTCCCGCATTGTGCTGAAGGCGATTCTCGGATTCGTCATGCGTGTCCTGTACCGCCCGAAGGTGGAGGGCATGGAGCGCATCCCGGGCAGTGGGCCGGTGATCCTCGCCGGTAACCACGTCACGTTCATCGACTCGCTCTTCCTCGGACTGATCGTCAAGCGCCCGGTGTTCTTCATCGGCAAGGACGAGTACGTCACCGGCACGGGCCTCAAGGGCCGGCTGATGGCCTGGTTCTTCACCAGTTCCGGCATGATCCCGGTGGACCGCGACGGCGGCCACGGTGGTGTCGCCGCCCTGATGACGGGCCGCCGCATCCTGGAGGAGGGCCGGGTCTTCGGCATCTACCCCGAGGGCACCCGCTCCCCCGACGGCCGGCTCTACCGCGGCCGTACCGGCATCGCCCGGCTGGCGCTGATGACCGGCGCGCCGGTCGTACCGTTCGCGATGATCGGCACGGACAAGGTGCAGCCCGGCGGCAAGGGCCTGCCGCGCGTCGCCCCGGTGACGGTCCGCTTCGGTGAGGCGCTGGACTTCTCCCGCTACGACGGCATGGACCGCGACCGTTACGTCCTGCGGGCCGTCACCGACGAGGTGATGAGCGACGTCATGGAGCTGTCCGGTCAGGAGTACGTCGACATCTACGCCACCAAGGCCAGGGCCGCCGCCTGACCTCCCCTTACCGCAGCAGCCGGGCCCCGTCCGTTCGTCGGACGGGGCCCGGCCGTTTCGTTGCCTCGGCGGTGCGGATCAGCAGGGCACCCGGATCCCACGGTGGGCGCGCTGCCCCTCGGGGCCCGCGGTCGACGCCCTGCGCAGTGCCGCCTCGGGACGCGGCACCTCGCTGCCGTCGGGCTGGAGCATCTGGAGCCGTTCGACGACGGAGCCGGCCCGGGCGCCGGGCGCGTCCGCGTTCTTGACCGCCACCCGGTTCAGCGGCGCGGGCGCCAGCTGCCGCTGCGCGCGGACGAACGCCACGAAGCTCTCGTAGTCCCGCTGGTGCCTGACGGCCGCGGTGAACCCGGTGAAGGCGCTGAAGCCGTCCTGGTTGATGAGGGTGTACGAGGGGGCCGCGAGGCGGTATCTGCGGGCCGGGTCGAGTGCGGTGCCGTTGATGTACACATCGGCGGGGTCGACCCGCCGTCCGACCGGACCCGACGCGTCGAACGTGTAGCGGACGTTGGCGGAGACGGCCAGGGGCGCGAAGCCGAGCCCGCCGCCCGCGGTCGGCGCCCACTGCTCCTCCAAGGCGTCGTGGATCTGCGCACCGGTGACCGTCACGGTCAGGATCGGGTCGCCGAAGCCGACCGCGTGCCATGCCTGCCCCAAGGTGACGGTGCCGCCCGTCGCCCCGTCGTGCACGAGGTCCGCGGCGATCACGGCCTGGCCGACGCGCGGCGCCACGGCGATGACGGCGAGATCCGCCGGGGCGCCCGGATCGCTTCCGGGGTCGGCCATCGCATCGGCGGGCTGCCTGCCCGCCCACAGCGCCCAGTCGGCCACCAGGTCGCCCATGGTGCTCTCCCCCGCGGCATTGCGCCGCCGGGTGAAGGAGGCGCTCTGCTTGCCGATCGGGGCGCGGGCGCGCCGGGTGGCGTAGCCCGCCCAGTAGTCGGCGATCGACCGGAGCCCGGCGTGCGGTGCCACATCCCGGGTGTTGGGGTGGTTGGTGGCGGTGGTCAGGGGCCGGATCACCTCGCCGGTGACGGGGTCGAGGCGCAGATTGATCTCGTTGACGATCTGGCCGTAGCAGCCGGCCTCGACGAACGGGCGGGGGTTGCCCTTGGGGTCGGGCACCATCATCGTGAACGCCTTGTGCCAGTGGCCGGTGACGATCGCGTCGATGTCGGGGGTGACGCGCAGGGCCAGCTCGTAGGCGGGTCCCGAGGGGTTGGTGCCGCTGGAGAAGTCGCTGCCGGCGACCGCGCCGTCGTGCATGCTGAGCACGATCGCGTTGACCCCGCGTGACTTCAGTTCCGCGGCGCAGCGGTTGGCGGTCTCCACCTCGTCCAGGGTGCGCAGCCCCGGCTGGTAGGAGCCGGGAAAGGACTCGCTGCCGATGGCGGTCAGATGGATGAACCCGATGGGCAGCCGCCGGCCGCCCCCGGCGTCCACGTACGCGATGTTGTACGGCGGGAGCACGGTCTTGCCGGTCGAGCGCCACACCATGTTGGCGCTGTAGTAGGGGAAGTCCGCGCCGTGGAAGCGGCGTCCGGTGGAGTCGGCGAAGGCGTCGTCCCGGTCAACCACCGGGAAGGGTTCGCCGTCCTCCATGTGGGAGGTGAGGAAGGTGGCGGACTTGTCGAACTCGTGGTTGCCGGCCGAGGCGAAGTCCAGCCCCATGGCGTTGAGCGCCTCGATGGTGGGCTCGTCGGCGAAGGAGGAGGCGTCGAACTCCCAGCCGGAGAAGAGGTCTCCGGGGGCGAAGAACAGGGAGTTGCGCCGGCCGGTCCGCAGTCGTTCGAGGTGGGTGGCCATGTAGGCGACCCCGCCCACGGTGTAGGTCTTGCCCCCGGCCCCGGTGATGACCGCGTTGCCGCCGGGTGCGCCCTGGAGATAGCCGTGCAGGTCGGTGATGTTGAGCAGTTGGACGTCGACGTATTCGTCGGCGGTGGCCGCGTCGCGGGCGTGTCCGGTGGCGTAGGCGTTGCTGCCGATCGCGCTGGCGGTGGCCATGGCCCCCGCCGCGGTGAAGAAGAAGCGTCGTCCGATGTCTCGCACTGCGTCACTCTCCTGAGCGGGCCGGCCGAAGGGGGACGACGGGAGAGTCTTGCGCGCCGCGCGAGACGCCGGGCCACCTGGGCGGGTACCGGGCGTGAACGGACGGGGACGGTCGCCCCCGGGGCGTGTCCCGTGGATCATTGCCGCTGCCCGCCGTCTTGATCCACAGGACACGCCAGCTCGCGCTCAGCAGGCCGGTGCTGTCCCTCGTTCGCCCGCCAGGCAGCCGCACGGGAGGGGGGCGCGCCTCCTGCCCCGGAGAGCACCGCGGCGTTGCGGGAGCGGCGGTGTGCGTTCCGCCAGGTGGGCTACGGGCGCGTCGAGGGGCCGCCGGCCGCGGAGCCGGACTCGGCCGACGCTCCGGACTCCGGCTCGCCGGCCGGCTTCGGCCGGCTGGTGCCCAGTTCCTGGCCGCGCAGCAGGAACCAGGCGGCCACCGCGGCGGACAGCAGGATCACCGCGGCCACACCGGCCGCGATGTCCAGCCCGTCGACGAAGGAGTCCTGGGCGGCCTTGATCAGCATCTGGCCCTGGGCGCCGGGGAGCTCCTCGGCCTGCTCGAAGGCTCCGCCGAGCGACTCACGGGCGGCTTCCGTGGCCTCCGGGGACAGCCCCGGCGGCACCGTGAAGCCGCGGTAGATGCCGGTGACGATGGACCCGAGCAGCGCGATGCCGAGCGCGGCGCCCAGCTCGTAGGCCGTCTCGGAGACCCCGGAGGCGGCGCCCGCCTCTTCCTTGGGGACACTGGAGAGGATCACATCGGCGGTGACGGTGAAGGAGAATCCGGCGCCGATTCCGACGACGAAGAGGATCGTGCCCAGCGCGAAGGTGCCGGTGTCGGCGTGCAGGGTCATACAGCCGGCGAGGGAGAGGCCGACCACCGCGAGGCCGCCGGAGACCACGATCCGCACGGACAGGCGCCGGGCGACATAACCGGCGGCGAGGCCCGCTCCCACCGCGCCGACGGCGGCGGGAAGTTCGGTCAGCCCGGCGTCCAGCGGTGAGCGCAGCTGGACCATCTGGAGGAACTGGGAGAGGAAGAAGACCAGTCCGGAGAGGCCCAGGATGGTCAGCAGGTCGGCCAGGACCGCCCCGGAGAAGCCCCGGTGGTGGAAGAGCTTCATGTTCAGCAGCGGCGAGCTGAGCGTGAGCTGCCGGCGGACGAACCACACGAGTGCCGCGACGCCGACGACGGCCGACAGCGCGATGTCCCAGCGGTAGCCGTGGACGGCTACTTCCTTGATGGCGTAGACGACGGCGATGATGCCCACCAGCGACAACAGCACGCTGGGGAGGTCCCAGGGGCCGGGATCGGACCTGCGGGACTCCGGGATGACCTTGGCACCGACGACCACCAACAGCGCCATCACCGGCAGGTTGATCAGGAAGACCGAACCCCACCAGAAGTGGCCCAGGAGGAAGCCGCCGAGGACCGGGCCGACGGCGGTGCCGGCCGAAGCCATCGCGCCCCAGATGCCGACCGCGAGGCTGCGCTCCTTGGGGTCGTGGAAGAGGTTGCGGATCAGCGCGAGGGTGGACGGCATCAGCGTCGCACCGGCCACGCCCAGCAGGGCGCGGGCGGCGATCATCATCTCCGGGCTGGTGGCGTAGGCGCACAGCACCGATACCGCGCCGAACGCGGTGGAGCCCACCAGCAGCAGCTTCTTGCGGCCGATCCGGTCGCCGAGACCGCCCATGGAGACCAGCAGCCCGGCGATGACGAAGGAGTAGATGTCACCGATCCACAGCAGCTGGGCCCCCGAGGGCTGCAGATCCTCGCTGAGGAACGGCGTGGCCAGACCGAGGACGGTGACGTCGACGCCGACGAGCAGGACGGCCAGGACGAGGACGGCGAGGGCGAGCCAACGGCCCGGGCGCGGTTGATCGTCCACATGGCCCGAACCCACCGGCCCTGACGCTATGGTCTCGCTCATTTCTCCATGCTCCGTCGGATGCCGCCGAGCAGCAGCTCGGCGATCGAGTGGTTGAGGTCGTTGCGGGCGACGCGCCCCTCCTGCACGGCCCAGGAGCCGGCGCCGATGAGGCCGTAGAGCGCCTCGGTGAGCCAGGCCGAGCTGAGGTCGATACGGAAGTCGCCCTCCTCCTGGCCGCGCCGGAAGAGGGCCGTGATCCTGGCGTCCAGCCGGGCCCAGCCGGCGTTGACCTCGGCGCCCTCGAAGAGCTGGTTCTCGGTGAAGAGGAAGGCCAGCACCGCGGCGACCGGTTCGGCCTCGGTGATCAGCCGGCGCAGGGCGTCGGAGGCGTTGCCGTCGTCGAGCCCGGCCGCGTCCATCGCCTGGGCGAACTGTGCGATTCCCAGCTCCTCCAGGGCCCGGATCAGCGCGTCCCGGCCGGCGAAGTGCCGGTGCAGAGTCGCGCGGCTGATGCCGGCGGCGCGGGCGATGTCGTCCATCGATGTCGTCGCCCTGCGAGCCAGCAGGGCGGCGGCTTTCCTGAGCACCTGTTCACGATCGACGGCCATGAGACACAGGCTAACCGAATGAGACATGAATGTCTCACCTTTTTTTGGATCACGGCATATGACAGCGGCCCCCACCCTTACGGATGGGGGCCGCCGGTCACCGCGCGTCGGCGGTTCGCGTCACTTCTTGGCCGCTGCCCAGGTCTGCTGCGTCACCAGGTCGGCCCGCACCTCGGCGAGCTGGACGGCCACCGCCGAAGGGGCGGTGCCGCCGCGCCCGTTGCGCGAGGCAAGCGCGCCGGGGACGTTGAGGACCGTACGGACCTCGGGAGTCAGGTGGGGCGAGATCTTGGCGAACTGCTCATCGGTGAGCTGGTCCAGCTCGATGCCGTGCGCCTCGCACTCCTTGACGCACTCGCCCGCGACCTCGTGCGCCACCCGGAACGGCACACCCTGCTTGACCAGCCACTCCGCGATGTCGGTGGCCAGTGAGAAGCCGGCCGGGGCCAGCTCCTCCATGCGCTCACGGTTGACGGTCAGCGTGGCCATCATGCCGGTGAACGCCGGAAGCAGAACCTCCAGTTGGTCACAGGAGTCGAAGACCGGCTCCTTGTCCTCCTGCAGGTCGCGGTTGTACGCGAGCGGCAGCGCCTTGAGCGTGGCCATGAGGCCCGTCAGGTTGCCGATCAGGCGGCCCGACTTGCCGCGCGCCAGCTCGGCGATGTCCGGGTTCTTCTTCTGCGGCATGATCGACGAGCCGGTGGAGAAGGCGTCGTGCAGGGTCACGAAGGAGAACTCCTTCGTGTTCCAGATGATGACCTCCTCCGCGATCCGGGAGAGGTTGACGCCGATCATCGCGGTGATGAAGGCGAACTCCGCGACGAAGTCACGCGAGGCCGTGCCGTCGATGGAGTTCCCGGCCGAGCCGTGCTCGAACCCGAGATCCGCGGCCACCGCCTCCGGGTCGAGGCCGAGCGAGGAGCCCGCCAGCGCGCCGGAGCCGTACGGCGAGACGGCGGTGCGCTCGTCCCACTGACGCAGCCGCTCCGCGTCCCGCGACAGCGACTGCGCATGCGCCAGGACGTGGTGGGCGAAGAGCACGGGCTGGGCGTGCTGGAGGTGGGTGCGACCCGGCATCGCGACGTCCGGGTGGGTCTCGGCAAGGCCGACGAGCGCCTCCTGGAGGTCGGCGATCAGCCCGCCGATGATCCGGGCGTGGTCGCGCAGATACATCCGGAAGAGGGTGGCGACCTGGTCGTTGCGCGACCGGCCGGCCCGCAGCTTGCCGCCGAGGTCCGCGCCGAGACGCTCCAGCAGACCGCGCTCCAGGGCGGTGTGCACGTCCTCGTCGGCGACGGTGCCCGTGAAGGAGCCGTCCGCCACATCGGCTTCGAGCCGGTCGAGGCCGGCCAGCATCCGCTCCAGCTCGTCGGCGGTGAGGAGACCGGCGGTGTGCAGCACCCGGGCGTGGGCGCGGGAGCCGGCGATGTCGTACGGCGCGAGCCGCCAGTCGAAGTGGACCGAGGCCGACAGCTGGGCCAGCGCCTCCGCCGGCCCGTCGGCGAAACGGCCGCCCCAGAGCCGGACGTCGCCGGAACTCTTCTTCGTCGGATCGGCGCCGTTGCTCACTGCTGCTCCTCAAGGCTGTGACGGGGTCTTCCGGGGCGTGCCCGGACCTGCACCGCCTCCCCGCCACGAGGGCGGGGAGGCGGCGTTCGTAAAGTGAGGCTACCGAGCCTGAGGGCTCAGGCCTGGTCGCGCTTCGCCGCGATCTTGCTCGACATTCCGAAGAGCTCGATGAAGCCCTTGGAGAGCGACTGGTCGAAGGTGTCGCCGGTGTCGTACGTCGCCAGGTTGAAGTCGTACAGCGACTTGTCGGACTTCCGGCCGGTGACGACCGCGCGACCACCGTGCATGGTCATCCGGATGTCGCCGGTGACCTGCTGGTTGGCCTCGGCGATGAAGCCGTCGAGGGCGCGCTTGAGCGGCGAGAACCACAGACCGTCGTAGACCAGCTCGCCCCAGCGCTGCTCGACCTGCCGCTTGTAGCGGGCCAGCTCGCGCTCGACGGTGACGTTCTCCAGCTCCTGGTGCGCGGTGATCAGCGCGATGGCGCCGGGCGCCTCGTACACCTCGCGGGACTTGATGCCGACCAGGCGGTCCTCGACCATGTCGATCCGGCCGATGCCCTGGGCGCCGGCGCGCTCGTTGAGCTGCTGGATGGCCTGCAGGACGGTGACGGGCTTGCCGTCGATGGCGACCGGGACACCCTCCTTGAAGGAGATGATGACCTCGTCGGCCTCCCGCGCGATGGCCGGGTTCTCGGTGTACTCGTAGACGTCCTCGATCGGCCCGTTCCAGATGTCCTCCAGGAAGCCGGTCTCGACGGCACGCCCGAAGACGTTCTGGTCGATGGAGTACGGCGACTTCTTGGTGGTCGCGATCGGGAGGTTCTTCTCCTCGCAGAAGGCGATGGCCTTGTCCCGGGTCATCGCGTAGTCGCGGACCGGGGCGATGCACTTCAGGTCGGGGGCGAGGGAGGAGATGCCGGCCTCGAAGCGGACCTGGTCGTTGCCCTTGCCGGTGCAGCCGTGGGCGACGGTGGTGGCGCCGTGCTTCTTGGCCGCTGCCACCAGGTGCTTGACGATGGTCGGCCGCGACAGCGCGGAGACCAGCGGGTAGCGGTCCATGTAAAGGGCGTTGGCCTGGATCGCCGGGAGGCAGTACTCGTCGGCGAATTCGTCCTTGGCGTCCGCGACCTCGGCCTCGACGGCGCCGCAGGCGAGGGCGCGCTTGCGGATGACGTCCAGGTCCTCGCCGCCCTGGCCGACGTCCACGGCAACGGCGATGACCTCGGCGCCCGTCTCCTCGGCGATCCAGCCGATACAGACAGAGGTGTCCAGGCCGCCCGAGTAGGCGAGTACGACGCGCTCGGTCACGGGTTTCTCCTTACGATGCATACGCTGATGGGTATAAGTATGCACTCCACCGTATGGTTCGTCAACGCCACCGGGAAAGCGCAGGTCAGCGGCGGTTCGACGGAGTGTCGCGCGCCCTCAGGAGTCCTCGCTCAGACCGTCGAGAAGGACGGACGCATGGCTGTACGCCGTCTCCTTCGTGGCCGTCAGGAGCGTCAGCGGGCCGTCCGCCGCCAGCTTCCGAAGGCCGTCGAGCGCGGCCCGCGCCTGCGGAGCTGCCAGCTCCGCCCGGTAACGAGTCGCGAACTCCTCGTACCGCTCCTCGCGGTGGTCGTACCAGCGGCGCAGCTCCGTGGAAGGAGCCACGTCCTTGCACCACTCGGTGAGCCGCGCGTCCGCCTTGGACAGCCCACGCGGCCACAGCCGGTCGATCAGCACCCGGGCGCCGTCCGACGGCTCCACGGCGTCGTACACCCGGCGCACCCGCACATTCCCCCGGGACATATCGGCCATACCTTCATCGAAGCACGGAAGCGCGGCCCCCGCCGCAGGGCCGGGAAACGGGCTCAGGGGGACCCGCTTTGGATTCAGGGGCCAGGACAGGGTATTTTTCTTCTGCACGCCCCGGCCGGGAGAATTCCGGTCGGTACGAGCACCGGGACGTGGCGCAGCTTGGTAGCGCACTTGACTGGGGGTCAAGGGGTCGCAGGTTCAAATCCTGTCGTCCCGACGGTGCGAAAGCCCGCTGACAGGGAGATGATTCTCCTGGTCAGCGGGCTTTTTCCGTGGGTGTGTGGGGACGTGCAGGAGCCGGGCGGGCGGCGCACGGTGCTCGTACGCCGCTCCCCCGGCTCCCCTAGTGCGCCTTCTGCGCCAGTCGCAGCAGATGATCCGCGAGCGCCTGGCCGCCCGCGGGGTCGCGGCTGATGAGCATCAGCGTGTCGTCGCCCGCGATGGTGCCGAGGATGTCGTGCAGTTCGGCCTGGTCGATGGCCGAGGCCAGGAACTGTGCGGCCCCCGGCGGCGTGCGCAGGACGACGAGATTGGCCGACGCCTCGGCCGAGATGAGCAGCTCGCCGGAGAGCCGGCGCATCCGCTCCTCCTTGGCCGACTCCCCCAGCGGCGCCCGCGGCTTGCGGTCGCCGCCCTCGCTGGGCACCGCGTAGATCAGCTCACCACCGGTGTTGCGGATCTTCACGGCGCCGAGTTCGTCCAGGTCCCGGGAGAGCGTCGCCTGGGTGACGGACAGCCCGTCATCGGCGAGCAGCTTGGCGAGCTGGCTCTGGGAGCGGACCGCCTGCCGGTTGAGGATGTCCACGATCCGGCGGTGGCGGGCGGTGCGGGTCTGCGGTACGGCCTGGCCGCCGTTCAGCGACTCGTTCTCCTGCGGCTCGGTCATCGTTGTCGTCAGTCTCCGGATCGTTGTTCCCCGTGGGCCCCTTCGAGGGCCGTGTCGAGGACGGCGGGGAGCTTCCGGAGGAACGTGTCCGCCTCGTCGTCCGAGACGATCAGCGGCGGCGCGAGCCGGACGACGTCCGGCGCGACCGCGTTCACCAGGAGACCCGCGTCCTGAGCCGCCTGCTGCGCCCGGGGCGCCAGCGGCTCGGTCAAGACGATACCCAGGAGCAGTCCCGCGCCGCGGACCTGGCCGACCAACGGGTGCCCGAGAGCCTCGATTCCGCTGCGCAGCCGCTCGCCGACGCGCTTGACGTGGTCGAGGAGCCCGTCGGCCTCGATGGTGTCGAGGACGGCGAGGGCGCCGGCGCAGACGACCGGGTTGCCGCTGAACGTCGAGCCGTGCGAGCCGGGCGTGAGCAGGTCGGCGGCCGGGCCGAACGCCAGCGTCGCGCCGATCGGGAGGCCGCCGCCCAGGCCCTTGGCGAGGGTGATGACGTCGGCCTCGACGCCCTGTGCCTGCGACTCGAGCCAGTGCCCTGTCCTGCCGATGCCGGTCTGGATCTCGTCCAGGACGAGCAGCGTGCCGGTGGCGGCGGTGATCTCGCGGGCCGCCCGGAGGTAGCCGGGCGGCGGCACGATGACGCCGTTCTCGCCCTGCACGGGCTCCAGGATGACGAACGCGGTGTCGGTGGTGACGGCGGCGCGCAGGGCGTCGGCGTCCCCGTACGGGACGTAGCTGACGTCGCCCGGGAGGGGGGCGAACGGTGCCTGTTTGGCGGGCTGTCCGGTCAGGGCGAGGGCGCCCATGGTGCGGCCGTGGAAGCCGCCCGCCGTGGAGACCATGTGCGTGCGGCCGGTCAGCCGGCCGATCTTGAAGGCGGCTTCGTTGGCCTCGGCGCCGGAGTTGGAGAAGTACACCCGGCCCGGGCGTCCGGCCAGCGCGATCAGCCGCTCCGCCAGCGCCACGGTGGGCTCGGTGACGAAGAGGTTGGAGACATGGCCGAGGGTGGCCACCTGGTCGGAGACGGCGCGGACCACCGCGGGGTGGGCGTGGCCGAGCGCGTTGACCGCGATGCCGCCGAGGAAGTCGAGATATTCGTTGCCGTCGGCGTCCCAGACCTTGACGCCCTCGCCGCGCACCAACGGGACGCGGGGCGTGCCGAAGTTGTCCATCATGGTGCTCTGCCAGCGCCCGCTGAGGCCCGCGTTGGTCATCGGCTCGCTCATGTCGCCCCCTCGATCGTGTTGCTGTCCGGCACGACCATCGTGCCGATTCCCTCGTCCGTGAAAATCTCCAGCAGGATCGAGTGCTGGACCCGTCCGTCGATCACGCGGGCGGTGTGCACGCCGTTGCGGACGGCGTGCAGGCAGCCGCGCATCTTCGGCACCATGCCGCTGGCCAGGTCGGGCAGCAGCTTCTCCAGTTCGGTGGCGGTCAGCCGGGAGATCACTTCGTCGCTGTCGGGCCAGTCCTCGTAGAGACCCTCGACATCGGTGAGGACCATCAGCGTCTCGGCGCCCAGCGCGGCGGCCAGGGCGGCCGCCGCGGTGTCGGCGTTGACGTTGAAGACGCCCGAGCCGTCCCCCTCGTCGCTGCTGCGGGCGATGGAGGAGATGACCGGGATCCGGCCGTCGTCCAGGAGCGCGTGCACCGCGCCGGGGTCGATCGAGGTGATCTCACCGACCCGGCCGATGTCCACCCGTTCGCCGTCGATCTCGGCGTAGTGCTTGGTCGCCGTCATCAGGTGGGCGTCCTCGCCGGTCATCCCGACGGCGAGCGGGCCGTGCTCGTTGAGCAGCCCGACCAGTTCGCGCTGCACCTGGCCGGCGAGCACCATCCGGACGACGTTCATCGCCTCGGGCGTGGTGACCCGCAGACCGGCCTTGAACTCCGACTCCAGGCCGAGCAGATCGAGCTGCGCGTTGATCTGGGGGCCGCCGCCGTGCACGACGACCGGGCGCAGCCCGGCGTGCCGCAGGAAGACGACGTCCTGTGCGAAGGCGCTCTTGAGCTCCTCGTCGATCATCGCGTTGCCGCCGAACTTGATGACGACGGTCTTGCCGTGATGCCGGGTCAGCCAGGGCAGCGCCTCGATGAGGGTGCGGGCCTTGGGGAGCGCGGTGTGCTTACGGGTGCTCATGAGGAGTACGCGCTGTTCTCGTGGACGTAGTCGGCGGTGAGGTCGTTGGCCCAGATGACCGCGGACTCGGCGCCGGCGGAGAGGTCGGCGGTGATCCGCACCTCCCGGTAGCGCATGTCGACCAGGTCGCGGTCCTCGCCCACGGAGCCGTTCTTGCACACCCATACGTCGTTGATGGCGACGTTCAGCTGGTCGGGCTCGAAGACGGCGGAGGTGGTGCCGATGGCGGAGAGCACCCGGCCCCAGTTGGGGTCCTCGCCGTGGATGGCGCACTTGAGGAGGTTGTTGCGGGCGATGGAGCGGCCCACCTCAACGGCGTCGTCCTCGCTCGCGGCGCCCACGACCTCGATGCGGATGTCCTTGCTTGCGCCCTCGGCGTCGCCGATCAGCTGCCGGGCGAGGTCATCGCAGACCGTGCGGACCGCTGCGGCGAACGCGGCGCCGTCCGGCACGACGCCGGAGGCGCCCGACGCGAGCAGCAGCACCGTGTCGTTCGTCGACATGCAGCCGTCGGAGTCGATCCGGTCGAAGGTGGTCCGGGTGGCCGCGCGCAGCGCCGCGTCGAGCTCGGCGGCCGGCACGTCGGCGTCGGTCGTCAGCACCACCAGCATGGTGGCAAGGCCCGGCGCGAGCATGCCCGCGCCCTTGGCCATCCCGCCGACCGTCCAGCCGTCCTGGCCGGCGACGGCCGTCTTGTGCACGCTGTCGGTGGTCTTGATCGCGATGGCGGCCCGCTCGCCGCCGTGCTCGGTCAGTTCGGCCGCGGCCCGCTCCACGCCCGGCAGCAGCTTGCCCATCGGCAGGCGCAGGCCGATCAGGCCGGTGGAGGCGACGGCCACCTCGCCGGCGCTGTGGCCCAGTACCTCGGCCACCTTCTCGGCGGTGGCGTGGGTGTCCTGGAAGCCGAGGGGGCCGGTACAGGCGTTCGCGCCACCGGAGTTGAGGACGACGGCGGAGACCTGGCCGCCCTTGAGGACCTGCTCGGACCAGACGACCGGCGCGGCCTTGACGCGGTTGGAGGTGAAGACGCCGGCGGCGGCCTGTCGCGGACCGTTGTTCACCACGAGGGCGAGGTCCGGGTTTCCGTTCTCCTTGATTCCGGCGGCGATACCCGCCGCCGTGAATCCCTGTGCTGCCGTGACGCTCACTGCTTCTCCTCCGTCGCTACCCCGGCCGCGCCCCTGGTGGGCGTGCCGGCCTCCCCTTGCTCCCCGATCCCGGTACCCGTGCGGGTCACGGGGCGACCCCGACCGCCGGCAACCCCGTCCCCTCGGGGAGCCCGAGGGCGATGTTCATGCTCTGTACCGCTCCGCCCGCGGTGCCCTTCGTGAGGTTGTCCAGGGCGCAGATCACGATGATCCGGCCGGCCGCGGGGTCGAGTGTCACCTGCAGGTGCACGGCGTTGGAGCCGTACACGGCACCGGTCGACGGCCACTGCCCCTCGGGCAGCAGCCGGACGAACGGCTCGTCGGCGAACGCCTTCTCGTACGCGGCGCGCACCGCGTCGGCGTCCACGCCGGGCTTCGCCTTCGCCGAGCAGGTGGCGAGGATGCCGCGCGGCATGGGCGCGAGGGTCGGCGTGAAGGAGACCCCGACCCGCTCACCGGCGACCGCGCTCAGGTTCTGGATCATCTCGGGGGTGTGCCGGTGCCCGCCGCCGACGCCGTACGGGCTCATGGAGCCCATGACCTCGGATCCCAGCAGGTGCGGCTTGGCCGCCTTGCCCGCGCCGGAGGTGCCGGACGCCGCGACGATCACGGCCTCGGGTTCGGCGAGGCCGGCTCCGTACGCCGGGAACAGCGCGAGGGAGACGGCGGTGGGGTAGCAGCCGGGGACGGCGATGCGCCGGGCGCCCTGGAGCTCGGTGCGGCCGCCGGGCAGTTCCGGGAGGCCGTAGGGCCAGGTGCCGGCGTGGGGCGAGCCGTAGAACGCCTCCCAGTCCGCGGCGTCCGCCAGCCGGAAGTCCGCCCCGCAGTCGACGACGAGCACATCGGGCCCGAGTTCCTCGGCGACCGCCGCGGACTGGCCGTGCGGCAGGGCGAGAAAGACCACGTCGTGCCCGGTGAGCGCCTCGGTCGAGGTCGGTTCGACCAGGCGGTCGGCGAGCGGGAGCAGGTGGGGCTGCAGTGAGCCCAGGCGCTGCCCCGCGTTGGAGTACCCGGTCACCGCGCCGATCTCCACCTCGGGGTGGCTCAGAAGCAGGCGCAGGACCTCACCTCCCGCGTACCCACTCGCACCGGCCACTGCTGCACGTACCGCCATGGACCCTCCTCCTCGATGGCATGACTATACGGATAGCGGCAGTTTTATGCAACGCTGTCGTGCGCCGGGCGGCCACCCCGCATCGAGGGCGGCGCCCGGCGGGCCGTGGTTCAGGCGTGCTGTGGGATCTCGTCCTTGAGGCTCGACCGGATCTGCTCGCGCAGCTCCGGGGAGTCCATGTGGCCGTGGACGGAAACCGCGTGCTCGCTCGCCGCGCGCACCACTTCCTCCTCCTCGCCCGCGATCACGAGGGTGCAGTTCATCTCGCTCGGGTAGTCCCGGCAGTCGACCATCTTGCGCATGTCGCACCTCCTCTCCTTCCAGTGTCGGCCCGCCCCCGGGCCCACGCATACGGCGAATCCCGTATGGCGCTCCGGCCCCGTGCCCTGCTGGAGTGGACGGTAGAAATGGGGCACCCTCTTCGCACGACCGGAGGGATTGATTTCGGCTTCCGCGCCCGCCGTCCGTCCCCGCGCAGCACGGGCCTCGGGCACGGGGGAATTCACGCGGGTGCGTAGGCGGTGCGCACATCGCCGACGCAGCCGGGCTCGCGCCGCAGGCAGCTCGCCACCGAGAGCCCGCCGCGTCCATGCCGTCGGCCGCTCACCGCGGCCGACGCCCCCGGCCGGTCTTCCCCCGGCCGGCCGGGCGGCCCTTGACTCCCCTCGCCGCGCTCGCCACGCTGAGGACATGAACGCGGCCGGGGAGGTCGGCCTGCGACGCGTACTGGCCGTCGTGGACCTCCTGATCGACGCCGTCGACGAGGACAGCCTGGTCCCGGCGCTCCTGCCGTTGCTGCTCCGCGCCGTACCGGGCGACAGCATCGTCTGGACTCCCCGCCCCGATCCGGCCGAGCGGATGCGCACCCTGCCGGACGGCCTGCTGGACCGCGCCGCGCTGGAGGCGTTCGCGCGCCATGCGGCAGCCGACGCGCTGGTCATCCACACCACCACCGGCACCGGCGCCCCGATACGCCGCTCCACCCTGCAGACCAGCGGCGAATACCACGCCCTGGCCACCTATGCCGACGTCTACCG
Source organism: Streptomyces sp. NPDC048248 (assembly GCF_043201875.1). Taxonomy (NCBI): domain Bacteria; kingdom Bacillati; phylum Actinomycetota; class Actinomycetes; order Kitasatosporales; family Streptomycetaceae; genus Streptomyces; species Streptomyces sp. NPDC048248. The sequence continues at coordinate 185,707 of NZ_JBICZL010000008.1, forward strand.
GCCGATCGGGGCCGAGCACCAGCTGGCGATGGCCTTCCCCGGCGGCTCCGCCGACGGCACACCGCGCAGCGTGTGTCTGGCGGTCAACCGCAGCGGCAGCGACTTCACCGATGCCGATGTGGCGGTGGCCGCCCTGCTGCGCGGCAGGCTCGGCCGCGCCCTGAACCGGCTCGCCCCTCCGATGCCCGGGCCGGATCTCGTCACCGGCCGGGAGTCCGCCGTACTCGGCCTGCTATCCCACGGCCTGACCAACCAGCAGATCGCGAACCGCCTGGCGATCAGCCCCCGCACCGTCGACAAGCACCTGGAACACGCCTACGCCAAGCTGCACGTCGGAGGCCGGGTCCAGGCGGCGAACGCATGGCGGAACGGCGGGGGGCCGATGCGGCCTGGGTTCTAGGCCCGGAGGGGTGGGTCCGACCTCGCCGCGAGTCCGGGGCCCTGGCATCGCCCCGGCCCGCTCCCGTTGTCGGCCCACCCGGCCGCGTCCGCAGCCACCGATGAATCGCGACGCCCACCGCGGTCTACCCGTTGGACAGCGACAGGGAGCGCTCCGGCGCCGGACGACGGGAGAAACCCATGACCACGGACACCGGCACGACCCGGGAGACCGGGCGATCGGCCGACGAGACCGCACTCCGGGCACTGCTGGAGGAACGGGTGGCCGCGACGGAGGCCCGCGACGCGCGGCGGTTCCTCGCCCCCTGCGCGCCGGACATCGTGCAGTTCGACCTGGCCCCTCCCCTGCAGTCCAAGGGCGCGGAGGCACTGGACCGCGGCGCCGTCGAAGCCTGGTACGCGACGTGGGACGGCACCATCGAGATCACCCTGACCGAGGTCGAGATCGCGGTCGGCGACGACGTCGCCTTCAGTCACAGCATCAACCGCATGCACGGGACGAAGTCGGACGGCTCGCAGGTGGAGCTGTGGAGCAGGGGGACCGTCGGCTTCCGCAGGACCGGCGGCACCTGGCGCATCACCCACACCCATGACTCGGTGCCCTTCCTGATGGACGGGTCGGGGCTGGCCGCGCTGGACCTGACGCCGTAGCGGGGACGGCAGTCGGGCCCGCGCGGGCGGGCCCGGAATCCGGTGGACAGGCCGAACGCGCGGGCCGGCCGTCGGCGTACGGCCCGGGCCGGCACCGGAATCCGCTGGTGGTGTCCGGTGCGCCCTGCCACCATCGGCCCATGATCGAGTCATGTGTGCCGCCGACATCCGCCGACCGCGACCGGTGGGTGCGTATCGCCGCCCGGAACAACGCCACTTGGTGCGACGCCGTCTGCCGGGCGCACGGCGTCCCCGGTTCCTTCGACGACCATGTCTGGGCAAGCGCACGCCGGACGCCGCCGCTCTATCCGGATGCCGTCACGCTGACGCCCGAGGCCTCGGCCGCGGAGCTCCTGCCCCGGGTCGACACCCGCTCCCCCGGCTGCTCGGTCAAGGACAGCTTCGCGCGCCTGAATCTGGCCTCCGCGGGATTCGAGGTGCTCTTCGAGGCCCAGTGGATCCATCGCCCGGCCGGGGCCACGGCACCGGTGCCGACGGCGGACGTCCGCTGGGACGTGGTCCGCGACGACAAGGATCTGGCGACGTGGGCGGCCGCCTGGAGCGGAGAGCCGGCAGGGTCGGTCCGGGACGACACCGCACAGCGGAGGCCGGACAACGGGCCGTTCCGGAGCGAACTGCTCGCCGACGACGGGACGTTCTTCCTGCGGGGGCGGCGCGGCGACACGGTGGTGGCGGGCGCGGTCGCAAGCCCTGAGGGGCCCGTGGTGGGCCTGTCCAATGTCTTCGCGGCCGACGGCGATCCGCGCGGCGCGTGGGCGGGCGCCCTCGCCACGGTCGCCTCGCGGTGGGCCGGCAAGGCGGTCGTCGGATACGAATCGGGCGCCGACCTGGAGGCCGCCGTTGGCCACGGCTGCCTGCCCATCGGCCCGTTGCGGGTGTGGTGGCGGGCCGGTTGAGCCGGCAGCCGGTGGGTCGGCGCCGTCAGCGCTGCCGGGCGGCCCGACCGCGCCGCCGGAGAACGACTCCCCAGGTGACCGCGCCGGCCAGCAGTGCGCCGCCGAGCGCCGTGGTGCCCGCGCTCACGCCGGAGCCGCCGCCCATGCCGGTGTGCGAACCGCCTTTGGGGACGGGGGTGCCGGCCTTGGAGGCGACCGTCATGGTCCCGGTGAGCGTCAGCCGACCGTCGCCGTTCGACTTTCCCGGCTCGCCGCCGGATTCCGTCCCGGGCTCGCCACCGGGCTCCGCACCGGGGTCGGTCCCCCATTCCGTGCCGGGGTCGTACTCATCGGCGAGTCCATCGTCGCTGTTCGTCCGCGCGGGTTGCTCGACGCCGGCCTCGGGGTGACCCTCACCGCTCTCCTCGCCGGGCACCTTGCCGCTCTCCCCGCCGTGGTCCTTGCCGTGGTCCTTGCCGTGGTCCTTGCCGTGGTCCTTGCCGTGCCCCTCGGCGCCGTCCTTCCCGCAGACGAGGGTGACGGTGTAGGTGCCCGGCGGGGTGGTCTCGGGCACCCGGCCGGTGCCGCCGACCTGGTTGCGCAGCATGGACAGCTTCATCTCCGGGATACCCGCACCGTCGAACGTGGCGACGCCGGTCTCGCCGGGGCAGTTGCCGCCGTCGAAGACGGAGAACTCACCCCCCGGAGCCACCGGATCGGGCTCGATGATCACCTTGTGGCCGTCCGCCGGGGCGGCCGCGGCGCCGGTGCCGGAACCGAGCAGCGAAGCGGACGCCAGGACGGTGCCGGCAGTGGCGGCACAGCGAAGGAAGTGACGTATGTGCATATCCAGAGCGAAGCGCCCGGCCGGTCGGAGTGCATGTCGATGACCGGCGCCGAACGGGCCGACTGACGCGTACGACCACCGTTCAGTCATCGTTCCCGCAGGTCACACGGTTACGCTCGCCCCGTACGGCGGTACGGCCCTGATGGGCTTTCCGGGTGGCGCCGGTCGCTCTCCGTCACCATCCGCCGACCCGGCGTCCACGGCGCGCGGCCTCCCGTCCCGGGCGTGCGGCTCACCCGTCAAGACGGAGGCTCCACATGCCGGCCCGCCCGGTGAGCGTGGTCACCGACAGCGGCTGGACATCGATGTGCCAGTACGTGTGCGGCGGCGCCTGGAGCGCGTAGACGAGGGCGGCGCGCACCACGCCGGGCTCCGCGACCGCCAGCAGCCGTGCGCCCTCCTCGACGGGGCGCGTGTCGAGCCATTCGCCGACCCGGCCGATGAAGGCCAGCAGCGACTCCCCGCCGTGCGGCGCGGAGCGCGGATCGGCGAGCCAGGCGTCCACCGCGCGCGGTTCGGTCGCGGTCACCTCCCCCAGGGTCCGGCCCCGCCAGCGCCCCATGTCGCAGTCGCGCAGCGCCGGCTGGGCGAGCGGGCCGAGGCCGAGGGCGTCCCCGGTCTCCCGGCAGCGCTCCGACGGCGAGCGGTAGCGCAGCTCGGCGGCGGCGAGCCGGCACAGTACGGGGGCGGCACGCTCGGCCTCACGCCATCCGGCGGCACCGAGGGGGCGGTCGTCGTCGAACCGGGTCTCCAGCAGCGAGGAGCTGCGGGCCGCGGCGAGCAACGTGAGGCGAACATGCATTCGCCGATGGTAAGAGCAGCACCGCCCGGATCAACCCCTTTGATCAGAGGTTGATGGGTCCGGGATCGACCAGCCCGAGCGTCATCCACTGTTTCGGCGCGACCAGGCCACGGAAGCCGATCTTCTCGTAGACCCCGTGGGCGTCCTTGGTGGCGAGCGTGATCCGGGTCAGCCCGCAGGGCGTCAGGTGATCGGCGACCGCCTCGACGAGCGCCGTGCCCAGCCCCTTTCCCCGGTGGTCCCGGCAGACGTAGACGTCGCAGAGCCAGGCGAAGGTGGCGTGGTCGGTGACCACCCGGGCGTACGCGACCTGCCTGCCCGATTCGGTGTCGTACAGGCCGAAGTTGAGCGAGCCCGCGACGGCGCGGTCGTGCAGGTCACGAGGGCGGTCCAGGGCCCAGTAGGCGTCGGTGGACAGCCACCTGTGGACGAGGTCCGCGTCCAGGCGGACCGGGTCGGTGGAGAGGTGGTAGCCGTCGAGGGCGTGATCGTTCATGCCGGGAGGTTGGCAGAACCGCGCGCCGGCGTCGAACCGGTTGCGGACGGCCGCGGGATCCGGCCGCCCGGAGCGGCCCCGCCCGGCCGGTCATCCGGTCTCCAGACCCAGCTCCTGGCAGGCGGCGCGCAGCCGGCGGACACCTTCGACGAGTTCGCCGGTGCCGGCCGCGGAGGCGAAGCTCAGGCGCAGATGCGGTGCCGGCGGCTCGGCGGCGAAATAGGGCCGGCCTGCCGCGACGGCGACGCCCGCACGCGACGCCGCGGAGATCAGGGCAGCCTCGTCGGTACCGTCCGGCAGTCGCAGCCACAGGTGGTAGCCGCCGGGCGGGACGTGCAGCCCGCCTTCCCGCGCACGGCCGAGGCCCTCCGCCTGGCCTGGACGGCGTTCCACGAGCGCGGGCAGCTCCCGGTGCAGGGCGGCGACCACCACATCCCTGCGCGCGGTCAACTCGCCTGCGATCAGGCGCAGATGACGTGTCCAGGCGGGTGAGCCGACGAGTTCCACGGCGGTTTCCTGGAGCGGCCCCGGCACGAAGAAGCTGTCCACGACCTGGATGGCGCGCAGCCGGTCCAGGACCGGGCCCCGTGCGGCCAGCGCGCCCACCCGCAGGCTGGGCGAGGTGGCCTTGGTCAAGGAGCAGACGTGCACGACCGTGCCGTCCGCATCGTCCGCCATGAGGGTCGGCGGGAGCGCGGGGGCGTCGTCGTGCACCAGCCGCCGGGCGAAGTCGTCCTCGATCACGAACGCGCCCGCCGCGCGGGCGACCCGCAGCACCTCGCGCCGCCGCTCCCCCGCGAGCACCGCGCCCGTCGGGTTCTGGAACAGCGGCTGGCTGACGAAGAGCCGTGCGCCGCTGGCCCGGAAGGCGTCGGCGAGCAGATCGGTACGCACGCCGTCCGCGTCCATCGGCACCGGGACCGGCCGCAGCCCGGAGGCGCGCGCGACGGCCAGCATGCCGGGGTAGGTGGGGGACTCGACGAGGACCGGCGCACCGGGTGGCGCCAGCGCCCGCAGGGCGGCGGTCAGCGCGCTCTGGCCGCCGGCGGTGACCAGGACGTCGCTGGCGGCCAGCACGCCGCCGGGTCCGCCGATCTCGCGGGCGAACCAGGCCCGCAGTTCCGGCACGCCCTCGACCGGGGGACGGCCCCAGGCGCCGGGCCGCCGTCCCGCGCGCGCCAGGGCCGCGGCCAGTGCGCGTGCCGGTTGCAGGTCCGGGTGCAGATAGCCGCCGTTGAGTTCGATGACACCGGGCGCCGGCACGGCGAGGGTGGCCAGCACCCCCGAGGCGTCGACACTGCGCGGCACCTGATCGCCGGCCGGTTCCGCGCTCAGCGCGATCTCCTGCCAGGAGGTGTCGGCCGGCCGGGCCGCCTCGGTGCGTGGCTCCGCCCTGAAGGCACCTGCGCCGGGCCGGGTCACCACCAGCCCCTCGGCGACCAGCTGTGCCAGCGCGCGGGAGACGGTCACCGGGCTGACGTGGTGCCGTTCGATCAGTGCGCGACTCGATGGCAGCTTCTCACCCGGAGAGTAGCGGTTCAGCCCGCCACGGAGGATCGCGGCCAGCTCACCGACACTGCTACGCTCATGCATGAGAGACAACGATAGCGCTATCGCTTCGGCCGCGATAGCGGTCACCGCCCCGGACGTGTCCACCGGCCCCCGTGACCTCACCGGCGACGCCGCCACCCCGACCGTCCCTCGCGGTACGCCCGTCGGCCGTGGCGCGCTCCTCGCCGCTCTCGGCGTCGCCGCGTTCTCCCTCACTTTTCCCGCGACGGCCTGGGCCCTGGAAGGTATGGGCCCGTGGACGGTGGTGATGCTGCGCAGCGTGCTGGCCGCGGCGATCGCCGGCAGCTGCCTCGCGGCCTTTCGCGTCCGGATCCCCGAGCGGCGCCACTGGGCGGGCATCGCGGTCGTGGCGGGCGGTGTCGTGCTCGGCTTCCCGCTGCTGACCACCCTCGCCCTGCAGACGTCCACCACCTCGCACGCGGCGGTCGTCGTCGGACTGCTGCCGCTCACCACCGCCGCCTGCTCGGCACTGCGGACCGGCGCGCGCCCCTCGCGCACCTTCTGGGTCGCCTCGCTGATCGGCGCCGCCGTCGTCATCGGCTTCGCGGTGCAGCAGAGCGGCGGGGCGCCGAGTTCCGGTGACCTCTTCCTCTTCGCCGCGCTGCTGGTGTGCGCGGCCGGCTATACCGAGGGCGGTCGGCTGGCCCGTCATCTGCCGGGCTGGCAGGTGATCGGCTGGGCGCTGGTGGCGGCCCTGCCGGTGACGGTGGCCGGCGCTGCGGTGGCGGTGTCCACCGAGCCGCTGCACCTGACGGCGCACGCCGTCGGGGGGCTGCTGTGGCTCGCGATCGGCTCGCAGTTCCTCGGGCTTGTCGTCTGGTACCGCGGCATGGCCGCCATCGGTGTGTCCAAGGCGAGCCAGCTGCAGCTCGCCCAGCCCCTGCTGACCCTGGTGTGGTCCGTGCTGCTGCTGGGAGAGCAACTGCCGCCCGCCGCGCCCGCGGCGGCCCTGGCGGTGCTGATGTGCATCGCGGTCACCCAGCGCACGCGCGGCTGACCCCCTCCCGGACACCGGCCCGCCGCTGTGCACCGGGTGCGTCATCCGCCCCCGGACGTAAACTTGCCGCGACGGCTCTTACGCCGTCCGGGCCGCTCCAGCCCGTATCCGTTGGCCGTTCAACCGCTTGGCCGCTGCTGTGTCGGCCGCACCGGTCGCGCGGCCGCCCGAAGCGGGAGGAACTCTGATGCACGCGAACACGGGCGACCGGCTGCTGGTGCACGGCAGAACCGTCGGGCATCACGACCGGGTCGTCGAGATCATCGAGGTACTGGGCACGAACGGCGATCCGCCCTACCGCGTCCGCGCCGAGGACGGGCACGAGGCGATCATGTCGCCCGGCCCGGACTGCGTCGTCCAGCACGGAAAGTCCGTCGACGTCGGCCCCGCCCGCTAGCGGAGCCGGCAACCGGCCGGCCCCGCCCTTCAGGCCACCGGTCCGCCACTACGGTCGCTCCGCGCTGCCGTAGTGGTCGCGGACGACCCGCGCCAACGCACCGACCCGGTCCGCGGACACCTCCTTCGCCGAGAAGAAGACATGGCCGCCGACCTGCGGGTATTTCCGGGCAAGGGTGAGGTGGCGGGAGAGTTCGGCCGGGTCCCGCCAGGCGGCCGGCTGCGCCGGGTCGCCCGCCTTGTAGAGCGCCTCACCGATGAAGAGGTCCACACCGGTGTCCTCGACGGTCCGCGCCCACCACTCCACCAGCTCCGCGTAGTCGGAGCCCGCCGCTCCGATGTTCCAGTAGACCTGCGGAACGATGTGGTCGACCCAGCCCTCCCGCACCCAGCGGCGGCTGTCGGCGTACAGATCGTCGTACGTCTCCACCCCGGCCCGGGTGGCTGAGCCCGCGGGATCGGTCGCCTCGTTGCGCCAGACCGCGAACGGGCTGATGCCGAACCGCACCTGCCGCCCCGCCCGCCGCCCTTCGACGCCTTCGAGCTGCTGGGCGGTCTCCCGCACCAACCGGTTGATGTTGTCCCGCCGCCAGGCCGCTCGGTTCGCGAAGCCCTTGCCGTGCGCCGCGTAGGCGGCGTCGTCGCGGAAGGGCTCACCCTTGGCCGGGTACGGATAGAAGTAGTCGTCGAAGTGCACCCCGTCGACGGGGTAGCGCCGCACCGCGTCGAGCATCGCCTCCTGGACGAAGCGGCGGACCTCCGGCAGCCCCGGGTTGTAGTAGAGCTTGCCGCCGTACGGAACCAACCAGTCGGGGCGACGGCGTGCGGGGTGGGCGGGAGCCAGCCGCCCGGGATCGGCGTGGTTGGCCACCCGGTACGGGTTGAACCAGGCGTGCAGCTCCAGGCCCCGCCGGTGCGCCTCGCGGACGGCGAAGCCCAGCGGGTCCCAGCCCGGGTCGCGGCCCTGCACACCTGTCAGACACTCCGCCCACGGCTCGTGCGGGGAAGGCCACAGGGCGTCGGCGCTCGGGCGGACCTGGAAGATCACCGTGTTCAGCCGACTCTCGACGGCCGCGTCGAGGTGGGCGAGAAGTTCCTGCTGTTGGCGTGCGGCGCTCTGCCCCGGAGCGGAGGGCCAGTCCCGGTTGCCGATCGTCGCCAGCCACATGCCGCGCATCTCGGGCCGCGAGCGACCGGTACCGTCCTTCCGGTCGCCGGCCGGAGCGCCCGCCGGGCCGCCCGCGGTCGCCGCCGTCCCCGCGGCGAGTACCGACGAGGCCGCGCCGAGCGCTGCCGCCGCGAACCCTCTTCGTGTGATCCGTCTCATGAAAAACCCTCAGATTGTCCGTTTCATCCCGTCTTGAGGGCTCAGGATGCCTCCCCCGGCACCCTTAGCACAGCACCGTGCGGAGTAACGTCGGGGTCGAGGTGGGCGCCGGACCCTTACGGCATACCGCCAGTCCTGATGATCAGCGAAAGGCACGATGTGACCGACATCGAACGCGTCGGAGTGGTCGGCTGCGGCCAGATGGGCGCAGGCATCGCCGAGGTGTGCGCCCGCGCCGGGCTGGACGTCATGGTCGCCGAGACCACCGGCGAAGCCCTGGAACTGGGTCGCACCCGTCTGACCAACTCGCTCGGCAAGGCCGCGGAACGCGGCAAGATCACTGCTGAGGAACGCGACGCGACGCTCGGCCGGCTCAGCTTCACCACCGACCTCGGGGAGTTCTCCGACCGCGATCTCGTCATCGAGGCCGTCGTGGAGAACGAGCAGGTGAAGACCGAGATCTTCCAGGTCCTCGACCAGGTCGTCACGCGGCCCGACGCGATCCTGGCGTCCAACACCTCCTCCATCCCCCTGGTGAAGCTGGCGGTGGCGACCTCCCGCCCCGACCAGGTCATCGGCATCCACTTCTTCAACCCGGCACCGGTGCAGAACCTCGTCGAGCTGATCCCCGCCCTGACCACCGGCGAGGACACCATCAAGCGCTCCGAGGCACTGGTGCAGGACGTCCTGGGCAAGCACGCGATCCGCGCCCAGGACCGCTCGGGCTTCGTCGTCAACGCGCTCCTCATCCCCTACCTGCTCTCCGCGATCCGGATGTTCGAGTCGGGCATGGCCAGCCGCGAGGACATCGACAACGGCATGGAGCTGGGCTGCGCCCACCCGATGGGCCCGCTGAAGCTGTCCGACCTGATCGGCCTCGACACCGTGGCCTCGGTCGCGGCCTCGATGTACGAGGAGTACAAGGAGCCCCTGTACGCCGCTCCCCCGCTGCTCGCGCGGATGGTCGACGCGGGCCGGCTCGGCCGCAAGGCCGGTTCGGGTTTCTACGCGTACTGAGCACGCAACGCCGGGACGGCCCGCACCCCCACCGGGGTGCGGGCCGTCTCGCGTACCGCGCCTCTCACCCGGCATGAACGGCCGCCCCAACAGCCGCCGCTCGCAAGGCCCTCAGCGGCACGCCGGCACCGCTACTCAGGGCGCCCCGCCTCCACGCAGCCCGGCACGGCCAGCTGGGTGGTGGGCCCCTGCGTCGGCACCCGCACCCGGTCGTTGCGCATCATCAGCAGGGCGACATCGTCGGTCAGCCGTCCGCCCGCATGCCGCAACAGCGCCTCCCGTACGTCCTCCACCACGCCCGTCGGTGAGGGGCCGGGCTGCGCCGCGCCCGACGCCACACCGGTCGACTCGACGCTGCTGCGCAGCTCCTGGGTCAGCGGGAAGAACTCCCCCGCGGCGTCCCGGGCGTCGGCCGCGCCGTCGGTGTGCAGGAAGAGCCCCTCGCCGGGCCGCAGCCGGCCGCAGCGGACCGCCGTCAGGTCCTCGGGCAGCGGGAAGAGGCCAAGCGGCGGCATCGGTTCGGTGGGCGCGACCGGCGCCACCGCCCGGCAGCCGACGCGGTAGGGCCAGGGGTGCCCGCAGTTCAGCGCCGTGACCGAGCCGTCCCCCGCGACCTCCAGCAGCAGCACCGTCACGAACTCCTCCGCCAGGGGGCTCACCGGCTCGCCGCCGCCGGCCGACGGATGCTCGGCCCGCGCCCGCTCCCGCAGATGCCGTTGGTGCGAGCGCTCCAATCGGCGCAGCACACCGGTCAGTTCCGGCTCGTCGTGCGCCACCTCGCGGAAACTGCCCAGCATCGCCGCGACCGTGCCGATCGCCTCCAGACCGTGGCCACGCACATCCCCGATCACCACCCGGACGCCGTGCCGGGTCCCCACGACCTCGTACAGGTCACCGCCGACCGCGGCCCCCTCGCTCGCCGAGAGGTGGTCGGCGGCCAGGGCCATCCCGTCGATCCGCGGCGGCAACGGACGCAACAGCACCCGCTGCGCGGCGGTCGCGACCTCCTGGGCACGCTCCAGCTCCCGCAGCAGCCGCATCCGCCGGCCGGCGGTCAGATAGCTGGCACAGACCACCGCGAGGATCGCGCCGCAGGCCGTCACCCGCACCCCGGGCCCCGCCGCCGGCTCCCACTCGCCGAGCGGGACCAGGGCGAGCAGCGCGCACAGACCACCGAGGACCACGCACTGGCGGCGGCCGGTGCCCGCGCACGCGATGGCCGGGGCTGCGGCGAGAAGCTGGAGGAATTGGCCACTGGTGGGGTGACTGAGCTCCCAGACCACCACCCCGAGCACCCACAGGCCGGGCAGGACGAAGACGAAGGCGCGCTGCGCGCGAGCGGCACCCGCGCGTGCTCCGCCCCTCGCCCAGGTTCGGATCATGCCGATGGTCCCCCTAGCCGGTGGTCCCCTTAGCAGGCAACGAGGCGGTCGGCCGGCCCCTCCGCGCGGTCGCGCAGGCTGCACCGACCGGATCGATTGTCACCACGGTGCGTGTCCGTGCGGCGACGATCCGTGCCGTACCACCCGATTGAGTGATGGTGTGCGGATATCCCCGGTCTCCTTCGCGGGGCACGGAGACCGGCCACGGCATCCGCTCCCCGCACCGGTCCGCACCCGCCGAAGGACGGAAAGGGGTGAGGGCGTGGACCGCACCAGGTGCCGTCCACGCCCTCACTCCTCATGCCGTCAGCCGGCAGCGTCCGCTAGCCGCGCAGCGTCGCTCCGGTGCGCTCCTGCGCCGCCGCCACCGCCGCGTCACGGGCCGCCGAGGCTTCCTCGGCGGTCAGCGTGCGGTCGGCGGCACGGAATCGTAGCGCGTACGCCAGGGACTTCTTGCCCTCGCCGACCTGCTCACCGGTGAAGACGTCGAACAGGCGCAGCGACTCCAGGAGTTGCCCCGCGCCCTCGCGCAGCGCGGCCTCGACGTCCGCCGCCGGGACCGTGTGGTCGACGATGAGCGCGACGTCCTGGGTCGCGACCGGGAAGGTCGAGATCCGCGGCGCCCGCATCGGCCCGTCCGATGCCCGCTCGACGCGGTCCAGGTCGATCTCCATCGCGCTGGTGCGCTCCGGCAGGCCGAGCGCCTTGATGACGCGCGGGTGCAGTTCACCGGCGTTGCCGACGAGGATCTCCTCGCCGTCGACGACGGCGAGCAGCGCCGCACACCGGCCCGGGTGCCACGGGGCGTGCTGGTCCTGACGGACGATCAGCTCGACACCCGCCTCCCGGGCGACCGTACGGCCCGCCTCGACGGCGTCCGCCCAGCCGGCGGGACGTGCGCCGCCCCACCAGCCGTCCTGCTCGCGGGCTCCGGCGAGCACCACGGCGACGCGCCGCGGCTGCTGCGGGAGGGACGCGTTCAGGCTCGCGATCTCCTCGTCGGTCGGCCGGCGGTCGACGGGCAGCCGGGCGGGCGGCTTCTCGTCGCCGGTCGGCCGGAAGACCAGACCGGTCTCGAAGAGAGCCAGGTCGTGGGTGCCCCGGCCGACGTTCCGGCGCAGCGCGTTGAGCAGCCCCGGGATGAGCGTCGTGCGGAGGTCGGGCTCCTCGTCGGAGAGCGGATTGACGAGGGTGACGGCGTTGCGCCGCGGGTCGTCCGGCTCGATGCCGAGCTGGTCGAGGATCGCCGAACCCGTGAACGGGTAGTTCAGGGCCTCGACATAGCCGGCGCCCGCGAGGGCGCGGCCGACCCTGCGGTGCAGCCGCTGACGCTCGGTCAGGCCACGGCCGGCCGGCGGCCGCGGGAGGGTGGAGGGCAGATTCTCGTAGCCTTCCAGCCGGATGACCTCTTCGGCGAGGTCGTTGGGCTCGCTCAGGTCGGGCCGCCAGGACGGCACGGTGACGACCAGCTCGTCCTGCCCGTAGACATCGCAGCCGACCTGCTGGAGTCGGCGTACGACGGTCTCCCGGCCGTAGTCGACACCGGCGACCTTGTCCGGGTGGTTCGCCGAGAGGCTGATCGTGCGCGGCCCGCTGGGCGCGACGAACTCGGTGACGCCGGGCTCCGCCTTGCCGCCGGCGAGCAGCACCAGCAGATCGACGGTGCGCTGCGCAGCGGCGGACGTGGCCTCGGGGTCCACTCCCCGCTCGAAGCGCCTGGACGCCTCGGACGAGAGCTTGTGGCGGCGGGCAGTACGGGCGATGGAGAGCGCGTCGAAGTGCGCGGCCTCCACGACGATCTCGGTGGTACCGCCGAGCCGGCCGGACTCGGGGTCGGCGACCGCGTCCGCGATCTCGGTGTGCGCGCCGCCCATGACGCCCGCGAGGCCGATGGGACCCCGGTCGTCGGTGATGACCAGGTCCTCGCCGTCCAGCACCCGCTTGGCGCCGTCCAGGGTGGTCAGCTTCTCGCCGGGGGTGGCCCGGCGGACGCCGATCGGACCGTCGACGCTGGAGCGGTCGTAGGCGTGCAGCGGCTGGCCGATCTCCAGCATCACGTAGTTGGTGATGTCGACGGCCAGCGAGATCGGGCGCATGCCGGCCTTCTGCAGCCTGCGCTGCATCCAGATCGGGGTACGCGCCTCGGGCTCCACGCCGCTGACCGTCCGGGCGGTGAAGCGGCTGCAGCCGACCGGGTCGGCGACCTTGACCGGGTAGCCGTCGGAGTTCGGCGGCGGGACGTCGAGCAGCGCCGGGTCGCGCAGCGGCAGACCGTAGGCGGTGCCCGTCTCGCGGGCGACGCCGCGCATCGACAGGCAGTAGCCGCGGTCGGGCGTGACGGCGATGTCCAGCACCTCGTCGACGAGTTCGAGCAGCTCGATGGCGTCGGTGCCCACCTCGTGCTCGGCCGGCAGCACGATGATGCCGCCCGAGCCGTCGTCGCCCATGCCGAGCTCGTCACCGGAGCAGATCATGCCGTGCGAGGTCTTGCCGTACGTCTTGCGCGCGGCGATCTTGAAGTCGCCGGGCAGCACGGCGCCCGGCAGCACCACGACGACCTTGTCGCCGACCGCGAAGTTGCGGGCGCCGCAAACGATCTCCTGCGGCTCGCCGGTGCCGTTGGCGGTGCCGACGTCGACGGTGCAGAAGCGGATCGGCTTCTTGAAGCCCTCCAGCTCCTCGATGGTCAGCACCTGACCGACGACGAGCGGGCCCTTGAGGCCGTCGCCCACCCGCTCGACGGTCTCGACCTCCAGGCCGACCTCGATGAGCTTGGCCTGTACGTCACGACCGGTCTCCGTCGCCGGCAGGTCGACGTACTCCCGCAGCCAAGAAAGCGGGACCCGCATCAGATCTCCATCCCGAACGGCCGGGTGAACCGGACGTCACCCTCGACCATGTCTCGCATGTCTTCGACGTTGTGGCGGAACATCAGCATCCGCTCGATGCCGAACCCGAAGGCGAATCCGCTGTACTTCTCCGGGTCGACGCCGCAGGCGATGAGCACCTTGGGGTTGACCATGCCGCAGCCGCCCAGCTCGATCCAGCCCTCGCTGCCGCAGGTGCGGCAGGGCCGGTCCGCGTTGCCGACGGACTCGCCGCGGCAGACGTAGCAGAGCATGTCCATCTCGGCGGACGGCTCGGTGAACGGGAAGAAGTTGGGCCGCAGGCGGGTCTTCATGTCCGGCCCGAAGAGCGCCTGCACCATGTGGTCCAGGGTGCCCTTGAGGTCCGCCATGGTCAGGCCCTCGTCGATGGCGAGCAGCTCGATCTGGTGGAAGACCGGGGTGTGCGTGGCGTCCAGCTCGTCGGTGCGGTAGACCCGCCCCGGGCAGACGACGTAGACGGGCGGTTCGCGGTCGACGAGCGTACGCGCCTGGACCGGCGAGGTGTGGGTGCGCAGCACGACACCGGACTCGTCGCCCTTGGTGCCCTCGCCCTGGATGAAGAAGGTGTCCTGCATCTGGCGCGCGGGGTGGTCGGGCACGAAGTTGAGCGCGTCGAAGTTGAACCACTCCGCCTCGACCTCGGGGCCCTCGGCGATCTCGTAGCCCATCGCGACGAAGACGTCCGCGACCCGCTCCATGAAGGTGGTCAGCGGATGCCGGGCGCCGGCGGGGATGCGGTCGTGGGGCAGCGTGACATCCACCGCCTCCTCGACGAGCACCCGCGCGTCGCGCTCCGCCTCCAGCTCCTCCTGGCGGACCTTGAGCGCCTGGTTCACCCGGCCGCGGGCCTGGCCGACGCGCTTTCCTGCGTCGGCCTTGGCGTGCGGGGGCAGGGCGCCGATCTCCCGATTGGCGAGGGCGAGCGGCGAGCGGTCGCCGGTGTGCGCGACCTTCACCTCGCGCAGCTCCTCGAGGTCGGCCGCGGCGGCGACGGCGGCCAGCGCCTCGTCGGTGCGCCTGGCGACCTCTTCCGGTTTCAGGGCTTCGACCTCGACAGGGTCGTAGGACTTATTGGGTGCGGACATCTCTTCCCGTGCTTCCGGTGGACTGGCTTGGCTTGGCTCGCTTCGCCTCGGCTCTTCGATCACAAACGTCGGATGCCGAGCCCGCTCTGTGCCCGCGATGCTTGTGCGCCAAAGGTGCCAAAGGTCAAGTCTAAGGGGCGGGCCCACCACGGCGGGCCCGTGCCCCTGCGGGGCGCCCGCCGCTTCCTCTCAGGCCATGAAGGCCGGGGCCGCGACGGGCAGGCTGAATCGGAACTCCGCACCACCGGCCGGCGCCCGGCCGACCGTGATCGTGCCGCCGTGTGCCTCGACGATGCCTTTGACGATGTAGAGGCCCAGGCCGGTGCCGCCGCGCTTGCTGCCCCGCCAGAAGCGGGTGAAGACGCGGCTCATCGACTCCTCGGGAATGCCGGGGCCCTCGTCGCTCACGGTGACGGTCGTCCCTTCCGCGCTGGTCGCATCCGGTGCTGGTCCGACCTCGATGGTGACCGTTCCCTCGCCGTGGCGCACGGCATTTTCCAGCAGGTTCCCCAGCACCTGGTCCACCTTGTCCGGATCCGCCCACAGATCGGGCAGTGGTTCGCACATCCGGATCAGGAAGCGGTCGGGCCGCTGGCCCGCGGTGGTCTGCGCCTGGACGTGCCGGCGCACCGCGGCGATCATGTCGACCCGCTGCCGCCGCACCTCCAGCCGCCCGGAGTCGATGCGGGAGATGTCGAGCAGCTCGGCGATGAGGCGGGTGACGCGGTTGGCGTCGGCGTCCACGGTCTCCAGCATCAGACGCTTCTGGTCGTCGGTGAAGCGCTCCCACTTCTGCAGGAGGGTGGCCGTGAAGCCCTTGACGGAGGTCAGCGGGGAGCGCAGCTCATGGGCGACGGTGGCGATCAGCTCGGCGTGGCTCAGCTCCGTGCGGCGGCGGGCCTCGGTGCCGCGCAGGGTGATGACCAGCTGTTGCACGGGCCCGGTGGGGCGGCTGCGGACGTAGCGGGCGGAGACCAGCACCTCGCGGCCGCCCAGCACGAGATTGCGCTCCGGCTGTCCGCGCCGGATGGCGAGCCCGCCGTAGGGATCGGTCAGTTGCCACCAGCGGCGCCCCTCGACGTCCTGCAGCGGCAGGGCGTCCTCCAGCGGAAGCCCCAGGGCGTCCTGCGAGGCGATGTCGGTGATCCTGACCGCCGCGGCGTTGAAGCAGACCACGCGGCCGCTCCCGTCGGCGACGACCAGGCCGTCGGGGAGGTCGTCGGGATCGAGAGCGAGTCCCGTGCCGAAGGCGTTCGGTGCCACGGTGGCGGGCGACGGCCCGCGCACGGGTCCGCCGGACAGCTGACTGTCAGCGGCGACGGTGATGCCGGAAGTCCTCACACTCATCCCCGATACCCCCTTCCGGGCCCCGAGCACGCCACACTACTAGCTCGGTTCGGATGCGCCGCGAAGATCCGCTGGACGCCCCTCAGGCGGGTGACACGGAGCGGCAGCCGCCGACGGTGCGCTGGGCACGCGCCGAGGCGTAGAGGCAGACCGCCGCGGCCGTCGCGAGGTTGAGGCTCTCGGCCTTCCCGTGGATGGGGACCCGGACCACCGCGTCCGCCAGCGCGCGGGTCTCCTCGGGCAGCCCCCACGCCTCGTTGCCGAAGACCCAGGCGGTGGGCCCGCCCATGGCGCCCGCGTCCAGCTCGCCGTCCAGATCACGGTCACCCGCACCGTCGGCGGCCAGGAGGCGCACCCCGGTGGCCCGGAGTCCGTCCATCACCCGCTCGACCGGGACGCCCACCGCGACCGGGAGGTGGAAGAGCGAACCGACCGAGGCCCGGACCGATTTGGGGTTGTAGAGGTCGACGGAGGCGTCGGTCAGGACCACGGCGTCGGCGCCCGCGGCGTCCGCGCAGCGCAGGACCGTACCGGCGTTGCCGGGGTCCCGGACGTTGGCGAGCACCGCGATCAGCTGGGGGCGGGCGGCAAGGATCTCCTCGAACGGCGAGTCCAGGAACCGGCAGACACCGAGCAGGCCCTGCGGGGTGACCGTCTGGGAGATGTCGGCGACCGTCCGGTCGTCGGCGTGGTGGACGCGCACCCCGGCCGCGTGGGCCGCCTCGACGATCTCGGTGTGCCGCTCGGCGGCCTCGACTGTCGCGAAGAGCTCGATGAGCGTGGGCTCGCCGTCGACGCGGTGCGCGATGGCCTCCCGTACCGCCTGCGGGCCCTCGGCGATGAACCGGCGTTCCTTGCCGCGGAAGGCGCGCCGGGCCAGCCGTCGGGCGGCGGCGACTCGCGGGGAGCGCGGGGAGATCAGCTCGGGGGTGCCCATGGGCGGAGGCTCGCTTCTTTCGTTCTGTGCGGGCGGACCGCGGCCTGACGCAGGCCCTGCGGTCCGGCAAACGGCGGCGGACCCGCAGGCCGGGGCCTGCGGGTCCGCGTCATCACGTCGTCAGGCCGGTGTTCAGGCGGCCTTCGGGGCGTTGACGTCGCTCGGAAGCGCCTTCTGGGCGACCTCGACGAGCGCGGCGAACGCGTTGGCGTCCGTCACCGCGAGGTCGGCCAGGATCTTGCGGTCCACCTCGACGTTGGCGGCCTTCAGACCCTGGATGAAGCGGTTGTACGTCATGCCGTTGGCGCGGGCAGCGGCGTTGATGCGCTGGATCCACAGCTGACGGAAGTCGCCCTTGCGCTTCTTGCGGTCGTTGTAGTTGTAGACGAGGGAGTGGGTGACCTGCTCCTTCGCCTTGCGGTAGAGGCGCGAGCGCTGGCCGCGGTAGCCGCTGGCCTGCTCGAGGATCGCCCGGCGCTTCTTGTGGGCGTTGACCGCCCGCTTGACGCGTGCCACTTGTTAACTCCTTGTAGCGGGGCCGCGGTTGTCTTCACGCGGCCCGGTTCGATTGGGTCCCGGTCCTCAAGTCCTGCGCCCCGGCCGTCGGCGGGGCGCCGGGACTCACTTGCCGAGAAGCTTCTTGATCTTCGCGGCGTCGCCCGGGGCCATCTCGGCGTTGCCTGCGAGGCGACGCGTCACGCGGGACGACTTGTGCTCGAGCAGGTGGCGCTTGCCGGCGCGCTCGCGCATCACCTTGCCGGAGCCAGTGATCTTGAAACGCTTGCTGGCACCGCTGTGCGTCTTGTTCTTCGGCATGCGCCGTTCTCTCCTCGTCAGTGGCGCCCCCACCGGAAACCGGCCTGCGGGAGCGTCAGATGTTTTGGTTGGTGTTCCGGGGCGAGTGCCCCGGCGTGAATCCGGGGCTCACACCCGGGCTCACGCCTCGGCGGGCTCCTCGGCGGGCTCCTCCACGGACTGCTCCGCGGGAACTCCACCCTGGCGCTCCGCCTTGCGGGCGGCCTGCGCCTCGCGGGCCTCGGCCATCGCCTCGGTCTTCTTCTTGTGCGGACCGAGGACCATGATCATGTTTCGGCCGTCCTGCTTCGGATTCGACTCGATGAAGCCGAGGTCCTCCACGTCGGACGCGAGCCGCTGCAGCAGACGGAAGCCCAGCTCGGGGCGGGACTGCTCGCGACCACGGAACATGATCGTGATCTTGACCTTGTCACCCTGCTTGAGGAACCGGACGACGTGACCCTTCTTGGTGTCATAGTCGTGCGGGTCGATCTTCGGCCGGAGCTTCATCTCCTTGATGACCGTGTGCGCCTGGTTCTTGCGCGCCTCACGGGCCTTCATGGCCGACTCGTACTTGAACTTTCCGTAGTCCATGAGCTTGCAGACCGGCGGACGTGCGTTCGCCGCCACCTCGACCAGGTCGAGGTCGTACTCCTGCGCAAGCTCCAGGGCCTTGGCAAGCGGCACGATGCCGACCTGCTCGCCACTGGGACCGACGAGTCGCACCTCAGGGACGCGAATCCGGTCGTTGATGCGGGGCTCGGCGCTGATGGATCCTCCTCGGTAGCACCACGCGACGGCCTGGCGGACTGCCGCGTAACGTCTGTTTCGGTGTGACCAACCGCGCCGGTACATGAAAAACGCCCCGGACGGGACACAGGCGGGGCTCCGTGAAAGGTTCAGGAGCACCGCCGCGAATGTCTCCGCGGGGCGCAGCCAGACCGTTGACCCGCCGGCCCGGAGGTCGGTGCGGGTGGGAGATCGGAGCCTCCACTTGTGGGCCGGTCACATGAGTGTCCGGCCGGTCGGAACACCAGAATACACGAGTCCAGGAGCGATACCCACACGTGTGCCCGTGGGGAAGCCGGTCCGCGGGGTGCCGTACTCCCGGACGCGGGGCCGGGAGGCGCGGGCCATAGTCTGGACGTGATCCCCTCAGCAGGAAGTGAAGCCCGAAGACATGAGCGACCAGACCCCGCAGCAGCCGGAGCAGCAGCCCGACGCCTCGAACCCGGCGGAGCCGGACTTCGACGCCATGACCCGTGACATCGCGGATGTGCCGGCGGTAGAGGTGATCACGACGGTCGCGGTCCACCTGATGAGCTCGGCGGCGGTCAACCTCGGTCTCGCCGAGGAGGGTGAGGCGCACAAGGACCTGGACGAGGCGCGCAAGCTCATCCAGGCGCTGGCGGGGCTGGTCACGGCCAGCGCCACCGAGATCGGCTCGTACCACGCGGCGCCGCTGCGGGACGGGCTGAAGTCCCTGCAGCTGGCCTTCCGTGAGGCGTCCGTCGTCCCCGACGAGCCCGGCCAGGGCCCCGGCGAGAAGTACACCGGGCCCGTCCACGGCTGATCCGCCGGCATCACCCGCATGAGAGGAGCCCCGGCCACCACGGCCGGGGCTCCTCGCATGCGGGGAGGCGGAGCGCGCCGAACGCAGCCGGCCGGGGACCCGCCCCGAGCCCGTCAGACCCGGGTGTCGGGCTGCGGCTCGTCGGGGGACGCCTGGTCGGCGACGACGCGGGGCTCCTGCGGCGGATGGGTGATCCGGTGCACCACGGCCGCCAGCGCGCCGCCGATCAGCGGGGCGACGATGAACAGCCACAGCTGGGTGATGGCCGCGCCGCCCGCGAAGAAGGCCGGGCCGATGCTTCGCGCCGGGTTCACCGAGGTGCCGTCCAGCGGGATGCCGAAGAGGTGGACGGTGGCCAGTGCCAGGCCGATGGGCAGACCGTCGAAGCCGATGACGGCCACCTTGTGCGTCACCGCCAGCACGACGAAGACGAACACGAAGGTCATCACGATCTCCGCGACGAACGCGCCGCCGAGGTTGATGTGCACCGCGGAGCGGTCACCCCAGCCGTTGGTGCCGAAGGCGCCGTCGGTGGCCAGACCGGGCACCTGCTTGGCGATCAGGAAGAGCACGGCGGCGCCGACGATGCCGCCGACCACTTGGGCGATCCAGTACTCGACGGCGCTGCGGAGCGTGATGCGGTGGGCCAGCAGCATGCCGAGGGTCACCGCGGGGTTGATGTGACAACCCGAGATCGGGCCGAGGGCATAGGCAAGGGCCAGCATGGTGAAGCCGAAGGCCAGGGCGATGCCGAAGGTGCCGATGTATTCGCCCGCCAGCACTGCCGCGCCGACGGCGAACAACACCAGGAGCAGCGTGCCGAGGAATTCCGTGACGAGCGTGCGGGTCTCGGTAGTGGTCTCCATGTGGGGCTCTCCTCGCGTGGATCTTGAGCTCTCCTGGAGATTGTGCGGCCGAGGAGGCGAACGCGCCCGTTGGCGAGGAGGGCCCCGCGGGGAGATCCGCGAGCGGGAGCCGGTGCGTCAGCGGCGGTAGAGGGGCTCCCCCGCCGTACCGGCGCCGGGCGGCAGAAGGGCCAGGTCCAGGCCGCGCACGAGGCGGTCGCGCAGCACCTCGTCGTCGGCCAGCGACCGTGCCAGGCGCCGGGCCACCTCGCCGGTGTCGGCGTCGGGGGCGAGGCCGAGGGCGAGGGTGGCGTCGGTTTCGTCGGAGGGGGCGAGATGGGCGACGAGGACGCCGGGCTCGGCGGCGAGCAGGGCACGCAGGGCGTCCGCGACGGCCGGGTCGGTGAGCGGATCCGCGCTGGTCCGGCCCTCGGCGAGGGCGCGCAGGGCGGCGCCGGTGAGCTGGTAGGTCACCGGTCCCGCCAGGTCCAGGACGACGGTGTCGGCCTTCTCGTGTGACGCGGCGAGCAGCGCCTGCGGGAGGGGTACGGCCACGGGGCGGGCGTCCGGGCGCCAGCGCCGGAGGGACTCCGTGGAGGTGAAGGCGGGCAGCGCGCGGCGGCCGTCCGGGGCCTGGAGGGTGGGGACGGCCATATCGCTGGTCTTCTCGCGCCGCAGGCCGTCCGGCCCGGTCTCGGTCTCTCCCAGTACGGCCACCACGGGCACGAGCACGCGCGCACCTGCCAGGGCCGACAGCAGCTGCGACTCGGCGCCACGGTCGCTGGCGTAGGCCGAAAGGGCTGCGGCGAGCGCGGGATCCGCGGAGCCGTCGTCGTCGGAGAAGCCGGGGTCGGGGATGTTCTTCTGCACCGGTCGAGCCTATCTGCTCGGCCCTGGACGGACGGCTGGAGGTGCCGGGGCCCGGTGGCCCTCCCGGGCGGTCAGCGGTGGCGGCCGCGCCAGAGCACCGCGGCGGTGGCCACGAGGGCGAGCCCTGCGGCTCCCGCGGTCCAGGGGAGCCAGGGAATGCCGCCGGTGTCCTCGGATTCTGCGGTCGGGCCGGGACCGAAGTAGCGGTGGGTGTAAGCGACGGCCGCCGGCTTCTGGGGGGTGGGCTTGATGCTGCGGCCGGCCTTGATGGCGGCGGCCGGGTCGATCAGGCCGGCACCGAAGTCGTCGTCGCGTCCGCCCTCGGGGGCGTTCTGCGCGGTGTCGGTGAGCAGCCGGCGGATCTGCGCCGGGCTCAGGTCCGGGTGTACGGAGCGGATCAGGGCGACGGCGCCCGAGGCGAAGGCGGCCGCTGCGCTGGTGCCCCAGCCCTCGTAGTACGTGCGGTCCGGATTGGCGATGACGATCTGCCTGCCGGGCGCGGAGACCGTGGCGTACCAGTGGCGGGTGGAGAACGGAGCGCGGGCGCCCTCGCGGTCGACGGCGGTGACCGCGATGACGCCGGGGTAGGCGGCGGGGTACGAGGCGGGAGAGCCGTTCTTGCCGCCGTTGCCCGCGGACGCGACGACGGAGACGCCCTTGCCCAGCGCGTACTGGATGGCGGCGTCCTCCCGCGGCTCGGGGTGGGCGGACTCGCTGTCGTCGCCCAGGGAGAGGTTGATGACGTCGGCGCCGTGGTCGGCGGCCCAGCGGATGCCGTCGGCGAGCGCCCCTGCCTTCTCCGTGCGGGCCCGGTTTCGCTGGGGGTCGCTGTCTTCGAGGATCACCCGGACCGGCAGGATCTTCGCCTCGGGGGCGATGCCGAGGACACCGTCCGCGCCGCCGGCGCCATGGCCGTGACCTGCGATGATGCCCGACATGGCGGTGCCGTGCTGCGCCCAGGCCCGGTCGCCGGGACCGGCGCCGAAGCCGACGAGGTCGGTCTCGGGCAGCACCTGTCCCTTGAGGTCGGGGTGGTTGGCGTCGACACCGGTGTCCAGTACTGCGACGGTGACCCCGTCTCCCTTGGTGGTGCGCCAGGCGTCCTGGGCGTGTACGGCTTCCAGGGCCCATTCCTGGGCGCGGATGCCGTCGGCGGCACGGGCGGGGACGGCGGGCAGCACGGCGAGTCCGGCGGAGGCCAGCGCGAGCGCCGTGCCGCGCAGCAGGGCCTTGGTCACGGCGACTCCTCCGTTGCCTGGGTGGGGACGCCGGCCGCCTTGCGGAAGGCGGCCTCCACGCGGTCCGCGATGTTCTTGGCGTCGTGTCCGAGCCCGGACTCGCCGGGGGCGGTCGTGACCCCTTCCCGGACCGCTTCCTCGGCGGGCTGCGGGTCGGTGACCTTGCGGCCGTCGGCGAAGCCGGAGACGGCGTAGACGACGACGGGTACGTCGGTGAGGATCCGCACCGTCCAGCTGGTGCGCTGGTCGGGCCCGAAGTCCGCGGCGGGGGTGCCCTTGGCGGCGTACGGCAGGGGCATCAGGTCGGTGCGGCTGCCGAGGCCGCCGGTGCTGAAGCGGGTGTTGAGCGCCAGCATCGCGGTCTGGTCCGCCTTGGTGGTGAGCGCCCCGACGGTGATGACGTGGGTGCGGGTGGTGTCGAGGTAGGTGGCGCGCAGCAGGCGGCCGCAGCCCGCCGGGGCGAGCGCCTTGGCGAGCAGCGGGTCGAAACCGGCCGTGCAGCCGCTGTCGGGGGCGACGGCGATCCGGGCCCAGCGGCGGTCGGCGCCTCCGGGGCCGACGCCGAGGCCGTTGAGGACGCGGGGGAAGAGTGTGTCGACGGGGGTGGCGTGCCAGACGTCGTGGCCCTTGTCGAACGCGGCCTCCGCCGTGGGAGGTGCCTCGGATTCCTCGGTGAGCCAACTCCCGGCAAAAGCACCGAAGATGAGGCCGAAGCCGAGAACGAGACAGGCGGCCGAGGCGAGCACGCGCCCGCCGGGCCCGCGGCTCGTGGACGACAGGCTCAGGGGCCGGGCCGGCATGCCGGGGGCGGGGGCAACTCCCTGCGGCGGGAGAGGCGTTCGCGGCCAGGGCGCCTCGGTCGGGCGCTCGGGGGCGGGGTGCGAGGGACCGGGGCCCGGTCCGGCGGGCGGGGCGGCGGCGCCTCGGGGAGCGGGCTGCGGTTCGGCGGCGGGGCGGGTGTCGCGGCCGCCACCCCACAGTTCCTGGCTGTTGGCCAGGTGGAAGGCGGCGGTGTCCCGGAAGGCGTCGGGGCGGCCCGCCGGGGTCTGCGGCGCGGCGGACCGGGCCGCGGGCGGCTCCGCCCGGGGGCGGGGCGGCACGGAAGGTGGGGCGGTCGGGCGGGGCGGGGCGGCGGGAGCGGCAGCCGGAGGCGCGGGGGCCCGGGCGGTTTCGGGGGCCGTGCCACGCGGGGGCTCGGACGGCGCGGGCGGAGCGGCCGGCGGCGGGACGGACTGGTCGGCGGGCACCGGGCGCAGGACCGTGGTCTGCGGGTCCTCGTCGGGGGTGGCGGCCGCGGCGGGCCGCCGGGGCGGCTGCGGGGGTATGGGCGGGACGCCATGCGCGTCGGCGTAATCGGCGTCGGTGCTCACCCGCGCTCCCCTTCGCGCCGTGTCCCCGCCGCGATCCGCAATGGGGGCAGGGTGGTTCGTATCCGGACATCACGCCACTGACCTGCTGGTTGTGACGTCCGGCCACTCTACGGGCAGGTGCGGCCGCTCCTCCAACCCTGTGTCCACTCTGTCGCGATCCCTCCCCCTACCCAGTGGTAGGCGTCTCTGGCAGGCTGCGGCCATGTCCCAGTACTCCGCCGACGCGTATGGCGACAAAGCCCGTTACTCCCGGGCCACCGCCCATCTCGACGCCCCGCTGGCAGTCGTCGACCTGCAGGCCTTCGACGCCAACGCCGCCGATCTGGTGCGCCGTTCGAAGGGCAAGCCGATCCGGGTGGCGAGCAAATCGGTGCGCTGCCGGGCGCTGCTGGAGAGGGTGCTGGCACGGGACGGCTTCGCGGGGATCATGAGCTTCACCCTCGGTGAGTCGCTGTGGCTGGCACGCTCGGGCTTCACCGACATCCTGCTGGCGTACCCGTCGGCGGACCGGGCCGGATACGCCGAGCTGACCGCCGGCCCGAAGCTGGCCGGGTCGGTGACGGTGATGGTCGACGACCCGGTGCAGCTGGACCTGATCGACGCGGCCCGGCCGGCCGGCGGCGGCGAGGAGGTGCGGGTCTGTCTGGAACTGGACACCTCCTACCGCGTGCTGGGCGGAAAGGTGCGGGTGGGTGCCCGGCGCTCACCGCTGCGCACTCCCGCCCAACTGGCCGCGCTGGCCCGTACCGTGGCGCGCCGTCCCGGCTTCCGGTTGGTGGGCCTGATGGCGTACGAGGGGCATGTGGCGGGTGTGGGCGACGAGGTGGCCGGCAAGCCGGTCTTCTCACGGGCCATCCGGGTGATGCAGGCGGCGGCCCGCAAGGAGCTGGCTCAGCGGCGCTGGGAGGCCGTGCGGGCGGTGCGGGCGGTGGCGCCAGGGCTGGAGTTCGTCAACGGCGGCGGCACCGGCAGCGTGCAGCACACGGCGGCGGAGGCGGCGGTCACCGAGATCGCGGCCGGGTCCGGGCTCTACGTGCCGCGGCTGTTCGACAACTTCCGCTCGTTCAGCGGACGTCCGGCGGCGCTGTTCGCCCAGCCCGTGGTGCGCCGGCCCGGGCCGGGGGTGGTGACCGTACTGGGCGGCGGGTATCCGGCGTCGGGTGCGGCGGGGGCGGACCGGCTGCCGGTGCCCTATCTCCCGGCGGGGCTGTCCTACGACCCGCAGGAGGGGCCCGGCGAGGTGCAGACCCCGTTGCTGGGGCCGGCCGCCGACACGCTGCGGATCGGCGACAAGGTGTGGTTCCGGCATGCGAAGGCCGGTGAGCTGTGCGAGCGCTTCGCGGCGCTGCACCTGATCGACGGGGACCGGGTGGTGGAGACGGTGCCGACGTACCGCGGCGAGGGGCACACCTTCCTGTGAGCGGCCGGGCCGCGCCGGTCGTGTCCGGCGCGGCCCGTCGCTGTCAGCCGTGGATGCGGTCGCGCTGGTCGGGCACGACGGTGCCGTCGGGGCGGCGCACCGGGCCGAGGACGCCGTCGGTGTTGATGTAGGCGGCCGTGGCGCAGGGGTAGCCGCCGGACTTGCGGGGCAGCGGCTCGATGAACATCGGGTTGACCACCCAGCGGTCGTCGGCGTTGTCGTAGCCGCGGCACATCAGTTCGTTCTTGTTGCGGTTGATGGCCAGGTGGGCGCCGGTGGCATCGTTCACGAACGTCACATCGGTGTCGGCGTCACCGCCGCCGAGCGCGATGCGGTGCGCGGGGTCCTGCAGGCGCCAGGCCTCGGCACCCTTGATGTGGAAGATCTCCTGGTTGATCCAGCAGCGCTTGCCGTCGATGTACGGGATCGCCTCGCCCTTGGAGTCGGGGACGTCGCCGCAGCCCTGCATGCCGTAGGTGATCTTGCCGTGGTCGAGCAGGCTGCGGATGGCGATGGTGTGGTCGCGGTCGAAGCCGACCGACTCCGACCACACCTCGGTGACCGGCTCGGACCCGGCGGAGACGATGTAGACGTCGAAGCCGGCCCGCCGCAGGGTGCGCACCAGGTCTTTCTGCTGGGCGTAGTAGCGCACGTAGGCGGGGACGGTGTGGGTGCCGATCTTCTGTGTGCTGCCCACCGGCGCGGCGAGCGCGGCCTTGCGTCCGGCGGCGGCATAGGAGCGGAGCTCGGCGTCGGTGTGACCGGCGAACAGCTGCGGCACCCAGGCGTATTCGGGCACCGTGTGCCGGTGGTTCCAGGTGCCCGCGAAGGCTTCCTCGCCTCCCATGGTCCTGGCTTCGCCGCGGATTTCCAGGATCTCGTCGGCGCAGTCGGCGTCGGTGGAGGTGGGCAGCGGCGCACCGACCGGTACGGAGGTGCCGCAGGCCGTGGTCAGGGCGCGGTCGGCCGCCGGGGTCAGCCACTTGCTGGTGTCGCGCCAGCGTGCGGGGCGCAGGACCTTGTCGTGCAGCAGGGACCA
This sequence comes from Streptomyces sp. NPDC048248, assembly GCF_043201875.1. Taxonomy (NCBI): domain Bacteria; kingdom Bacillati; phylum Actinomycetota; class Actinomycetes; order Kitasatosporales; family Streptomycetaceae; genus Streptomyces; species Streptomyces sp. NPDC048248. The sequence goes on from NZ_JBICZL010000008.1 coordinate 211,896, forward strand.
CTCGATCGTCGCGTCGGTGACGTCGTTCTTGGTCATGGTGTTGTCCCAGTCGAACGCGGCGACGGGGGCGCGTCCGTGGCCGTCGGCGAGACCGGGGTTGCCGCAGGTGCCGCGCTCGTCGATGGTGCGTTGCAGCTTGGCCCGGTTGTGGCCGTACCACGTCAGGTCCTTGGAGAGCTGCGGGCAACGCGTGGCGTTCTGGGCCGCGGGGGTGCCCTGGCCGGGCGCCGCACGGTGAGCGGCGGACGCGGTGGCCGGCAGGCTGCCGGCGAGGAGCGCGGTGACGGTGAGGCCCAGGGCGAGGGCGCGCCTGTTGCGCATGGATGCTCCGATGTCCGGGGGCGGTCAACAGCGGGAAGCGGCGGGACCGGCACCTTTCGGCGCCGGTCCCGTCATGCGTGGTGCGGTTGTGCGTGGTGCGGTGGTGCGTGGTGCGTGTGGTGCGTGGTGCGTGTGGTCTCCTGTGTGGCGCGTCGGGTGACTTTACCCAGCGGGGACTACACGGGCGTCACATATGCACCGGCGATACCGCCGTCCACCAGGAATTCGGCCGCGTTGACGAACGAGGAGTCGTCGCTGGCGAGGAAGGCCACGGCGGCGGCGATCTCCTCGGGCTCGGCGAACCGGCCGACCGGAACGTGCACCAGGCGGCGGGCGGCCCGCTCCGGGTCCTTGGCGAACAGCTCCTTCAGCAAAGGGGTGTTGACCGGCCCAGGGCACAGGGCGTTGACCCGGATGCCCTCGCGGGCGAACTGCACGCCCAGTTCGCGGGACATCGACAGCACGCCGCCCTTGGAGGCGGTGTAGCTGATCTGCGAGGTGGCGGCGCCCATCACGGCGACGAACGAGGCGGTGTTGATGATGGAGCCGCGCCGCTGGTCGCGCATGTAGGGCAGGGCGTACTTGCAGCAGAGGTAGACCGAGGTGAGGTTGACCTCCTGGACCCGCTTCCAGGCGTCCAGGCCGGTGGTGAGGATCGAGTCGTCGTCGGCGGGCGAGATGCCGGCGTTGTTGAAGGCGATGTCGACCGAGCCGTAGGTCTCGAAGGCGGTCCGGTAGAGCGCCTCGACCTGCTCGTCGTCGGTCACGTCGACCTGGACGAAGGTGCCGCCGACCTCGTCGGCGGCCGCCTTGCCCGCGGTGTCGTCGATGTCGGCGCAGACGATGTTGGCGCCTTCGGAGGCGAGCCGGCGGGCGGTGGCCAGGCCGATCCCGCTGCCGGCTCCGGTGATCACTGCGGTGCGGCCGACCAGGCGGCGGCACACGGGGGCCGTCTCGGCCGAGGGCGCGGGGAGGGTCGGGTCGGTCACTTCAGTGCTCCTCGGTGCTGATGAAGACGTTCTTCGTCTCGGTGAAGGCGGACAGTGCGTCCGGGCCCAGCTCGCGGCCGAGTCCGGACTGTTTGAACCCGCCGAAGGGGGTCCAATAGCGCACGCTGCTGTGGGAGTTGACGGAGAGGTTGCCGGCCGCGACGGCACGCGAGACGCGGATCGCGCGGCTGACGTCCCGGGTCCACAGGGAGCCGGAGAGGCCGTAGTCGGTGGCGTTGGCGATCCGGACCGCGTCGGCCTCGTCGTCGAAGGGGATGACGACGGCGACCGGCCCGAAGATCTCCTCGATGGCCGTACGGTCCTCCGGCCGCCCCTCCAGGACGGTGGCCGGGTACCAGAAGCCCTTGCCCGCGGGCGCCTCGCCGCGGATGGCGGCGGGGGCGTCCTCGGGGACGTAGGACCGCACGCGCTCGCGCTGCGCCGCCGAGATCAGCGGTCCCATCATGGTCGCCGGGTCCGCAGGGTCGCCCACCACGAACGCCTTGACCGCCGGTTCCAGCAGCTCCATGTAGCGGTCGTAGACCTGGCGCTGGACGAGGATGCGGCTGCGGGCGCAGCAGTCCTGGCCGGTGTTGTCGAGGAAGGAGCCGGGTGTGGCGGCGGCCGCGGCCTCGATGTCGGCGTCGGCGAAGACGATGTTGGGGCTCTTGCCGCCGAGTTCCAGGGTCAGCCGCTTGGTCTGTTCCGCGCAGCGGGCGGCGATGCCCCGGCCGGTGGCGGTGGATCCGGTGAAGACGATCTTGGCGACGCCCGGGTGGTCGACGAGCGCGGTCCCGGTGACCGGCCCCTCGCCCGGCAGCACCTGGAAGAGACCCTCGGGGAGCCCGGCCTCCAGCGCGTACCGGGCGAGCCGGAGGGCGGTGAGCGGTGTGGTCTCGGCGGGCTTGAGGAGGACGGCGTTGCCGGCCGCGAGCGCGGGGGCGGTGCCCCAGGCGGCGATCGGCATCGGGAAGTTCCAGGGTGCGATGACGCCGACGACGCCCAGCGGCTCCTGGAGGGTGATGTTCAGTCCGCCGGCGACCGGGATCTGGGTGCCGTTCAGGCGCTCCACTCCCCCTGCGGCGTAGTGAAGCAGGTCGCGGACGTTGCCCGCCTCCCACTCGGCGTTGCCCAGCGGGTGGCCGGCCTCCTGGAGCTCCAGCTCGGCCAGCGGGCGGATGTTGGCCTCGACGACGTCGGCGAACCGGCGCAGGATCCGGGCCCGTTCGCCGGGCGCGAGGGCGGCCCATTTCGGCTGGGCGGCGGTGGCCCGCCGGACCGCGGCGTCGACCTCGGCGGGGGAGGTGGTGGGGACGGTGGCCACCACCTCCTCGGTCGCCGGGTTGATGATGTTCAGCTCGTGCAGACCATCGGACACGTGGGGTTCCTTACATGCGCTCGAAGGAGCGGAAGCGCTCCCAGTCCGTGACGGCCGCGTCGTAGGCGTTCTGCTCGACACGGGCCATGTGGCGGTAGTGGTCGACGACCTCGTCGCCGAAGGCCGCACGGGCGATCGGGCTGTTCTCCCACAGCTCGGCGGCCTCCCGCAGCGTGGTGGGCACGTGCGCGGCGTCGCCGGTGTAGGCGTTGCCGGTCGTCGCCTCGGGGAGTTCCAGCTCGTTTTCTATTCCGTACAGGCCGGCCGCGACCATCGCGGCCACCGCGAGGTAGGGGTTCACATCGCCGCCGGGCAGGCGGTTCTCCAGGCGGTGCGAGCGGCCGTGGCCGATGACTCGCAGGGCGCAGGTGCGGTTGTCCGGGCCCCAGGCGGCCGCCGTGGGCGCGAAGGAGCCGGGGCGGAAGCGCTTGTAGGAGTTGATGTTGGGGGCGTAGAAGAGCGTGAAGTCCCGCATCGCGGCGACCTGGCCCGCGAGGAAGTGGCGCATGGTCGGTGACATGCCGTAAGGGCCGTCGTCGTCGGCCAGTACGGGCCGGCCTTCGTCGTCCTGGAGGGAGAGGTGGATATGACAGGAGTTGCCCTCCCGCTCGTCGTACTTCGCCATGAAGGTGAGCGACATGCCCTCCTGCGCGGCGATCTCCTTGGCCCCGGTCTTGTAGATGCTGTGCTGGTCGCAGGTGGTGAGCGCCTCGTCGTAGACGAACACGATCTCGTGCTGGCCGAGATTGCACTCGCCCTTGGCGGACTCGACGGTCATGCCGGCCGCGCCCATCTCGTTGCGGATGCGGCGCAGCAGGGGCTCGACACGGCCGGTGCCCAGGACGGAGTAGTCGGCGTTGTACTGGTTGGCCGGGTTCATGCCGCGGTAGCCGCGGGACCAGCCGTCCTCGTAGGTGTCCTTGAAGAGCAGGAACTCCAGCTCGGTGCCGGCGTACGCGCTCCAGCCGCTCCCGGTGCGCTCCAGACCCGCCTCACGCAGCCGGTCGAGCTGGCGGCGCAGGATCTGGCGGGGGGAGGCTACGACCGGCGAGCGGTCGTGCCAGGCCAGGTCGGCGGTGATCAGGGCGGTGCCCGGGTTCCAGGGGGTGCGGCGCAGGGTGGCGGTGTCGCCGTGCATGGCGAAGTCGCCGTAGCCGCGCTCCCACGAGGACATCTCGTAGCCCTCGACGGTGTTGAGGTCCACGTCCACGGCGAGGAGGTAGTTGCAGCCCTCGGTGCCGTGTTCCAGGACGGTGTCGAGGAAGTAGCGGGCGGCGAACCGCTTGCCCTGGAGCCTGCCTTGCATATCGGTGAAGGCGAGGACGACAGTGTCGATCTCCCCGGCGTCGACGAGGACTCTCAGTTCCTCGACGGAGAGTGGGGGCGTGCGGTCTGCCACGGTGTTGCCTCCTGTCACTGCATCCGGAGGTCATAAGGTAGGCACACGAACCATTGATTGGGAAGGGGTTCCGATGGACGGTGCGGCGGACCGGCTGGCGCCGGTGCTGCGACCCGTGCGGGCAGGCAACGGATTCGAGGAGGCCCTGGAGCAGATACTCCAGATCGTCCGGCTCGGCCTGGTGCCGCAGGGGGAACGGCTGCCCGCGGAGCGGGAGTTGGCCGAGCGCCTCCAGATCAGCCGGGTGACGCTGCGCGAGGTGCTCAAGGTGCTCCAGGACGAGGGCATGGTGGAGAGCAGGCGCGGTCGCTATGGCGGCACGTTCGTACGGGTGCGCACCGAGAACCCGGGCGAGGCCGAGCTGCGGCGCCGGATCGGGAAGATCGACGTCGAGGACACCCTCCGCTTCCGGGAGGTGCTGGAGGTCGGGGCGGCCGGGCTGTGCGCCGCGCACGGGCTGTCCACGGAACAGGCCGACCGGCTGCGCTCGGCGCTCGCGGCGACGCAGGACGCCCCGCTGGCCGACTACCGCCGGCTCGACACCCTGCTGCATCTGACCCTCGCCGAGCTGTCCGGCTCGCCCTCGCTCGCGGCCCAGTACGCGGCGGTGCGGGCGGGCGTGAACGATCTGCTGGACTGCATCCCGCTGCTGGTGCGGAATCTGGAGCACTCCCAGACGCAGCACTCCGCGCTGGTGGATGCGGTGCTGGAGGGCGACGCGGACGGCGCCCGCGAGGTGATGCGCGAGCACTGCTGCGGTACCGCCGCACTGCTGCGCGGATTCCTCACCGCACCCGCGGCGTAACAAGTCTTTTACGCATGGGTCTTGCGCCGACGCGGCAGGACAGCAAAGGTATGCGGCTAAACCTTTACTCCGGATTCCTTCGGCGAGGCAGGAGCGGCTCATGGCCGAAAGCACCGACGCGCACACCGCACCGCCCGACCCCTCCACGGCCGGCTCGGAGCCGCCCGGGGACACCTACCTGGAGCGCCGGACCCTGCGGCGCGGCAGCGCGGGTCCACTGCTGCTGACCGGCCTGGGTGTCGCCTATGTCGTATCGGGTGACTTCTCGGGCTGGAACAACGGCCTGGCGCAGGGCGGCTTCGGCGGCCTGGCCATCGCCGCCGTGCTGATGGGCCTGATGTACACCTGCCTGGTCTTCGCGCTGGCCGAGCTGGCCTCGATCCTGCCGACGGCGGGCGGCGGCTACGGCTTCGCCCGGCGCGCCCTGGGTACCTGGGGCGGCTTCCTGACCGGGACCGCCATCCTCATCGAATACGTGCTGGCGCCGGCCGCGATCTCCATCTTCATCGGGGACTACGTCGAGTCGCTCGGCCTGTTCGGACTGCACTCCAGCTGGCCCGTCTACCTCGCCTGCTTCGTGATCTTCATCGGGATCCATCTGTGGGGTGTGGGCGAGGCGCTGCGCTTCAGCCTGATCGTCACCGCCGTCGCGGTCGCCGCCCTGGTGGTCTTCGCCCTGGCCGCGTTCACCGACTTCCATGTGGACACCCTCAACGACATACCCGTCGAGGCGGGCGCGTTCGGCGCCAACTCCTGGCTGCCGTTCGGCATTCTGGGCATCTGGGCGGCCTTCCCGTTCGGCATGTGGTTCTTCCTCGGCATCGAGGGAGTACCGCTGGCCGCGGAGGAGACCAAGGATCCGGCCCGGGTCCTGCCGAAGGCCATGGCCGCCGCGATGGGCGTGCTGCTCCTGCTCGCGCTGATCACCTTCGTGGCCGCGACCGGGGCCCGCGGGTCCGCCGCGATCCAGTCCGTGGGCGACCCGCTGGTGCAGGCACTCCAGCCGCAGGGGAAGCCGACCACCGTCAGCCGAGTCGTCAACTACGCGGGTCTCGCCGGTCTGGTGGCGTCCTTCTTCTCGCTGATCTTCGCCGGCTCCCGGCAGCTCTTCGCGCTCTCCCGGGCCGGCTACCTCCCCCGCTTCCTGTCCCTCACCAGCCGCCGCAAGGCGCCCTATCTCGGCCTGCTGGTCCCCGGCGCGCTGGGCTTCGGGCTCGCCGCGGCGACCGGCGACGGCGCCCGGATGCTCAATGTCGCGGTTTTCGGCGCGACCATCTCCTACGCCCTGATGTCGCTCTCGCACCTCGTGCTGCGCCGCCGCGAGCCCGGTCTGCACCGCCCGTACCGCACTCCCGGCGGCATGTGGACCTCGTCCATCGCGTTCGTCCTGGCCTGCTCCGCGCTGGTGGCGACGTTCCTGGTCGACAAGGAGGCGGCCTTCATCGCCCTCGGCGTCTACGCCGTGGCCATCGCCTACTTCGCCTGCTACTCCCGGCACCGGCTGGTGGCCGCGGCGCCCGAGGAGGAGTTCGCGGCACTGGCGGAGGCCGAGGCGGAACTCGCACGCGACTGACGCCGGCCGGCCGCGGCGGCCGGCCGGTCCCGACGAAACCCTGTACGCACGCACGGAGGACCACCGATGTCCCAGCCCCTCATCGGCATCAGCACCTACCAGGAAGAGGCCCGGTGGGGGGTGTGGACGCTGCCCGCTGCGGTGCTGCCGGCGGGGTACCACCGTCTGGTGCAGCGCTCGGGCGGGCTGGCGGCGCTGCTGCCGCCCGACGCCCCCGCCACCGCCGCGGCGGCCGTCGCCCGGCTGGACGCCCTGGTGATCGCCGGCGGCGCGGACGTCGAGCCGGCCCGCTACGGCGCGGAGCCGCACCCCAGGACCGGGCCGCCCGCGGTGGAACGCGATGCCTGGGAACTGGCGCTGATCGAGGCCGCCCTGGAGCGGGAGCTGCCGCTGCTGGGCATCTGCCGCGGGCTGCAGCTGCTGAACGTGGCCCGGGGCGGCACCCTCCTCCAGCATCTGGACGGACACACCGGGCCGCCCGGCGTCTTCGGCCGGCACGACATCGAACCGGTCCCCGGGACACAGCTGAGCAAGGCACTGCCCGAGCCGGTGTCCGTGCCGACGTACCACCACCAGGCGATCGACCGGCTCGGCAGTGGGCTGGTTCCTTCGGCGTACGCGCCGGACGGCACCATCGAGGCGGTGGAGCTGCCTCCGGAGGAGCACGGCTTCGCCCTCGCCGTGCAGTGGCACCCGGAGGCCGGGGACGACACGCGGGTGATGGACGCACTGGTGACGGCGGCGCGCGGCTGATGCACTGGGGCCGGGGCGCGACCGTCGGCGGCGTGCCCAGGATCCCGAGGAGCCCCGATGCCGCACCACCGGTCACCGAAGCGCCTGATGGAGATCGCCACCGGGGTGTGGGCGGCCAAGGCGCTCGCCGAGGCGACCCGGCTCGACCTGTTCTCCCAGCTGTCGGCGGCGCCGTGCGCCACCGCCGCCGAGGTCGCCGCCCGCAACGGTCTCGCCGAGCGCCCGGCCGACCTGCTCCTCACCGCCTGCGCGGCACTCGGCCTGCTGCGCCGCGCGGGAGACGGCTACGCCAACACCCCGGAGGCGGAGGAGTATCTGGTGCGCGGCCGGCCGGACTACTTCGGCGACGCCGTGCTCTCCCTGGACCGCCGCTACACCGGCTGGATGCGGCTGGAGGAGTCGCTGCGCACCGACTCCCCCACCAACTTCGACCCCGCGGCGAAGGAGTCCATGTTCGATCCGGAGGACACGGCGCTGACGGCCACCTTCTGGAAGAGCATGTACGCGCTCTCCGCCACCAGCGCCCGCGCGCTCGCCGCCGAGTACGACTTCTCCCCGGTGCGCCTGCTGTTGGACGTCGGAGGCGGCGGGGCGGCGTACGACATCGAACTGTGCCGCGCCCACCCCGACCTGCGCTGTACCGTCCTTGACCTGCCGTTCGTCTGCGAGCTGACCGGTGAACGGGTAGCCGCTGCCGGGCTCGCTGACCGTATCGCCTGCGTGCCGGGCGACTTCCTGCGCGACGCCGAACTGCCCGGCGGACACGATGCGGTGCTGCTCTCGCAGATCCTGCACGACTGGGACGAGGCGACCAACCGGCTGATCCTCGCCAAGTGCTTCGCCGCGCTCCCGTCCGGCGGCCGGATCCTGATCAGCGAACTGCTCGTCGCCGACAGCAAGGACGGGCCGCTGCTGCCCGCGCTGATGAGCCTGAACATGCTGGTGAGCACCTGGGGGCGGAACTACACGGCTGCGGAGTACGGCCGGTGGCTGGCGGATGCCGGGTTCGCGGACGTCACGACCGTGCGCTTCGAGGGCCCCGGCGCGGACGGTGCGGTGGTCGCGGTCAAGCCGTGACAGCGGGCCCGGCCGGACCGGCCCGAGCTCAGCCGCGGAAGTCGTCCGCGACCCCGACCAGCAGGACCCGGCTCTCGGGCACCAGGGACCGCCAGCGGTGGGTGACGCCCCCGGAGCAGTAGAGGGTGTCGCCCGGCCCCAGTTGGTGGCGGTCACCGTCCGCCTCCGCCTCCACCGCGCCCTCGATGACGTACATCAACTCGTCGTGCGGGTGCCGGAATTCGCGCTGCCAGTCGTGTCTGCCGGTGAACTCCAGGGCGTGCAGCTGCTGCCGGCCGCGCACCAGGGGCCGCACCCTGCCCCGGTCGCCGTCCTCGGGCACGGACGCCGAGTCGGCACGGACCACATCGACCGTGCGCGTCCCGTCGGAGGCGGCGAGCAGCTGTACCGCGGTGGTGCCGAGGGCGTCGGCGATCCGCTGGAGGGAACGCATGCTGGGGCGGGCCCGGTCGTTCTCGACCTGGCTCAGGAAGGGCGCCGAAAGACCGGTCGCGCCGGCGAGCGCGGCCAGCGTCGTGTCCTGGGCGCGGCGCCGCCTGCGTACCTCCGCACCGACCCGGGGCGCCTGCCCCGCTCCGTCCTGCGGAGTGTCCTGCGGCGCACTCATCCGTCACTCCTTATTACTGCGTTCACAGGGCTGCAACACCACGTTTCTCACGTCTACGCTGTTTGATCCCATCAAACAAAGTTTGACAAAGGGAATGATGACCACAGTCGATCAAAACACACGCCGCCGCCGGGGCACCGGCCTGATCGCGCTCGACGAGCAGGCCGGCTACGGCGGTTACACCCTCTACGCGCCGCTGACCGGTGGCGGTGAGGTGCTGCTCATCGATGTGCACGGCACCGTCGCGCACCGCTGGCAGCTGCCGCACCGCCCCGGCCGGCACGCCCGCATCCTGCCCAATGGCAACCTCGCCTACAACGCCACCCTCCCGGACCAGGACGCCCTGTTCCCGATGTGGCACAAGTACCGGGGCGGGCTGATGCAGGAGATCGCCCCCGACGGCACGGTACTGCGTTCCTTCACCGACCCCCTCCAGCACCACGACGCCCACCATTACGGCGACGGCCGCATCCTCTACACCGCCCTGGAACCGTTGACCGGAGCGCGGGCGGCGGCGGTGCGCGGCGGCGTCCCGGGCTCCGAGCCGGGCGGCACCGTCCACGCCGACACCCTTCGCGAGGTGGACGCCGACGGCCGTTTGCTGTGGTCCTGGCGGGTGAGCGACCACCTGGATCCGGAGGAGTACGCCCTGCACCCGGACTACTCCCGCGAGCACTGGCCGCTGATCAACTCGGTGTTCCCGCTGGCCGACGGCAATGTCCTGGCCAGTCTGCGCAGTGTCTCGGCCGTGATCGTCATCAGCCGGGAGACGGGCGAGGTCCTCTGGCGGACCGAGCCGGGGCTGGTCTCCCAGCAGCACCACCCCACCGAGCTGGCCGACGGCAACATCCTGATCTTCGACAACGGCGTCTTCCGGCCCGGCGTGGACGTCCCGTACTCCCGCGTCATCGAGGTCGAGCGGCCGTCGGGGAAGATGGTGTGGGAGTACCACGACCCCGCGCGGGAGGCGTTCTTCGCGCCGTTCATGGGCAGCGCTCAGCGGCTGCCCAACGGCAACACCCTCATCACCGACTCCCCCGCCGGCCGGATCTTCGAGGTGACCGCGCAGGGCACGCTCTGCTGGGAGTACGTCGTCCCGCAGTTCGGCAGCTATCGCGAGCCGGAGATCGGCGCGCTCTTCCCGTCCCTGAACAACGCGGTCTTCCGCGCCTACCGCTACGACGCCGGGCAACTCCCCTGGCTGAAGCGGCAGGTGTGAGCCATGGGCGCGCCCGAGCGCCGGCCTGACGTCGCTCCGGTGGATGAGCGGCTGCCGCCGGGCCGGCTGCTGCCGCTCGCCGCGCAGCACGTCCTGGCGATGATCGCCGCTCCCGTCTCCACGGTCTTCCTGATCGCCGGCGGGCTGCGCCTGTCCGCCGACCGCACCGCGTCGCTGCTCACCGCGACGCTGGTGCTGTGCGGGGCCGGGGCGCTGCTGCAGTCCCTCGGCGTACTGCGCACCGGCGCCCGGCTGCCGTTCATGATGCTGCCGGGCGGCGCGGCGGTCGCCGTGTTCCTGTGGATCGCGCAGGAACACGGCGCGGCCACCGCCTCGGGCTCCGTCCTTCTCGCGGCCGCGCTGCTGCTGGCCGTCCTGCCGCTGTACGGGCGTCTCGTACGACTCTTCCCCCCGCTGGTGATGGGCACGACGGTCCTGGTCATCGGCATCACCATGGTGCACGTCGCGGCCCCGATGGCGATCGGCGGCAGCCGGCTCGCGCTGGTCACCATCGCCGCCACCACCCTGTGCTTCCTGCTGTTGCGCGGCGTCTGGCGGCAGCTGTCGGTGCTCATCGGCATCGCCGCCGGTACCGCGACCGCCGCGCTCACCGGCAGTCCCTTCCGCAGCGTCCCCGGCGAGACGCTGGTCTCGCTGCCCCGCCTTCTGCCCTACGGCACCCCGCACTTCGACCTGCTCGCCGCCCTCCCGCTGATGGTCTTCGCCCTCGCCTCGCTGGCCGAGGCGACCGGTCAGACCGTCCTCAACTGCGAGACGGTGGGGCGTACCCCCGACCCGGCGCGCGATGTGCCACGCACCGCCCGCGCGGACGCCGTCACCACCCTCGGCGCCGGGCTGCTCGGCGGGCCGGTGATGGTGACCAGCGCGGAGAACATCGGCATCGTCCGACTGACCGGTGTGCGCAGCCGGTTCGTGACCGCTGCCGCCGGTGTGATGCTCATCCTGTGCGGTGTGTTCGCCCCCGCCACCCGGCTCCTCGCCGCCCTGCCGCCCGCCGTGGTGGGCGGCGCGGCCCTGGTGATCTACGCGGTGATCGCCGCGATGGGCCTCGACATGCTCCGGCGCACCGACCTCGCCGACCCTGCCGCCTCGACGGTCGTCGCCCTCACCCTGCTGGCGGGTCTCCTGCCGCTGCTGGCCCCGCAGTTGTACGCGCCGCTGCCGGACTGGGCCCGCTCTCTCTTCGGCAGCGGGGTGCCGGCCGCGGCCCTGACAGCGATCGTGCTGTCGGCGCTCTTCGGGCGACTTGGACCCCGGCCTGCGGTGGCACCCGAGGCGCGCTGAGCCCCGCGCTCCCGCTGGCCGGTCGGTGGGCAGGCCGGTGGTCGACCGTCCCCCACGGCATCACGTCCCCCGCGTCAACCCCAGCAGTTGCCGTGCAGGGCCCGCAGGGCGCTGCCCGGACGGCCAGACTGCGCGCAGATCGCGTCCCAGACGGAGGTCGTGGACCGGGATCTCCACCAGCCGGTGGGCGCTCAGCTCCTCGCCGACGGCGAGTTCGCTGAGCACCGAGGGCGCCGCCTCACTGACGACGGCGGACTTCACGGCGGTGGTGGAGGCGAGTTCCAGCAGCGGCTCGGCCAGTCCGCCGTGCCCGGCGAGAGCCGCGTCCAGCACCTCGCGGGTGCCGGAGCCGCGCTCGCGCAGGATCAGCGGGGTCGCGGCGAGTTCGGCCGCGGGCAACTCCGTACGCCGCCGGGACCACGGGTGGGACGGCGCCGCGACCACGATCAGGCGGTCGTGGCCGATGACCGCGCCGTCCAGGCCCTCCGGCACCCGCAGACCCTCCACGAAGCCCAGGTCCGCCGCACCCGTCAGCAGCCGCTCGGCGACCACGCCGGAGTTGCCCGCGAGCAGCGAGACCGCGGTGCCCGGACGCTGTGCGCGCAGCGCGATCAGCCAGCCGGGCAGCAGATATTCGGCGATGGTCATGCTGGCGGCGACCCGCAGCCGGGAGTCGCGCCGTCCGCGCAGCGCCTGCGCTCCCGCGTCGAACGCCTCGGCCGCCTCCACGACCCGCCGCGCCCAGTCGGTGACCAGCGCGCCCGCGTCGGTGAGCCGGGATCCGCGGGGCGAGCGTTCCACCAGCGCCACGCCCAGCTGCCGTTCCATGGACCGGATCCGGCTGCTCGCGGCGGGCTGGGTGATCCCGGTCGCGCGGGCGGCCCGCCCCAGGCTGCCGAGCCGGGCCACCGCGAGCAGCAGTTCCAGCGCCCCGAGGTCCGGCACCCGGTGCGCCAACGGCCCGGCGGGCTCGGGCGGACGCCCGTCGCGCGCGCCGTCCGGCTCCGCCCCGGGCCCGGGCTGCCCGCTGCCGCCGCCCCGTGCGGCGTCCCGGCCGCCGACGTCACCACCCATAAGTGCCTCTGCTCATAACCCCAGCTTATGCCCTCATAGACACGACATCCCTGGTGGCGGCCGACGGGAGCGAGGACGCTGAGATCCATGGCACTCCTCGCGCAAGCACCTTCGCGGCCCTCGGCCGCCCCCGACCACGGCGCCACCGGGCGCGCCTCCTCGCTCCGCCATCTCGGGCCCAACTGGTACGCGGCGGTGATGGGCACCTCCATCGTCGCCGGTGCGGGCGCGGCCCTGCCGCTCACCGGCCCCGGCCTGCGCACCGTATGGGAAGCCGTCTGGGTCCTGTCCGCGCTGATGCTGGTGACCCTGCTGGGCGCCAGGACCGTGCACTGGGTACGCCACGGCGACCAGGCCAGGCGTCATCTGCTGGATCCGGCGGTCGCGCCGTTCTACGGCTGCCTCGCGATGGCGCTGCTCGCGGTCGGCGGCGGTGCGCTCGCGGTCGGCCCCGGCGTCATCGGCCACCGCGCGGCGCTCGCCGTCGACATGGTCCTGTGGAGCGTGGGCACGGCGGCCGGCCTGGCCGCAGCGGTGGCCGTCCCGTACCTCATGGTGACCCGGCACCGCATCGCGGCGGACGGCGCCTCACCGGTGTGGCTGCTGCCACTGGTCGCCCCCATGGTCTCGGCCGCGCTCGGCCCGGCCCTGGTGCCGGCGCTGCCGCCGGGGCAGTGGCAGCGGGCGATGCTGCTGGGGTGCTTCGCGATGTTCGGGATGTCGCTGCTCGCGACGCTGGTGGTGCTGCCGCTCGTGGTGGCGCGGCTGTTCCACCACGGCCCGCTGCCGCTCACACTGACCCCGGCCCTGTTCCTCGTGCTCGGCCCGCTGGGCCAGTCCACCACCGCCGTCGCCCACCTCGCCGACGCCGCTCCCGGGGCGGTGGATCCCGCCATGGCGCAGGCGATGGGAGCCTTCGCGGTGCTCTACGGCGTTCCGGTGATGGGTTTCGCACTGCTGTGGCTGGCGCTGGCCACCGCGATGGTGGTGCGCGCGTTCCGCGCCGGCATGCCCTTCGCCATGACCTGGTGGGGCTTCACCTTCCCCGTCGGCACCTGCGTCACCGGCGCCGCGGGCCTGGCCGGGCACACCGGCCTGGCCGCCTTCGGCTGGCTCGCGACCGCACTGTTCGCCGTCCTGGTGACGGCCGTGGCGGTGACGGGCACCCGCACCGCCCTCGGCCTCGCGCGCGGCCGGCTCCTCGCCCCTCCGCAGCCGGCGGCGCGCTGACGGCCGGCTCTCACCGTGCTGCGGCAAGCGCGGCAGTAAGGACAGCCGGGGCGCTGACCAGCGACGGGCCGTACCAGGTGAGATGACGCCCGCTGACGAGCGCGGCGGGGATGCCTGGGAACGCCTCGGGGCCGTCGTCGGCGGTGAAGCGGTACGGCTCGTCCGGCAGCACCACGAGATCCGCCGCCCGGTTGTTCAACTCCTCGACGGGGACCCGCGGATAGCGCTCGGCGTGCCGGCAGTAGAGGTTGCGTACGCCGAGACGCGCGAGGAGGTCGCCCGCGAAGGTGTCCCGGCCGAGCACCATCCACGGTCGCCGCCAGATCGGCACCACGGCCCCCGACTCCGGCCGTCGGGGCGGCAGATCGCGCCAGGCGGCCTCCGCCGCGTCCAGCCAGTCCGGCCGGGGCAGGCCGCAGCCGTGCACCAGCACCCGTGTCAGCTCGCGCAGTGCCTCGTCCAGCGTCCGGATCTCGGTGACCTGGACCGCCACGCCGGCGGAGCGCAGCGCGGCGATGTCCTGCGGGCGGTTCTCCTCCTCGTTGGCGATCACGAGGTCGGGGGCCAGGGCGATGATCCCGGCGGTGTCGGGGTTCTTCGTCCCGCCGATGCGGGTGACGTCGAGTCCGGCGGGGTGAGTGCACCAGTCGGTGGCGCCGACCAGCAGTTCGGGGGCGCAGGCGGCCACCGCCTCGGTGAGCGAGGGGACCAGGGAGACCACGCGCCGGACGGCGCCGCCAGAGGACATCACTCCACCGTACGCGTCCGCGGCCGGACCGGGCCGGCCGCAGGCCACCGCACGCCGGCGGCCAGGGGAGCCAAGCCGCGGGTCAGGAGCGGGCGTTGACGCTGCGCCGGAGCAGATAGGCGGCGCCGCCCGCCAGCGCGAGCAGGACCAGGCCGCCCGCCGCCTGGCTCGCGTTCACCCCGTCGACCCGGCCCCCGCGCACGGTGACGGTCTCGGTGAACCGTTCGCCGCCCGCTCCGCACTCGATGGTGACCTGGTAGCGGCCGGGAGCGGCACCCACGCCGACCATGGCCTCCGCGGCCATCCCGCGCTCGCCCGGCTGGAGGACCACCGAGCCGAAGAGCTTCGAATCCGCCCTCGCACCGCCGGCCGCGTCACACCTCCTGCCGTCGCCCACGGTCACCCGCTGACCGGCCGCCATCGGATCCGGATCGACCTGAGCCGACGCCGGGGGCGCGGCGGCGGCGAGGGCGGCGGCGCTGATCAGGGCGACGGCGGATATGCGCGCAGCGTTCACGGTCGTCTCCTGCGCCGGCCGCGGCCGCGGCGGTCGCGAGGGATGACCGGCACCCCAGGAGCGAACCACCGTTCGGGGTGCGCCGCGACGCGGACGCCGCCGGTCGGTGGGTGCCGTGCTCCATCGGAGCTACCCCGTCCGCGCCCGTACGGCGACGGCCCCGGGACGGCTGCGGCCCTGCCCCGCGACGCGCAGGACCGCTCACCACCACCCTGCGAGGACACCGGACAGCTTCGACTTGCCGCCCACCGGCGCGCTCCTCCCTGCGGGCCCCGGACCCCGCCCTAAGCTGCGCACATCGGGAAAGGTGCCCAGCCGGAAAGCGCAGGAAGCCATGCTTGCCTTCACCGTCATCGCGGGCATTCTGTTCCTCTGGGTCGTCCTCTCCCGCCGGCTGGCGCGATGGAGCATCACCGCCCCGATCGCCATGATGGCGGCCGGTATCGCCCTGACCAGCGGTTCACACCCCCCGCTGGAATTCGACCTCGACACCCCGGACTTCGAGCACGCGGTGGAAGTCGTGCTCGCGCTGCTCCTCTTCATCGACGCCACCGAGGTCCCCAAGGGGGTCATCAAAAGGGAGAAGGGGCTCGTCATCCGTCTCCTCGGCGGTGCGCTGCCGCTGGCCCTCGGCGTCGCCTTCCTGACCGCCTACGCCTTCTTCCCCGAGCGGCCCGGATGGATCCTGGCGGTCCTTGCGACGGTGGTCGTCCCCATGGACCTGGCGCCCACCTCGGCCGTCGTCCGGGACGCGAGGATCCCGGCGCGGCTGCGCGAGGTCCTCAATGTCGAGGGGGGCCTGAACCACGGGATCATCTCGCCGGTGTTCCTCCTGTTCATCGCCGCCGCTGTCGAATCCCGCACCGCGAGCGCCGATTACGCCGAGGCGCTGCTGGACGCGGTCGGCTCGGCGGCCTGGGCCCTCGGCGTCGGCTCGGTCATCGGCTACGGGGCCGGGTGGCTGCTGCGCCGTTCCTGGGCGAAGGGCTGGACGGAGCTGTCGGCGACGCGGCTCGGCGTCCTGGCAGTACCCGTGGCCGCCTTCACGCTGTCGTCCGCGGCCGACGGCAACGGGTTCGTCGCTGCCTTCGTCGCCGGCGTCTGCATTGCGCCCGCGATGCACCACCTCCCGGACGACGCGGTGAACATGACCGAGGACCTGGCCGCCCTGCTGTCCCTCGCGCTGTGGTTCGTGTTCGGGCAGCTGGTGAACGACGAGTTCTGGGACGGCTTCCACCTCTCGGTGATCCTCTACGCGCTGGTCGCCGTCACCCTGGTGCGCACGCTCCCCGTGCTGCTCGTGCTCGCGCGCACGGGGCTGCCGCTGCCGGACAAGCTGTTCCTGGGATGGCTGGGCCCGAGGGGGGTGACCTCGATCGTCTTCGGGCTTCTCGCGGTCGACGAATTGCCCCATCACAGCGGCGACTTCCTGGTCCGGGTGATGGTGATGACCGTCATGATCAGCATCGTGCTGCACGGTCTGAGCTCCGAACCGATCGGCCGCGCCTACGCCCGCAGCACACGCCACCGGACGGACGCCCCCACCCCGCCGGGCACCTGACCGGCCGTCGGCCCCCGGGCCCGTGGGTCGTACGCCGGTGGACACACCGTCCGCACACAAGCGGCGAGCCCCGCCTCCGGTCTGTTGCCGGAGGCGGGGCTCGCCGCGATGCGCGCCCGGCGTACGGGGTGCGCGGTGCGGCGGTTACTTCACCGGTGCCATCTTGTCGACGATGCCCGGGTGGGCGTCGATCCACTTCTCGACACCCTTGTCCTCGTTGCCCTTGCCGGCGTCCTGGATCGCCTTCTCCAGGCTGCCGAGCTGGTCGGGGCTCATCTTCCAGTTCTTCAACCAGCCGTTGAACTCCGGGAACTTCTTCGGGAAGCTCTTGTTGCCGATCGTCTTGATCTGGTTGTTCGCGCCCCAGGTGCCCTTGGGGTCGGCGAGCTTGGTGAGCTTGTACTTGCTGTACGCCCAGTGCGGGGACCACAGCACGACCGCGATGGGCTCCTTCTTGGCGTAGGCCCGGTCCAGCTCGGCGAGCATCGCGCTGGTGCCGGCCTCGGTGACCTGGAAGTCGTCGAAGCCGTACTCGGGCGCCACGACGCTCTTGAGGCGCTTCATCTCACCGGTGCCCGGCTCGATGCCGATGATCTTGCCCTTGAATTCGTCCTTGCGCTTACGCAGGTCGTCGAGGGTCTTCACGCCCTTGACGTAGGACGGCACCGAGATCTCCAGGGACGTCTTGTCGTACCAGGCACCGACGTCGACGAGATCCTTCTTGTACTTGTCCCAGTACTGCTTCTGCGCGACCGGCAGCCAGGCGTCGGTCTCCACATCGATCTGGCCGGTGGACAGACCCGTCCACATGGGGCCGACGTCGAGATTGCGGATGCGGGGCTTGTAGCCGCGCTTCTCCAGGACGTTCTTCCACAGGTACGTGGTGGCGATGCCCTCGTCCCACGCCGGGTAGCCGATGTTCGGGGCCTTGCCCGCGTCCTTGCCCTTGGCGTAGGCGGCGTTGGCGGACGGGGCGAGCTTGTCGACCAGCCCCGGGTGCTGCTTGAGCCAGGCGCGCACACCGTCCTGCTCGTGGCCCACGCCGGCCTTCTTGATCTCGTTCTCCAGGCTGGTGAGCTGCTTCTCGTCCATGTGGAAGTTCTTCATCCACTTGGCGACCTGCGGCTCGTCCTTGGCGAAGCCCTTGCGGCCGAGCATGTGCAGGCTGTCACTCGCGCCGAAGGAGCCCTTGGGGTCCTTGAGCTTGGTCAGCTTGTACTTGTCGTACGCCCAGTGCGGGGACCACAGCGTGACGGCGATCGGCTTCTTCTCGTGGATCTTGCGGTCCAGCTCGCTGAGCATCGAGGAGGTGGAGGACTCCACCACCTTGTACTCGCCGTCCAGACCGTAGTCCTTGAGGACCTTGTCCTTGAGGATCTTCATCTCGCCGGCGCCGGGCTCGATGCCGGTGATCTTGCCGCCCAGCTCGCCCGACTTGCCCTTGAGGTCGTCGAGGGTCTTGACGTCCTTCATGTAGGACGGGACCGCGATCTCCAGGGAGGTCTTGTCGTACCAGGTGCCGAGGTCCTCCAGCTTGTCCTGGTACTTCTTCCAGTAGGACGCGTGGGTCGTCGGCAGCCAGGCGTTGCTCTGGACGTCGATGTCGCCACGGGCCTGGCCTGCGAAGAGCGGACCGGCCTCCAGGGCCTGGACCTTGGGCTTGTAGCCGCGCTGTTCGAGGATTTCCTTCCACAGGTACGTGGTGGCCTTGCCCTCGTCCCAGTTGACGTAGCCCAGGCTGACCGGCCGGCCGTTGCCGTCCGTGGTGCCCTTCGCGCCGCCGTCCTTGCCGAGGAAGCCCATGCCGCCGGCGAGCAGCGCGAGCACGACCACACCGACCATCGCCACCGAGGTGGCGGGCTTCCACCGGAGGAACTTCAGCCCGCCGAGTGCGGCCTGCGCCTTGGCCAGCGCGCGGCGGCCCAGCGGGGAGACCCGCTGGTTGAGCGCACCGGTCATCCGGTCCAGGTACATGGCGAGGATGACGACCGCGAGACCGGCCTCGGCACCCAGCGCCACGTCGACGGAGCTGATGGAGTTGTAGACCGAGCCACCCAGTCCGCCGCCGCCGACCATGCCCGCGATGACGACCATGGACAGCGCCAGCATGATGACCTGGTTGATACCGGCCATGATCGTCGGCAGCGCGAGCGGCAGCTGCACCCGGAAGAGGGTGCGGCGCGGGTGCGTACCGAATGCCTCGGCGGCCTCGACCAGTTCCTCGTCGACCTGCCGGATGCCCAGCTCCGTCATGCGGACGGCGGGCGGCATGGAGAAGACGATCGTCGACACGATGCCGGGGACGACACCCAGGCCGAAGAAGAGGATGCCGGGGATGAGGTAGACCATCGCGGGCATCGTCTGCATCAGGTCGAGGACCGGGCGCAGCGCCCCGCCGACGACGCGGCTGCGGGCCGCCAGGATGCCGAGCGGGATGGCGACCGCGACGGTGATGAGGCAGGCCACCAGCACCAGGGACAGCGACGACACCGTCTCGCCCCACTGCTCGATCGAATCGATCAGGGCGAAGCCGACGAAGGTGAGCAGGGCGGCGGGCAGTCCGCGCAGCCACCAGGCGATCACCGCGAGAATGCCCGCGAGGATCAGCGGCTCGGGGCCGGCGAGCACCGTGTGGATCGCGTTGTAGAGCGTGGTGAGCACGCTGGTGACGAAGTCGAAGAGCCAGGCGAGGTTGTCGCGCAGCCAGTCGACGGCGGCGCTGACCCAGCTGCCTATCTGAACTCTAGGCACCGGTGATCACCTTGTCCTCGGGCTGGTTGTCGTCGGAGGCGTCGTCAGCCTTCCGGCTCACGGTGGCGTCCTGCTTGCCGACGGTGGCGTCCTGGTGGGCGGCCGGCGTCTTGGGGTCGACGGCGTCGGCCTGCGCGGGCACGGTCGGGGCGCTGTCCTGCGGGGCGGGCTCACCGAGGACGGCGAGCAGCCGGCCGGCCGGAACGGCGCCGACGAGCTTGCCCGCTTCGTCGGTCACCGCGACCGGCACGGAGCTGGTGGAGCAGGGGGTGAACAGCTCGACGAGGGGGGTGTCGAGCCGGACCGTGGCGGGCGCCGCGGCGCGGAACTCGTCGGCGTCGGCGAACTTCTCGCCCAGCGCGGTGTCGACATCGGTCATGATCGCGCCGGCGGTCAGCACCCGGGTGCGGTCCACGTCCTGGGTGAAGGAGGCGACGTAGTCGTTGGCCGGCGTGACCAGGATGTCCTCGGCACTGCCGACCTGCACGATCCGGCCGTCACGCATGACGGCGATCCGGTCGCCGAGGCGCATCGCCTCGTTGAGGTCGTGGGTGATGAAGACGATGGTCTTCTTGAGGGTCTTCTGCAGCTCCAGCAGCTGGTCCTGCATATCGCGGCGGATCAGCGGGTCGAGCGCGCTGAAGGACTCGTCCATCAGCAACAGGTCGGCGTCGGTGGCCAGGGCGCGGGCGAGGCCAACGCGCTGCTGCATGCCGCCGGAGAGCTCGTCGGGCCAGGACTTCTCCCAGCCCTTGAGGCCGGTGAGTTCCAGCGCCTCGGTGGCACGCCGGGTCCGCTCGGCGCGGGGTACGCCCTGCACTTCGAGGCCGTAGGCGGCGTTCTCCAGCACACTGCGGTGCGGGAAGAGCGCGAAGTGCTGGAAGACCATGGAGATTTTCTCGGAGCGGACCTTGCGCAGTTCCTTGTCGCTGAGCGAGGTCAGGTCCTGACCGTCGAACCGGACGGTCCCGGCGGTCGGCTCAAGCAGTCCGTTGAGGGTGCGCAGCAGCGTGGACTTGCCGGACCCCGACAGGCCCATGACGACGAAGATCTGGCCTTCGTCCACCTCGATCGACGCGTCGATGACCGCTGCGGTGGTGCCTTCGGCCCGCAGGTCGTCGCGGCTCGCGCCGTCCTCGAGCCGTCGCACCGCGTCCTCGGGTCGTCTGCCGAACACTTTGTACAGGTGCTCGGCTTGCAGCCTGGACACATGAACCTCTCTTGTCGAACGGGAACGACCTGCCACCCCCGCAGGCAGGTCGTGGAGCGAGACGGGTTCGGCCCGCCTTTACCGGTGGAAAAGTTGAAATTCATACCGGGTTCGCTCCGGCTGCGCGCCTGCCCTGGCGTGATCGGCTCAAACCCATCCGTGTTCCAGGTCACATCGTGTTGACGTTTGGGGCGTACGGCATCATGCGGGATGTGACTCGACGCCTGATGCTTCTCGACACCGCCTCGCTCTACTTCCGCGCCTACTTCGGCGTACCGGAATCGGTCAGGGCCCCGGACGGCACCCCGGTCAACGCGGTGCGCGGCCTGCTGGACTTCATCGCCCGGCTCGTCCAGGACCACCACCCCGACGACCTCGTCGCCTGTATGGACTTCGACTGGCGCCCCCAGTGGCGGGTCGACCTGATCCCGTCCTACAAGGCGCACCGGGTCGCCGAAGAGGCCGCCGAGGGCTCTCCGGAACCGGATGAGGAAGAGATTCCGGACACCCTCTCGCCGCAGGTGCCGATCATCGAGGAGGTGCTGGACGCCCTCGGCATCGCCCGCATCGGGGCCGCGGGCTACGAGGCCGACGACGTCATCGGCACGCTCGCGGGCCGGGCGCGGGGCCCGGTGGACATCGTCACCGGCGACCGCGACCTCTTCCAGCTGATCGACGACCGGCGCGGCATCCGCATCCTCTATCCGCTCAAGGGCGTCGGCACCCTCCAGGTCACCGACGAGGCGCTGCTGCGGGAGAAGTACGGCGTGGACGGCCCGGGCTATGTCGATCTGGCCCTGCTGAGGGGCGACCCCAGCGACGGCCTGCCGGGCGTGCCGGGGATCGGCGAGAAGACCGCGGCCAAGCTGCTGGACGCGTACGGGGACCTGGCGGGCATCATCACCGCGGCCGAGGACCCGTCATCGAAGGTGACGCCCGCGCAGCGCAAGCGGCTTCTCGAGGCGCGCCCCTACCTCGCGGTCGCCCCGACGGTCGTGAAGGTGGCCACCGACGTGCCGGTGCCGGACGACGCCGACCCCGCACTGCCCTCGGAACCGGCCGATCCCGAGCGCCTGGACGCCCTGGCCGCGCAGTGGGGCTTGGGTGGATCTTTGCATCGACTGCTCCTCACCCTCCGGCGATGAGCTGTTAGGTTAGGTATACCTAATTAATCGACGCGCCCTGGGGAGAATGCCGTGGCAGCAGACCGTCCGGCCCGCAAGAAGCCCGCACTGCACCGCGCACGGGTGCTGCGTACCGAGCAGCTCACCCCGCACATGGTCCGGGTGGTGCTCGGGGGCGAGGGGCTCGTGGAGTTCGCGGCGGGCGACTACTCCGACCACTACGTCAAGCTGGTCTTTCCGCTGCCCGGCGTCAGCTACCCCGAGCCGTTCGACATGGCCCGGATCCGCGCCGACTTCCCGCGCGACCAGTGGCCCAGGACCCGTACGTACACGGTGCGCTCCTGGGATGCCGAGGCCCGCGAACTGACCGTCGACTTCGTGGTGCACGGCGACGCGGGGCTGGCCGGGCCGTGGGCGGCCGCGGCGAAGCCGGGTGAGGAGATCCACCTCCTCGGCCCCGGCGGCGCCTACCTCCCCGAGGCCGGCGCCGACTGGCATCTGCTGGCGGGCGACGAGAGCGCGCTCCCGGCCATCGCGGCCTCCCTGGCCCGGATGCCCGAGGGTGCCCGGGTACACGCCTTCATCGAGGTGGCCGGCCCGGAGGAGCGCCAGGAACTCACCGTTCCGGCCGGGACGGAGATCACCTGGCTGCACCGCGACGGCGCCCCGGTGGGCCGTGAACTCGTCGCGGCCGTACGGGCGTTGGACTTCCCGGCCGGCCGGGTGCAGGCGTTCGTGCACGGCGAGGCGGGATTCGTGAAGGAGCTGCGCCGGCTGCTGCGGGTCGAGCGGGGCATCCCGCGCGAGGACCTCTCGATCTCCGGCTACTGGCGCTCCGGCCACGACGAGGACGGCTGGCAGGCCTCCAAGCAGGACTGGAACCAGCAGGTGGAGGCCGAGCAGGAGTCCGTCCCGGCGGCCGCTTCCTGACCTACGCCGCCAACCGTCAACACCCGCACGAGGGCGCCCGTCACGCAGGCGTGTCCGGACCGCCGGACGCGCCGGGGGCGCCCTCGTCGTATCTGCGGGCCGAGCTGTCCACGTGCGCGAGCCGGCGCATCGCGCTGAGCACCGCGTCCCCCAGAACGGTCCCCACCACCACGCCTTCCACGATGCCGTCCACCTCCACGTGCCGTCCCACGAAGTCGAGGTCCGCGGCAGCGATCTGCTCGCACGCGTCGGCGTAGTCGTCCAGCACCTCCTCGAACGCACCGTGGCCGATGCCGCGGAAGGTCGCCAGCGCGACGGCGACGGTCTCGACGGACGGATGGTCGGGCCCCACCCGCCAACCCCGCCGCCGCACCAGCTCGATGACCGTCCCCCTGGCCTCCGCCAGCCCCTCCGGCTCGCCCGCTGAGACCGGCGTGATGGCGTGCTGCGCCGCGCCCAGCACCTTGTGCACCGGCTCCTCCGGTGAGTCCACGGCGGCCAGCACCTCGCGCACGGCCGAGACCGACAACCCTCCGACGTCCATCAGCCCGCGGATCAGCCGCAGCCTGCGGGTGTGCGTGTCGTCGTAGCTCGCCTGGTTGGGGCTGGTCAGGCGGCCAGGGGGCAACAGCCCCTCGCGCACGTAGTACTTGATCGTCGGGACCGCCACGCCCGTCGCCCGGCTCAGTTCCCCGATACGCATCTGCCGCCTCTTCCGTCCCGGACCCGCGTCCCGGCTCCTCGTACTCCCGGGCGCCCCCGCGCTTCCCGGCCTTGCCAATCACCTCCCCATCATAGATAGTTCCGCTATCAGATAGCGGTAAGCGCCACTATCCGTTCTGTAGGGGGATCCTCATGTCCAGATACCGTTCGCTGCTCGCCTTCTCCTGGGGGATGGCCGCGCTCGCCGTGGCCTGTGCGGTCGGCCTGATCGTCGACGACCGGATCCTGGTCGGGGCGCCGATCTGGTTGAAGCCGTTCAAGTTCGCCGTGTCCTTCGCCGTCTACGGCCTCACCCTCGCCTGGATGCTGTCCCGCCGGACCACCGCGAGCCGGACCGGACGGTGGGCCGCGCACGCCGTCGTCGTCTCCGGGCTGACGGAAATGGCCATCATCGCGGCACAGGCGCTGCGGGGCCGCCGCAGCCACTTCAACGTCGAAACCCCGCTGGATCAGCTCCTGTTCAGCGTCATGGGCATCACTATCGCGGTCCTGTGGGTGGCCACCTTCGTCATCGCGGTCATCCTGTGGCGAGCCCGACTCGGCGACCGGGCGACCGATCAGGCGATCCGGCTCGGCCTGCTGATCGCGCTGGCGGGCCTGCTGCTCGGCGGCCTGATGGTGGGGCCCACGGCGGAGCAGCAGGCCGCGGGCGATCTCGACACCGTCATCGGCGCGCACAGCGTGGGCGTCCCGGACGGCGGTCCGGCCATGCCGCTCACCGGCTGGAGCACCACCGGCGGCGATCTGCGCATCCCGCACTTCCTCGGTATGCACGCCCTCCAGGCCATCCCGCTGTTCCTCTACACGATCGAGACGCTGGCCGGACGCTTCACCCGGCTGCGGGACGAGCGGGTACGGCTGCGGCTGGTGCAGGTCACGGCCGGGTGCGTCGCCGCCCTGGTCGCCCTCGCGACCTGGCAGGCGCTGCGCGGCCAGGCACTGATCCATCCGGACGCGGCGACACTCGGCGCCCTCGGTGCCATCGCCGTGGCCACGGCGGCCGGAACGTACTCGGCCCTGCGGCGACGCCCCGGGCCAACCGGCGACGACGCCCTGCTCCCACCTCTCTCCAAGGAATCGACATGAGCGACCGCACCCTCTTCGACCTGGCCTTCTACCTGGCGGCGCCGTTCTGGGCACTGCTGATCCTCGCCCCGGGCCGGCGGTGGACCGACCGGATCGCCGCCTCCCCGCTCCCGATGGTGCCGGTCATCGCCGTCTATCTCGCGTTGGCCGTCCCGGTGTTCCCACACCTGTGGGCCGCTGTCAGCAGCCCTGATCTGGCCGGGTTCCAGGAACTGATGGCCCTGGACGGCGGCGCCGGTGCCATCTGGGCCCAGGTCATCGCCTGGGACCTGTTCCTGGGTCAGTGGATGTACCGCGAAGCCCGCACCCTTGGCATCCACCCCCTGGCGATGGGGCCGCTGCTGCTCCTGACCGTGCTCCTCTCCCCCATCGGTGTTCTGCTCTTCGTGGTCCTTCGCGGTGGCCTGCGGATGCGGGAACGGCGGCTCGCGGCGCGCGGGGAACCCGCCCTCGGATGACGGCAGTTCGGGTGGTGGCGGTGGCCCGTATCCACGGTCCGCCGCCACCGGCCGTACGGCTCCGGGCTCCTTTCAGCCGCGACCTGACGGGGCGCCACCCGCGGAGCGGCTTCGTCCGGTCACCGCGTACCCCGCCACCCGGCACGAGGGGCACACCGCGCCCCCGCGGCCGATAGCCTGTGGCCCGAACACACGAAGCCATTCGGGGGGACCAATGGACCGTGACGAACGGGCGATCGGCGCCGTCGTCGGCGCTGCCGTGGGCGACGCGCTCGGGGCGCCCTTCGAATTCGGGCCGGCCGGCTGCTACACGGCTCGTTTCCCGGACGGGCGTGGCGAGATGCACCCGGGCGGCGGCTGGGATCTCGGCGAGGCCACGGACGACACACAGATGGCATTGCTGACCGCCCGATCCCTGCTGGACCGCGGCGGCCTGGACCTTGCCGATGTCTTCGCCCGCTTCCAACGCTGGGCCGCGGCCGAACCGAAGGACATCGGGCTGCAGATCGAAGCCGTCCTCGGCAGCGGCCTGCCCTGGAACCGCGCCGCTGACGCGCACTTCGCGGCCAACGCGCGCGCGGCCGGCAACGGCGCCCTGATGCGCGCGGCCCCGCCTGCCGTGTACTTCGCCCGGCAGGGCACCGCCGCCACCATGGACGCAGCCCGCCGACTGGCAGCGCTGACCCACGGCGACCCGGCGGCATGGGAGGGCAGTGCCCTCTTCCACGAACTGCTCCGCGTCGCACTCGACGGCGGTGACCCGCTCGCCGCGGTGCCCGACGCGCTCGCCGCCGTCCACCCCGACCACCATGAGCGCTGGGCCGTCGTCCTGGCGCCCGACTGGCACCCGGCGGCGGCCACCGAGTTCAACGGCGCGGTCTGGCCGTGCCTGGGATCCGCCCTCTGGGCCCTGCGCACCACCAACTGCTTCGCCGACGCGCTGGGCGCCGCGATCGACCTCGGCGGGGACACCGACACGGTCGCCGCCGTCACCGGCGGGCTCGCCGGCGCGGTCCACGGAGCAGCCTCGATCCCGGACCGCTGGACGCGCCCCCTGCACATCCCGCTGCCCGGCTTCGGTGACACGGTCCTGCGGGCCGACGACCTCACGCTGCTGGCCGAACAGCTGCTGCGCACGCCCTCCTGAGCAGGGCCGCCGGGATCCGGGGTCAGTCGTGGTGGAAGACCTCCCGCATCGGCGTCCACCACTCCCCCGGTACGGCGTCCTCGGTCTGCTCCTGGCAGGGGTCGGTGCGCCGCCACCACTCCTGGGTCACCGGGTCGGCGGCCATCCGTGCCATGTCGGCGGCGTAGTCGTCGCCGACGTACTCGGCATAGGAGAACAGCAACTCGCCCTGGAGAAAGACCGAGTAGTTGCGGAGATTGCAGGCGGTGATCGTCGCCAGCACCTCCGGCCACGCCTCGGCATGCAGCCGCAGGTACTCCTCCCGGTGCTCCGGCCGCAGTCTGATGACCTTGCCCAAGCGCCGCACCGAAGCGCCGTCCCGGCCGCCGTCCACACCTGTGGTGCTTCCCCCGCCCGCCGGCTCCGTCATCGGGTGTCCTCCCTCTCGCCGTGTACGGCCGACCGATCGCCGTGCGCTCCCTGGCCCGTCTCCTTCATACGGAGATCGTGCACCGGCGGCCCCACGCCCGTACACCCCGCTCGGGACCGGCGCGCCCTTCGATCCGAACCCGCCGGCGCGCACCGGGACTTGGTTGACGTGGCCGCCGGCTCCTGTTCCACTGACCTCATGCCTCCTCAGCAGCGGCTGGTCACCCGCGACCACATCGACTTCGGTCGTGTGTGGTCGGCTTCCTGTTGCCGCTGACTTCTCCGTAGCGCACCACCCGCCCCGTACGGCGCTCACGTACGCATGCCCGACCTACGAGAAGACGAGGCCCTTCCATGCCTGTCGAGTTCCTCGGCATCGCCGCGACCCACGACGGTTCCGAAGTCACCCCGCGCTCCGGCGCCTCCTTCGACAAGGACTACACGCTCGAACTGGCCCGCGCCCACCAGGACCACGGCTGGGACCGGGTGCTGTTCGCCTACGGCTCCGGCTCCCCCGACCCGTCCCCGGCCGCCGCCTACATCGCCGCGCGTACCGAGACCCTGCAACTGCTGGTGGCGCACCGCCCCAACGTCTCGTATCCGACCTTCGCGGCGAAGACCTTCGCGACGCTGGACCACATCAGCGACGGCAGGCTGGCGGTGCACTTCATCACCGGCGGCAACGACCACGAGCAGCGCCGCGAGGGCGACACCCTCACCAAGGACGAGCGCTACGACCGCACCCGCGAATACCTCCGCATCGTCAAGAAGATCTGGACCACCCATGAGCCCTTCGACCACGAGGGCACGCACTACCGCTTCCACGACTTCGTCTCCGACACCTTCCCCCTCCAACAGCCCCACCCACAGGTGTCGTTCGGCGGCTCCTCGCCCGCGGCGTACGCGGTCGGCGGCGCCGAGGCGGACATCTACTGCCTGTGGGGCGAACCGCTGGCGCAGACCGCCGAGCAGATCGCCTCGGTCAAGGCGGCCGCGCAGGCCGCGGGCCGCATCGACACGCCCAGGATTCAGGTCGCCTTCCGACCGATCATCGCGCCCACCGAGGAACTGGCCTGGGAGAAGGCCCACCGCACCCTGGAGCGCATCAGGAATCGCAAGGCCGCCGGGCCGCTCAGCCGCCGGCATCCCCTGACGGCGCCGCAGAACGCCGGATCCCAGCGGCTGCTCGCCGTGGCCGCGGAGGGCGAGCGCCACGACCGGGCGCTGTGGACGCCGACCTCCGCCGAGACGGGCGGGGCGGGGAATTCCACCGCCCTGGTCGGCACCCCGGAGACGGTCGCGCGGGCACTGCTGGACTACTACGACCTGGGCGTGGACATCCTCTCGGCCCGCGGCTACGACCTGCTCGACGACGCGATCGACTTCGGCCGTCATGTCATCCCGCTGGTCCGCGAGGAGGTCGCCAAGCGGGACGCGGCACGGGAGGCCGCCCGCAGCGCCGAAGGGAACGCCGACCAGGCGACCGACGAGGCCGCGGTACGGCACGCTTCATAGGGAAACGGCGAGGGCGCCCGCATCCCTCACAGGGGAAGCGGGCGCCCTCGACGGATCCGGCGTTTCTCAGCCCACCGACGAATACGCCACGACACCGCGCAGCACGCCGTCCACGGCCTTGCGGGCCGTGCGCGTCACCGAGCCACCGGGCGGGGCCGCCGCCGCGATCTGCCCGAGGACGTCGATCAGCTGCTTGCACCAGCGGACGAAGTCACCGGCCGGCATGTCCGCCTCCCGGAGGACGTCGTCGAGGCCGAAGCCGGACGCCCAGCGGTACGCGGCCCAGGCGAAGCCGAGGTCAGGCTCGCGCTGCCCGACCCCCTCCGCCTGATTGATCTTGTGATCCTCTTCCAGGGCATCCAGCCGCCCCCAGATGCGCACCATCTCCGCCAGCGCGTCGCGGGCCCGGCCGGCCGGCAACTTGGGCGCCACCGCGTCGTCCGCCTGGCGCGACTCGTACACCAGCGCCGAGGCACAGGCCGCCAGCTCCGCCGGGCCGAGCCCCTCCCAGACGCCGTCCCGCAGGCATTCGCTCGCCAGCAGATCCAGCTCGCCGTAGAGCCGGGCCAGCCGACGGCCCTCGTCGGTGACGGTGTCGCCTTCGAGGTAGTCCAACTCGGTCAGCAGCGCGCAGATCCGGTCGAAGGTGCGCGCGATGGTGTTCGTCCGCCCCTCGATCCTGCGCTCCAACTGACGGGTGTCCCGCAGCAGCCGGTGATAGCGCTCGGCCCAGCGGGCGTGGTCCTCCCGCTCGTCGCAGCCGTGGCACGGGTGGGCGCGGATCTCCGTGCGCAGCCGGGAGATCTCCCGGTCGTCGGCGGCCTCGGCCCGCGGCTTGCGGTGCCGCGAGGGCACCACATGACCGGCCTTGGTGCGCAGCGCGGACGCCAGGTCGCGACGCGACTGCGGGCTGCGGGCGTTGAAGGACTTGGGGATCCGCATCCGGTCCAACGCCGAGACGGGCACCGGGAAATCCATCGACGCCAGTCGCTTGACCTGCCGCTCGGCGGTCAGCACCAGCGGTCGCGGGCCGTCCTGCGTCTCGAAGCCGCGGTGACCGTTCGTCCGCCCCGAGGGCATCCCCGGGTCGAGCACCAGCGCGAGACCGGCGTACTTGCCCGTCGGGACGTGGATGATGTCGCCGGGCTTGAGCTTCTCCAGGGCCGCGGCCGCCGCGACCCGCCGCTGTGCGGCGCCCTGCTTGGCCAGCTCCGTCTCACGGTCCTTCAACTCGCGGCGCAACCGGGAGTACTCCTCGAAGTCCCCGAGGTGGCAGGTCATCGAGGAGCGGTAACCCCCCAGGCCCTCCTCGTTCTTCTGCACCTGACGCGAGATCCCGACCACCGACTTGTCGGCCTGGAACTGCGCGAAGGACATCTCCAGCAGCTCCCGCGAACGGTGCCTGCCGAACTGCGAGACGAGGTTGACCGCCATGTTGTACGACGGCTTGAAGGAGGAGCGCAGCGGATAGGTGCGGGTACCGGCGAGGCCGGCCAGCGCGCCCGGGTCCATGCCGCGCTGCCACAGGACCACGGCGTGGCCCTCGACGTCGATGCCCCGGCGTCCGGCCCGGCCGGTGAGCTGGGTGTATTCGCCCGGGGTGATGTCGGCGTGCTGCTCGCCGTTCCACTTGACGAGCTTCTCCAGCACCACGGACCGCGCGGGCATGTTGATGCCCAGGGCCAGGGTCTCGGTGGCGAAGACGGCCTTGACCAGGCCCTGCACGAACAGCTCCTCGACGACCTCCTTGAAGGTCGGCAGCATGCCGGCGTGGTGGGCGGCGATACCCCGCTCCAGGCCCTCCAACCACTCGAAGTAGCCCAGCACATGGAGGTCGTCGTCCGGGATGCCGGCCGTCCGCGCCTCCACGATGCGGCGGACCTTCTCGCGACCCTCCTGGTCGTTGAGCCGCAGGCCCGAGTGCAGGCACTGCTGGACGGCAGCCTCACAGGCGGCGCGGCTGAAGATGAAGGTGATGGCGGGCAGCAGACCCTCGTTGTCGAGCCGGTCGATCACCTCGGGCCGGCTCGGAGTCCAGATCCGGCTGCGCTGGCGGCGCTCCCGCTCGCGGTCCGCCTCGCGCATGTTGCGCCCGCGGCGCTTGTCGCGGCCGAAGGTGGGCCGGCTGTTCTCCATCCGTGCCAGCCGCTCCAGGTCGGGGTTGACCTCGCGCCGGCCGCCACCGCCCTGACTGCGCTCCTCGAACAGGTCGTACATCCGCCGGCCCGCGAGGACGTGCTGCCACAGCGGCACCGGCCGGTGCTCGGAGACGATCACCTCGGTGTCGCCACGGACGGTGTCCAGCCAGTCACCGAACTCCTCGGCGTTGGAGACGGTGGCCGACAGCGACACCAGGGTCACCGACTCCGGGAGATGGATGATCACCTCTTCCCAGACGGCGCCGCGGAAGCGGTCGGAGAGGTAGTGCACCTCGTCCATGACCACATAGCCGAGGCCGACCAGCGACCGGGAGCCGGAGTAGAGCATGTTCCGCAGCACCTCGGTGGTCATCACGACCACCGGCGCCTCGGAGTTGACACTGTTGTCGCCGGTCAGCAGGCCGACCTTGTCGGCGCCGTAACGGCGGACCAGGTCCTGGAACTTCTGGTTGGACAGCGCCTTGATGGGCGTGGTGTAGAAGCATTTTCGGCCCTGCTCCAGGGCCAGGTGGACGGCGAATTCGCCGACGATCGTCTTGCCGGATCCGGTGGGGGCCGCGACCAGCACACCCTTGCCGGCCTCCAGGGCCTTGCACGCCTCGACCTGGAACGCGTCCAGATCGAAGTCGTACATGTCACGGAAAGGGGCGAGTGCGGTGGCCTGCTCGGCCGCCCTGAGCTTGGCGGCGGCATAGCGCTCAGCAGGGGACATGTCCTCGGTCATCGTGCTTACGAGCCTACCGGCCACCTCTGACAACGACCCGATCTTTACGGAGGCAATGCCCGGAGCCCCCTGGGCCCCCGCCGCCCGGCGTCCGCCCCGCGCCCGCCGGGCCGGTCCCCGCCGCTACCGATCCCCGGCACCCAGCAGCCGGACCGCTCCCGGCACGGACCGCGCGGTCAGCGGCAACGGCCCCAGCGGCTCCCCGTCCGCGTAGCCGGTCACCCCCGCCGCCTCCAGCGTGACCCGCGCAGCACGGTGCACCGAGACCTTGGAGTGGGTCAGGTGGGCTCCCCGGTAGACGCGCGGAAAGACCCTCAGCAGCTCCCCCCGTCCGCAGGCGCCGACGACGGTGACGTCGAGGAGGCCATCGTCCAGCCTCGCATCCGCGCAGATCCGCATCCCGCCGCCGTACGAGCTGCCGTTGCCCACCGCGACCAGCGTCGCCTCGACCTCCCGCACCGGCCCGTCGTCCAGCCGAATCCGGTACGGGATCGGGCGCAGCGCAGCGAGCTCCGCGAGGAGCGCCAGGTCGTAGGTGAGCCGCCCGCGCGGCACCCGCATCCGGTTGGCACGGTCGTTGACCCGCGAGTCGAAGCCGGAGGCCAGCACCGTCCCGAAGTACGTGTTGCCGACCTGCCCGAGGTCGACGGGCAGGCCGCCGTCCCCCTTGAGCGCGCGGGCGATCCGGGTGGCCGCGGCTACCGGAGCGCGCACCGGCAGGCCGGTTGCGCGGGCGAAGTCGTTGCCGGTCCCCACTGCCACCACGCCCAGCGGGGTGCCGGTTCCGGCCACCGCCTGAAGCGCGAGCGAGACCAGCCCGTCACCGCCGACCGCGACGAGGGCGCCGGTGCCCTCGTCCACCGCGGCGCGAGCCCGGCGCAGCGCGTCCGCCGCGTCCTCGCCGAGGACCGTACGCACGGCGAAGCCCGCTTCCCGCAGGGTCCTGGCAGCCGGTTGGGTCTCCCGTGCGCCCCGGCCGCGCCCCGCCCGCGGATTGACGAAGAGAGTGATGTCGCAGGTCACGCGCGGACCATAACCCGACGCCACGGCGCCGGGCGAGCGAACGGCCCCCGCCTCCTGGAGGCGGGGGCCGTCAGCCGCGGCAGGTCGTCCGCTCGGGCCGGAGGCCGGGCGGAGCGGCGCGATCAGGTCACGTCGTCGTAGCCGCGGCGGGTCGGCTCGTCGGCTCCGCCGCTCGCCTGCTCGGGGAGCATCCGGCTGGAGGCGACCGGCTCGATCTCCTCGACACCGGCCGGTGTGAGGTCCAGCTCGGAGGCCTCGTCGTCGGCCAGCTCCGCGTCCGGGTCGGCGCGCTTGCGGCGGCGGTCGTTGATCAGGCAGATACCGGTGGCGCCGAAGTACAGCACCACGATCGGCGCGGCCAGCAGACCCATCGTGAGCGGGTCACCGGTGGGGGTGGCGAGCGCGGCGAACACCGTGATGCCCAGCACCATGAACCGCCACCAGCTCATGATCCGTTGTCCGGTGAGCACACCGCCGAAGTTCAGCAGCACCAGGAGCAGCGGCAGCTCGAACGCGACACCGAAGACGACGACCATGCGCGTGACGATGTCGAGGAACTCATCGGCCGGGAAGAGGTTGGCCCAGTCGCTGGGGGTCAGTCCGACCAGCGCGCCGGCCGTGGTGGGCAGCACGGCGTAGGCGAGGTAGGCGCCACCGAGGAAGAGCGGCACTCCGGCGCCGACGAAGGCCAGCGCGTACTTCTTCTCGTGCCGGTGCAGGCCCGGGGCGAGGAAGGCCCAGAGCTGGTAGAGCCAGACCGGGCTGGCGGCGACCACGCCGGTGGTGAGGGAGAGCTTGAGCAGGATCGTGAACGGTGCCAGCAGACCGTTGGCGGTGATCTCGGCGCACGGATGCGCGCGGCCACCGGCGGTGGCGCCACCCTTGGGGCAGCCGACCGCGTCGATGACGGGACCCGTGATGAAGTGCGCGAGGGGTTCGTACTGCCACATCGCGATGACGGTGACCACACCGATCGCGAGCACCGATTTCAGCAGCCGGTTGCGCAGCTCACGCAGATGCGCCGCGAGCGGCATCCGCCCCTCGGGGTCCTTCTCCTGCTTGCGGGCAGACTTGAGCAACCCACTTCCTCGTCTCGTACATCAGCCGCCCCGACCAGGTCGGAGCGACGGGATCGGGTCGGCTTCAGCTCTGGTTGGTGCGGTTCGGCTCGGCCACCGGGCGCGAGCTGCTCACATCTCCGGGAGCTGCCTGAATCGTACGAGGAGCCTGCTGCGCGGCATCGGCAGGAGCTTCGGACGCGGCGCCGCCCTCCGCCTCGCCTTCCTTCTTCATCGCCTTGGCCTCGCTCTTGAGGATGCGGGCGGACTTGCCGAGGGAACGCGCCATGTCCGGGAGCTTCTTCGCGCCGAACAGCAGCACAATGATGACGAGAATCAGAATGATCTCGGGGGCCCTCAGGTTGCTGAACATGTGCGACTACCTTCTCGCCGGGGCGGCGTCTGCTGTGGTGCCTGCCGATGGGGTCGGACTGGCGTCCTGGTGCTACCTCGATCGTAACGTTCGGTCGTTAACGCTGGGCAATCCCCTTGCATACGTCGGATTGCCTCCCCTGCCGTGCGGTCCGGGCCGTTGCAGCGTACCTCTCGGGTCACCGGCGCATCAGGGGTCCGCCGTGACTAGCGCCTGCCGACATGGTGCGTCCGGGACGCGAGCGGCGTCGCGGCTCGCTCGAGATCCTCGGCGGCCCGCTGGATCCGCTCGGACGCCGCAGCGACCTGACGGGCCAGCCGGCGCACTTCGACGAAGACGCGCACGGCCAGCACGCCGAGCACGGCGATGCCGAGGAAGCCGAGGGCGATAGCGATCATGGGCCAGAGCATGGGGCGAGCCTAACGGGCTGGCGGCGGGAGTCGGGCGGTCTCCACGGGCCGGGCGACGTCCGCCGGCCCGTGGCGGGCGGAGCCGTCAGCCGGAGTGCAGCCGAAGCGTGCGGACCCCGCCGCCGGTGAGCAGCTCGATGATCCGCTCGCCGGCCGGCCTGCGCACCGCTCGGCCGCAGTCGGGACAGGTGAAGGAGTAGAACGTGGTGCGGCGGCTGGCGCCGATGGCCAGCCGGAAAGCCTCCGAGGCCAGTTCGAAATGGCCCCGGCAGTCCGGGCAGGCCGCCTTGAAGAGCACCGGAGCGGTCGTGGTCGCCATGCTGGTCGCCATCGTCGTCGTCATCCTTCCGCCTCCTCCTTCACGGGCTTACTGAGCCGCGCTCACTCGCCGTACGCCGCGAGGGCCTGCCCGGCGGCCTGCCGCGCGCTGTCCGCGAGCTCCTGGGGGGAGACGATGCGGCCGTCCCCGCCCAGCCGCAGCGCGAGCCGGCGCAGCGAGGCGGGGTCGGGGGTGCGCAGGGTGATGCGCAGGCCGCCGTCGGGAAGCTCCTCGGCGCTGTCGTGCGGGTAGTACTCGGCGACCCAGCGGCCGCCCGGCCCGACCTCGATGGACACCTCGGGGTCCTCTGCCGCGGGCTGCACCAGGCCCTCCGACAGGTCGCGCAGTTCGACCGGCGGCGGGTCGGCGGGTGCGTCCAGCAGTTTGATCTCGGCGACGCGGTCGAGCCGGAAGGTCCGCCGGGCCTCCGAGAGGCGGCACCAGGCCTCGACGTAGGTGTGGCCGACGGCGAACAGGCGGATCGGGTCCACCTCGCGTTCGGTCAGCTCGTCACGCGCCGGGGAGTAGTAGCGCAGCCACAGCCGGCGCCGTTCGGCGATGGCGCGGTCCACATCGGCGAAGACACCGCCCTCGGACTCGAAGGTCACCGAGAGCCGGGAGCTGGCACCGGCCGCCTCGCCGGCCGCCGCCTCCAGCTTCGCGGTGGCGCGCAGCAGCGCCTGGCGGTCGCCCTCCCGCAGCCCGGGGAGGGTCGCCACGGCGCGGGCGGCGACCAGCAGCGCGGTCGCCTCGTCGGCGGCCAGCCGCAGCGGTTCCGCGACGTCGTCGGGGTTGTGCCACCAGATGCGGTCGCCGTCGGTGTCGATGTCCAGGAGGTCGCCGCCGCGGAAGCTCGTACCGCACATCGGCAGTACGTCGAGGTCGGCGATCAGCTCGTCCTCGGTGATGCCGAAGGCGCGGGCGACGTCCCCGACGCGCGCACCCGGGCGCTCGCGCAGGTAGGTCACCA
The DNA here is from genome assembly GCF_043201875.1 of Streptomyces sp. NPDC048248. Classification (NCBI taxonomy): domain Bacteria; kingdom Bacillati; phylum Actinomycetota; class Actinomycetes; order Kitasatosporales; family Streptomycetaceae; genus Streptomyces; species Streptomyces sp. NPDC048248. The sequence goes on from NZ_JBICZL010000008.1 coordinate 246,840, forward strand.
AGGACAGCATCCGGCGGGTCTGGTCGATCGCGTTCGTCGCCATGGGTTCTCGTGTCCCTCTCAGCCCTTGGCCACGGCGCGCAGCCGGTCCACGACATCGGCCCGCAGTTCCGCGGGTTCCAGCACGACCACATCGGGCCCGAACTCCACGAGCCAGGCGTCGAGTCCGTGGCCGTTGGGGATCTCCAGCTCGTCCCAGCCGTCACCCAGCTCCCGGACGGTGAGCGCGCGCGAGCGCAGCGGATAGCCGTGCTCGGCGCGGAGCTTGATCCTGGCCGTCCCGGTGGCGGTCTCGCCCGCCCAGCTCTCGACCGTCTCGCGGACGGTGACGTGATCGGGCACCGGAGCGGTGAACGCCCCTTGCCGGGAGCGGACCTTGCCGGTGATCCGGGAGAGCCGGAAGACCCGCTCGGCCTTGCGCTCGCGGTCCCAGCCGGCGACGTACCAGTGGCCGCGCCAGCACTCCAGGATCCACGGCTCGACCTGCCGCTGCTCGGGGCGGGCGGCGTTGGACTTGCGGTAGTCGAAGAGGACCGGCCGGCGGTCGCGGCAGGCCAGCATCAGCGGCTCGAAGGCGGCCTCGTGGGCCGGGATGCGCGGTTCGAGGGCGCTGTGCGGCTGGCCGGCGTCGAAGTCGTCGTCCGAGGCGAGCGGCATCCCGGCCGCCCGCAGCTTCTGCAGCGCGCCGCTGGCCGCACCGGCGAGACGCGCCTGCTGCCAGATCTTGGCGGCCAGCCCCAGGGCGGCGGCCTCCTCGGCGTCGAGCGTGATCGGGGGGAGGCGGTTGCTGTCCCGGCGCGCGAGGTAGCCGACGTCCGCGTCGATGCCGTCGACGGTCTCGATCACCAGGCCCAGCTCGCGCAGATCGTCCTTGTCCCGCTCGAACATGCGGTTGAAGGAGTCGTCGCTGCCCGCCTCGATGTAGGCCTCGATGGACGACCTGAGTTCGCGCTTGGTCAGCGGGCGACGGGTCCCCAGCAGACACAGCGCCAGGTTCATCAGCCGCTCGGCCTTGGCAATCGCCATCGACGCCCTTTCTCGTTGAACTCCCGACCGTTGACCGTACCGCTCAGGGTGCCCAGGGCAAAGCTGAGGGCCCATGCCGTTCGGCATGGGCCCTCGGTGCTGTCGTCAGCCGTGGACTCAGACGGAGACCAGGTCGCAGACGAAGATCAGCGTCTCGCCCGGGGCGATCCGGCCACCGCCGGCGCCGCGCTCGCCGTAGGCGAGGTGCGAGGGGATGGTCAGCCGGCGGCGGCCGCCGACCTTCATGCCCTGCACGCCCTGGTCCCAGCCGGCGATGACCTGGCCGGCGCCCAGCTGGAACTGCAGCGGGGTGCCGCGGTTCCAGCTCGCGTCGAACTCCTCGCCGGTGCTGAACGCGACGCCGACGTAGTGGACGGAGACGGTGTCCCCGGCCTTGGCGACCGGCCCGTCGCCCTCCTTCAGGTCCACGATCTCGAGCTCGGTGGGAGCCGGGCCCTCAGGAAAGTCGATCTCGGGCTTGTCGATGCTCACGAATGTGCTCCTACTTACGAATCTTTACGATTACGGCGCCAGTCTCGCAGATCTTGGCGGCCGTGCCGTGTTGCCGGTCGGGAGACGAACGATCAGACCGTGCCCACGATGTCGACCGAGAAGACCAGGGTGTTCTTCGCCAGCTCGTGTTGCGGGCTGGCGCCGTAGCCCAGCTTCGGCGGGATCACGATCTCCACCCGGTCACCGACGTGCTTGCCGACCAGAGCCTTGTCCCAGCCCTGGACGACCTGGCCGGTGCCGATCTGGAAGGCGGTCGCGCCACCGTGGTCCCAGGAGGAGTCGAACTTCTTGCCGTCCTCCCACTTCACACCGGTGTACTGCGCGATCAGCCCGTCGCCGGCCTTCACCTCGGGGCCCTTGCCCTTGATAAGGACCTGGTCCTTCAGACCGGTCGGCGCCTTCTCGCCCTTGGGGACGGTGATGGTCGCTGCCTTCTCACCCTCCGCCTTCACCTCGGGCAGCCCGTCCTCCGGCGCCGCCTGCTCGCCCTCGGCCTTGGCCTTCTTGTCCACCTTCTTCGCGCCGACCACATCGACGACCCACACCAGGCCGTCCTCGGGCTTGATGCCCGACTGCGGGTTCAGACCCTCGCCGATCAGCGCCTTCGCGGTGCCCTCGACCTCGAAGCGGCTGCCGACCTTGTGCCCGGCCACCTCGCTCATCACCTTCGGCGGGAGCATCTGCTGGGTCATCTGGTCGGTGACCTCGCTGACGACCTGGGTGCGCGGCGCGCCGGGCTTGGTACCGGGCTGCGGCGTCCAGCTGCTGCCGAGGTTCTGGCCCTTCATCGACTGCGCGGCGAAGTCCAGGCGGACGAGGTCCCCCTTCTTGACGACCTCGCCCTTGCCCTCGACGAGCGTCTTGGTGACGGCCTTGTCGGCGGGCTTGGCGTCCTTGGGCACGCTGATCTTGGGCTTGGCGCCCGCCTCGCCCGTCACCTTGACAACGGCGTCGTCGGACGCGCCCTTGCCGTCGTCGGACCCGCACGCGGCGGTGAACAGCAGGATGGGCACGGTCAGCGCTGCGGCAGCAGCGCGACGGGTGTTCTTCGTGAGGTTCATCAGTCCAACTCGGGCTCGTGGGGTGATGGGGCAATGCCCGCCACTCTACGACCTGTCCCCCGAGGCGTTTCCCGGCGCAACACAGCTATGTGCCGGGAGCAATCACTCCCGGCACATAGCTGTGTACACGGCGGTCACATCCCGGCGATGAGCTTCTCCACTCTGTCGTCCACCGACCGGAACGGGTCCTTGCACAGGACCGTGCGCTGCGCCTGGTCATTGAGCTTGAGGTGCACCCAGTCGACCGTGAAATCCCGGCGCTGCTCCTGAGCACGGCGAATGAAGTCGCCGCGCAGCCTCGCGCGGGTGGTCTGCGGCGGTACCGACTTGCCTTCGAAGATCTTCAAGTCGTTGCAGATCCTGGCGGCTTGCCCCTTGCGTTCCAAGAGGTAATAGAGCCCCCTGCGGCGATGGATGTCGTGATAGGCGAGGTCTATCTGCGCCACTCGCGGATGCGACATGGTGATGTTGTTCTTTGCGCGGTACCGCTCGATGAGCTGATGTTTCATCACCCAGTCGATCTCGGTGGAGATCCGGTCGAGATCCTCGTCCCGGATCGCCTCGAGAGTGCGGCCCCACAGCTCCAGGACCTGCTCGACGGTGCCCGTACGGATTCCGCGGCGCTCGCAGAAGTCGACGGCCTTCTCGTAGTACTCCTGCTGGACCTCCAGGGCGGAGGCCTCGCGGCCACTGGCCAGACGCACCTTGCGCTGACCGGTGATGTCATGACTGACCTCACGGATCGCCCTGATGGGGTTCTCCAGCGTCAGGTCGCGCATGACCGTGCCCGCCTCGATCATGCGCAGCACGAGATCGGTGGCACCGACCTTGAGCAGCATGGTCGTCTCGGACATGTTGGAGTCACCGACGATGACGTGCAGACGGCGATAGCGCTCGGCGTCCGCATGCGGCTCGTCGCGGGTGTTGATGATCGGACGGGAGCGGGTCGTCGCGGAGGAGACCCCCTCCCAGATGTGCTCCGCGCGCTGACTGACGCAGTAGACGGCGCCCCGCGGAGTCTGGAGCACCTTGCCCGCGCCGCACAGCAGCTGACGGGTGACGAGGAAGGGGATGAGGATGTCCGCGAGCCGGGAGAACTCCCCGTGGCGGGCGACGAGATAGTTCTCGTGGCAGCCGTAGGAGTTTCCCGCCGAATCGGTGTTGTTCTTGAAGAGATAGACGTCGCCCGCGATTCCCTCCTCGTGCAGGCGGCGTTCGGCGTCGACGAGCAGGCCCTCGAGAATGCGCTCGCCGGCCTTGTCGTGAGTGACCAGTTCGGTCACGTTGTCGCACTCGGGAGTTGCGTATTCCGGATGCGATCCCACGTCGAGGTACAGGCGGGCGCCGTTCCGCAGGAAGACATTGCTGCTGCGGCCCCATGACACAACACGGCGGAAGAGGTACCGCGCCACTTCGTCAGGTGACAGTCGGCGCTGTCCCCTGAACGTGCACGTGACGCCGTACTCGTTCTCCAGCCCGAAAATGCGGCGGTCCATGACTGAACATTACGCCTGACGGCCTGCTCTGAAACCGGGTTCGACAGCCCCGTTTCGATCATTTTCCGTCGGGACCGCTTCGCTCTTGCGCCGCACGGGATCCCCGAGAAATCGCTTCGTCGACAAAAGCACCATCAGCGCGGCGACACCACCGGCGCCGGCCACCGCGAATCCCGCCGCCGAACCGCCGCCCTCCACCGCCGGGCCCACCACCGAGGCCCCGACCGCAGAGCCGACACCGAAGGTCGTCACCAGCCAGGAAAAGGCCTCGGTCACCGTCCCCTTGGGAGCGTGCCGGTCGACGACGACGAACGCGCAGGCGAGGGCGGGCGCCAGGAAGACGCCGGCGACTCCGGTCAGCACCGTCATCCCGACGACGCCGGGCACCAGCATCAGCGGCAGATAACCCAGTGCCAGCAGCGCGATGAGCAGCCGCAGTCGGCTCTCCGGCCGCCCCGGCCACTCGCGCGCGCCGTAGGCGATACCGCCGACCAGCGCGCCGAACCCGAGAGCGGAGAGCAGAGCACTGGAGATCATGCCCCCGCCGTACTCGTCGGCGTACGCCACCGCCGCGACCGCGATGGACCCCAGGGCCAGCCCGACGAAGAAGAAGGCCCCGATCAGCACCAGCATCCCGCCCGAGCGCAGGGCGCCCAGCCAGTGCGCCTCGCGCGGCTCGCTGCGCCACTGCCGGGACGGCTCGGAGATCACGACGGACAGGGCGCCGAGCACCCCGATCAGGTTGATCACCAGCAGCGCGGCCCGCTCCGACCAGGCAGCCACGCACAGCGTCACCAGCAACGGGCCGACGGCGAACATGACTTCCTGCGCGACCGCGTCCAGTGCGTAGGCGGCGTGCACCCGGTCCTCACGCTTGAGGACGCCCGGCCACAGCGCCCGCAGGCCGCCCTCCAGGGGCGGGGTGAAGAGACCTGCGATGACCATGGCGACGTAGGCGAGCCACAGCACCTTCAGGCCGACGGCCGCGAGCAGGGCCATCCCGAGGGCGGAGAGCACCGCGGCCGGCAGCATCACCCGAGGCTGTCCGCGCAGGTCCACGGCCCGGCCGAGGAGCGGCTGACCGATGGCGGTGCAGACGCCGTAGACCGCGGAGAGCACGCCGGCGAGCGCATAGCTGCCGCCCTCCGCGCGGACGAAGAGGACCACGGCCAGCGGCGCGGTGGCATTCGGCAGCCTGCCCACCAGGGTCCCCGTCAGGAGCCGGGCCGCGTGCCGGGTCCTGAGCAGCTCCGCATATCCCGCGGCCATCCCCGCCCCTTTCCGTCCGGGCCCGGCCCGGAAGTTTTACGTATAACCTGCGGCGTCATACGTACCATGACGGCAACCCACGGGTCCAGCCCACCGCGGCCGAGCGCAAGGAGATCGAACACCGGTGACCAGCAACGAGGCCACGACGCCGACCCGCCGTGAGGCGCCCGGGAAGGCCGTCGCGCCCGCCGGTACGCGCACCACAAGCCGGGACGTCGCCCGCGCCGCCGGGGTCTCGCAGGCCGCCGTCTCCCTCGTGCTGGGCGACAAGTGGCGCGGCCGGGTCTCCCCCGGCAAGGCCGAGGACGTGCGCGCCGCGGCCCGCGAACTGGGCTACCGGCCCAACCTCGCCGCCCGCACCCTGCGCACCGGCCGCACCCGCACCGTGCTCCTCGTGGTCCCGGCGCTGACCACCGAGTTCTTCGCGCGCGTCTACACCGGCGCGGCCCGGCTCGCCGCCGACCACGGCTTCGGTGTGGTGCTCTATCCGTCACCCGAGGGCATCGGCCCGGCCCGCGACCCCTTCGACTCCGCCGCGGCCACCCTGGACGGCGTGATCGCGTCGTCCATGGCCGCGGACGCGCTCACCGCGCTGCGTGACGCCGGCCTGCCCCTGGTGATGCTGGACAGCGACCCGGAGGACGACCGCCCAGCGGCCGCGGTCAACCTCGATATCGCCGACGGTGTGCGGCAGTTGGTGGACCACGTGGCCGGCCTCGGCCACCGCCGCATCACCCACCTCGCGGCGGACGTCGACTCCTGGACCTTCGAGCTGCGCGCCCGCGCCCTGTCCGACGCGCTGGAGGGGCTGCCCGGCACCCACCTGCGCCGGCAGCCCACCGCCCTGAGCGTCGACGCCGGGCTGCGCGCCGCGCATGCCGCGCTGACCGGAGCGGGCCCGCGCCCCACCGCCCTGCTCTGCGACGACGACATCATCGCCGCGGGAGCCTGCAAGGCCGTGCGCCGGCTGGGTCTGCGGGTCCCCGAGGACGTCTCCGTCACCGGCTTCGACGACCTGGCCCTCGCGGTGGCTGTGGAGCCGGAGCTGACGACCGTACGGCTGCCCGCCGAGGAGTTCGGCGAGGCGGGAATGCGGGCTCTGCTGGCGGTACTGGACGGCCGGGGCGCCGAGGCGCCCACCCTGCCGGTCCAGCTGATCGCCCGCGGCTCGACCGCCGCACCCCCCGACGGCCCGTAAGCGTGGCGCCCGCCGGCGGAGTCCCGACACCAGCGCGCCCCGGCGGGCGATGACCCACCGGGGCGCGTACCGGGCACATCGCCCGGATCGGCGTGCTCAGTCCTTCGTGCCGGAAGAGCCCTTGTCGTCCGTGGCGTCCGGGCCCTTGCCCGAACCGCCCTTGTCGGCCGCCCCCTTGTCGGAGGCTTCGGCGGCGTCGCCCGAGGACTCGTCGGAGTCCGAAGGCCCGCCCGCGGGCGCGGCGCCGTTCTCGTCGAGCAGACGGGAGAGCTGCCGGCCCAGGATGCGCTTGAACTTCCGCTGCTGGGGCCGCGTACGGTCCAGCGTCGCGACCTCCAGCTGCTCGGCGGTCAGCGTGCGCTCGCCGCCGTTGTTGTCGCGCGAGAGCGAATCGACGGCCAGCTTCAGCGCCTCACCCAGCGTCATACCGTCGCGATGGCGCTGGTCGAGGTAGGTGCTGATCTGGTCGGCGTTGCCACCCACCGCGACCGAGCCGTGCTCGTCGACGATGGAGCCGTCGTGCGGCAGCCGGTAGATCTGATCGTCCTCGGCGGCGTTGCCCACCTCGGCGACGATCAGCTCGACCTCGTACGGCTTCTCGGCGGCGCTGGAGAAGATCGTGCCGAGCGTCTGGGCGTAGACGTTGGCGAGTCCGCGTGCGGTCACGTCCTCGCGGTGGTAGGTGTAACCCCGCAGGTCGGCGTAGCGCACGCCACCGATCCGCAGGTTCTCGAACTCGTTGTATTTGCCGACCGCAGCGAAGGCGATGCGGTCATAGATCTCGCTGACCTTGTGCAGGGCACGGGAGGGATTCTCGGCGACGAAGACCACGCCGTCGGTGTACTGCAGCACCACGACGCTGCGACCGCGCGCGATGCCCTTGCGGGCGTATTCGGCCCGATCGGCCATGGCCTGCTGGGGTGAGACATAGAACGGCGTCGACACCGGCTATCCGTCCCTTTCTGTCAATGGCTCTGTCAGTGGCGCATGCATGGAGGAACATCCGTCCCGTCAGAGCAGCGCGGCGCGCGGGCCGTCGGGCTGCTCGAGGCGGCGCTCATGAATGGCCCGGGCGATCTCCGAGACCTCGGCTTCGGCGTACCTCTTGAAGCCGTCCTCGGTGATCACCATGACGATCGGATAGATCCGCCGGGCCATGTCCGGCCCGCCGGTCGCGGAGTCGTCGTCCGCGGCGTCGTAGAGCGCCTGGACGACGGCCGTGGCGGCCTGGTTCTCGGTGAAGTCGTCGCGGTAGAGCTTCTTGAGGGCCCCGCGGGCGAAGACGGAGCCGGAGCCCGTCGACGCGAAGCCATGCTCCTCGGAACGACCGCCGGTGACGTCGTACGAGAAGATGCGGCCCTTCTCGCGGTCGAGGTCCCAGCCGGCGAACAACGGCACCACCGCGAGGCCCTGCATGGCCATCCCGAGGTTGCCGCGGATCATCGTCGAGAGGCGGTTCGCCTTGCCTTCGAGGGAGAGTTGGGCGCCCTCGACCTTTTCGAAGTGCTCCAGCTCCAGCTGGAACAGCTTGACCATCTCGACGGCCAGACCGGCCGTGCCGGCGATGCCGACCGCGGAGTACTCGTCGGCGGGGAACACCTTCTCGATGTCGCGCTGCGCGATGACATTGCCCATCGTCGCCCGCCGGTCACCGGCGAGCACCACGCCACCGGGGAAGGACGCGGCGACGATGGTCGTGCCGTGCGGCGCCTCGACGGCGCCCTGCACGGGCGGCAACGGGCGGTTGCCCGGCAGCAGATCGGGAGAGTGCTCGCCGAGGAAGTCCATGAACGACGAGGATCCAGGCGTCAGGAAGGCCGCCGGCAGACGCCCGGTGCTACGAGTGTTGGCTTCCACACGTTTCCTTCCAGATATTCGGCCGCCCGCCTCAGAACGTCCGGCCGATCCTTGACTTGGTCCAAGGGCTGCGTTGCAGCTGAAGCACCGTACGCCTCGGACCTTACCCGTCTCGTGCGCGTGATCCACATGAGTTCCGGAACCGGGGCCGCGACCCCGTACGGCCGATACGGACGCGCTTTGTTGATGCACCACCAGGGCGGCCGGGCGGCGGCCGCAGGAGCACCGTCCGCCCGGAGAGAGCGCCGGCGCGTACCGGACGCGGCGGGCAGCGCTCCGGGAAAGCCCGGGAGCAATGCCGATGCCGCGCCCGGTCCACGGACCGGCTACTCGCCGCCCTTCTGCACAAAGGACCGCACGAAGTCCTCGGCATTTTCTTCCAGGACGTCGTCGATTTCGTCCAGCACCGAATCCACGTCGTCCGACAGCTTTTCCTGGCGCTCCTTGAGGTCTTCGGAAGCCTCCGCGTCCTGCGTCTGCTCCTCGACCTCTTCGGTGGAACGCGTGGCCTTCTGCTGCCCGCCGCCGCTGTCCTTGGTCGCCATATCCCTCACCCCGCTCGGTTCGCCCCGCTCGATGTGACCTTCAAGATCAGACCCTACAAGGAGGGTGTGACATCGGCCCTGCACTTGGTGCAACGTCCGGGAGTCACCTCGATGATTCCCGCACCGCGGCCATTTCAGCCGCGGATCGCTCGCCGATCGCCGTGCGGCCGCCGCGAGTCCGCAGCGAATACGCCCGGAACTCAGCGGCCGGACAGCACCCGGACCAGCTCCTCGGCCGTCCGGCAGCGGTCCAGCAGCTCCTTGACGTGCTGCCGGGTCCCGCGCAGCGGCTCCAGCGTGGGAACCCGTTGCAGGGAGTCCCGGCCGGGCAGGTCGAAGATGACCGAATCCCATGAGGCCGCCGCGACGTCGTCGGCGTACTGCTCCAGGCACCGGCCGCGGAAATAGGCCCTGGTGTCCTCCGGAGGCTTCATACGCGCCCGTTCCACCTCGGGCTCGTCCAGCAGCCGCTTCATCTTGCCGCGGGCCGCCAGACGGTTGTACAGGCCCTTGTCGGGGCGCACGTCGGCGTACTGCAGGTCGATGAGGTGCAGCCGCGCCGCGTCCCAGTCCAGGCCGTCCCGCCTGCGATAGCCCTCCATGAGCTCCCGCTTGGCGACCCAGTCCAGCTCGCCCGACAGGCTCATCGGATCGTTCTCCAGCCGCCCGAGCACGTCCTCCCACCTGGTCAGGACGTCCTTGGTCTGCTCGTCCGCGTCCGCGCCGTAGCGGTCCTCGACGTACTTTCGGGCCAGCTCGAAGTACTCCATCTGGAGCTGTACCGCGGTGAGCGTGCGACCGCTGCGGAGAGTGATCAGATGTTGCAGAGTGGGGTCGTGCGAAACCTGGTGGAGGGTGCGGACGGGCTGGTCGACCGCCAGGTCGACGGCGATGAATCCGTCCTCGATCATGGAGAGCACCAGCGAGGTGGTGCCCAGCTTCAGATACGTCGAGATCTCGGAAAGGTTGGCGTCGCCGATGATCACATGGAGCCGGCGGTACTTCTCCGCGTCCGCGTGCGGTTCGTCCCGGGTGTTGATGATGGGGCGCTTGAGCGTCGTCTCCAAGCCGACCTCGACCTCGAAGTAGTCCGAGCGCTGGCTGAGCTGGAAGCCGTGCTCGTGACCGTCCTGGCCGATGCCCACCCGACCGGCGCCGGTGACCACCTGGCGCGAGACGAAGAAAGGCGTCAGGTGCCGCACGATGTCCGAGAACGGGGTCTCCCGCTTCATCAGGTAGTTCTCGTGCGTCCCGTAGGAGGCGCCCTTGTTGTCGGTGTTGTTCTTGTAAAGGTGAATGGGCTGGGCGCCGGGCACCTGGCCCGCGCGCTCCGCGGCCTCCGCCATGATCCGCTCGCCGGCCTTGTCCCACAGGACCGCGTCGCGCGGATTGGTGACCTCGGGGGCGCTGTATTCGGGGTGGGCGTGGTCGACGTAGAGCCGTGCACCGTTGGTGAGGATGACGTTGGCGAGGCCGATGTCCTCATCGGTGAGCTGACTGGAATCGGCGGCCTCGCGGGCGAGGTCGAAGCCGCGGGCGTCCCGCAGCGGATTCTCCTCCTCGAAATCCCAGCGGGCACGTCGTGCCCGGTGCATCGCCGCCGCGTAGGCGTTGACGACCTGGGACGAGGTGAGCATGGCATTGGCGTTCGGGTGGCCGGGGACGGAGATCCCGTACTCCGTCTCGATTCCCATTACTCGCCGTACGGTCATGCGGCCCTCCTTGCCCGGCGGCGCCCCCGGATGGGGTCGGCGCTCAAGTACCGCTGCGCTTGGGTTCTGTCTGCGATCCCCGCTCCTGAACAGCGTGACGCGGCGGTACCGAAGAGCCTAGAACGCCTTTGCGGTGCTGGGGAGATCATTACAGTCATTACTCCAGTCCGGTTTTCCCTGTTTCTCCGTGCCTTTTCCGGGGACGCGTCCCGCATGCCCGGAAAAGCGTCCGGCTGCGGACGCCCCGTGCAGGACATCCGCAGCCGGAGTGCGGTGTTACAGGTATTGGCCGGTATTCGCCACCGTGTCGATGGAGCGACCGGTGTCCGCGCCCTGCTTTCCGGTGACCAGCGTACGGATGTAAACGATCCGCTCGCCCTTCTTACCGGAGATCCGGGCCCAGTCGTCCGGGTTGGTGGTGTTGGGCAGGTCCTCGTTCTCCTTGAACTCGTCCACGCATGCCTGGAGGAGGTGGGAGACCCGCAGACCCTTCTGTTTGTGCTCGAGGAAGGCCTTGATGGCCATCTTCTTCGCACGTCCGACAATGTTTTCGATCATCGCGCCGGAGTTGAAGTCCTTGAAGTACAGAACTTCCTTGTCCCCATTGGCGTAGGTGACCTCGAGGAAGCGGTTCTCCTCGGATTCCGCGTACATCTGCTCGACGACCGACTGGATCATTCCGCTGACCGCGGCCTTGCGCGACTCGCCGTGCTCGGTGAGGTCGTCGGAATGCAGCGGGAGGCGTTCCGTGAGGTACTTCGAGAAGATGTCCTTGGCGGCCTCCGCGTCCGGACGCTCGATCTTGATCTTCACATCGAGCCGGCCGGGGCGCAGGATCGCCGGGTCGATCATGTCCTCGCGGTTCGAGGCACCGATCACGATGACGTTTTCCAGGCCCTCCACACCGTCGATCTCGGAGAGCAGCTGCGGAACGATGGTGTTCTCCACGTCCGAGCTGACACCGGAGCCACGGGTGCGGAAGAGGGAGTCCATCTCGTCGAAGAAGACGATGACGGGGGTCCCCTCGCTCGCCTTCTCCCTGGCCCGCTGGAAGACCAGTCGGATGTGCCGTTCCGTCTCGCCGACGTACTTGTTGAGCAGCTCGGGGCCCTTGATGTTGAGGAAGAAGCTCTTCCCCGCGGGCTGCCCGGTCACTTCGGCGACCTTCTTGGCAAGGGAGTTGGCGACCGCCTTGGCGATGAGCGTCTTGCCACAGCCGGGCGGGCCGTAGAGCAAGACACCCTTGGGCGGACGGAGTTCGTGCTCCTTGAAGAGGTCGGGGTAGAGGTACGGAAGCTCGACCGCGTCCCGGATCAGTTCGATCTGGCCGCCCAGACCGCCGATCTTGGTGTAGTCGATGTCCGGAACCTCTTCGAGGACGAGCTCCTCGACCTCGCTCTTCGGGATGACTTCGTAGACGTAGCCGGACCGGGGTTCGAGGAGCAGGGCGTCGCCGGGGCGGATGGTGATGTCCAGCAGCGGCTCGGCGAGCCTCACCACCCGTTCCTCGTCGGTGTGCCCGACGACCAGTGCGCGCTCGCCGTCCTCAAGGATCTCCTTGAGGGTGACGATGTCACCGGCGCTCTCGTACTCCATGGCCTCGACCACGTTGAGTGCTTCATTGAGCATGACCTCTTGGCCGCGCCGGAGGTCCTGGGTCTCCACACTGGGGCTGACATTCACCCGGAGCTTTCTGCCTCCGGTGAAAATGTCGACGGTGTCGTCTTCGTTGGCCTGCAGGAAGACACCGAAGCCGGCCGGCGGCTGCGCGAGCCGGTCGACTTCCTCCTTGAGCGCGACGATCTGGTCGCGGGCCTCGCGGAGAGTATTGGCGAGTCGCTCGTTCTGAGCCGAGACGCCGGCCAGGTTGGTCTGCAGCTCGACGATCCGCTCTTCGAGAATCCTCGTGTGACGCGGAGAGTCGGCGAGCTTGCGTCGCAGGACGGCGATCTCCTGCTCGAGATAGGCAACCTGGCCGGCGGGATCTTCAGACCCTCGCCCCGGCCGGATGCCGCGGTTGATGTCGTCGTCGTGGGCTGCCACGGTCCTCACCTCCTCCAAGGAGCTGGACGCTTCCTGACCCTACCTGGGCCGGTGCAGGTTGAAACCCCTAGATCGAAAAGACTGTCGGGGTGTGTCTGATCTTCACCCTTGCGCACGTCCTCACGCCAAGGGAATACCCACCCAACGGCATCGGAAAGCGAGCGGTTGTATCGTCGAGTCGGTCAACACCCGTCAGGGGTGGCGCCACTTAGACAAAAACGGTTCACGTACGCAGGAACGGCAGGCGAGATGACCGCGCAGGATGAAGCCCGTCCAGAGCTTGAAGTCTGGATCGATCAGGACCTGTGCACCGGCGATGGCATCTGTGCGCAGTACGCGCCCGAGGTCTTCGAGCTCGACATCGATGGCCTGGCCTATGTCAAGAGCGGCGACGACGAGCTGCTCCAGGACAAGGGGGCCACAACCCCCGTCCCGCTCCCGCTGCTCAACGACGTCCGGGACTCCGCCAAGGAGTGCCCCGGTGACTGCATTCACGTCCGCCGCGTCGCGGACCGGGTCGAGGTGTACGGCCCGGACGCGGAGTAGACGCCTCGCAGACGGGAGCGTAGGCCGGTCGTAGCCGGCGTCGACTCACCGCACTACCGGTGACGGATCACGCACGCTCGGTGCTCATCGCGGCGGGGAGTTCGCTCCGGACGAACTTCCCGCCCTTCCATTGCCACTTGACGCTCTTGTGCACGTCGGGGCAGCAGCGCGGCACGTCAAGGGTGGAGTAGCCCAGGAGCTCCGCCGTGATCCCGCCCTCTCCCAGGGCGAGCCGCTGGACACTGAGCTTCTGGGCGGGCTCGACGAGCGTCGCCACGATGCGCGGCGCCGCCTCGGGGTCGCTCGGCTGGGCGAGGACGTAGACACCGCTGGGCGGCGTGCCGAACCCGGAGTGGCAGCGGGCCACGGCGACGGTCTCCGTCGTCCCGTCGCCGTCGAGGTCGCCTGAGGCCTTCTTCACCACGTCGACGCGCTCGGGCCCGCACTCGATGGGAAAGGTCACCTCGCGGGGGTCGGGGGCCGCGGTGTGGCCGGTTCTCGCTTGCCCGGGCGTGGTGGCGGTGGCATCGGGAGGCTGGACGAAGGACGCGGCCGCGACGACCGCGGAGATGGCGGTGGCGGTGGCCAGCCAGTGCATGGCGCGCGGCTGGGTGTGCGAAAGGTCCTGGCCTGCCAAGGGCTGCACGCGGGGTAACTCCTGTGAAGTGCTGTGGAGGTGGGAGTGCCCAGCATCGTTCCACAGGAGCGGACCGCACGGAACCGGCCGGACAGGAGTTTTGCCTTGCGTACGAAGAAGCGCCGCCGGCGGTTCCCCGTGGGGGAACTCGTCGGCGGCGCCTGGCGGTTCGTTGGCCGGATCTGAACGGTCAGCCGCGCTCTGCGGAGCCGCTCGCGCCGGAGGATCCCGCGGCCGGGTCGGCCTTGCCCGGCCCGGAGTAGTCCTCGCCGTACGCGCCCTTGGCGGGCCGGCGGCGGCGGAGCGGGGGCTCGACCCCGTCGGCCAGGCGGCGGGCGGTGAGGAGGAAGCCGGTGTGCCCGATCATGCGGTGGTCGGGGCGGACGGCCAGGCCCTCGACGTGCCAGGTGCGGACCATGGTCTCCCAGGCCGACGGCTCGTTGAAGGTGCCGTGCTCGCGGATCGACTCGACGGTGCGGGCCAGCTGCGTGGTCGTGGCGACGTAGGCGCAGAGGATGCCGCCGGGGACCAGCGCCTTGGAGACGGCCTCCAGGCACTCCCAGGGGGCCAGCATGTCCAGGATGACGCGGTCGACGTCGGTGTCGGAGAGGTTGTCCTGGAGGTCACCGACGGTGAGCGTCCACGCGGGGTGCGGACCGCCGAAGTAGCGTTCGACGTTCTGCGTGGCGATCTCGGCGAAGTCGGCGCGGCGCTCGTAGGAGTGCAGCATGCCCTGGTCGCCGATGGCGCGCAGCAGGAAGCTGCTGAGCGAGCCGGATCCCACCCCCGCCTCGACGACGCGGGCGCCGGGGAAGATGTCGGCCATCGCCAGGATCTGCCCCGCGTCCTTGGGGTAGACCACGGCGGCGCCGCGGGGCATGGACAGGACGTAGTCGGGGAGCAGCGGGCGCAGCGCGAGGTAGGCGACGTTCCCGGTGGTACGGACAACACTGCCCTCGGGAGCACCGATCAGCTCGTCGTGGGGGAAGGCTCCCTTATGGGTGTGGAAGCTTTTTCCCTCTTCGAGCGTGAAGGTGTAGTGGCGTCCCTTGGGGTCGGTGAGCTGGACCTGGTCCCCGACCTTGAAGGGCCCGCGACGGCGGGCGGCACCGGTCGGTTCGGACATGTGACCAGCCTACCGGCCCGTCGGGACGCCGCGGACCAGTGGGCCCGCGGACGGGGTCCGGGGACGGCGGCGGGGGCCGGGGCGGCGGGTCAGGAGTGGCGGGACATCGCGGAGACGAACGCCCGCTCGACGTCGACGCTGGAGAGCACGCCGTAGATTTCACCGGTCTCCTCGACGACGAGGTATTCGGTGGCGGGGGTGGCCCGCAGAAACTCCAGGAGGCCCTCACCCGCGAGCTCGGCGGACACCCGCATGCCGTCCTTGAGGTCCTGGGCGAGGGTGCCCACCGGGACCCAGGGGCGGCGGTGCTCGGGGACGGCCACGATGGCGGCCTCGCGGACGAGGGCGGTGGGCTCCCCCTCGCGGTCGACGACGACCAGGGCGCGGGCGCCGGCGCTGTTGGCGCGGCGCAGCGCTTCGGAGAGCGGGGTGTCGGCCTCGACCGGCACGGCGCGCCGGGTCAGCACCCGGGCCTGCAGGTCGGGCAGGCGCTCGCGCAGCCGCGCCATGCGCAGGCTGTTGCCTGCGCCGGTCCAGATGATGGCGGCGAGGATCGCCGCGAGCAGGGCGTCGGTGAGGGAGTCGGCGCCGCCGATCTCGGGGCGGGCGTTGCCGAGCGCACCGGTGTGGGTGAGCAGCGGCAGGCCGATGAGGACGGCGACGGCGAGGGCGCGGCCGACCCAGGCGGCGGCGACGGTGCCGGTCATCGGCTTGCCGGAGAGCTTCCAGACGACGGCGCGCAGCATCCGCCCACCGTCCAGCGGGAGGCCGGGCAGGAGGTTGAAGATCGCGACGATGAGGTTGGAGATCATCAGGCCCGCGAGCAGGACGCCGGGGACGGTGCCCGGTTCGACCAGCTGCATGCCGCCGTAGAAGACGCCGGCGAGCACCAGGGAGAGGAGCGGGCCGACGAAGGCGAGGACGAACTCACGGCCCGGGGTCTCGGTCTCCTTCTCGATCTCCGAGACGCCGCCGAAGAACTGGAGCTGGATGCGGCGCACCGGGAGCTTGAAGCGGAGGGCGGCGACGGTGTGCGCCAGCTCGTGGACGAGCACCGAGGCGTAGAAGGCGACGGCGAAGAAGAGCGAGACGAGGTAGCGGGCACCGCCGAGCTCGGGCAGAACGCGTTCCAGTTGCCCGCCGAAGACCCAGGTGATGAGGGCGGCGACGAGGAACCAGCTGGGGGCGACGTAGACCGGCACTCCGAAGGGGCGGCCCATGAGGATGCCGCCGCCCGGGCCCTTTCGCCTGCCGGGCGCCGGGGTCCTGGGTCCCTTCTTCGGTGCGGGCGGCTCGGGCTTGTCGGTGTCCTTGGGCGGCTCGGGCGGCTGGGACTGCACGGACTCCTGGGGGTCCTGCGGCTTCCCGCTCTCGTCCACGGCGTCCCCTCGTCGAATACGGCCTTCGCTCCTGCTCGGCGTGATCCATCGATCATGCAGGGCAAAGGGGTCTGAGGTCGATGGTATGCGGAGTGCTCCGCCGGGATCCGCCTCGGGGCCCTTCCGCGGGCGGTGGGCGCGGGGTTGTCAGTGACGGGCCGTAGGGTCTGGTGGCATGGGAACGAGCACCGAGAACGCCGAGTCGGCCGCGGCGGGCGAGCCGAGCGCGCGGCAGACCGTTGCCGGCGTCGGGCCGCAGCGCGGGCCGCTGCCGCAGGGCGGGGCCGAGGGGGAGAGCGGAGCAGGCGGTGGTGCGCCGGCCGGCGCCGGCGCGCTCGCCGGGCGGCCGGTGGCGCTGTCACCGTCGCGGGCGAGCGACTTCATGCAGTGCCCGCTGCTGTACCGCTTCCGGGTGATCGACAAACTCCCGGAGAAGCCGAGCGCGGCGGCGACCCGCGGCACGGTGGTGCACGCGGTGCTGGAGCGTCTCTTCGACGCCCCCGCGATCGAGCGCACCGCGCCGGGCGCCCGGGCCATGGTCCCGGGCGAGTGGGAGAAGCTGCTGGCCAAGCGGCCCGAGCTGGCCGGGCTCTTCGAGGGCGACGAGGCGGGCGAGCTGCTGGCGAAGTGGCTGGCGGAGGCCGAGGCGCTGGTGGAGCGGTGGTTCTCGCTGGAGGACCCGACGCGTCTGGAGCCGGCGGACCGCGAGCTGTATGTGGAGACGGTGCTGGAGTCCGGTCTGCAGCTGCGGGGCTTCATCGACCGGGTCGATGTCGCGCCGACGGGCGAGGTCCGGATCGTCGACTACAAGACCGGCAAGGCGCCCCGGCCGCAGTACGCCGAGGGCGCGCTGTTCCAGATGAAGTTCTACGCGCTGGTGATGTGGCGGCTGCGCGGGACGGTGCCGCGGCGGTTGCAGCTGGTGTATCTGGGCAGCGGCGATGTACTGACCTACGACCCCAGCGAGGCCGAACTGCGGTCGGTGGAGCGGAAGTTGCTCGCCCTGTGGGAAGCGATCCAGCTGGCGACGGACACCGGTGACTGGCGACCGCGGCCGACCAAGCTGTGCGGCTGGTGCGATCACCAGGCGCACTGCCCGGAATTCGGCGGCACTCCCCCGGTCTATCCGCTGACGGTCCGCCCGGCGGACGGTGACGACGGGCAACAGGGCAGAATGGGGCCGATCCAGGCCTGATCACCCGGACAGGGCCTCACGAAGGAGAGCTCGTGACTATCCGCGTCCTGCTGGTCGACGACCAGCCCCTGCTGCGTACGGGATTCCGGATGATTCTGGAAGCCGAGCAGGATCTGGCGGTCGTCGGCGAGGCCGGTGACGGTTTGCAGGCGCTGGACCAGGTGCGTGCGCTGCAGCCCGATGTGGTGCTGATGGACATCCGCATGCCGCGGATGGACGGTGTCGAGGCGACGCGGCAGATCACCGGCCCCGCGAAGGACGGCCCGGCGAAGGTGCTGGTGCTGACGACCTTCGATCTGGACGAGTATGTCGTCGAGGCGCTGCGCGCCGGTGCCAGCGGTTTCCTGCTCAAGGACGCGCCGGCCAACGAGCTGGTGCAGGCGATCCGGGTGGTGGCGGCGGGCGAGGCGATGCTCGCGCCGAGCATCACGCGCCGGCTGCTGGACAAGTACGCCGGGCATCTCCCGTCCGGCGAGGACCCGGTGCCGGACACCTTGCACACCCTCACCGAGCGCGAGGTCGAGGTGCTGAAGCTGGTGGCCCGTGGGCTGTCGAACGCCGAGATCGCCGCGGATCTGTTCGTGAGCGAGACCACCGTCAAGACGCATGTGGGTCATGTACTGACCAAGCTGGGCCTGCGCGACCGGGTGCAGGCGGCGGTGTACGCCTACGAGAGCGGCCTGGTCCGCCCCGGCGCGCAGTAGGCCGCGCAGCGGCTCCATCGGTTCGTGCGGCACGCCGCGGCGGGGGGGGGCCCCCCGGGGGGGGGGGGGGCCCCCCCCGGGCGGGGGGGGGGGGGCGGGGGGGGGGGGGGGGCCGGGGGGGGGGGGCGGGGGGCGGGGGGGGGGGGGGGCGGGGGGGGGCGGGGGGGGGGGCCCCCCCGCCCCGCCCCCCCCCCCCCCCCCCCGCCGCGTAAGGGGGTGCCGCTCGGGCGGGCCGGTCAGGCCTCGGTGGCCTTGCTGATCTCCCAGAACCGGAAGACGGTCGAGGAGTCCAGGGTCCACTCCAGGCCGGAGATGCCGTCGCGGGCGACGGCGTACTGCTTGCCCTGCCAGATCGGGATGACCGGCAGGTCCTTGGCGACGATGTCCTGCACCTCGCGGAACGCGGTCTTGGTGGCGCCCCGGTCGGTCTCGTCCGCGGTCTGGGGCAGCAGCCGGCCGGAGATCCGAGGCGAGTCGTAGTGGTTGGCCAGGACGCTGTCCTTGCCGAAGAACGGCTGGGTGAAGTTGTCCGGGTCCGGATAGTCGGGGACCCAGCCCTTGACGTAGACGCCGAACCGGCCGTCCGTCACGCCCTTGTCGTACTCCTTGGTGTCCACCGTGCGCACGCGCGCGTCGAACAGGCCGCTGGAGTTGAGCTGCTGGGCGATCTCCTGGAACGCGGGGACGGTGCCGGGGCCGAACCGGTCCGGGGTCGCCCACAGGGTGAGCGGGACCTTGCCCTGCAGGCCGGCGGAGCGCAGGGCGTCGGCGGCCTTGCCCGGCTGGGGCCGGTCGCCGTAGGCGTTGAAGAAGGCGGTGTTGTGACCGGTGATGCCTGCCGGGACGATCGAGTACAACGGCACGGCGGTGTGCCGGTAGACGTCCCGCACCAGGGTCGAGCGGTCCAGCAGGTAGGCGATCGCCTTGCGGACGCCCAGCTTGCCGGCGACCGGGTCCTTCATGTTGAAGACCAGGTGCATGACCTCGGCGCTTGCGCCCTCGACCACCTGGGTGCCGTGCTGGTCGTGGAGTGAGGCGTTGTTGAGCGCGGAGAGGTCCTTCATGGACAGTCCGCGGTAGGCGACGTCGACGCTGCCGCTCTGTACGGCCCTCTTGAGCTTGTCGCGGGCGTCGAAGAACTTCACGGTCATCCCGGAGTTCTTGACCTTGGCGGGGCCCTTGTAGGAGGCGTTGACGGCGAAGCGGGCCTGCCGCTGACCGTACTCCTTCAGGGTGTAGACGCCGGAGCCGACCGCCTTGCCGTCGGTGCGCAGGCGGTTCGCCGAGTAGGAGGCGTGGTCGACGATCGAGCCGGCGCCGGAGGCGATCTTCATGGGGAAGGTGGCGTCGGGCGTCTTCAGCCGGAAGACCACGGTCTTCGCGTCCGGCGTCTCGACCTTGTCGAGTGCCGAGAACATGACGGCGGGGCCGCCCGGGTCCTTGATGCGCCGGGTCCGGTCGATGGAAAACTTGACGTCCTTCGAGGTCAGCGCGTGCCCGTTGCTGAACGTCAGGCCGTCCTTGAGCGTGCAGCGGTAGACCTTGCTGGCGCTGTCGGTGAACCCGCAGCTCCTGGCGGCTTCCGGTTCGGGCGCCGTACCGCCCTTCGGGAAGCTCAGCAACGACTGGAAGACGTTGTTGAACAGCAGCCACGACCCCGGGTCGTAGCCTGCGGCAGGGTCGGTGGCCACGACCTTGTCCGTCATCCCCATGACCACGGGTTCGCCGTTGCCGGCCGATCCCGAGTCCTCAGCTCCGCACCCGGCGAGCGCGAGCAGGGCTGTGGTCAGCCCCGCTCCGATCGGGGCGGCGAGCCACTGGTCCCGCTTCCTCACTACCTGGTCCTCACGATCTGGGTGGCAAAAATGCCTGGTCACGGCAGAGATGCCGGGTCGAGCCACGGCGGTGTGCCGCGGCGGCGATGGTGTCTTGCAAAGGTGCGGAGGGCCGGCCTCAGTCGGCGACGCCGCGTCCGAGCTCCCAGATCTGCAACGCGGAGGAGGAGTTGAGGGCCCATTCGACGCCGGTGACGTCGTCCCGGGCGGCGACGTACTGCTTGCCCTGCCACAGCGGGAGCAGCGGGATGTCGTCGGCGATGATGTCCTGCGCCTGCTTGAAGCCGGCCGCGGCGGAGTTGCGGTCGGTCTGCTGGCGGGTCGTCGGGATCAACTGGGACTCGATCTTGGCGTTGCGATAAGGGGAGTTGAGGAAGTTGCCCTTGCCGATGAACGGCGCGATGTAGTTGTCGGCGTCAGGGATGTCGGCGAACCAGCCCATGCCGTAGGCGGTGTACTTGCCGGCCGAGGAGTCGGTGCGGAACTGCTGCCAGTTGTCGATGCCCTTGATGTCCACGTCGAACAGCTTGCTGCTGTTGAGCTGCTGCTGGAGCGTACGGAACTCCTTGGCGGTGCTGGAGCCGTAGTGGTTCTTGGTGTACGTGAGCGTCAGCTTCACCGGGGTGCTGATGTTCGCCTGCTGCAGGGTCTTGCGGGCGGCCGGGACGCTGGGGTTGCCGTACTTGGTGAAGAACGAGTTGATGTGGCCGGTGAGGCCGGTGGGAACCAGGGAGTAGAGCGGGACACCGGTGTAGGAGTAGACGTCGCGCACCAGCTCGGAGCGGTTGACGAGCTGCGCCATCGCCTGCCGCACGGCCCTGTCGGAGACCGCCGGGTCCTTGGTGTTGAAGGCGAGGTAGCGGATCTCCTGGCCGGGCATCTCCTGCAGGGCGATGTGCTTGTCCCGGGCGTTCTCCAGGCCCTTGATCTGGTCGGGCGACAGACCGCGGTTCATCAGGTCGATGTCGCCCTTGCGCAGGGCCTTCTCCATGCCGTCGGAGTCCTTGAAGAAGCGCATCTCCACCTTGTCGTTCTTCGCCGTGACCCCGCCCTTGTACTCGGGGTTCTTGGTGAAGACGGCCTTGGAGACCCGTTCGCCGGCGAGCTCGGTCTTGAGCGTGTACGGGCCGGAGCCGACGACGTCGAAGCCCTTGTACAGCCGGTTCTTGGGGTAGACCTCGCTGTCGACGATGGCAGCGGCCGGCGTCGCGAGCTTCTGTGGGAAGGTGGCGTCCGGCTTCTTGAGGTGGAAGACCACCTCGGTGTCGCTGAGCGCCTCCACCTTGTCGATGTCCTTGAGCAGCGACACCGGGCCGTTGGTGTAGTTGATGTCCTTCAGCCGGTCGAGGGAGAACTTGACGTCCTCGGCGGTGAGGGCGTGGCCGTTGGAGAACTTCAGGCCACTGCGCAGGGTGCAGCGGTACTGCTCGTTCCGGGTGTCGCGGAACCCGCACGACTGTGCCGCCTCGGGCACCGGCGCGGTGCCGGTCCTGGGCTGTCGCATCAGCGTCTGGAGCGTGCCGCGCAGCATGTTCCACGCGTCGACGTCGTAGGCCTGCGCCGGGTCGAGCGGCGCGGGCGCTGCCTTGGTTGCCTCGATCTGGGTGGCGACCCCGACGACGATCGGGTCGCCTCCCTCACCCGCGCCGTCGGTGCTGCCGCAGGCAGCGAGTGCGGGCACGAGCAGGCCGGCCAGCGCCGGCAGCACCAAGGTCTTGCGATTCATCGTCGGCAGGTTCCTTATCAGCGCAGAGGTGTTGCTCGCGTCGACATTAGTAGGAACGGCCAGTGGGTCCGGGACACAATGGAGTTGCAGCGATATGGCTACTGGATAACCAACCGGCGGTGACCGATATCCGGACGGTGGAACATTTCGCATGCTGCTCCACCAATCCGGACAGTTACCCCTGCCGATGCCACCGTCGAGCCCCCTTGGAACACCTACGGGGACCGCTGTCGACGGTCCGGCACGTGAGAAACGTCACGCTCCCAATTCATCGCGTCGATGCGTTAATTCGGCCATCGCATTCGTCACGGAAAATGAGCGCACCGCTGCCCTGAGTTCCGGTCGGCTTTCGTCGGAACACGCTCGGTGCACGCTTCAACGGCTTTCCGTGATGAGTGCTCGCAGAAAGGACAGATCGACTTCTTCGAGCGATCCCACGACGGTCCGGCCCGGGGCGGGCGGGATCGGGGTGACGGACGGCACCGCGACGACCCGGCAGCCCGCGGCCTCACCCGCGGTCACCCCCGTCATGGTGTCCTCCACGACGGCGCAGCGTGCGGGGTCCACGCCCAGCCGGGCGGCGGCCGTCAGATACGGGTCCGGGTGCGGTTTGGTGCGCTCCAGGTCGTCCCCGGCGAGGGTCAGCCGGAAATGCTCCCGGCCCAGCGACTGGAGCATGTGATCGATGATCGTGCGGTGCGAGGCGGAGACCAGGGCGGTCGGCACCTGATGGGCGGCCAGCTCCGCCAGGAGCCTGCGGGCGCCCGGCATCAGGGGCACACCGCGTCCGATCCGGGCCGCGAAGCTGGCGTTCAGTCGCAGGCTCAGCTCGGCGAGGCCGATCTGCGCGCCGGTGGCCTGAATCAGATAGCCGGCGCTGCGGGTCATCGGCCCGCCGACGACCACCTCGCGGTGCGTGTCGTCCAGGATGTGGCCCAGTTCGGCGAAGACCTCGGTCTCCGCCTCCCACCAGAACCCCTCGGTGTCGACGAGCGTGCCGTCCAGGTCCAGGAATACGGCTTGGAGGGTTGCGGCTTCGGCCGTTCGGGTGCCGACTGCGGGGATGCTGCTGGTCATCCATCCACCTCCGTGGGGACGTCCCCGAAGGGACGAAAGGGCCGGTCGCCGCCCCGGGATGGGGAGACAACCGGCCACTACCGGACCGACCATTGTACAACCGCACACGCAGATGCGTCCTGGCGAGAACGTCAGGAACCGCCCGGAGTGCCCCGGACGGCCCAAACGGGTCACCTGGCGTTGAAGTACTTCGCCTCCGGGTGGTGGATGACGATGGCGTCGGTGGACTGCTCGGGGTGGAGCTGGAACTCCTCCGAGAGCTCGACGCCGATCCGCTCCGGCTGCAGGAGATCCGCGATCTTGGCGCGGTCCTCCAGGTCGGGGCAGGCGCCGTAGCCCAGCGAGAAGCGCGCGCCGCGGTACTTCAGGGCGAACATGTCCTCGACGTCCGAGGGGTCCTCACCGGCGAAGCCGAGTTCGGCGCGGACCCGGGCGTGCCAGTACTCGGCGAGCGCTTCGGCCAACTGGACGGACAGGCCGTGCAGTTCGAGGTAGTCGCGGTAGGAGTTGGCCTCGAAGAGCTCGGCGGTGGCGCCGCCGATCTTCGAGCCGACGGTGACCACCTGCAGTCCGACGACGTCCCGCTCGCCGGACTCCTCGGGGCGGAAGTAGTCCGCCAGGCACAGGCGGCGGCCCCGGCGCTGGCGCGGGAAGGTGAAGCGGGTGCGCTCGGTGCCGTCCTCGTGCAGCAGGATGAGGTCCTCGCCCTTGGACACGCAGGGGAAGTAGCCGTGCACGACGGCCGCTTCGAGGAGGTTCTCGGTCTGCAGCTTGTCGAGCCAGCCGCGCAGCCGGGGCCGGCCTTCGGTCTCGACCAGCTCCTCGTACGTCGGGCCGTCACCGGTACGGGCCTGCTTGAGGCCCCACTGCCCCTTGAACAGGGCGCCTTCGTCGAGCCAGGAGGCGTAGTCGGCGAGCTGGATGCCCTTGACGACGCGGGTGCCCCAGAACGGCGGCGTCGGCACGGGGTTGTCGATGGCGACGTCCGAGCGCACCGAGCCCTCGGGCTCGGCGACCTCCAGCACGGGCGTGTCCCGCTTGGGCACCCGCCGCTGCTTGAGCTCGGGCAGGGTGGCGCCCGGCACGCCCCGCTTGACCGCGATCAGGGCGTCCATCAGGCGCAGGCCCTCGAAGGCGTCGCGGGCGTAGCGGACCTCGCCCTCGTAGATCTCGTGCAGGTCCTGCTCGACATAAGCCCTGGTCAGGGCGGCTCCGCCGAGGATGACGGGGAAGTCGGCGGCCATCTTGCGCTGGTTGAGCTCCTGGAGGTTCTCCTTCATGATCACGGTGGACTTGACCAGGAGACCCGACATGCCGATGACGTCGGCGCGGTGCTCCTCGGCGGCTTCCAGGATCGCGGAGACCGGCTGCTTGATGCCGAGGTTGACGACGTTGTAGCCGTTGTTGGACAGGATGATGTCGACGAGGTTCTTGCCGATGTCGTGGACGTCGCCGCGCACGGTGGCCAGGACGATGGTGCCCTTGCCGTCGTCGTCGGTCTTCTCCATGTGCGGCTCCAGATGGGCCACCGCGGTCTTCATGACCTCGGCGGACTGGAGCACGAACGGCAGCTGCATCTGGCCGGAGCCGAACAGCTCACCGACGACCTTCATGCCCTCCAGGAGCGTGTCGTTGACGATGGCCAGGGCCGGACGGGACTGGAGCGCCTCGTCCAGGTCGGCCTCCAGGCCGTTCTTCTCGCCGTCGATGATGCGGCGCTGCAGACGCTCGTCCAGGGGCAGCGCGAGGAGTTCCTCGGTCTTGCCGGCCTTCATGGACTTGGTGTTGACGCCCTCGAAGAGCTCCATGAGCTTCTGCAGCGGGTCGTAGCCCTCCGAGCGCCGGTCGTAGATCAGGTCGAGGGCGGTCTTGACCTGCTCCTCCTCCAGCCGCGCGATCGGCAGGATCTTCGAGGCGTGCACGATCGCCGAATCCAGGCCCGCCTTGACGCACTCGTCCAGGAAGACGGAGTTGAGCACGATGCGGGCGGCCGGGTTGAGGCCGAAGGAGATGTTCGACAGCCCCAGCGTCGTCTGCACGTCCGGGCGGCGGCGCTTGAGTTCACGGATCGCCTCGATGGTGGCGATGCCGTCCTTGCGGGACTCCTCCTGGCCGGTGCAGATGGTGAAGGTCAGGCAGTCGATGAGGATGTCCGACTCGTGGATGCCCCAGTTGCCGGTCAGGTCCTCGATCAGCCGCTCGGCGATGGCGACCTTGTCCTCGACCGTGCGGGCCTGGCCCTCTTCGTTGATGGTCAGCGCGATCAGCGCCGCGCCGTGCTCGGACGCCAGCGCCGTGACCTTCGCGAAACGCGACTCCGGCCCGTCCCCGTCCTCGTAGTTGACGGAGTTGATGACGGCCCGCCCGCCGAGCTTCTCCAGTCCTGCCTGGAGGACGTCGACCTCGGTGGAGTCCAGCACGATCGGCAGGGTGGATGCCGTGGCGAAGCGCCCGGCCAGCTCCTGCATGTCCGCCACACCGTCCCGGCCGACGTAGTCGACGCACAGGTCGAGCATGTGGGCGCCCTCGCGGATCTGGTCGCGGGCCATCTCCACACAGTCGTCCCAGCGGGCTTCCAGCATGGCCTCGCGGAACTTCTTCGAACCGTTGGCGTTCGTCCGCTCGCCGATCGCCATGTACGAGGTGTCCTGGCGGAACGGCACCGTCTGGTAGAGGGAGGCGGCGCCGGGCTCGGGTCGCGCGGTGCGCGGTGTGGGCTCCACGCCGCGGACCCGCTCGACGACCTGGCGCAGGTGCTCAGGCGTCGTGCCGCAGCAGCCGCCGACCAGCGACAGGCCGTACTCGGCGACGAAGGTCTCCTGCGCGTCGGCCAGCTCGCCGGCCGTCAGGGGGTAGTGCGCGCCGTCCTTGCCGAGCACCGGCAGGCCCGCGTTGGGCATGCAGGAGATCGGCACGCGGGAGTGACGGGCCAGGTAGCGCAGGTGCTCGCTCATCTCGGCGGGGCCGGTGGCGCAGTTCAGACCGATCATGTCGATCCCCAGCGGCTCCAGCGCCGTCAGTGCCGCGCCGATCTCCGAGCCCAGCAGCATCGTCCCGGTCGTCTCGACCGTCACCGAGCAGATCACCGGCAGGTTGGTGCCGGTGGCCTGCAGGGCACGGCGGGCACCGAGAATGGCGGCCTTGGTCTGCAGCAGGTCCTGAGTGGTCTCCACCAGCAGCGCGTCGGCGCCGCCGGCGATCATTCCCTCGGCGTTCTGCTGGTAGGCGTCGCGCAGCGTGACATAGGGGGCGTGGCCCAGGGTGGGCAGCTTGGTGCCCGGGCCCATGGAGCCCAGTACGTAGCGCTGCTGCCCGGTCGAGGCGGTGAACTCGTCGGCGACCTCGCGGGCGATGCGGGCGCCGGACTCGGAGAGCTCGAAGACCCGCTCGGGGATGTCGTACTCGGCAAGCGCCGCGAAGTTCGCACCGAAGGTATTGGTCTCCACACAGTCGACACCGACCGCGAAGTACTCCTCGTGCACCGCGCGGACGATGTCCGGGCGGGTGATGTTGAGGACCTCGTTGCAGCCCTCGAGCTGCTGGAAATCCTCCATGGACGGATCCTGCGCCTGCAGCATCGTGCCCATCGCCCCGTCGGCGACCACCACCCGGGAGGCGAGTGCCTCGCGGAAGGATTCGACGCGGGATGTGCTGCTGGACGATGGCGTGTACGAGGCCATGGAGATGCTCCCTGGTTGCGACGGCTGTCGGCTTTGCACCCTCCGGGAGAGGGCGCACCCGGCCAGCCTAGCTGCCGGTCCGGGAGACGGGACTGATGTTCCACGGCGTGGACAGTGAGGCGCGGCACGGGCCTGTGCATTAACCATGATCGCTGCAACTCTTTCGTTGCGTCCCCACGAGTCGGCATGGGCCGATATCGTTCAGCATTGTCGAACCACTTACCTCGGAGGTCGCCCGATGGCACGCACCATCCAGTCGCTGGAGCGGGCCGCCGCGATGTTGCGGTTGCTCGCAGGAGGGGAGCGGCGGCTGGGGCTCTCCGACATCTCCTCCTCCCTGGGACTGGCGAAGGGCACCGCCCACGGCATCCTGCGCACCCTGCAGCAGGAGGGCTTCGTGGAGCAGGACGCGACCTCCGGCCGCTACCAGCTGGGTGCGGAGCTGCTGCGGCTGGGCAACAGCTATCTGGACGTCCACGAGCTGCGGGCCCGCGCCCTGGTGTGGACCGACGACCTGGCCCGCTCCAGCGGGGAGAGCGTCTACCTGGGCGTCCTGCACCAGCAGGGCGTACTGATCGTGCACCACGTCTTCCGGCCGGACGACAGCCGGCAGGTGCTGGAGGTCGGGGCGATGCAGCCGCTGCACAGCACGGCACTGGGGAAGGTGCTTTCGGCCTACGACCCGGTGGCGCACAGCGAGGTCTCCGAGGCAGAGCGGGAGGCGTTCACACCGCGCACGGTGACGGGGCTGGAGGAGTTCGAGGGGCTGCTCGACCTGACCCGGGCGCGCGGCTGGGCCGCGGACGTCGAGGAGACGTGGGACGGCGTCGCCTCGCTGGCCGCGCCGATCCACGACCGACGGCGGATGCCGGTGGGCGCGGTGGGCGTCACGGGGGCCGTGGAGCGGGTGTGCAAGGACGGTGAACTGCGGCCGGAAATCATCGCCGCCGTGCGGGATTGCGCACGGGCGGTGTCAAGGGATCTTGGCGCCGGGCGGTTCTGACCGTAGTTGGACGATATGTCCATCTAACTTTTTCGCCACGGCACCCTTGACGGGGTGCTAACGGTGAACAAAACTGCCGTTCGTCGGTCGGCATTGTCGAACACCTAACGACAATATTCGCTATGGTGGGTACTGCCGCCGGCCGACCACCGCCCTCTCGGAGGGTGCGGACCACCGGAGGGACCCGGGGTTCGCCTTCCCCTGGACGAAGGACAAAGGAGTCGCCGGTGTCCAGCTCCGACATCTTCATCAGCGAGACCATCGGTACCGCCGTTCTGATCTTGCTCGGCGGTGGCGTGTGCGCCGCCGTCACCTTCAAACGCTCCAAGGCGTTCAACGCCGGATGGGTCGCCATCGCCTTCGGGTGGGGCTTCGCCGTCCTCACGGGTGCCTACATAGCCGCCAAGTCCGGCGCGCACCTCAACCCCGCGGTCACCATCGGCCTCGCCATTCAGGGCGGCATCGAATGGAACCAGGTGCCGGTGTACTTCGCGGGCGAGATGCTCGGCGCCATGATCGGCGCCGTACTGGTGTGGGTCTCCTACTACGGACAGTTCCGCGCCCATCTGACCGACCCCGAGGTCCTGGCCGACCACACGGGTGAAGAAGGCATGGTCGACAAGGCCGCCGCGCCGAAGGCCGGCCCGGTCCTGGGGGTCTTCTCCACCGGCCCGGAGATCCGGAACGTCGTGCAGAACCTCGCCACGGAGATCATCGCCACCATCGTGCTCGTGCTGGCGATCCTCACCCTGGGCCTGAGCGACAACGGCAAGGGAGTCGGCCCGATCGGCACCCTGCTCGTCGCGCTCGTCGTCGTGGGCATCGGCCTGTCGCTCGGCGGGCCGACGGGCTACGCCATCAACCCGGTCCGTGACCTCGGCCCGCGAGTCGTGCACGCGCTTCTGCCGCTGCCGAACAAGGGCGGCTCAGACTGGAGCTATGCATGGATTCCGGTCGCGGGCCCGCTGATCGGCGGAGCCATCGCCGGAGGCATCTATCAGGTGGCGTTCGCCTGACCCGCCCGACCGTCCGGACTCCGCCCGCACAGACTCCTTGGAGCACACCATGAGCGACACGCACAGCACCTCCTCGCACGGCCACGGTCCGTTCATCGCGGCCATCGACCAGGGCACGACCTCCAGCCGCTGCATCGTCTTCGACAAGGACGGCCGGATCGTCTCGGTCGACCAGAAGGAACACGAGCAGATCTTCCCCAAGCCGGGCTGGGTCGAGCACGACGCGACCGAGATCTGGGCCAACGTCCAGCAGGTCGTCGCCGGCGCCGTGGAGAAGGCCGGGATCACCTCGGCCGACGTCAAGGCCATCGGCATCACCAACCAGCGCGAGACCACCGTCCTCTGGGACAAGAACACCGGTGAGCCCGTCCACAACGCCATCGTCTGGCAGGACACCCGCACCGACGCCCTCTGCCGCGAGCTCGGCCGCAACGTCGGCCAGGACCGCTTCCGCCGCGAGACCGGCCTGCCGCTGGCCTCGTACTTCGCCGGCCCGAAGATCCGCTGGCTGCTGGACAACGTCGAGGGCCTGCGCGAGCGCGCGGAGGCCGGCGACATCCTCTTCGGCACCATGGACTCCTGGGTCATCTGGAACCTCACCGGCGGCGTCGACGGCGGTGAGCACGTCACCGACGTCACCAACGCCTCGCGCACCCTCCTGATGAACCTGCACAACCTGGCCTGGGACCCGAAGATCCTGGCCTCGATCGACATCCCGGCCGCCGTGCTGCCGAAGATCAAGTCTTCTTCCGAGGTCTACGGGCGGTGCGCGGCGGGCGTCCTTTCGGGCGTCCCGGTCGCCTCCGCACTGGGCGACCAGCAGGCGGCCCTCTTCGGCCAGACCTGCTACGAGAAGGGCGAGGCGAAGTCGACCTACGGCACCGGCACGTTCATGCTGATGAACACCGGTGACGAGCCCGTCAACTCCTACAACGGGCTGCTGACCACCGTCGGCTACCGCATCGGTGACCAGAAGCCGGTGTACGCCCTGGAAGGCTCCATCGCCGTCACCGGCTCGCTCGTCCAGTGGATGCGCGACCAGATGGGCCTGATCAACAGCGCGGCCGAGATCGAGACGCTGGCCAGCTCGGTCGAGGACAACGGCGGCGCCTACTTCGTGCCCGCCTTCTCCGGCCTCTTCGCACCGTACTGGCGTCCCGACGCCCGCGGTGTGATCACCGGCCTCACCCGCTACGTCACCAAGGCGCACATCGCCCGTGCCGTGCTCGAGGCCACTGCCTGGCAGACCCGCGAGATCAGCGACGCCATGACCAAGGACTCCGGCGTCGATCTGACCGCACTCAAGGTCGACGGCGGAATGACCTCCAACAACCTGCTGATGCAGACCCTCTCGGACTTCCTGGACGCACCCGTGGTGCGCCCGATGGTCGCCGAGACGACCTGCCTCGGCGCTGCCTATGCGGCCGGACTGGCCGTCGGCTTCTGGTCCAGCACCGACGAACTGCGCGCCAACTGGCGGCGGGCCGCCGAATGGACCCCCCGGATGGATGCGGCCACCCGTGACCGCGAGTACAAGAGCTGGCTCAAGGCTGTCGAACGCTCCATGGGCTGGCTCGATGATGACAGCACTGTCGAGGAGTAATCATGAGCACCCTGCAGAGCGTCCCGGCACTCGGGACGCACCCGGCCGACGGTTCGACCGCGAGCCGCGCCGAGACCCGGGAGCACCTGTCCAAGGCGACGTACGACCTCCTGGTGATCGGTGGCGGCATCCTGGGCATCTCCACTGCCTGGCACGCCGCGCAGGCCGGGCTGCGGGTGGCCCTGGTGGACGCCGGTGACTTCGCCGGCGCCACCTCCTCCGCCTCTTCCAAGCTGCTGCACGGCGGTCTGCGCTACCTGCAGACCGGTGCGGTGAAGCTGGTGGCGGAGAACCACTTCGAGCGGCGTGCGGTGTCCCGCGATGTGGCACCGCACCTCGCCAACCCCCTCACCTTCTACCTGCCCGTCTACAAGGGCGGTCCGCACGGCGCGGCCAAGCTCGGCGCGGGCGTCTTCGCCTACTCCGCGCTGTCCGCGTTCGGTGACGGCGTCGGCCACGTCATCAGCCCGTCGAAGGCGCAGCGCGACGTGCCCGAGCTGCGCACGGAGAACCTCAAGGCCGTGGCCGTGTACGGCGACGACCAGATGAACGACTCCCGGATGGCCCTGATGACCGTGCGCGCGGCGGTCGCGGCCGGCGCCACGGTCCTCAACCACGCCGAGGTCACCGGCCTGCGCTTCACCCAGGGACGGGTCACCGGCGCGGAGCTCAAGGACCGGCTGGACTCCCACGAGTTCGGGATAAACGCGCGCCTGGTGCTGAACGCCACCGGGCCCTGGGTGGACCACCTGCGCAAGCTGGAGGACCCGAACGCGGCGCCCTCCATCCGCCTGTCGAAGGGCGCGCACCTGGTCCTCAAGCGCACCGCCCCCTGGAAGGCCGCGCTCGCGACCCCGATCGACAAGTACCGCATCACCTTCGCCCTCCCCTGGGAGGACATGCTGCTGCTCGGCACCACCGACGAGGAGTTCGAGGGCGACCCGGCGGATGTCGCGGTCACCGAGAAGGACACCGCCCAGATCCTGGACGAGGCCGCCTACTCCGTCCGTGACCAGCAGCTCTCCCGCGACCTGATCACGTACTCCTTCGCGGGTCTGCGGGTGCTGCCCGGCGGCCCCGGCGACACCTCCAAGGCCAAGCGCGAGACGGTCGTCACCGAGGGCAGCGGAGGCATGCTGTCGGTCGCAGGCGGCAAGTGGACGACCTTCCGGCACATCGGCCGTACGGTCATGAACAAGCTCGCCGAGCTGCCCGGCCGGCCGCTGGCCGACGACATGGAGCCGATCGCGCACCTGCCGAAGAAGCTCCCGCTGCCCGGTATCGCCAACCCCAACGCGGTCGCGCACCGGCTGCTCATCGACGGTGGCACGCCGGGCCCCCGGATGGCCCCCGAGACCGCCAGGCACCTCGCCACCCACTACGGCTCGCTGTCCTTCGACATCGCGCGGATGGCGAACGAGAACCCGGCCCTGGCCGAGCGCGTCCACCCGGACGCGCCGGAGATCTGGGCGCAGGTCGCCTACGCCCGGGACCACGAGTGGGCCGAGACGGTCGACGACGTGCTGCGGCGCCGTACGACGCTGATGATCCGCGGCCTGGACACCGAGGACGTCCGCGCCAAGGTCAAGGGCATGCTGGAGGACTGACTCCCGGCCGGGACCACGGCTGACGGCAGGTCAGGTACCGGCGGAGCAAGGTGATGGGGCGGGCCACGGGGGGCCGCCCCATCGCCGTTTCCGCGGGCGGACGCCCCCGCGGCCGGAGGCCGGGGCGGGGGGCGATCGGGGGCTGTGCGGCAAGGCTGCCGCCGGGCGGAGGGGTCACTGTCAGTGACGGCTGCCATGCTGTCTCCCGAAGCACATCAACGGGGGGTACGGGGATGGCTCGTCGACGGTTGCGGCGCGCAGGGAAATGGGCGGCCTGGGTGGTCGCCGTGCTGGTCGTGCTGCCGGTGACGATCGCCGGCACGGCTCTGCGTGCCGGGTATGCGGGGGCGGCCTCGCCGGAGGCGGTCACCCGCGGCCGGGACGCCATCTGGCTCGGCCACGCCTGGGTGGACGGCCGGCGGGACGCCGCGGATGTGGCGGCGCTGCAGCGGCGCGTCGCGGGCACCGGGATACGCGATCTGTACGTCCACGCCGGCCCGTTGGAGCATGACGGCACACTGCCCCCGGCCCGTACCGCACATCCGCGCGCCAGGTGGCTGATCGCCGCGGTGCACCGCGCGCTGCCGTCGGTTCGGGTGCACGCCTGGCTGGGCGACCGGCTGGTGTACGACGCCGGCGAGCGGGGCGGCCTGCGACTGTCGGACGCGTCGGCCCGCCGTGCGATCGTGGCGAGCGCGCGCCAGGTGCTGGCTGAGGGTTTCGCCGGGGTCCATCTGGATCTGGAGCCGGTGCACTCCGCAAACGCCGACTATCTGCGGCTGCTCGACCGGCTCGGGCCCGCTGTCCACGGCCGGGGGGCGCTGCTCTCCGTAGCCGTCCACCAGATAGATCCGCTGCCCGGCCTGCACGCCCTCAGCGGGGCGGTGACGGGGCACCCCAAGTGGATATCCCAGCGGTTCTTCGGGCAGGTGGCGCGCCGCGTCGATCAGATAGCGCTGATGTCCTACGACACCGCGCTGCCCACCGAGGGGTTGTACGGCGGCTATGTGGCGCAGCAGACCCGGCTGGCGCTGGAGGCGACCGGCGGCCGCACCGACCTGCTGATGGGGCTGCCGTTCTTCCACACCGATGACTTCGGGCACCGCGCCTCGGCGGAGACGGTGCGCGCGGCGGTGCGTGGGGGGGCGTCTGGGGCTCACCCGTGAGGACGTGGACCGCAGGAGGTTCGGAATGGCGCTGTATGTCGATTTCGCGGCCACGGAGGATGACTGGTCCGCGTACCGCACCGGTTGGTGCGAGCGTCCCGGGTCATAATGGCTCCAGACATCGGATGTCTGTGCGGATGTCCGGCGGGTCCGAGCGGGGAGGGCGGCCATGGCGGTCACGGACGAAGCCATCGAGAAGATCAAAGGGATGATCGTCTCCGGGGCGCTGCGGCCGGGCGACCGGCTGCCCAAGGAGAGTGAGCTGGCGGCCGAGCTGGGACTGTCCCGCAACTCACTGCGCGAAGCGGTGCGCGCCCTGTCGCTCATCCGCATTCTGGATGTGCGCCAAGGGGACGGCACCTACGTCACCAGCCTCGACCCCAAACTCCTGCTGGAGGCCATGAACTTCGTGGTGGACTTCCACCGCGACGACACGGTGCTGGAGTTCCTCGCCGTCCGGCGCATCCTGGAGCCGGCCGCCACCGCGATGGCGGCCGGCCGCATCGGCACCGCCGAACTGGACGCGCTGGAGGACCAGTTGGATGCCCTGGGCCCGCAGCCCGCGGTGGAGGATCTGATCGCCGGTGATCTGGAGTTCCATCGCCGGATCGTCTCGGCCTCCGGCAACTCCGTGCTCTGTTCCCTGCTGGAGGGACTGTCCGGGCCGACCACCCGGGCCCGGATCTGGCGCGGACTGACGCAGAAGGACGCGGTGACGCGCACGCTCACCGAGCACCGGGCGATCGTGGCCGCACTGCGCGACCGGGACGCGGAGGCGGCACGGTCGTGGGCGACGGTGCACATCGCCAGCGTGGAGCAGTGGTTGCGCTCGACGCTGTGATTCCCGACCGAGCTGCCGGGCGGGCGGTCGGCGACCGCCGGGCAGCTCCCCTGTGTCCTGCCCCCGGAGTTCCCTGCCGTGGGCAGGACACAGCCCGGGCCCGGCAGGGAAACTCCGGGGACCACCGTGCGGGCCCGGCAGCCCTCGGACGACGTTCCCTCACCCGCGTCCGGCGGCGTCGGCGGCGTCGGGGGCGTCGGGGGCGTCGGGGCCTCCAACTGCCACGCGCCCGCCGCCGGGACGCTCAGACCGCGAAGCCGCCGTCCACCGCGATCGAGGCTCCGGTGATGTAGCGCCCGCCCTCGCCCGCGAGATGCGCCACCGTCGCCGCGACGTCCGCCCCCTCCCCGTACGCGCCGAGCGCGGTGAGCCCGGCCTGCAGCGGGGCGCTCTCGCCGTCGGCCGGATTCATGTCGGTGTCGACCGGCCCGGGTTGCACGAGGTTGGCGGTGATCCCGCGCGGGCCCAGCTCCCTGGCCAGGGTCTTGGTCAGGCCGGTGAGCGCGGCCTTGCTGGTGGCGTAGAGCGTGCCGCCGGGGAAGGCGACCCGCTCGGCCATACAGCTGCCGATGGTGATGATCCGGCCGCCGTCGGTCAGCAGCCCGGCCGCGGCCTGCGACGCCAGGAACGGCGCCCGGACGTTGATGTGCAGCACCCGGTCGATGTCCTGGAGGGAGATTCCCTCCAGAGGGCCGAGGACGCCGGCACCCGCGTTGTTCACCAGGATGTCGAGCCGCCCGAAGCGGTCGGCAGTGCCCGTCACCGAGGACCGCACCTCCTCCGGGTCCGCGCTGTCTGCGCGTATCGCCCACGCCTGCCCGCCGGCCTGCTCGATCTCCTTGACGACCTGCTCCGCGCGGTCCTTCCGGCTCAGGTAGGTGAGCGCCACGGCCGCGCCGTCCGCGGCGAGCCGCAGGGCCGTCGCCGCACCGATGCCGCGGCTGCCGCCGGTCACCAGCGCCACCTTGCCGCGGAGCTGCCGCGCACCGCCTGTCGCCGTTCCCCCTTCCGGCGTTGCCGTCCCGGCCGTCGCGCCTGCCCCGGTTCCCCCGGCTGTCGTTGCCATGCTGTCGCCCACCTTTCGGCTCGTGGTCCGCACCGCTCACGTCAGCGGCACGACTCGATCCTCGAACGGCGCGAAGCAGGGTGCTGGCGGAATCCGGACGCCGAATCGGCGACCGGGGCGTGCGGACGCGGCCTAGGACGCGTCCGCGAGCTGCCGCGCGGCCCGCCCCGGCCCGATGCCGTACACCCGCGCGGCCGTTCCGCCGAAGACGGCGGCCCGCCCGGTGTCGTCGAGCAGCCCCGTGGCGGCCTCGGCGAGGGCGAAGACGTCGTCGTAGTCGGCAGCCAGGGTGCAGACCGGCCAGTCGGAGCCGAACATCACGCGGTCCGGCCCGAAGACATCCAGGACGTGCCGGGCGTACGGCAGGATCTGCTGCGGCCGCCAGCCGGACCGATCGGCCTCGGTGACCAGCCCGGAGAGCTTGCAGGCCACCTGCGGCAGCCCGGCCAGCTCGGCGACCAGGTCGGCCCAGGGCCGCCAATCGCCCTGGGCAATGGCCGGTTTGGCCGCGTGGTCGAGGACCAGGGCCAGGCCCGGCAGGGCGCGCGCGGCGGTCAGCGCGGCCGGCAGCTCGCGCGGCGTGACCAGCAAGTCGTAGACCAGCCCGGCATCGGACAGGACGCGCAGACCGCGGAGCACATCCGGCCGCACGAGCCAGTCCGGGTCCGCCTCGTCCTGCACCTGGTGGCGGATGCCCACCAGGCCCGCGGGGAGCCCCGCCAGCACCTCGGCGAGCGCCGGGTCGGTGAGATCGGCCCAGCCGACGACGCCGCGCACCGGCCCGTCCCCGGCCGCGACCGCCAGCAGTTCGGCCGTCTCCTCGTACGACGACGAGGACTGGACCAGGACGGTGCCGTCCATGCCGTGCGCGTCCAGATGCGGGAGGAGGTCGGGCAGCGTGTAGCTGCGGCGGATCGGGTCCGCCCACGGGCCGTCCATCCACGGCTGAGCGCGTCGGCTCAGGTCCCACAGGTGGTGATGGGCGTCGATGCGCGTCAAGGACGGGCTCCAGGGGCGGCGAGGGGCAGCGGCAGATCGGGGTCGAGCAGGCCCCGGGCGACGAGGGTATGCCACAACTCGTCGGGGATGTCCCGCTCGAAGAGCGTGGCGTTCTGCGCGGCCTCCTCCGGAGTGGCGGCACCGACCACGGCCGAAGCGACACTGCGGTGCCCGAAGGGGAAGCGGAGTGCCGCGGCCTTGAGTGGCACATCGAACTCCGAGCACGTCGCGGCGAGTTGATGTGCCCGGTGGAGAAGATCCGGTGGCGCCGGCACGTAGTTGTACGGCGCGCCGGGCGACGGATCCGCCAGTAGACCGGAGTTGTAGACACCGCCGACGACCACCGAGGTGCCCCGCCGCGCACACACCGGCAGCAGATCGTCGAACGCGGTGCGCTCCAGCAGTGTCCAGCGACCCGCGCACAGCACCACGTCCACGTCGAGCTCCGCGACCAGACGTGCCAGCACATCGCTGTGGTTCATACCGAAGCCGATGGCGCGGACCACCTTCTGGGCGCGCAGTTCGGCGAGCGCGGGGAAGCCGGTCGCGTACACCTCGGGCAGGTGCTCCTCCACATCGTGCAGATAGACGATGTCGACGGCGTCCACACCGAGCCGCTCCAGGGACGCGTCGAGGGTGGCGCGGATACCGTCGCGGGAGAAGTCCCGCACCCTCACGCGTGCAGGGGTGTCGACGAACCCCTCGCCGGCCGCCCCCTCCCCCGGTGCCTGTGGCCGCAGCCTGCGGCCGACCTTGGTGGAGAGCGTGTACGCGCCCCGGTCGAGGCCGCGCAACGCCCGGCCGAGGCGCTCCTCGGAGAGGCCGACGCCGTAGTGGGGGGCGGTGTCGAAGTAGCGTGCGCCGGTGGCGAAGGCGGTGCGCACCACCTGCCCGGCCTGCTCCTCGGGGACCGCGCGGTAGAGGTTGCCGAGCGGGGCGCAGCCGAGGCCGAGGGCCGGGACGGCCACCCCGCTGCTCCCCAACTCCCGCAGTGCGAAAGGCTGATGGGGCATGCCCGCTCAGTCCTGCTTCTCGCCGCTGGTGAAGCGGGAGATGACCAGCGCGATGATGATGATCATCCCGTTGAGGAACTGCGTCCACAGCGGCGGCACTCCGCCCAGCGTCATCACATTGATCACCAGCTGCAGGGTGAGGACGCCGGTGAGCGCGCCGAACAGGGTGCCGCGACCGCCCTTGAGGCTGATGCCGCCGATCACCGCCGCGGCGAAGACCTGGAAGATCCAGCCGTTGCCCTGGCTCGCGGAGACCGCTCCGTAGTGGCCGGTGTAGAGGATGCCGGCGAACGCGGCGAGCACCCCGCCCACGGCCAGCACGACCCAGGTGATGCGGTCCACCCGTACGCCGGCGGCGCGGGCCGCTTCCGGGTTCCCGCCGATTGCGTACAGCGCCCGTCCGTGCCGCAGATATCCCAGCACCCCGCCGCCGCAGGCGAAGAGGGCCAGACAGATCCAGACGGCGGCCGGGACGCCCAGCCAGTCCGCCTTGCCCAGATAGGCGAAGGACTCCGGTACACCGCCGATGGACTGCCCCTCGGAGATGCCCACCTGAAGGCCCCGCAGCATGGTGAGCATCCCGAGGGTGGCGATGAACCCGTTGACGCGCAGGGTCAGGATGAGGAATCCGTTGGCCGCGCCGACCGCCGCGCCCACGGCGAGGCAGAGCGGGATCGCCGTCCATGCAGGGAAGAGCTCCAGGCCCGCGAAGCGGGAGCCGTGCGCGGGCATCACCAGCCACAGGGCGATCACCGGTGCCAGGCCGATCGTCGACTCCAGCGACAGGTCCATCCGGCCGCTGATCAGGATGAGTGCCTCACCCAGCACCAGCAGGCCCAGTTCGGTGGACTGCTGGATGACGCCGATGAGGTTGTCCTGGGTGAGGAAGGCGGGCGAGACGATGAAGCCGATGACGCCCAGCACGAAGATCACCGGTACGAGGGAGAAGTCCCGCCAGCGGGCGAGGCCGCCCAGAGCCCGGTCGGGCGCGGCGGGCTTGCCCACCGCGTCGGTGGCCGGTGGCGATGCGGTCTCGGTCATGGTGCGGTCCCTTCCGTTCCCTCCGTGTGCGCTGCCGCGGGTACGGTGCCGAGTGCGCCCGCCCCGCCCGCCATGCCTTCCATGGCCGCCACCAGCTCGTGGTCGCGCCAGCCGCCGGTGAACTCGGCGATCACCCGGCCGTGGAAGACCGCCAGCACCCGGTCGCAGATCCGCAGGTCGTCCAGCTCGTCGGAGACGATCACCGCGGCTCGGCCGCGGTCCGCGACGTCCCGTACGACGCCCAGCAGAGCGTCCTTGGACCTGACGTCCACCCCGTTGGTGGGCCGGACGGCGACCAGCACCCCCGGGTCGCGGGCCAGCGCACGGGCGATGACGACCTTCTGCTGATTGCCGCCGGAGAGCCCGGATACCGGCTGCCCGGGCCCTGTGGTCTTGATGTCCAGTGACCGGATCATGCGTGCGGCGAACTCCCGGATTCTCGCGGGCAGTACGGTTCCGGCCGGTCCGAGTTGGTCGGTGACGGTCAAGGTGGCGTTCTCGGCGACGCTGCGGCCAAGGATCAGCCCCTCCCGGTGCCGGTCCTCGGGGACGTAGCCGATGCCCGCGTCGAGGGCGTGCGGCACGCTGCCCGTTCTGATGGGCCGGCCGCGCACCGCGATCCGGCCGCCGCTGGGCGCGCGCAGCCCGACCAGGGTCTCGGCGATCGCGGTGTTCCCGCTTGCCGTCGCCCCTGCCAGCCCCACCACCTCACCGGCCCGTACGGTCAGATCCAGCGGCGCGAACCGGCCGTCGAGGGCGAGCGCTTCGGTACGCAGCACCGGCTCACCGGCCGGCCGGTACGACGGCCTCACCCGCCGCGCGGCGCCCGCCTCCTCCCCCGTCATCGCCGCCACCAGGTCGTCCTTGGCCAGCCCTGGGACGGGGGCGGTCAGCACATGGCGTGCGTCGCGGAAGACGGTGACGGTGTCGCACAGCTCGTACACCTCCTGCAGATGGTGCGAGATGAACAGGAAGGCGACGCCCTGGGCGCGCAGTTCGCGCAGCTTGCCGAAGAGCCGGGCGATGCCGCCGGCGTCGAGCCGGGCGGTGGGCTCGTCGAGGATGATCAGCCGGGCACCGAAGGACAGCGCGCGGGCGATCTCCACGAACTGCCGCTGTTCGACGCCGAGATCCTTGATGCGGGCGGCCGGGTCGACGTCGACGCCGTAGTCGGCGAGCAGGTCGCGTGCCCGAGCGCGCAGGGCCCGCCAGCGGATGGTCCGCTCACCCTGGAAGCGGTTGAGGTAGAGGTTCTCCGCGACGGTCAGCTCGGGCACGGTCATGGACTTCTGGTAGACGCAGGCC
This sequence comes from Streptomyces sp. NPDC048248, assembly GCF_043201875.1. Lineage (NCBI taxonomy): Bacteria > Bacillati > Actinomycetota > Actinomycetes > Kitasatosporales > Streptomycetaceae > Streptomyces > Streptomyces sp. NPDC048248. Next base: position 286,125 of record NZ_JBICZL010000008.1, read on the forward strand.
GCCCTGCGCTGCCAGGCGGCGGTGTCGCCCCAGCCGGGCGCGGGCGCACCGCCGAACGTGACCTGACCGGCGTCCGGCCGCTCCATTCCGGTCAGCACCGAGACCAGGGTGGACTTGCCGGCGCCGTTGCGGCCGACGAGGGCATGCGCCTCGCCGGGCCGTACGGTCAGCCGCGCGCCGTCGAGGGCGACGGTCGGCCCGTAGCGCTTGACGATCCCCTCGGCGTGCACCGCGGCCTCCTGCGGGGCGGCCGCGGGTCCCTCGTGGCCCGGGGCTGGACGGCCGGTGGTGTCCACGGCCGCTACTTCCGCTTCTGGAGCCGGTTGGCCCACAGCTTCGGGTCGTCGACGTTGTCCTTGGTGACCAGGGGCGCCGGAAGCTGGTCCTCCAGCCCGTTCTTGATCTTCACGATCGTCGAGCCGTGGTCGGTCGGACCGGGGCTGAAGGTCTTCCCGTCCAGGCCGGCCCGGGCGTAGAACAGCGCGTACCGGGCGTAGAGATCAGCCGGCTGGGAGAGCGTGGCGTCGATCTTCCCGGCGCGTATCGCGGCCAGTTCGTCCGGTATGCCGTCGTTGGAGATGATGGTGATGTGCCCGTCGGAACCGGCCGGCTTCAGGAGCTTCTTCTGCTCCAGCAGGGCCAGGGTCGCTGGAGGAAGGCGCCGCCCGCCTGGAGGTAGAGGCCGTCGATGTCGCGGTGCTGGGCGAGCAGGCTCTGCAGCTTGGCGGAGGCGACCTCGCCCTTCCAGTCGGTGGACAGCTCGTGCACGGTGATGCCGGGGAACTTCTTCTTCATGCACGCCGCGAACGCCTGGGAGCGGTCCCGCCCGTTGATCGAGCTGAGGTCTCCCTGGAGTTCGGCGACGCGTCCCTTGCCGCCCAGCTTCTTGCCGAGGTACTCGCAGGACTTCTCGCCGTAGGCGCGGTTGTCGGCGCGTACGACCATGTAGACCTTGCCCTCGTCGGGCCGGGTGTCCACGCTCACCACCGGGATCTTCTTCTCCGCCAGCCGATCCAGCTCGGCGGTGATGGCGCCGGTGTCCTGAGGGGCCATCACGATCGCCTTGGCGCCCTGGTCGGTGAGGGCCTGCACATTGGAGACGACCTTGGATATGTCGTTCTGCGAGTTGGACAGCGGCAGTGCGGAAACCGTGCCCTTGTCCAGTCCCTTCTCCACGTAACTCTGGTAGGAGTTCCAGAAGTCGGTGTCCGTACGGGGCATGTCGATGCCCACTTTGGCGCCGGCGGCGTCGCTGCCGCGGTTGCAGCCGGCGAGCGCGGCGGTGGCGAGCAGGACGGCGCAGGCCGCCGCGCCGGTCGTACGCAGTCTCATGGTGGTCCCTTGGTCGTCGGTGCGGCTGGGGTACGGAGGGTGGGGCACGGGGGCGCCGGGCGCGGATCAGGTGGCCGGGCGCAGACGCAGGCCCTGCATGCCGCCGTCGACGGCGAGTGCGGTACCGGTGATCCCGGACGCGGCCGGTGAGGCCAAGTAGGCGATGGCGGCGGCCACTTCGTCGGATGCCACCATGCGTCCCATCGGCTGGCGGGCGTTGAGTGCGGCGCGCTCCGCGGCCGGATCGTCCGCCCGGTCCAGCAGCCGTCCGACCCACGGGGTGTCGGCGGTGCCGGGGTTGACGCAGTTGACCCGGATGCCCTCGCGGACGTGGTCGGCGGCCATGGCCAGGGTCAGCGAGAGGACGGCCCCCTTGCTGGCGCTGTACAGCGCGCGTTGCGGCAGGCCCGCGGTGGCCGCGATGGAGCAGGTGTGGGTGAGGGAGACCCGGCCGGGCTGATCGGCCGCCGTGCGGCGCAGGTGCGGCAGAGCGGCGCGGGCGGTGCGCACCAGACCCATGACGTTCACCTCCAGCACCCGGCTCCATTCGGCGTCGTCGTTGTCCTCGACGGTGCCGACGGCTCCGATCCCGGCGTTGCCGACGACGGCGTGCAGGGTGCCCAACTCCCCCACCGCCTCGGCGACGGCGGCACGGACCGCCGCGTCGGAGGTCACATCGGCCTTCACAGGGATCGCCCCTTCGGGCGCGCCGGACGGGTCGCGGTCCAGCACGGCGACCCGGGCGCCGCGGGCCAGCAGCAGGGCAGCGGTGGCCGCGCCGATGCCGGAGCCGCCGCCGGTGACGAGGGCGCCCATGCCCGCGAAGTCGGCCGGCGGGCGGGCGGTCTGCGCTCCGGTGCTCATACGGTGATCTCCTGTTCGTCCTGGCCGGTGGGCCTGCCGTGCGCGTGCGGTGGCCGGCGGTCGCGTCGGGCACGCCACACCGGGCCGTCGGGATAGGAATGGGCGGCGACCGACTCCGGCCTGATCCGGGCGGAGAACCCCGGCGCGGTGGGGGCCCGGTAGCGGCCCTGCTCGACGACCACCGGATCGGTGAAGTGCTCGTGCAGATGGTCGACGTACTCGATGACCCGGTCCTCGCGACTGCCCGAGACCGCGACGTAGTCGAACATCGCGAGGTGCTGCACCAACTCGCAGAGCCCCACCCCGCCGGCGTGCGGGCAGACGGGGACGCCGAACTTGGCGGCCAGCAGCAGGATCGCGAGGTTCTCGTTGACCCCGGCCACCCGCGCCGCGTCGATCTGCACGAAGTCCACGGCGCCGGCCTGCAACAGCTGCTTGAAAACCACCCTGTTGGCGACGTGCTCACCGGTGGCGACCGGCACGGGCTGCCCGGCGCGCACCGCCGCGTGCCCCAGGACGTCGTCCGGGCTCGTGGGCTCCTCGATCCAGTGCGGGGCGTACGGCGCAAGCGCGGTCATCCAGCGGACCGCCTCGGCCACGCCCCAGCGCTGGTTGGCGTCCACGGCGATGCGCACCGTGGGGCCGACGGCGTCCCGGGCCAGCCGCATCCGGCGCCGGTCGTCCTCCAGGTCGGCGCCCACCTTCAGCTTGATCTGCCCGAAGCCGTCGGCCACCGCTTCCTCGGCCAGCCGCACCAGCTCGGCGTCGTCGTGGCCGAGCCAGCCGGGCGTGGTGGTGTACGCGGGATAGCCCTCGGCCCGCAGGCGGGCGGTGCGCTCGGCGCGGCCCGGTTCGGCGGCGCGCAGCAGGGCCAGCGCCTCGTCGGGGGTCAGGGCGTCGGAGAGGTATCGGAAGTCGACCTGAGCGACCAGGTCCTCGGGGGTCATGGCGGCGAGGTACGCCCACACCGGCAGGCCCGCGCGGGTGGCCGCCAGGTCCCAGGCCGCGTTGATCACCGCGCCTGCGGCCATGTGCATCACGCCCTTCTCCGGGCCGAGCCAGCGCAGCTGGGAGTCGTGCGTGAGGTCGCGGTGCAGGGCGGCGAGACCGGCGGCGGTGGTGGGGGCCGGGCGGCCGACGAGGTACGGCGCGAGGGAGCGGATCGCGGCCGCCATGACATCGTTGCCGCGTCCGATGGTGAAGCAGAAGCCGTGTCCCGGCGGCCCGCCTGCGGTGTGCAGCAGGACGTATGCGGCGGAGTAGTCGGGGTCGGGGTGCATGGCGTCCGAGCCGTCGAGCTGCTCCGAGGTGGGGAAGCGGACGTCGTGCACCTCCAGCTCGGTGACGGTGTCGGCTGCAGCCATGCGGACGCCCCCTGGCATGTCGCGGAAGAACATCGGACCTTTCCTGGTCATCCGATGTATAGACCCGCCCACACGGCAGCGTCCAGACCGCGTACGGAAGTTGATCGGACGATCTCGAAACAGGTCGGATGAATGAGCACTCGTTCGTGCGGAGGGGCTGCGAGCAGGCACGCCGGACGCCGTAGTCTGGGGAACGCACGTAATGGAACTGCTGCCGGCGGCCGCCCCGAGGCGGCCCGACCGGTCGGAAGGAGGCGCTGGGTGATCGAGCTCGAGGGGGTGCCCGAGCTGATCGACCCGGTCATGGTGGCCGCGTTCGAGGGCTGGAACGACGCCGGCGACGCCGCCTCCGCCGCGGTCGCGCACCTGGACCGGGAATGGAAGGGCGAGGTCTTCGCCGCGCTGGACGCGGAGGACTACTACGACTTCCAGGTGAACCGCCCGACCGTCTTCCTGGAGGGCGGCGCGCGCAAGATCACCTGGCCGACGACGCGCCTGTCCGTCGTGCGCGTCGCCGACTCCGACGGCAAGGGCAGGCCCCGCGACCTGGTCCTGGTCCGCGGCATCGAGCCCAGCATGCGCTGGCGCTCGTTCTGCAACGAAATCCTGGGCTTCGCACACGAGTTGGGCGTGGAGATGCTGGTCGTGCTGGGCGCCCTGCTCGGCGACACCCCGCACACCCGGCCGGTGCCGGTCAGCGGCGTCACCTCCGACACGGAGCTGGCGAGCCGGCTGGATCTGGAGGAGTCCCGCTACGAAGGCCCCACCGGCATCGTGGGCATCCTCCAGGAGGCGTGCACGCACGCGGGCGTTCCCGCGGTGAGCCTGTGGGCGGCGGTGCCGCACTACGTCTCGCAGCCGCCGAACCCGAAGGCCAGCCTCGCCCTGCTCAACCGCCTGGAGGACCTCCTCGACATCCGCATCCCGCTCGGCGAGCTGAGCGAGGACGCACGCGCCTGGCAGCTGGGCGTGGACCAGCTGGCCGCCGAGGACAGCGAGGTCGCCGAGTACGTCCAGTCGCTGGAGGAGGCCCGGGACACCGCGGAGCTGCCGGAGGCGTCCGGCGAGGCGATCGCCAGGGAATTCGAGCGCTACCTCCGCCGCCGCGATCCGCAGGCGGGGCCGGGCGTGGCCACCGAGGGCGGCCTCACCGACGGCCGTGACGGCTCCTATCTGCGCGACACCTCCAGCGGCCGCACCCGCCCTCCGCGACCGGCGCCGAAGGAACCGCGCGAGCCCCGGCCCGCCGAGGACGCCGCGGAGCCGCGGAAGGACGCCCCGGAGGCGGAGGGCGGAGCCAAGGGCTCGCCCGCGTCCCCGGACGTCCCCGACGCGGCGGACTCCGGCGACACCGGCAGGTCCGAGGACGGCAACGGCCCGGAGGACGGCGACCGCTGAGTCGCCCACCCAGCACCGCGCCACCACACCGGGGCGCCGAACCAGCCGCGAGGCCGGGTCGGCGCCTCGGCCAGTTCGGGGCCGAACGGTGCCGCTGCGCGCCCCGGTGATGGCCCGTCAGCGGCGATTTCGGCGCGAAAGCGCCCCGCCCCCGATCCGCCGCCCCCAGCGAGACCACGCAATCGCCGCAATCATCCTCGCCCGCCGACCGGTTGGGCTCACACAGAGCAAAAAAAGGGGGCGCTCCCGCCGATCGGCGGGAGCGCCCCGGAGGACGGAGGGGGCGACGGTCAGCGGGTCAGAGCGCCACGCCGAGCAGCGCGTCGACCGTGCGGGAGACCAGGCCGGGGGCGGACTCGTCATCGCCGCCGCCGGCCTGCTGGGCAGCGGCCCAGCGGTCCACGGCCGCGAGGGCGGCCGGGGAGTCCAGATCGTCGGCGAGTGCCGTACGGACCTCCGCGAGGAGGGCGTCGGCCGACGGGCCGTCGGGCCGCGAGACGGCGGCACGCCAGCGCGCCAGGCGCTCCACGGCCTCCTCAAGCACTCCGTCGGTCCATTCCCAGTCCGCGCGGTAGTGGTGCGCGAGCAGCGCGAGCCGTATGGCGGCCGGGTCGGTGCCCTCGCGCCGCACCGTGGAGACGAAGACGAGATTGCCCTTGGACTTGGACATCTTCTCGCCGTGCAGCGCGACCATCCCGGCGTGCACATACGCCTTGGCGAACGGGTGCTCGCCGGTGAGCGCCTGGGCGTGCGAGGCGCCCATCTCGTGGTGCGGGAACGCGAGGTCGGAGCCGCCGCCCTGGACGTCGAAGCCCATGCCCAGGTGTTCCAGGGCGATGGCCACGCACTCGATGTGCCAGCCGGGGCGGCCACGGCCGAGGGAGCGCCCGTCCCAGCTCGGCTCGCCTTCGCGGGCGGCCATCCACAGCATCGGGTCGAGCGGGCTCTTCTTGCCCTCCCGCTCGGGGTCGCCGCCACGCTCCGCGGACAGCAGGCGCATCGCCTCCGCGTCCAGTCCGGAGACCTCGCCGAAGTGCGGGTCGGACTCGACGGAGAAGTAGATGTCGCCGTCCAGTTCGTACGCGGCACCGGCGTCGCGCAGCCGCTCCACCAGCGGGACGATGCCCGGTATGGCCTCGACCGCGCCGATGTACTCGCGGGGCGGCAGCATCCGCAGGGCCGTCATGTCCTCGCGGAAGAGGGCGGTCTCACGCTCGGCGAGCGCCGTCCAGTCCTCACCGGTGTCGACGGCCCGCGCCAGGAGCGGATCGTCGACATCGGTGACGTTCTGCACGTAGTGAACCTGGCGCTTCGTGTCGAGCCACACGCGCTGAACCAGGTCGAACGCGTTGTAGGTCGCCGCGTGCCCCATGTGGGTGGCGTCGTACGGCGTGATGCCGCAGACGTAGATACGGGCGACGGGACCGGGGGCGAGGGTCACCCGTCCGCCGGTCGCGGTGTCGTGGATCCTCAGGTCGCTGCCCTGACCGGGCAGGGCGGGAACCTCAGAAGCGGGCCATGCATGCATGCCTTGAGCGTAACCGGACGCATGTTCCGCATACGAACCGGTCCGGCGCTCTTGGCCGGATAGGCGCTCTTGTGTTCGGGGTCGGATCGTGCAAGGAGCCGCGGCTGCGGGCGGCGTTCTCAGACCGGCGGCCACGGGATCGCGGGCCACTGGCCGCTTGGCTCCGGGTGCCGGCCGGTCCGCAGCAGCTCCGCGACGCGCTCCCGCAATGCCTCGATCTCGGCGTCCGTGATCAGTTCGGCCAGTCGGGCGGCGAGCGGCGCGGCGTCCGTGAGTGCGTCCTGGAGGCCCCGCAGGACCTCCAGGGCCTCCTCCGTCAGGGGCTCGCCCGCCCACCCCCACAGAAGCGTGCGCAGTTTGTCCTCGGCGTTGAACGTGACCCCGTGGTCGATGGCGAACAGCTGTCCGCCGGTCGCGGGCAGCAGGTGCCCGCCCTTGCGGTCCCCGTTGTTGATCACCGCGTCGAGCACCGCGAGCCGCCGCAGCCAGGGATGGTCGGCGTGCACCAGCAGCGCGGTGCGGCCGTCGCCGATCTCCGCGAAGCCGACGGCCTTCCAGCCGGGCGCCGGCTCCTCGTCCTCCACCAGGGCCAGCAGTTCCGGGACCGCCTCGCCGTCGTCGCCGCCGGCCGGCGCCTCGATCCACTCCTGGACCATGCCGGTGCCGTACGGGCCCTCCCGCAGCACGGTCGTGGGGATCAGGTCCCAGCCGGTCGCCCGGGAGACCTCGTACGCCGCCACCTCCCGCTGCGCGAGGGTGCCGTCGGGGAAGTCCCACAGGGGGCGCTCGCCGTCCACCGGCTTGTAGACGCAGGCGGCGGTGCGGCCCTCGTGGGTGACCGAGCAGTACAGCACGGCGTTGGACGCCTCCCGGATCTGCCCGCGCACCGTCAGCTCGCCCTGGGCGAGAAACGCGTCCGGCAGTCCCGGGGCCCGCTCCCGCGGGGCCGCGCCCGGCGCCGGGTCCTGCGGTGCGGAGGGTCCGGGCAGCTGCCCGGCCGGTTCGACGGAGGGCTCCATGGCGCTCACGCGTCCCGCCGGTATCCGTTCTGGCGCGGACACACGTGTCCCTCCGGATCGAGCGGCAGACTGCACAGCGGGCACGGCGGCCGCCCGGCGTTGACGACGTCCAGGGCCCGCTTGGCAAACGCCCTGGCCATGGCGCCGGTGAGACGCACCCGGAGCATCGGGGGGCCGTTCTCGTCGTCCTGGAGCAGCCGCTCCTCGGCGTCCGCGAGATCCTCTTCGCTGTCGGCTTCCAGCTCCACCAGGGCCTGCGCCTCGACGATCATCCGCTCGTCCTCGCCGTCCCAGGCGAGTGCCATGGTGCCGACCCGGAACTCCTCCTCGACCGGCGACTCCAGCGGGGCGGTGTCGGACACCTCCGTGGGGGACATCGCGGGCACCGGGGCGTTGCCCCCGCTGCGCCGCACCACCTCGTCCAGCAGCTCGTCGATCCGCTCCGCGAGGGCCGCGACCTGGGTCTTCTCCAGGGCGACGCTGGTGGTACGGCCTGCCGCGGTGGCCTGGAGGTAAAAACTACGGCGGCCAGGCAGCCCGACCGTACCGGCCACGAAGCGGTCCGGCGCGTCGTAGAAGAACACCTGACGGGACAACGTCCTGCTCCGATTGCTCGACTGCGGGGGCACTGCGGTCGCTGCGGCCCTGGTCACCGCGTCGGATCGCAGGGGCATGGCGGGCAGCGCCGTCGCACCACCCTACTGCGCCGACTGATCACGGTGCTCCCGCACCACCGCCGACCGCGGCATCCCGTTCGGCCGCTGCGGCGCCGCCCTCCTCCCGAGGGGCCAGCCCGCCGAAATCACCGGTGTCACCGAGCCGTACGAGGTACGGGCGCAGCCGTGTGTAGCGGATCGCGGTGACCGAGCAGGGCTCCACGGAGATCCGCTGGAAGAGGTCGAGGTGCATGCCCAGGGCGTCCGCGACAAGGGATTTGATGATGTCGCCGTGCGAGCACATCACATAGGCGGCCTCGGCGCCGTGGGCGGCCTCGATGCGGGCGTTCCAGTCGCGTACCGCGTCCACCGCGCGGGCCTGCATACCGCGCATCGACTCCCCGCCGGGGAAGGCCGCGGTGGACGGGTGCTGCTGGACGACCTCCATCAGCGGCTGGTCGCTCAGCTCGGCGAGTTTGCGGCCCGACCATTCGCCGTAGTCGCATTCGCTGATCCGGTCCTCCTGGTGCAGCGGCAGGCCGGGACGGGCGTCGAGCAGCGGCTGCACGGTCTCCTGGCAGCGCTGGAGGGGGCTGCAGACGACGGCGGCCAGCGGCACCTGCGCCAGCCGCGCGGGCAGCGCCACGGCCTGGGCGGCGCCCCGCTCGTCGAGGGCGACACCGGGAGTCCGTCCGGCGAGGACGCCGGAGGTGTTGGCGGTGGAGCGGCCGTGCCGCACCAGGATCAGCGTGGGCATGGCCGCCAGCCTACGTTCCCCGGGCCCGTTCCTGGCAGGCGGCCGGAGGAGGGGTGAGAATGCCAGGTGTGATCGTGGACTGCGCCATCTACCGGGACGGCCGCCGCACCGAGGGGCCGGATGATCTCTCCGCCGCGCTCGACGAGGCGCGGGCCGAGGGGAATTCCTTTCTGTGGCTCGGCATGCACGAGCCGACGCAGGAGGAGTTCGATCGCGTCAGCAGCCAGTTCGGGCTGCATCCCCTGGCGGTCGAGGACGCCCTCAAGGCCCATCAGCGACCGAAGCTGGAGGTCTACGACGACTCCCTGTTCGTGGTGCTCAAGCCGGTCGCCTACGACGACGCCGCAGACACCGTCACCGCCTCCGAGCTGATGCTCTTCGTCGGCGACTCGTTCGTCGTGACCGTCCGGCACGGCGAGGCGAGCCCGCTGCGTACCGTGCGCCTGCGCCTGGAGCACCAGCCGAAGGTCCTCCGGCACGGGCCGACCGCGGTGCTGTACGCCGTCAGCGACGCGGTGGTCGACCACTACATCGAGGTGGCCGCGGAACTCCAGGTGGATCTGGAGGAGTTGGAGGCGGAGGTCTTCGCGCCGGTCCGCGGCGACACCAGGAACACCGCGGCCGCGATCTACGCGTTCAAGCGCGAGATCCTCGAATTCCGGCGCGCGACCGGCCCGTTGGCGGAGCCGATGGCCCGGCTGCAGAACCCCGGTGTGCCGTTCGTGCACGAAAAGGCCCGCCCGTTCTTCCGCGACGTCGACGACCACCTCACCCGCGCCAACGAGTCGGTCGAGGGGCTGGACCGGCTGCTGTCGGACATTCTCTCCGCCCACCTCGCGCAGATGGGCGTGCGGCAGAACGACGACATGCGCAAGATCTCGTCGTGGGCGGCGCTGGCCGCCGTCCCCACCCTGATCGCCGGCATCTACGGGATGAACTTCGAGCACATGCCCGAGCTGCGGTGGTCCCTGGGATACCCGGCGATCCTGCTGGTGATGGCCTCTCTGGAGGTGTGGCTGTACCGGATGTTCAAACGGCGCGGATGGCTGTGACGGAGGGCCGGCGGGCCCTGCGTCACAGCCATCCCGTCACGCGGCCGGGCGCCCGCCGTCACACCGTCAGGCGAACTCCGCCGCGGAACTGGCAGGCCCGCCCAGCGCGTCGCGCCGCTCGGGCATCGACAGGCTGACCATCCGCCGCCAGCCACCCGTCCGCTCGTAGCCGTACATCGCCCGGATTCCCGCCCTGAGCACCGCGGACTTGGCCGTGGGCCACTTCAGGATGCGTCCCATGTGGTCCATCACCGCCAGGCTCACGTCCCGGTAGACCGCGATCTCGGCGTTCGCGCACTCGTGCAGGATCCGCTGGATGGTCCTGCCGTGCCCGGCCCGGGCCAGCCGGAGGAGTTCCTCATGGCAGTAGGCGAGGTGGTTGTCCTCGTCGCTCGAGATCATCCGGATCGCCTTGCCCACCTCGGGGTGGTCGCCGAAGTGCTTCGTCAGCATCTCCATCTGGTCGGCCGCACGCTGCTCGGTGACCCTGCTGTGCGAGAGGTAGGTGATGATGTCCAGCTCGCTGAGGGGGGCGTCGCGGCGCAGCTTGTCGTGCGCCAGTCCGATGCCGCGCCGCTCCAGCAGCATGGTGTAGTCGGTTTCCTCGGGGACCTCGGCGGCCGTCATGCCGCGCTTGCGCAGCAGCGCCTGGAAGATCCTGCCGTGCTTGTCCTCATCCGCGCCGTGCCGCGCGACCTTGGGTGCGAGATTGGCCATCGACGGGGGGAGCAGGGCCGCGATACGGCCGTTCTCCCAGCCCCCTTGGGCCTCACCGCTGGCCGCTATGGAGCAGAACAGACGGTAGGAGTCATCGTTGTCGATGATCTCTTGGAACAGGCTTCTGGCCGAGAACATGCGCGCCACCTCCGAACGGACACACCCGCAGGAAAAGTCAAGGTCGGCGTGCGGAGTGCGGCAACCGGAGGACCGGCCCATTCGGCCGTTCGAATGACATGCCACCTCGGCTCCGGGGCGTAACCACCGTGCCCGGCGCGGCGTTGTGCTGCGTGACGGCCGTGGCGGGGAAGACCCCCGAGCCCCCACCACGGCCGCAGCGCTTCCCGGAAGCCCGGCACCCTCGGTGCCGGGCTTCGCGTTGTGCGGTGCGGTCCGGTAATGCGTTGTCGTCGCGCTACGCGAGCCCCGCGCGCTCCAGGGCTTCGGTACCGGCCCGCAGGGAGGCGATCCGGTCCTCCAGCGTGAAGCCGGCCGGCGCCAGGGTCAGGGTGGTGACCCCGGCCGCGGCGTACGCCTGCATCCGGTCGGCGATCCGGTCGACGGAGCCGAGCAGCGTGGTCTGGTCGATCAGCTGCTGCGGAATCGCGGCGGCCGCGCCGTCCTTGTCACCGGACAGGTACTTGTCCTGGATCTCGGCGGCTTCCTTCTCGTAGCCCATGCGCTGGGCCAGCTTGTTGTAGAAGTTCTGCTTCCGGCTGCCCATGCCGCCGACGTACAGCGCGGTGTACGGGCGGAACATGTCGGCCAGCGCGCCGACGTCGTCGCCGAGGGCGAGCGGCAGCGTCGGACAGACGTCGAAGCCCTCCAGGGTCTTGCCGGCCTTCTCGCGGCCCGCCCGGATGGGGGCGATGGCGGTCTCGGCCAGGTGCTCGGCGGAGGGGAAGATCAGCAGTGCGCCGTCGGCGATCTCACCGGTCTGCTCGAGGTTCTTGGGGCCGATCGCCGCGATGTAGAGCGGGATGTGCTCGCGCTGCGGGTGCACGGTGAGCTTCAGCGGCTTGCCGGGGCCGCCGGGCAGCGGCAGCGTCCAGTGCTCGCCCTCGTAGGAGAGCCGCTCGCGCGACATCGCCTTGCGGACGATGTCGACGTATTCGCGGGTGCGCGCCAGCGGCTTGTCGAACTTCACGCCGTACCAGCCCTCGGAGACCTGCGGCCCCGAGACACCGAGGCCGAGCCGGAAACGGCCGCCGGAGAGCGAGTCGAGCGTGGCGGCGGTCATCGCCGTCATCGCGGGGGCGCGCGCGGGGATCTGGAAGATCGCCGAACCGATGTCGATGCGCTCGGTCTGGGCGGCGACCCAGGAGAGCACCGAGGGAGCGTCGGATCCGTAGGCCTCGGCGGCCCAGCAGACCGAATAACCGAGGCGGTCGGCCTCCTGCGCCACGGCGAGATTGTCCGAGTCCATCCCGGCACCCCAGTAGCCGAGGTTGATGCCAAGCCTCATGCCGCTCCCCTTACTGATCAGTAACGTCGCTGTTGCGGGGACTCTAGCGCGCCACCCCGCCGACCGTCATCGGCGGGTTGTCCACAGGTCCCCTGATCCGGGCCCGCGGCCAGTAATCTCACAGACCATGGAGCAAAGGCACCTCGGGCGTACCGGCCTTCGTGTGTCCCGCCTCGGGCTCGGCACCCTGAACTGGGCACGCGACACCGACGAACAGGAAGCCGCCGACCAGCTCAAGACGTTCTGGGAGGCCGGCGGCACCCTCGTCGACACGGCCGACATCTACGCCGACGGCGGCGCCGAATACCTCCTCGGCCGGCTGACCGAGGCGCTCGTCCCCCGCCAGGATCTTGTGATCGCCACCAAGGCCGGCAGCGTCCTGGAGACCGACCGCCGCTTCGACAGCTCCCGCCGCCATCTGCTGGCCGCGCTGGACGCCTCCCTGGAGCGGCTGGGGACCGACTACGTCGACCTGTGGCAGCTGCACGGCTTCGACCACGAGACCCCGCTCGAGGAGACCCTGCACGCCCTCGACCTCGCCGTCAGCAGCGGCCGGGCGCGGTATGTGGGGTTGTCGAATTTCTCCGGCTGGCAGCTCGCCAAGGCCGCCACCTGGCAGCTGGCCGTGCCCGGCGTGCGCAACCGGCTGGCGAGCACGCAGATGGAGTACTCCCTGCTGCAGCGCGGTATCGAGCGCGAGGTGCTGCCCGCGGCCCTCGATCTCGGCGTCGGCGTGCTGCCGTCCTCGCCGCTCGGCCGAGGCGTGCTCACCGGCAAGTACCGCCATGCCACACCGGCCGACTCGCGCGGCGCCTCCGACCACCTCGCTCCGTTCGTCGCGCCCTACCTCGACGAGTCGGCGGGCCGGATCGTCGAGGCGGTGAGCACTGCAGCGGACGGACTCGCCGTCACCCCGCTGCAGGTCGCGCTCTCCTGGGTCCGCGACCGTCCCGGAGTCACCGCCCCGATCGTGGGGGCGCGGACCGCACAGCAGCTCAGAGCGGCGTTGTCAGTGGAGACCCTTAGTCTTCCTGACGAGATCCGCCGGGCGCTGGACGATGTGTCGGCCCCGGTGCACCACTATCCCGATCACGACTGGAGCACGCTGTGAGTACCGACCGCCTCGCCGGCGAGACCACGCCCGAGCAGGAGGCCGCGCCCGGCGCTACGGATGCCCAGTCGCCCGACGACTCCCCGCGCGCGCCGGGCGACGAGGCGGCGGGCCCCGAAGCCGCGGGCCACAACTCCGGGGAACCCGCATCGGCTGCCCAGCCGGAGCCGGGGCCGGGCTCCGCGCCCGGAACGGCTCCGGAGGCAGCCCCTGAGGCCGTCGCCGGTGGCACCGCGAAGGCCCCGCCGGCGCCCGGCTCCGCCGCGGCGACGGCCGCCGACCTGGCCGCCGCGGTGCGGGCCGTCGAGAGCGGCGAGCGCTCGGCCGCCTCGTTCTTCGCCCAGAGCCCTCGTGCCCCCAAGCCGAGCACCCCCGCCGCCCCCGTGCAGCAGGCCGGCGTCCCGGCCGCGGACGCACGGCCCGCGCGGACCGGCGGACCGGTCGACCCCACACGGCAGCAGGCAGCCCGCCCCGCCGACGCACCCGCGGACCCCGTCCGCCCGCCCACCGCGGACGGCGGCGCGGTGGGCCACGCACCCGCTCAGGGCCGGCCCGCGCCCGCCCCGAAGCCCGCGGTGGCGACGGCCCCCGGCCTGGCAGGCGTACGCCAGGTCCTCGCGGCGGGCGGCGCTCCCGAGGAGCTGGCCGAGAAGGCCGCCGAGGCGCTGGGTGAGAAGGCCGCCGAGGCGCTGAACGACGACCCCTGGCAGCTGCTCGCCGTCCCCGGTGTGCGCCCCGAACAGGCCGACGGTTTCGCCCGGGCGCTGCTGGGCGCCGCATGCGGGCCGGACGACGAACGCCGCGGACAGGCGCTGGTGCTGTGGCTGCTGGAGCAGGCCGCCGTCGCTGGCCACTCCGCGCTGGAGGCGCCCGCACTGCGCGCCGCCCTCGCCCAGCGCTCGGTGCCCGACCCCGACGAGGCACTGCAGACCGCCATCGCGGACGGCGCGGTGTTGGTGTTCCAGGACGCGATCGACACCCCGGGCCGCCGGCCCGTGGCGGGCGACGAGGAAGAGGAGCAGCCGGTCCGGGTCCTGCTCGGTCTCGACAGGTTCGCGATGGCCGAGGAGAGCGTCGCCGACGGGCTGGCACGGCTGCTCAACACCTTCGAGCCGGTGCCCGAAGGCGAACCGGCGCCGGAAGGCGAAGGCCGAAGCCCGGCAGCCCCGGCGGCCGCCGAGAGCGGCCCGGGGCCCGCCGAGGAGCCCCAGGAAGAGCCCCGGGAACTCGCGGAGGAGACCGAGGGCATCCGTCGCGCCCAGCCGTCCACCGCGGCATGGGAGGCTGCGGCGGCCGCCGCACCGTCGCCGTCGGCCGCAGAGCTGATCCGCGCCGTCGCGCACAGCGGCCTGGTGGCCCACACCGGCGCGGAGGCCGCCCGCGCCGAGCCCGCCGCGCTGATCGCCGCGGCCCGCGCCCTGGGCCTGCGGGCCTTCGGCGCCACCCACAGCGAGAACGGCCGCAGGCGGCTGGCCGCGCAGCTCTCCCGGTCCCCGCAGGGCACCGCCCCGACCGCCCTGGAGGGCGCCGACACCTCGGCGGTGACGGTGTCCGGCCTGCTCTCCGGGCAGCAGGGCCCCGGCCGGGACGCGGACGGCGCGCTTGCCCTCGATCTGCTCGTGGTGCTGGACGCTCCCCAACTGGATCTGGAGACCGCCGCGCTGCTCGTCGAGTCGCTGACCGACGGCACCCGCCTGGTGCTCAGCGGCGACCCGGGCGTCCTGTGGTCCGCAGGGCCGGGCCGGCTGTTCACCGACCTCCTCTCGGCCCGCTGCTGCCCCCAGGTCGCCTCCCGCACCCCGGACTTCGGCCCGATCGGCGAGCTGGTGTCGGGCATCGGCATCGGGGAGCTGACCCAGGTCGAGGCACCGGGCAAGGAAGTGGTGATCGTCCCGGTGCGGGACGCCGGCGAGGCCGTGCACCGCACTGTCCAGTTGGTCGCCGACTCCGTGCCCCGGGCGCTCGGCGTCCCCGCAGACCAGACGCAGGTCATCACGGTCGGCCACGGCGGCGCGGCCGGCACCCGCGCGCTGAACACCGCTCTCAAGGAGCGGCTCAACCCGGGCCCCGGCCGGTTCGGCGGCTTCGACCCGGGCGACCGCGTCGTGTACGCCCCGGCGCCCGGCCGCACCGTGCCCGGCACGGTCACCGGAGCGGACGTCGACGGCCTGCACCTCGATTGCGGCGCCCCCGTGGTGGTGCCGCGCGACCAGGTCGGCTCCGGTGCCGTGCGGCACGGCTGGGCGCTCACCGCCCATCAGGCGGCGGGTATGCGCTGGCCCGCCGTGGTGGCCGTGCTGCCCGGTGACGCGGCGGGCGGTCTGACCCGTTCCTGGGCGTACACCGCCTTCAGCCGCGGCGAGCGCCACCTCTCCGTGGTCCAGGGCGTCGACCAGGCCCTGGCGCGTGCCGTGGCGGAGGTGCCCGTCAAGGAGCGTACGACCCGGCTGCGCACCCTCCTGCAGATGCAGAGCGTGCAGGACACCGCGGACGCCGCGGTGAGCTAGGTCCCGGGCACGCCGCTGCCCCGGTCCCGTCGGTACGTCCTGACGGGGCCGGGGCAGCGATGCGCACGAGGCCGGGAGTCAGACGAGAGGCGAACCTCCCGCCCGGTCTCACCGGTCCTGGTCGAGCACCTCGATCAGATCGTCGTCGTCCTCGCCCAGCTCCTCGTCGAAGACGGAGCTGACGTCGAAGCGGCAGACCACCCGCTGCGGATCCGCCTGGTCGAACGGCGCGGACAGCCACTCCCCCGGCTCCGCAGGATCGTCCGCGGCCGCCACCCACAGCGTGGAGTCGCCCTCCTCCAGGCCGAACTCCTTGTGGCGGGAGGCGATCTCGTCCGGCTCGAACTCCCCGAAGAGCACTCCGAGCGCCGCATGCACGCTGTTGCCGACCACGCCGCCCGCCCCGGCACCCGCGGAGCCGTTGGCCGGTACGCCGTCGGCGGCGTCCGGATCGAGGTCGGCGATGCGCTGGGCCTGGTGCAGCAACCGTTGTGGTTCGACGACGGTGTAGTCGCGCCGGATGAGCACGCTCAACGCACTGGGCTCCTCGGGGCCCGCGTAGGAAGGCAGCACGTCGCTGCCGGGGATCTCGAAGGGGGTGACCTCGTCGTAGGTGTCGTACAGCAGCTCGTCATAGGCCTCGGCCGCCGCGGCGAGCTCGTCGAACGCGGCATAAACAGCTGGATCATCCTGCCCCGAGCGGCGTTCGACCGCGTCGAGGTGACGGTCCAGCGCGGCTTTGACCGCCTCGGCGGCGGCACGTACCTCGGCAGCGGAGGGCTGCGCAGCATCAGACATAGTGCAGACGCTATCCGTACCGGGGCCGGTCCCGCACAATAGATGCGATGCCGGAATACGAATTCTGCGATGTGTACGTGCCTCGGGGGGTCTCCCGGAAGGCCGCCACACGCCTGCTGACCGACCATGCCGAGTACGGACACTGGGAGTTGGACCGACTTCGCCTCAACCCCGACGGCAGCCGCAGGGTGCGGTTGCGCCGCCGGATCATCCGACAGCTCCGCGCCACTTGGTGATCACAGGAGCTGTCCGAGCACAGCGAAACGGGCCCCGTCACCACGGGGCCCGCTCCGATGCCCGGACGTCTCACGCCGGGCTATGTGGTGCCTGTCACCCGCGAGCGGTGCGCGCCCGGCGGTAGAGCACGGCTCCCCCGAGCAGCAGTCCGGCGGCGGCCGGAACCGCGAGACCGATCGCCCCGGCACCGGTCTGCGCGAGATGTCCGGCAGCCCTGGGCGGCGTGACGACCTGCGTGTGCGGCTCGGTCTCCGTCTGCGGCCTCGTCCCCGGGTTGTCCGGGGAGTCCGGGCTGTCCGGAGAGTCCGGGGTTTCCGGTCCCCCGGGAGTGCCCGGCTCCTCGGGCTCCTCGGGGTTATCCGGGTTGTCCGGCTCGTCGGGGTTCTCCGGCGACGGCGGCTGCTCCTCCGTGGGCGGAGTGGGATCGCCGGGGTTGTCCGGGTACTCCGGGCTCGTCGGCGGCACCGTCTCCGACTCGTTGTCGCAGTCGTTTCCGAAGGCGGGGTTCAGCAGCCCGCCCACCGAGGCACTGTTGCCGCAGGCGTTGACCGGAACGTCGACCGGGACCTGGACATTGTTGCCGGATGCGACACCGGGCGAGTGCGATGCCTTGCCCTTGGCGCCGGAGCCGTGGTGCTTGCCACCCGAGTCGTTGGAGCACTTGTTCCCGAACGCCGGGTTGAGCAGTCCGATGACGTTGACGGTGTTTCCGCACACGTTCACCGGTACGTGGACCGGGACCTGGACGGTGTTGCCGGAGCCGACACCGGGCGAGTGCGCCGAGCGTCCCAGTGCTCCGGAGTCCGCCTGTGCGTAGCCGCCCGCGAGTGCGAGCAATCCGCCCGCGGCCGCCATCGTGATCAGGCCCTTTTTCGCGACCTGCCTCATAGCTTGGTTCCCCTGCCTTGTGCCATCAGGAATGCGCGCGAGTAAGATCCACCCGCCCGCTGAAATACCCAGAGGCTCCGGAATGCGAGTGCATTCCGGAGCCGAGCTGGATCAGCCCCCTACAGGGGCGGATACAACGTCAGTGAACGTCAGTCGTTGACACACTTGTTGCCGAAGGCGGGGTTCAGCAGACCGATCACGTTGACCGTGTTGCCGCAGACGTTCACCGGAACGTGGACCGGCACCTGGACGACGTTGCCGGAGACGACGCCCGGGGAGTGCAGGGCCGCGCCCTGGGCACCCGAATCGGCAACAGCCAGGCCCGCGCCGGCGAGCACAAGGCCACTGGTGACTGCCGCAGCAGCGACGATCTTCTTGATCATTATTCCTCCTTGTAGGCAATGCGATCCCAGCCGCGGACCGCACTCACTCCAACGAGGCCGGAGCGATTGAGCTACGAACACACCGTTGCATTCACCCGTTTCAGCTACGTCGGCGCGGACGGCAGGAAACCCGCGCCCAATTCAGCTCTGTTCGATGAACCGGTCGAGCACGCGTACACCGAACTTCAGGCCGTCCACGGGCACTCGCTCGTCCACGCCGTGGAACATTCCGGCGAAGTCCAGCTCCGGCGGCAGCTTCAGCGGCGCGAAGCCGAACCCGCGGATTCCGAGGTCGTCGAAGGATTTCGCGTCCGTGCCGGCCGAGAGCATGTACGGCACCGCGCGCGCGATCGGGTCCTCGGCCTGCAGCGCCGACTGCATCGCGTCGACCAACGCGCCGTCGAAGGTGGTCTCCAGGGCCTTGTCCGCGTGCACGTCCTCCCGCTTGACGCGCGGGCCGAGGATCCGGTCCAGGTCGGCCAGGAACTCCTGCTCGTAGCCGGGCAGGAAGCGGCCGTCGACATGCGCGGTGGCCTGGCCCGGGATGACGTTGACCTTGTAACCCGCACCCAGCTGGGTGGGGTTGGCGGTGTTCTTGAGCGAGGCGCCGATCAGCTTGGCGATGCCGCCGAGCTTGGCCAGCGTGTCGTCCATGTTCTCCGGGTCGAGTTCGGTGCCCAGCGCGTCCCCGAGCTCGTCCAGGAAGGCCCGCAGGGTCTTCGTCACCCGCACCGGGAACTCGTGCCGACCCAACCGCCCGACGGCCTCGGAGAGTTCGGTGATGGCGTTGTCCCGGTGGATCATCGAGCCGTGTCCGGCGGAGCCGTCCACGGTCAGCTTCATCCAGTGCATGCCCTTCTGCGCCGTCTCGACGAGATAGAGGCGCAGATTCTCGTTGACGGTGAAGGAGAAGCCGCCGACCTCGCTGATCGCCTCCGTCACGCCCTCGAAGAGGCCGGGGTGCTTGTCGACGAGGAAGCGCGCGCCGTATTTCCCGCCCGCCTCCTCGTCCGCGAGGAAGGCCAGCACGATGTCGCGCGGGGGCTTGCGGCCGGTGCGCATCCGGTCACGGACGACGGCCAGCGTCATCGCGTCCATGTCCTTCATGTCGACCGCGCCGCGGCCCCACAGGCACCCGTCCGCGATCTCGCCGGAGAACGGGTGGTGGGTCCAGTCGTCCGCGTTGGCGGGCACGACGTCGGTGTGGCCGTGGATCAGCAGTGCGGGCCTGGAGCGGTCCTCGCCCTCGATCCGGGCAACGGTCGAGGCGCGGCCCCGGTGCGACTCGAAGATCTGCGGCTCCAGCCCGACCTCGGCGAGCTTCTCCGCGACGTATTCGGCGGCCGCGCGCTCACCCGGGCCCGAGTGGTCGCCGTAGTTGCTGGTGTCGATCCTGATCAGGTCCCGGCACAGGTCGACGACCTCGTCCTCGCCGGTGACCGTACGGGTCGGCTGCGACTCGCTCATGCCTGAACCTCGCTTCGCTCGGCCCCGCATCCGCGGGGCTCGCACCTTGCCATGGTTCGCTCGCCGGGCTCGCTCACACTGCCTCCTCATGGTTCACGGCCGCGTCGCGCTCCTCATGGGAGCCCGCACCGCGGCGGGGGTCCACCGCCATCCTCCACCTCGCGGCCGCTGTGCCCAAGGCCGCAATACTCCCGACATGCCCTGGTCACAGCCCCTCCCCCGGCCAAAAGAGTGGGTGATCGACCACCGCCGAAGGTTTGCTATTGTTTTCCACGTCGGAACGGCGCAGCCGCGACGACAGACACCTTGTCCGGGTGGCGGAATGGCAGACGCGCTAGCTTGAGGTGCTAGTGCCCTTTATCGGGCGTGGGGGTTCAAGTCCCCCCTCGGACACCAGTCAGGACCCCAGTTCATCTGGGGTCCTTTGCTTTTCCCTGGGCGCCCGGCCACGGCGGCGGGTCGCGCCCGTCCCCCCGCGATATTCCGGTGCGCGGGCCCGCCGGGCGTGCGTAGGGTGCGCAGGTCGGTGGAGCGTGGGAGGGGCGGGCGAGTGCTGATCTTCGATGCGGATGACACGTTGTGGGAGAACAACGTGATCTTCGAGCGGGTTATCGACGAGTTTCTGGAGTGGATGGCGCATCCCGAGCTCGACCGGGCCGGGGTGCGGGCCGTCCTCGACGACATCGAGGCAGCGAACGCCCTGACGCACGGCTACGGCAGCAAGGTGTTCCTGCGCAGCCTCGGCGAGTGTGTGGCACGGCTGCGGGAGCGGGCGGCGACGGCCGAGGAGACGGCCCGCATCGCGGGGTGGGCGGCGGCCTTCGCGCACGACCGGGTGGAGCTCGTTGCGGGGGTGGCCGAGACGCTGGCGGAGCTGGCCCGGCGGCACGAGCTGCTGCTGTTGACCAAGGGCGACACCGAGGAGCAGGAGCGGAAGGTGGCGGCATCCGGCTTGCTGCCGTACTTCCGGGACGTGCACATCGTGGCGGAGAAGAACGTCTCGACGTACGAGGAGCTGGTGCGGGTCCACGGCCTGGTGCCGGCCTCGACCTGGATGATCGGGAACTCCCCGAAGTCGGACATCCTGCCGGCCCGCGCGGCCGGACTGAACGCGGTCTTCATTCCGCACGAGCACACCTGGGTGCTGGAGCACGGCGACGTGGATCCGGACGACAAGAAGGTCCTTCGGCTGTCGGCGTTCGGTGAGTTGCTGCGGCACTTCTGAGGCGGGGCACAGGCGAGGAGCACAGGGTGGTCGAGGGGGCTGGTGTGAGCGGGTCGGAGCCGAAGGTGTCGTGTGTCTTCGTGTGCCACGACGAGGCAGGGCGGGTGCTGCTGGCGCGGCGGAGCAGCGGCGCCAGGGACGAGCCGGGGACATGGGACTGCGGGGCAGGGGCGCTGGAGTTCGGGGAGACCTTCGAGGCGGCTGTGGCCCGGAAGGTGCACGAGGAGTACGGCACACGGCCGCTCCGCATCGACATGATCGGGGTGCGCAATGTGCTGCGCGGCGATCCGGTGCACTCGCACTGGGTCGCGGTGGTCTTCGCGGTCCGGGTGGAGCCTGGTGAGGTGGAGCTCGGCGAGCCGCACAAGTTCGACGCGTGGGAGTGGTTCGCGCCGGACGCGCTGCCGGCGCCGCTGCACTCGCAGTGCGGGGCGAGCCTGGCGCTCTTCGCGGCCCGGCCGGCATGACGGTCGCGTAGGACCGGACGGCCCTGTCACGGGCGGTGCGAGTCGGTGCGACCGGTGGACGGGGCGGAAGCCGGGATCGGGCCCGGCGTCCGCGCGGTCAACGGGTGGGGCGGCAACCGCCCTTCCTGTAGGTCATGCGCAGGAGCATGGCCCACGGGAACGGCGCTCGGCAACCGAATTCCGGCGACGGGACGGGCAGTGGCCCCGCAGCCGGACGGCTGCCCCGGTTGTCGCGGGGCCGTGGGCCCGGCAGCAGGGTCCGCTCACCCTCCTTCGGAGCCGAGGTCGCGGGGGCGCAGGCGTACCCGGGCCGGGCCGGTCGCCTGGAGGGTGATGCCGGCCGCGACCGGCACCTCCTGGTCCACGGCCTCAAGTTCGTGGGCGCGCAGCAGCGTCGCCATCGCGAGCACCGACTCCAGCATGGAGAAGTGCTGGCCGATGCATGCGCGCGGGCCCCCGCCGAACGGGAACCAGGCGTAGCGGTGCCGTGCCGCCTCGCGCTCGGGGGTGAAGCGTTCCGGGTCGAAGCGCTCCGGGTCCTCCCACAGGTCGGGGCTGCGGTGGGTCACCCACGGCGCGACCACCACATCGGCACCCGCGGGGATGACATAGCCCCCGATCTCGGTGGCCTCGACGGCTCGGCGGCTGACGACCGGCGCGGCCGGATAGAGCCGCATGGCTTCCTTGAACGCCCGGGTCAGGCACGGCAGTCGCTCCAGGTCCTCGGCCGTGGGCTCGCGGTCCGCCAGTACGCGGTCGATCTCCTCGCGGACCCGTGCCTGCTCCTCGGGGTGCTTGGCGAGGAGGTGGAGGGTGAAGGCCATGGAGGTGGCGGTGGTCTCGTGGCCGGCGAGCAGGAAGATGAGCACCTGTTCGCGGACCTCGGTGGCGTCCAGGGAGCCGTCCTCCTCGTTGCCCGCATCGGCGAGGAGCGAGAGGAGGTCGTCGCCGTCCGCGGCGCGGCCACCGTCCCCGGTGGTCCCGGACGCCGCACGCCGTTCCGCGATGATGCGGTCGCAGACGGCGGAGAATTCCGCGGAGGCGTCCTGCACCTTGCGGTTGCCGGGCGTCGGCCAGTCGCGCGGGACCTTCAGGGGAGCGTAGGCGCGGCGCACGACATAGGCGTTGATGACCGGGGCGCACCGGTGGATGACGTCGACGGCGGCCTCGACGTCCGTACCGAAAAGGATCCTGGAGACCGTGCGCAGTGCCAGCCGGTTCATCTCGGGGACCAGGTCGACGCCGGACGGGTCCGCGGTCCGCCAGCGCTCGGCGACGGCGTCCGCCTCGGTCGTCACGGCCGCCGCGTAGGTGTCGACGCGGCGCTTGGTGAACAGGGGTTGCACCAGCCGCCGCTGGCGAAGGTAGTCCTCGTCCTGGCTGGTCAGCAGACCGTTGCCGAACGCCTGCCGGACCTCTTCGTAGAGGGGGTGGTCCTTGCGGAAGTTGGCGGCCTCGGTGCCGAGGATCTGCTGGACCCCGGCCGGCGAGAAGACGGCGTGGAACACGCTGCGCAGACCTGGTGGGCCCGCTTGGAGGCGGACCACGTCGCCGTGTTCGCGCTGTGCGCGGACGAAGGCGCTCAGGGAGTCGCGGCGGAGGTCGAGCATCGAACCGAGTAACGGCAGACCGGCCGGCCCGGGGATGTCGGTGGCGGCTCCACCGTCGGAGCCGGGGCCGGGAGTGCGATCGGAATCGGTGAGCGTCATATTCCGATTCCTATCCCAAAAACGTGCCCCGCACCGCGGGTTGGGGCATTCGTTCGAGACGGGCCGGCGGGACGGCGGGTGCGGGTGGCGCGGGGCCGGGGGCGCGGGGCGGGCCGCCGGATCGCCGCACGTAGCATGGTGCGGATGAGCTCCCAGCGTTCCGGCCGTGCGGCCACCGCGTCCCCGTGCCGGGTCACCGTTTGCCGCGGCTGCTGCTGCGGTGACGCGTCCAAGATCCCGGGCGTCGACCACGCCGGCCAGATACCCAGGCTGCGCGCGGCGCTCGACGGCGCGGCGCCGGTACGGGCCTCCGAGTGCCTGGACGTCTGCGACCAGGCGAACGTCGTCGTGGTCCAGCCGTCGGCGGCGGGCCGGGCCGCGGGCGGGCGCCCCGTCTGGCTCGGACTCGTCAACGACGACGACGCGCTCGCGGACATCGCCGCGTGGATCCGCGCGGGCGGTCCAGGTCTCGCCGAACCGCCGGGTGTGCTCGACCTCTACGCGATCAAGGTGTCGCGGCGGGTGCGGGAGGGCTTGGAGAGCTGACGCGGAGCAGCCGGGGCGGGCCGCGGCACCATGCGATTACCGGAGTCTTACGGCAGGAGTCCGTGCCGCACGCCGCGGCGCCTCGCCGGTGTTTGCTGGAACCATGACGCACCACCTGGACAGTCGGCCGGCCGAGGGGACGGGCGGCCTGGGACGGCCCCGGGGACGCCGGCATCCGGCGCCCCCGGGTGCTCAGAATGCCGGTCGCCCCGGGGAAGCCGCCCCGTACGCCCCCGCAAGCGACGACGCCTCGCACGGCTCCGCGCCGGGAATGGCACGCTGACCCCGTGCACCGAGCCACGCCTCCCGAGCCCCCTCCGTCCCCGACCCCGTCGCACGGACCGCCGCGGCGCGTCCTTGTCGTCGAGGACGATCCAACCGTCGCCGAAGTCGTGACCGGCTACCTCTCCCGCGCGGGCTACACCACCGAGCACGCGGCCGACGGCTTCGCCGCCCTCGACCGGGCCGCGGCCTTCCGCCCCCATCTCGTCGTCCTCGACCTGATGCTGCCGGGCATCGACGGCCTGGAGGTGTGCCGGCGGCTGCGCCGTGCCGACGAGGGCCCCGCCGTTCCGGTGGTGATGCTGACGGCGCGGGGCGAGGAGGCCGACCGTATCCTCGGCCTGGAGTTGGGGGCGGACGACTACGTGACCAAGCCGTTCAGCCCGCGGGAGCTGGTGTTGCGCATCGGTTCGGTGCTGCGGCGGGCGGAGTCGGCGCCGCCGCCCGCGGCCCCCGCCCCGGTCCTGCGGTGCGGGGACCTGCGCGCGGATCCGGGCGGCCGGCGGGCCGACCGGGGAGGTCGCGAACTGTCCCTCACTGCCCGGGAGTTCGACCTGCTGGTCTTCTTGATGCGGCACCCCGGACAGGTCTTCTCCCGGGAGGCGCTGCTGCACCGGGTGTGGGGGTGGGAGTTCGGTGACCTGTCGACGGTGACCGTGCATGTGCGACGGCTGCGCGAGAAGGTCGAGGACGATCCGGCCGCGCCGCGCCTGGTGACGACGGTGTGGGGCGCCGGTTACCGCTTCGACCCCGCGGAAGGCGGGTCGCCGTCATGACGGACTTCCTGGTCATCGTGGGCCTTGCGGCGCTCGGCGCGCTGCTCGTGGGCCTGCTCGCCGCACCCGCGGTACGGGTACTGCGGCGCCGCTCCGTCGCCGTCTCCCTGTTCGCGGTGGCCGCCCTGGCGGTGGCCTCGATGGCGGCGGGCACCGTCGCGGTCGCGCAGGCGATGTTCCTGTCCGGGCACGACCTGGGCGTGGTGATGGCGGTGGTCGGTGTCTCCGGGGTGGTCTCGCTGGCCGCCGCCCTGCTGTTCGGACGGCGGGTCGCCACGGGCAGCCGGGAGCTGGCGCGGTCGGCCCGTACGGTCGGCAGCGAGGGCGGGTTCGTGGCGCCCGCCGAGCCACCGACCGCGGAACTCGCCGCGCTGTCCACCGCGTTGGAGGAGACCAGCGGGCGGCTCGCCGAGGCACGCGAGCGGGAGCGGGCACTGGACGCCTCGCGGCGCGATCTGATCGCCGGGATCTCGCACGATCTGCGCACCCCGCTCGCCGGGCTGCGGGCGATGGCCGAGGCGCTGGAGGACGGCGTCGCCGAGGACACCGCCCGCTACCACTCCCGGATGCGGGTGGAGGTCGACCGGCTCGCGGCGATGGTGGACGACCTCTTCGAACTCTCCCGCATCCAGGCCGGGGCGCTGGCGCTGACCCTGTCGCGGGTGTCGGTGTACGACCTGGTGGACGACGCGCTCGCGGGGGCCCGGCCGCTGGCGCGGGTGAGCGGGGTGCGGCTGGTGGACGGCGGGGTGGTGCCGCTGCCGGTACGGGTGGACGCCCAGCAGATCACCCGCGTACTGGGCAATCTGCTGGTCAACGCCATCCGCGCGACACCGGCCGACGGCACCGTCGCGGTCAGCGCGCGGCACGAGGCGGGCCGGGTCGTCCTCGCCGTCGAGGACGGCTGCGGCGGCATCCCGCCGGGCGACCTGGAGCGGGTCTTCGACACCGGCTGGCGCGGCGGCCCGGCCCGGACACCCCGCGCGGACGGCAAGAGCGGCGCCGGTCTCGGGCTCGCGATCGTCCGCGGCATCGTGGAAGCCCACCAGGGGCGCACGACGGTCCGCAATGCCGGCGCGGGCTGCCGTTTCGAGGTGGATCTCCCGGCGGCGGAACCGCCCGTGGCGTGAGGCTCCCCGGCGGACGGTGGCGGTGCTCCTGGGGGCTCGCCGTCGGCGGGGCGTGAGCACCGGCACCGGGAGCGGTGACCTCATCGCCCCGGCAGCGGGGCAGTCCCGTCGCGGCCGGGCGTATCGGGATTCCGGCCCGCCTCCGGGCGTGCGAGCGGCAGGTCCCGGACCCTGCGCACCGGCGAGAACAGGAGGATCAGGGCGGCCAGCGGGACACCGGCGGTCAAGATCCACATCGCGGGGCGGGGTCCCAGCGCCCCGCCGAGCGCGCCACCGAGAAGGGCGCCGAGCGGCAGCGTCCCGTAGTTGAGGAAGGAGGTGCTGGCGACGAGGCGGCCGAGCAGGGCCGGCGGGCAGTAGCGCTGCTGGAAGCCTGCCTTGACGATGTTGCCGGCGACGACGCCCGCCGAGACACAGAAGCTGCCCGCGGCGAAGAACAGGGCGCCGGCACCCTGGCCGGTGAGGGGGATCAGCAATGCCCCGGTGGGCAGGACCAGTTCACACACCAGCATGGCGCGGGCGGTGCCCAGGCGGTTCGCCAGCCGGCGGGCGGCGAAGGCGCCGGCGATACCGCCCGTACCGGCCAGTGCCAGCAGGCCACCGACCGCCCCCGGCGACAGACCGACCTCGCGCACCAGGAAGACGACCAGGAGGGACTGGTAGCCCATGAGCGCGAGGTTGGACGA
Organism: Streptomyces sp. NPDC048248; assembly: GCF_043201875.1. NCBI lineage: Bacteria > Bacillati > Actinomycetota > Actinomycetes > Kitasatosporales > Streptomycetaceae > Streptomyces > Streptomyces sp. NPDC048248. The sequence continues at coordinate 312,489 of NZ_JBICZL010000008.1, forward strand.
CGCGCCGAAGAGGGTGAGCGTACGGAACCACTTGTCACCCGCGACCAGCCGAAGGCCCTCGGCGACCTCCGCGGTCAGTGCCCGAGGCGCGCCCGTCGGCCCCGTCGGCCGCGGTTCGCGGTGGCGGATGCCGAGCAGGCACAGCAGCGAGACGAGGAAGGTCGCGGCCTGGGCGGCCAATCCGTTGACCGCGCCCGCCAGTTGGACGAGCAGGCCGCCGGCGCCCTGTCCCGCGATCTGCGCCGCGGACGCGCTGCCGTGCAGTGCGGCGTTGCCCTCGGCCTGATCGGCCGGTGGGAGGAGAGTGGGAAGGTAGGCGCTGTAGGCGGTCTGGAACACCACCGAGGCGGACCCCGCGAGCAGCGCGACGACGATCAGCAGGCCGAGCCCCAGCCCACCGAGCCAGGCCAGAACCGGCACGGCCGCGAACAGCGTCAGGGACAGTGCCGCGGCGGACAGCATCAGCGGACGGCGGCGTGTGCGATCCACCCAGACGCCCACCGGCAGCCCTATCAGCAGCCAGGGGAGCCAGCCGCAGGCGCCGAGCAGGCCGACCGCGAAGGTGTCGGCGTGCAGGGTGGAGACGGCGACCAGCGGCATGGCCACATGGGTGACCGCCGCGCCGAACTTCCCGGAGGTCTCGCCGCACCACAGCAGCCGGAAGTCCCGGTCGCGGCGCAGCAGCCCGCTCATCGGCCGTCTTCCCGCGGGCGACGCGGCTCGTCGCGCCCCGGCTGCTCTCCGCCGTCCCGCCCGTCCGGCTGTTCCGGAGCCGCGGTGTGCTCCGCACGTTCCTTGCGGGGGAAGGACTGGAGTTGGACGATGACGGGCCGGGTTTCCGGCTTCCCGGAAGCGCTCGTGCCGGCGCGATCGTCTTCGTTCACGGGCTCGCCGGTGGCGGCAGCTGCCTGCCGGTAGCGGTCGACGACGGCCGTCATCTCGGCGTTGAGCGCTTCGAGTTGACCGGGGGTCAGGCGCAGGTCGTGCCATTGGGCGATGGTGCCGGCGTCCCGCCAGTCGGCGTCCCAGTCCTCGGCGAGGTAGCCGGCGACCCGGTGGAAGTGCTGCTGGACGAGCTCGTGCACGTAGACGGAGAGCGGACCACGGGCATCCGGATCGTCGCGGAATTCCGTCGTGTTCAGGTGGCGGGAGACCGCGACCGCCCGCCACCAGCGCTGCCGCTTGGTGCCGCGGCCCGTCTCCTCCTCGATGAATCCGTGGTCGGCGAGGTGGCGCAGATGCCAGCTCACGGTGCCGGTGTTCTCGCCGACGCGGCGGCTGAGGCCGGTGGCGGTGTCGGGGCCGTCGAGGGTCAGCAGCTCGAGGATGCGCATCCGCAGGGGATGCGCCAGGCCCCGCAGGCTACGGGCGTCCAGGCGGCGGACGGGGCGCGTTTCGGCAGGTGTCCGGGGTGGCTCGGGAGACTCCGTCATGCCGACAGAGTAGAAGATGCCGAGACTCCTTTGCAGAGGTTTCTCTGCAAGATGTTCTCGATACAGGAACGCGCTGCCTGGGAACGCCCGGCCTGATGGGCGCCGCCTGCGCCATCACCTTCGCGGCGGTCTCCCCTGCCGGTCCCACGGCCGCTCCCCCTGCTACCGGTCCTCGCTCCGGTGGTCCTTCTCGTGATCCCACAGGGGGTGCTCGCGCCGGGCCCAGTCCGCGTCGACGTGGCCGGTGCGCATGCCCCGGCGGGACTCGGGGTCGCCGAACGCCATCCAGACATGGCCGGCGATCACGATGACCACGGCGAGGGCGAGCCAGTCATGGACGAAGGTGGCGCCGGTCCGCCACACCAGCGGGGCGAGGTGGGTGAACCACATCAGCAGGCCGGTGCAGATCATGACCAGGACGGCACCGGCGATCCAGGCGGCGTAGACCTTCTGACCGGCGTTGAACTTGCCGGCGGTGCGGGCGCCGGTGCGGTGCTTCCGGCGGCGGAGGGACGCGCGCAGCCAGTGGCGGTCGTGGGGACCGTAGCGGTTCAGCCGGGTGAGGTCCGCGCGCAGGGCTCGCGAGGCGAGGCCGAGCAGGAGGGGCACCGGCAGCAGGACGCCCGACCACTCGTGGACGGTGACCATGAGGGCGCGCCGGCCGACGAGTTCGGCGAGGAAGGGCAGGTAGAGGCAGCCCGCGGTCAGGACGCAGAGCGCCATCAGGGTGGCGGTGGCGCGGTGCACCCAGTGTTCGGCGGGCGTGAAGCGGGCGATGCGGCCGGCCGCCGGGCGCTCAGGTGGTCGGGGCATCGTCGCGTCCGTTCGACTTGCCGACCCAGGCGTCGACGTCATATCCACGCTCCTCCCAGTAGCCGGGCTCCACGCGCTCGGTGAGGGTGATCGTGGAGAGCCACTTCGCGGATTTGTAGAAGTACATGGGCGCCACGTAAAGACGCACCGGTCCGCCGTGCGCGTGACCGATCGGCTTGTCCTGCATCCGCAGGGCCACCAGGACGTCGCTGCGGCGGGCCTGTTCGAGGGTGAGGGACTCGCTGTAGGCACCGTCGAAGCAGGTGAACCGGACGGCCTTGGCCTGGGGGCGGACTCCCGCGTCGTCGAGGAGGTCGGCCAGGCGCACGCCCTCGAAGGGGGTGCCGGGCACCCGCCAGCCGGTGACGCACTGCACGTCGCGGACGAGCCGGGTCTGCGGGAGCCGGCGCAGGTCGTCGAGGCGGTAGGTGACGCGCCGGCGGACCAGGCCGTCGACCGTGAGCCGGTAGGTCCGTTCGTCCTTGGGCGGGACCGAGCCGGTGACCGAGTAGTAGCGGAATCCGCCGCCGGCCGGCAGCAGGCCGGAGAGCCCGGTGGGGTCCTTCTGGGCGGCGGCGCCGAGGGTGCTGTCGTACGCACGCTGGAGGAAGGGGGCCGCGGCGACTCCCGCGGCGCCCGCCCCGAGCATGCCGAGCACGACGCGGCGGCCGACGGGTGTACCGCGCCCGTCCTCGCCGTCGCCGTCCGCCGGGCGGGCCGGAATCGCGTCCTTTGTCACTCTTGGATTCGAACACCGTACGGCCTCCCGGTCCAGTGCCCGGGCCACGGCGTCAGACTTTCGTCATCGGCGGCGTCAGGTGGCGCACCGGCGATGCCGGCGGCCGGACCTGGCGCTCCCCCGGGGCCGGGGCACGCCGCGGAGGCGGCGGGCCCCTTCCGTGGCCGGCAGGGACCCGCCGCCTTTCAGGCGTACGACCGCCGAGGACGCATCAGATCAGGTGGCCGAGCGCCCCGCCGTCGACGGGCAGCGCCACTCCGTTGATGAACGCGGCCTTGGACGAGGCAAGGAAGGCCACGACTCCGGCGATCTCCTCGGGCTGACCGCAGCGGCCCAGCGGGATGCTCCGCAGATGACCGGCCTTGGCCTCCTCCGAGAGCTCGTCGTACATGTCGGTCTGCACGGGACCCGGGAGGACGGCGTTCACGGTGATCCCCCGCGGAGCCAGCTCGCGCATCAGCGACTTGACCAGCCCGATCTGTCCGGCCTTGGAGGACGCGTAGTTGGCCTGGCCGTAGGCGCCGTAGGGGGCGATGGCGGAGGAGATCGCGATGATGCGGCCGCCGTCCGGCATCGGTGCGGTGCCGGCGCGCCGGGCGACGTAGAAGGTGCCCGCCACATTGGTCTCGTAGACGTGCCGGAACTGCTCGTCCGACATGTCCGCGAGCAGGTTGTCGGCGGTGACGCCCGCGTTGGCGACGAGCACCTCGACGTTGCCGTGCCGGGCCTCGACCTCGTCGAATGCCGCATCGACCTGTTCGCTGTCGGTGACGTCGCAGCGCACCGCGAGCACCCCGGGTATCGCCGGGTCCTCCTTGCGATAGGTGATGGCGACCCTGTCGCCCTCGTCGCGGAACGTCTCGGCGACAGCCCGGCCGATGCCTCGGTTGCCTCCGGTCACCAGAACGGATCGGGACATACGGGTAACTCCTTTGTCTGACATGTCGGGTGGGGACGGTGGAGCGGCGGTGCGCAGGGCCCGCCGCAGGGATCGCCCCCGCGCGGCACCTGCGGTGTCCATGACACCCCTGGGTGGTCCCGTCCGATGTCTCGAACCGCGTCCGGGGGCGCGCAGGGCGTCAGGGCGACCGCGCTGGCAACGGTAGAGCGTCGCACCGCGGGCGTCGCGATCAGGTCGGGGCTGTCACCACCAGGGGTGCACCGGCCAATTTTTCCGCTCACCCCGGCCGTCCCGGCCACCCTGGCCGACGCGATACCCGGGCGGCCGCCGCGTGAGCCCGTCCGTCCCCGTGGCGAGCCCCTCGGCCCCGCCTCTCACGAGGCGGCCGACACGGCTACGCTGCGCACCACCAGGTACGTTCTGCTGTTTCCGGGCTCGGCCGAAGACGACTGGTGGTCTGCCAATGACGTGAGCATCGAGTTGCTCACCTGACATTCCTCGACGGACGGGAGGCGCCCTGTGGTTCAGCAGGAACGCGCGATGGCAACCAGGCGAGTGATACTCGAAGCCGCCGCCAAGGTCTTCGCCGAGAACGGCTACGACAAGGCCAGAATCGCCGACATCCTGAGAGAAGCGAACGTCACCAAGGGCGCGTTGTACTTCCACTTCACGGACAAGCAGGCGCTCGCCGACACCCTCCTCACCGAGCACGTCCACGAGATCAGGGTCGAGCCGGACGCGATCAAGCTCCGGGAACTCATGACGGCGGGCTACACCCTTGTGGACCGGCTGCAGACGGACGTGGTGCAGCGCGCCGCCGCACGTCTCACCCTGGAGCAGGGCGCCAACCAGTTGGACCGTGCGCAGCCCATGCTGATGTGGACGGAGTACGTCGAGGAGTTGCTGACGGTCGCGCACGACCGGGGGGAACTCCTGCCGACCATGGAGAGCAGGACCGCGCGTCGCGATGTCGCCGAGATGATCGTGGGGTCGTTCGCCGGCATCGAGCTGATGTCGGACGCCTTCTCGGCCGGGCGCGGTCCGTCTCCCCTTCAGCACTGGCTCACGGTGTTCTTCCAGACGGTGATCCCGACCCTCGCCCACCCCCCGATCATCCCCTTGCTGGGCCTGGCCTCCGCCGAGGCGCACGCCAAGGTCGTGCAGAGCTCGTCGGCGGCCTAGGGGGCCGGCCCACCCCCGGGCCTTCCGTCAGGAGACCGCCTTGGCCGCGGCGCGACCCGCCGTGCGGCCGGAGAAGAGGCATCCGCCGAGGAAGGTGCCCTCCAGCGAGCGGTAGCCGTGGACGCCGCCGCCACCGAAGCCGGCCGCCTCGCCCGCCGCGTACAGGCCCGGGACGGGAGACCCCTCCTCGGCCAGTACGCGCGAGGACAGATCGGTCTCCAGACCGCCGAGCGTCTTACGGGTCAGGATGTGCAGCCGTACGGCGATCAACGGCCCGGCCTTGGGGTCGAGCAGGCGGTGCGGGGCAGCCGTGCGGATCAGGCGGTCGCCGAGGAATTTGCGGGCGCCGCGCATCGCCGTCACCTGGAGGTCCTTGGTGAAGGGGTGGGCGATCTCCCGGTCCCGTGCCACCATCTCGCCGCGCAGCGCGGCCTCGTCGATCAGCGGCTTCCCGGTGAGCTCGTTCATCCGCCGCACCAGGTCGGCCGGCGACCGCTCGACGATGAAGTCCGCGCCGTGGTCCATGAACGCCTGCACCGGTCCCGGCGCGCCCGCCCTGGCCCGCCCCAGGACGCCCCGGATGCTCTTCCCGGTCAGGTCCGGGTTCTGCTCGGAGCCGGAGAGGGTGAACTCCTTCTCGATGATCTTCTGGGTGAGCACGAACCAGGTGTGGTCATGGCCGGTGCGCATGATGTGCTCCAGCGTGCCGAGCGTGTCGAAGCCGGGGAACAGCGGCACGGGCAGGCGCTTGCCCCGGGCGTCCAGCCAGAGCGGGGAGGGCCCGGACAGGATCCGGATGCCGTGCTTCGGCCAGATCGGGTTCCAGTTGTCGATGCCCTCGGTGTAGTGCCACATCCGGTCGCGGTTGATGATCCGGCCGCCGGCCGCCTCGGTGATGCCGAGCATCTTGCCGTCCACATGCGCGGGCACCCCTGAGAGCATCTGCTGCGGGGGGTTGCCCAGCCGTTCGGGCCAGTTGGCGCGGACCAGGTCGTGATTGCCGCCGATGCCGCCGGAAGTGACGATCACGGCCTGGGCCCGGAGCTCGAAGGAACCGGTCACCTCGCGGCTGCTGGGCGTACCCCGTTCGGCGTCGGACGGCTCCAGGATCTCGCCGCTGACCGTGTCCAGGCTGCCCGCGCTGCGCGACAGGCCGGTGACGCGGTGGCGGAAGCGCAGGTCCACCAGGCCGCGCGCCGCGCCGGCGCGCACCCGGCGTTCGAACGGTGCCACGATGCCGGGGCCGGTGCCCCAGGTGATGTGGAAGCGGGGGACGGAGTTGCCGTGCCCGGTGGCTCCGTAGCCGCCACGTTCGGCCCAGCCGACGACGGGGAAGATGCGCAGGCCCTGGCGGTGCAGCCAGGAGCGCTTCTCCCCCGCCGCGAAGTCGACGTACGCCTCCGCCCATTGGCGCGGCCAGTGGTCCTCGGGGCGGTCGAAACCGGCCGTGCCGAGCCAGTCCTGCCAGGCCAGGTCGTGGCTGTCGCGGATCCGCAGCCGGCGCTGCTCGGGCGTGTCCACCAGGAACAGACCGCCGAAGGACCAGTGGGCCTGTCCGCCGAGGGACTGTTCGGGCTCCTGGTCGAGGAGGATGACCTTGCGCCCGGCGTCCACCAGCTCCGCCGTGGCGGCCAGCCCCGCAAGCCCCGCCCCGATCACGATCACATCAGCGTCGTACGCCATCTCAGCTCTCCTCACCGGACACGCCGGACGACCTGGCCGCCGTGGTGCACACGATCTTCAGTGCACCGGCCACGGCCGTCAACAGCTGTTACCGGGTGGTACGCACGGGTGAGCGGGAGAATGGTGGGTGACCAGGGCCACTCCACCGACGCCGGCGGATGACTATCCTCAGGCGCATCCCCCGCCCCGCGCGATACGAGGTGTGCGACGTGACGGTGATACTGCTCGCCCTTGGTGCGGCTTGCTGTCTGGGACTGGGATTCGTCCTCCAGCAAGCCGCGGCGCAGCACGCCCCGATGAAGGACTTCCTCTCCCTGCGGCTGCTGCTCGACCTGGTGCGGATGCCGCGCTGGTTGGCGGGCATCGGCCTGATGGTGATCGGGATGTCGTTGGGCGCGGTGGCGCTGGGGATGGGCGACATCACCCTCGTGGAGCCGCTGTTGGCGACCAATCTGCTGTTCGCGATGGCCCTGGCCAGGCGGCTGACCAAGCAGCGGCTCGGGCGCAGCGGCTGGGCGGGGCTGTGGCTGCTGGCGGGCGGGGTGACGGCCTTCATCGTGGCGGGCCGGCCACGCGGCGGGACCAGCGAGACCGAATCGATGTGGCACTGGCTGATCATGGGCATGGTGCTGGGCACCGCCCTGCTGCTCGCGGCGTTGGCCAAACGGGCGCGGATAAGTGTGGAGGCCGCGCTGCTGGGCGTCGCGGCCGGGCTGATCTACGGCCTGCAGGACGCGCTCACCAGGATGAGCGGGGAGCGGTTCGGCGAGGGGGGCTGGAACGCCCTGCTCACCACGTGGCAGCCGTACGCGATCGTGGTGCTCGGGGTGCTGGCACTGGTGCTGGTGCAGAGCGCCTTCGAGACGGCGCCACTGCGGATGTCGCTGCCCGCCCTGACCGCCGCTCAGCCGCTGGCCGGCATCGCCTGCGGGGTCGGGTTCCTCGGCGACCGGCTGGAGGTCACTCCCGGGGCACTGGCCTGGGAAGGGGCGGGGATAGCGGCCGTCGTCACGGGCATCGTCCTGATCGGCAGCCACCCCGCGATGCCACCGGGCGCGGGCCGAGCCGAGAACTCACGGGAGCTGCAGCCGCACTGAACGCCGGTGCGGGCCGGCCGATGGTTCGGCGGGCCCGGGCGGCGGTGGGCCCGCCGGGACGGGAGCCGTCCGCCTGACTCTGCCCATCGGCGGTGGCACCGAGGCGTACCAACGCGCGGCCGAGGGCGCGCGGGAGTGGGAGCCGCGCTGAAGCAGGCTGCCGCCCGGCGACGCCGGAATGCCGTCCGGCGGTAGCGCTTACGCGGACGGGCGCGCGACCGCCGAGGGCGCGCGAGGACTCCGGTGGCGCTGACGCCGACTGCCGTCCGGCGGGAGCCCGATGCTGCGCGGCGGGCGCCGAGTGCTGGGACGGCCCCGGTTGACCGGTGGGGTCCTCCTGTCGAGGCCCAACGTCCGCACGGCCGTAGCACCACGGCGTTCGGGGCGCGGCCGAGGGCGCGCGGGGATGCGGCCGCGCCGAGGCGGGCTGCGCGAGGGGACCGGGCGCTCGCTGGTCTCGGTGGGCCGCCAGGTCCCGGCTGGACCGCCGCCGCGCGCTAAGCCATTCCCCCGTGCCCGCCCCGGTACCCCGCGGCACCACTCGCCGCCGGGGAACCGCACCTCGGCCCATGCCTCCTCCTTCTCCCGATGGCTCGCTCTTTAATAATGGCCAGCATTAGAGTGCGCTCATGGCCAGGACTTCAGGACCCGAGACCCGGGAGAAGCTGCTCCGTGCCGCCGAGGAGGTCTTCGCGGCGCAAGGGGTGGACGGTGCCCAGACCCGCGACATCGTGCGGCGGGCGGGGCAGAGCAACCCCTCGGCCGTGCAGTACCACTTCGGCTCGCGTGCCGGTCTGCTGGACGCCGTGATGGCCGGCCGGCTGGCCCGTACCGAGGCCGCGCTGAAGCCGTTGCTGACCGCGATGACGGGCGAGACCTCGCTCAGGGACCTGATCGGCGCGCTGGTCACCGCGGAGGCGACCGAACTGCGCGACGACCGCGGGCGGCGCTGTCTTCGGATCTCCGCCCAGCTCAGCCACGAGAGCGGGGTACGCACCCGGATTCCGCACCCCACACTGGCCGGCACCGCCTACTGGCAGCTGATCTGCCGCGTCGAGGACGCCCTCGTCGCGGCCGGGCTGCCCGAGGCGCTGCGGCTGGAGCGGCTGGACCTGGCGCTGACGCTCATCGGCGCGGCGATGGCCGACCGCGCCCGGCACCACCTCGACGGTGCCTCGCCCCTCACCGGCGAGGACTTCTTCCTCGCCGACCTCACCGGGACCACGGTCGCGTTCCTGCTTGCCGCCGCCCCGGGCCCGACCCCGCCTTCAAGGAGCGCTTCATGACCGACGCCACCCCCGTACCCGCCCCCGCTGCCGGCCTGGCCGGCAAGACCGTCATCATCACCGGCGGCGCGCGCGGACTGGGCGCCGCCGCCGCCGAGCAGGCCGTGGCGGCCGGGGCCCGGGTCGTGCTCACCGATGTGCTGCGGGAAGAGGGCGCGGCGACGGCGGCCCGCCTCGGCGAGCGGGCCCGCTTCCTCCCCCATGACGTCACGTCCGAGGAGGACTGGCAGCGGGTGGCGGAGTTCTGCGTGGACGCGTTCGGCGGTATCGACGGCCTGGTCAACAACGCCGGGATATCCACCGGGGCGCCCTTGGAGTCGGTCTCCGTCGACTTCTTCCGCAAGGTCCTGGACGTGAACCTCACCGGCGTCTTCATCGGGATGAAGACCGTCATCCCCGCCATGCGGGAGCGCGGCGCCGGCTCGATCGTCAACATCTCCTCCGCGGCCGGGCTGATGGGGCTGGCGCTGACCGGCGGCTACGGCGCGTCGAAGTGGGGCGTGCGCGGCCTGACCAAGATCGGTGCGGTGGAGCTGGGCACGGCGCGGATCCGCGTGAACTCCGTCCACCCCGGTATGACCTACACGCCGATGACCGCCGAGGTCGGCATCGAGCCGGGCGAGGGCAAGTACCCCAACACCCCGATGGGCCGGGTCGGTGAGGCACACGAGATCGCCGGATCCGTGGTCTTCCTGCTGTCCGACGCCGCCTCCTACGTCACCGGCGCCGAGCTGGCCGTGGACGGCGGCTGGACCACCGGCCCGACGCTGAAGTACGTCATGGGGCAGTGAGCGCTCGCCCGCAAGGCCGTGCCCGTGGGCCCCGCATCCCCGGCGGGACCGGCCGCCGCCGGGGGTGATTGCATGGCCCCATGACCGATCAGCAGCCGCTCAACGCGGACGAGATCCTCGACGTCGTCGACGAGAACGATCAGGTCGTGGGACAGGCCCCACGGGGTGAGGCCTACGCCCGCAGGCTGCGCACCCGCTGCGCGTTCGTCCTCGCCCGGGACGCCGAGGACCGGATCTTCGTGCACCGGCGCACACCGCAAAAGCTCGTCTTCCCCTCGCACTACGACATGTTCGTCGGGGGCGTGGTCGGCACCGGGGAGTCCTACGACGAGGCGGCGCTGCGCGAGGCGGAGGAGGAGCTGGGCGTCCAGGGCCTGCCGCAGCCGGAGCACCTCTTCACCTTCCTGTACGAGACGCCCGAGCACACCTGGTGGTCCGCGGTGTACGAGGTGCGCTGCACGCTGCCGGTCGCCCCGCAGGAGTCGGAGATCGACTGGCATGCCTTCGTGACCGAGGACGAGCTGGCCGGGCGGCTCGACGCGTGGCCGTGGACGCCGGACGGCATGGCGGCCTGGCGTCAGCTGCTCGCCCACCGGGACGGCGGGGCCCACTGATGGCACCGGCGGGCAAGCCAACCGGTGGGTAGGGTTCTGGGCATGATCCTCACCGACGGGCTGCGGGCGACGGCGGCGGCCGTGCGGCTCTGGTTCTCCCCCGGGCGGGTCCGCGAGGAGGGCTCGACACCCGACTACCGCTTCTCGCTCGCCAACGAGCGCACCTTCCTCGCCTGGCTGCGTACCGGTCTGGCACTGGTCGGCGGCGGGTTCGCGGTGGATCAGTTCCTGCCCCGACTGCACGAGGCACTGCGGGTGACGTTCACCGTCGCGCTGCTGGCGGGCGGGGCGCTCTGCGCGCTCCGGGCGGTCAACCACTGGGTGCGGTGCGAGCGGGCGATGCGACGCGGTGAGGACCTGCCGACGTCCCGTTTCCCCTCGGTGCTGGCGCTGGGTGTCGGGGCGCTCGCGGTGGCGATGGTCGTGCTGGTGCTGCTGGGCCGGACCCGCTAGCCGATGGGCGACGGGCAGGCGCAGGGCGCCGGGGCACGGCAGCCGGAGCCGGACCGGGACCCCGGGCTGCAGCCGGAACGGACCAGGCTGGCATGGCGACGTACGACGCTGTCCTGCACGGCCGTGGCGGTGCTGGCCGGCAGGCAACTGATCCAGAGCGACGCCCCGGGTGCCGTGGAGGCGGTCCTGGTGCTCCTGATGGGGCTGGTGTGGATCGTCTTCGTCGCCGTCGCACACCGCAGGATGCAGGCGATGGCCGGCGGCCGCCCGCCCGGTATGCCCCCGCGGACCGCGCTGCTGCTGGTCGGCTGCACCCTGGCGCTGGCGGTGGGTGGCGCGACGATCCTGCTGCCCTGAAGGCGCCCGTCGCGCGGAGGGCGCCCGGTGCGCAGGCGGCTCGGCCCCCGGCGGTACCGTGGCGCGACCCCGCACATCGCCGGAGCAGGCCTAACACTCGTACCGGCAGAGCGGGGTGAGGATCCATCAGCTGAGGGGCAACATCCGCATGAGCCACACCGCACCGACCGCCACCGGCCCCGGCACCGTCCCGGGGCCCGCCGCCGAGGTGACCGCCGCCGAGCCGCCGGCCGGCGCGGCAGCCGTCACGGAGCAGGCCGTACCGGAGCCGTATCTCGTCGAACTGGCCGCCGGTGTCGGCGCGTTCATCCAGCCGGACGGCGGATGGTGCCTGAACAACGCGGGGTTCGTCACCGAAGGGGACGCCACCCTTGTGGTGGACACCGCCGCCACCGAACGCCGGGCACGCCTGCTGCGCGACCGGATCGCCGGGAGCGGCGCCGCGACGCCCCGCACCGTGGTCAACACCCATCACCACGGCGACCACACCTACGGCAACGGCGTCTTCACGCCCGAGGCGACGATCATCGGGCACGCCGCATGCCGTCGTGAGCTGCTCGCCGCCGGACATCAGCTGCACGCGATGTGGCCGCAGGTGGCCTACGGCGACATCCGCCTCACCCCGCCGACCGTCACGTACACCGACACGCTCACACTGCACATCGGCGGGATCGAGGTGCAGCTGATCCACCCCGGCGTCGCGCACACCCCCGGCGACACCATCGTCTGGCTGCCCGGCCAACGGATCGTCTTCACCGGCGATCTCGTCTTCCACGGCGGCACCCCGTTCGTGTTCATGGGATCGCTGACCGGCTCCCTGCACGCGATCGAGGTGCTGCGCTCGCTGGACGCCGTCACGGTCGTCCCCGGGCACGGCCCGGTGACCGGACCGGAGGTGTACGACGACGTCGAGCGCTACCTGCGCTTCGTCCAGCGGCTGGCGGTCGACGGGTACGCGGCCGGCCGGACTCCTCTGGAGGTGGCCCAGGAGACGGACCTCGGCCCGTTCGCCGAGCTGGCCGAGAGCGAGCGGCTGGTGGCGAATCTGCATCGGGCGTACGCGGAGCTGGCGGGCGCGGCACCCGGATCGTTGCTGGATCCGGTCGCCGGGTTCGGGGACATGACGGTCATGAACGGCGGGATTCCGATGGCGTGCCACGCGTGAGGGAAGCGCGGGCTGCGGGCTGCCGTCGCGCGATCCGGCCTGGTCACAGTGGCTGCGCGACGTCCGGTCGGCGGCCGGGCCGGCGCCCGGCCGCCGTCGCGTGACCGACGCCCCACGTCCGCGCACTGGACGCCATACCGACTAGTCGGCATGATCGAGGCGTTGACCGAGTGACTGTCCACTCCGTACGGAGGAGCACGATGAGCAAGGGCACCCCTCCCCCTCAGGCCGCGGCCCGGGAGGTACCCCCCGGCCTGGACCTGGCGCGATTGCGCGAGCACCTGGAACGGGAACGGCCCGGCCTGACCGGCGGACCGTTGCGCGCGCAGCTGATCGAGGGCGGGCGGTCCAACCTCACCTACCGCGTCACCGACGACGCGTCCTCCTGGGTCGTCCGGCGGCCGCCGCTCGGCCATGTGCTGGCCACCGCGCACGACATGCGGCGCGAGCACCGCGTGATCAGCGCGCTGCACGAGACGCCGGTGCCGGTGCCCGAAGCGCTGCTGCTGTGCGAGGACGAGTCGGTCATCGGGGCGCCCTTCTACGTGATGGAGCTGGTCGAGGGCACGCCGTACCGCACGGCCGACCAGTTGCGGCCGCTGGGAGCGGAGCGCACCCGTGGCGTGGTGCTCTCCCTCGTCGACACCCTCGTCGCACTGCACGCGGTGGACCCCGAGGCGGTCGGCCTCGGGGACTTCGGCCGTCCCGAGGGCTTTCTGGAGCGCCAGCTGCGGCGCTGGGGCAAGCAGCTCGCGGCGTCGAGGAACCGTGAGCTGCCGGGCATCGACGCGCTCCACGACGAGTTGGCCAAGGCGCTGCCGGACTCCCCCGCGCCGACCGTGATCCACGGCGACTACCGCCTGGACAACGTCCTGGTCGGCGCCGACGACCGGATCACCGCCGTCCTGGACTGGGAGATGTCCACGCTGGGCGACCCGCTCGCCGACCTCGGGCTGCTGGTGATGTACAGCGAGCAGGAGGACACCCCGGACTCCCCCATCACCACCACCCGCAGCGCCCCCGGACACCCCGAACCGGCCGAACTGATCGAGCGTTACGCGACCCGCTCGGGCCGCGATGTCTCGCAGGTCGCCTGGTACACCGCGTTCGCGTACTTCAAGCTCGCGGTGATCCTCGAAGGAATCCACTACCGCTACACGCTCGGCCAGACCCTGGGCGCCGGCTTCGACCGGATCGGCGAGGTCGTGCCGGTCTTCATCGAGCACGGCCGTTCGACCCTGTCCGCCCTGAAGGAAGGCTGAGGCACCCATGGACTTCGCATTCGACGCCCGTACGGAAGAGCTGCGGGAGAAGCTGCTGGCCTTCATGGACGAGCACGTCCTGCCGGCCGAGGAGATCGTCGAGGAGCAGCGGGCGCAGCTGGCCTCGCCGTGGGACACCCCGGCGATCGTGGAGGAGCTCAAGGCGGAGGCGCGCCGGCAGGGCCTGTGGAACCTCTTCCTGCCGGACGCCGATCACGGCGCGGGGCTGACCAACCTGCAGTACGCGCCGCTGGCGGAGATCACCGGCCGCAGCCCGCAGCTCGCCCCCACCGCGCTGAACTGCGCGGCGCCGGACACCGGCAATATGGAGGTGCTGGCGCAGTTCGGCTCCGAGGCCCAGCAGAAGCAGTGGCTGGAGCCGCTGCTCGCGGGCGAGATCCGCTCGGCGTTCGCGATGACCGAGCCCGAGGTGGCGTCCTCGGACGCGACGAACATCGAGACGCGGATCGAGCGGGACGGTGACCAGTACGTCCTCAACGGCCGCAAGTGGTACATCTCCGGGGCGATGAACCCGCTGTGCCGGGTCTTCATCGTGATGGGCAAGACGGACCCCGGCGGCGAGGACATCCGCCGTCAGCAGTCGATGATCCTGGTGCCGCGCGACACCCCGGGGCTCGAGGTCAAGCGCGCCATGCAGGTCTACGGCTACGAGGACCACTACCACGGCGGCCACGCCGAGGTGGTCTTCCACGACGTGCGGGTGCCCGCGAGCAACCTGATCGGCGAGGAGGGCGGCGGCTTCGCCATCGCCCAGGCCCGGCTCGGCCCCGGCCGGATCCACCACTGCATGCGGCTGATCGGCATGGCCGAGCGGGCCATCGAGCTGATGTGCCGCCGCGCGGTGGCCCGTTCGGCCTTCGGCAAACCGCTGGCCCAGCAGGGCGTGGTCCAGGAGTGGATCGCGGACGCGCGGGTGGCGGTGGAGCAGCTGCGGCTGCTGGTGCTGAAGACCGCCTGGCTGATGGACACCGTCGGCAACAAGGGCGCGCACACCGAGATCCAGTCCATCAAGATCGCCACCCCGCGCACGGTCGTCGGGATCCTGGACCAGGCGGTGCAGCTGTACGGCGCCGGCGGCGTCAGTCAGGACTTCCCGCTGGCGGAGCTGTGGGCGGCGGCCCGCACGCTGCGCCTTGCGGACGGTCCCGACGAGGTGCACCAGCGGTCACTGGCCCGCCGCGAGCTGAAGAAGTACCTCTAGCGTCGGCGGCGGAGGGGCCCCGCGGCCGAACAGCCGCGGGGCCCCTCCGTCGTTGCATGAGTTACGGGCGCAGTGCACGCAGCAGCAGGTCGGCGAGGTGGTCGGCGACCTGCTGGGGCGTCAGCGGGCCGCGCTCGCGGTACCACGTGCCGAGGTGGTGCACCGAGCCGAAGTGGTAGTCGACGACGAGGTCGGCAGGGATGTCGGCGGTGAACACACCGGATCGCTGGCCCTCCTCGATCAGTGCCCGGAACCGCTCGTGGTAGCGCCGCCGCTCCGCGCGGACCTGCTTGTCCTTCTCCGGTCCGAGGTGGTGCATCGAGCGGAAGAAGATCTTGGTGTCGTCGAGGTTGTCGATGGTGGTGACGACGACATCGGCCGCGGCCTCCCGCAGCCGCTGCTCGACCGGCGCGTCGGCGTCGGCGAAGTGGTCGAGCCGCTCCTGCTGGAGCCGCAGCACCCGGCCGTAGACCTCGTGCAGCAGATCGTCCTTGGAGCCGAAGTAGTGGTAGAGGGCGCCCTTGGTGACGCCCGCCGCGTCGACGATCTCCTGGACGGAGGTGCGGTCGTAGCCCTGCTCCGCGAAGAGCTTGGTGGCGGTGGCCAGCAGCCGCTGGGCCACGGGCTTCGTGCTGCCGTTGCCGTCCTTCGTGCCGGCCATCGCCCTCACCTGTCCTTCGTGCTGATGCGTCTGTGGTGCCGGTGGGCCCGGGTCGGGCGGGGCACGGGCCGGTTACCCGGGCCCGGCACCCGCCGGATGCCCGGGGTCATGCGCGGTGGCGCAACTCCCGTCGGAGGATCTTGCCACTCGTGGTCTTGGGAAGCTCGGGCAGGATCTCCACCTCCCGCGGATATTTGTACGCCGCCAGCCGTTCCTTGCAGTACGCGGCCAGATCGCCGGGCTCGGGGGCCTTCCCCGGCCGCAGGCTGACATACGCCTTGACCGACTCGCCGCGGTAGGCGTCGGGCACGCCGACCACGGCGGCCTCGCGCACCGCCGGGTGGGTGTACAGGACGTCCTCGACCTCGCGCGGCCACACCTTGAAGCCGGACGCGTTGATCATGTCCTTCTTGCGGTCGACGACGTACAGCCAGCCGTCGGTGTCCATGAAGCCGATGTCGCCGGTGCGCAGCTCGCCGTCCGGGAGACCGTCCGCGGTGGCCTCGGGGCGCCGCCAGTATCCGGGCACGACCTGCGGGCCGCGCACCGCTATCTCGCCCTGCTCACCGAACGGCAGGTCGGCGCCGCTCTCGTCGATGATGCGGACGACCGCGTCGGGGCTGGGCACGCCGACCGCCAGGGTGCCGGAGACCTTGTCCACCGGCGCTTCCCTGCCCGGCGGGACGCTGGCGCAGGGGGCGGTGCACTCGGTCAGGCCGTAGCCGTTGTGGATGTAGGGGCCGAAGCCGGCCCGGAACTTCTCGACGAGCGCGGGCGGCAGCGGCGCGCCGCCCGAGGACATCGTCAGGAACGACGCGAAATGGTCCCGGCTGACGTCGGGGTGGGCCATCAGCGCCATGTAGGCGGTGGAGGGGCCGACGGTGTAGGCGGGGCGGTGCTCCAGGAAGGCGTCCAGGACGACACCCGCCTCGAAGCGGTAGGCCAGTGCGAGGGTGCCGGCGTTGGCGATACACGCGGAGAGCTCACACACCATGCCGGTGATGTGGAAGAGCGGGGCGAGCGCGAAGTAGGTGGCGCCCTCGGGCAGGCCAAGGCCGGTGCGCTGCCGCTCGGCGTTGTAACTGATGTTGCCGTGGGTGTTGGTGGCGCCCTTGGGGGTTCCGCTGGTGCCCGAGGTGTAGCTGATCAGCGCTATGTCGTCGGCGGTGAGGCCCGGGTCGGTGGGCACGGCGCGTATCCGCCCGGCGGTGCGCGCGACCGTGAGCAGGTCGTCGGCGCCCTCGCGCGGCCCGAGGCGTTCCCCGCGGAGCACCCGCGCGTCGTCGCGGGTCTGCAACTCCCCCTCGCAGGCGGTCAGCGCGATCGTCACGGACGGGGACTCGGCCGCGGTGTCCCGCAGGAAGCCGTCCCAGGTGCGGTCGGCGCAGATGACGGCGGTGACCTCGGCGTCGTTCAGGATGTGCTGCATCTCGCCGGACTTGTACATCGGGTTGACCGGCACGGCCACACCGCCGGCCTTCCAGACGCCGAGCAGCGCGAGCACGAAGTGCGGGGAGTTCTGCAGCATGACCGCGGCCCGGTCACCGCGGGAGAAGCCACGCTCGGCGAGGTGGGCGGCGATGCCGTCGGAGAGCGCGTCGGTCTCGGCGTAGGACAGCCGGCCGTCGAAGTAGGCGAGTGCGGTGCGGTCGGGGGCGCGGCGGACCGCGCTCCGGAAGGCGTGCAGCGTCGAGGGGGGCGGCTGGACGGGCGCGCGCTGCGCGTCGGTGAGCTGCGCCAGCCACGGCTTGTCCTGGTAGGAGGTCATCGGGGTGCGGCCCTTTCTTCCTGATCGCCTGATCATCCCTGCGGGGACACCTGGGGTGCGGGCGGGGGTGACGTGGCCGGGCCCGTCCGGCCCGCCGCCCCCCGGATGGTGCGGTTACGCGTCCTGGCCCTCGGCCTTCTCCAGCTTCTGCTGGAGGTGGTTCATGGCACCCAGCCAGCGGTCGGGGTCGGCGGCGCGCGACGCGTAGTAGCCGGCGACCTCGGGGTGCGGCAGGACCAGGAAGCGGCCCTCCTCGATCGCGGTGCACAACGCGTCGGCGACGGCGGACGGTTCGATGGCGCCGGGGGTGAGGACGAGGTCGCCTGCGGCTCCGGTGACGGCCAGCATGTCGGTGCGCACGCCCTGGGGGCAGATGGCGTGCACGTCGATGCCGCGGTGGCGGTAGGTCGCCGACAGCCACTCGGCGAAGGCGTAGGCACCGTGCTTGGTGACGCTGTACGGCGCGGAGCCGACCATGGTGAGCAGCCCGGCCGCGGAGACGGTGGAGATGAAGCGGCCGCTGCCGCGCTCCAGCCAGTGGGGCACGAGGTCGCGGGCGGCCCGGACATGGGCCATGACGTTGACGTCCCACGCCTGGAGCCAGACGTCCTCGGCGGCCTCCGGGCCGCCCGCCGGGGCGACGCCTGCGTTGGCGCAGAAGATGTCGATGGCCCCGCCGAGGGCGTCCCGGGCGGCCGGGACGACGGTGGAGGCGTCGCCGGGGACCGCGAGGGCGCCGATCTCCTCGGCGGTCTTCTCGGCCTTGGCCACGTCCAGGTCGTTGACGACGACGCGGGCACCCTCGGCGGCGAACCGGCGGGCCAGTGCGGCGCCGATCCCCCCGCCGGCCCCGGTCACGACAACGGCCTTGTCCCGTACGGCTTCCACGCTGGTTCTCCCTCGGTGACGTCCACTCGTCTGCCCGGGCAGACTAACCAGTCGGTATGTCCGAACGGAAGAGCCCCGGCTCCGTGACGGCCGGGTGCGTTCCGTAGCGGCCCCGACCGCGTTAGCGTGCGCACGACACGTACCCGATCACGGAGGTGTGCGCATGGCTCTGTCGAGACGCGTTCTGCTCGGGCATCTGGCGGCGACCGGAGCGGCAGGCGCCACGGTCGCCGCGGCCGCCGGCCCGGCCCACGCGACGGCGCGGGTGCCCGGCGGCCGCGCCGCCCCCGCCGGCCGCACGGTACGCACCGGCTTCGACCGGCTGGCCGCGGACGGCTACCGCCTGCTGGAAGGCCGCCGGGTCGGCATCGTCACCAACCCCACCGGGGTCACCCCGGACGTACGGCACATCGTGGATGTGATGCACGCGGACGACCGGGTGCGGCTGACCGCCGTCTTCGGCCCCGAGCACGGCTTCCGGGGCACGGCACAGGCGGGAGGCTCGGAGGGCCGCTACGACGACCCGGCGACCGGGCTGCCCGTCTACGACACGTACAACAAGAGCGGCAAGGCGCTCGCCGACATCTTCACCGCCTCCGGCGTGGACACCGTCGTCTTCGACATCCAGGACGCCGGTGCCCGCTTCTACACCTACATCTGGACGCTGTACGACTGCATGGTGGCGGCCGTGCTCGCCGGCAAGCGGTTCGTGGTGCTGGACCGGCCCAACCCGGTCACCGGCCGGTCCGCCACCGGCCCGGTGCTGGAAAAGGCGTACGCCTCGTTCGTCGGCCGGGAGCCGATCGCCCAGTCGCACGGGATGACGGTGGCGGAGCTGGCGCTGCTGTTCAACGGCGAGTTCGTGCCCAATGCCGCCGGGCGGCCGGTGGAGCTGGAGACGGTCTTGATGACCGGGTGGCGGCGCGGGGACTTCTTCGACACGACGGGACTGCCGTGGGTCCCGCCGAGCCCCAACATGCCCACCGCCGACACCGCGCTCGTCTACGCGGGCACCTGCATGTTCGAGGGCACCAACCTCTCCGAGGGGCGCGGCACCACCCGGCCCTTCGAACTGCTTGGCGCGGACGGCATCGACCGGCGGTGGGCCGCCGCGGTCGGCGAACTGCGGCTGCCGGGCGTGCACTTCCGGGAGGCGTACTTCGCGCCGACGTTCTCCAAGTTCGAGGGCAGGACGATCGGCGGCGTGCAACTGCACGTCCACGACCGCGAGGTCTTCGATCCGGTGCGGACCGGCATCGGCCTGCTGGTGACCGCCAAGCGGGTCTGGAACGGCTTCGCCTGGCGGCCGGACAACGGGATCGACCGGCTGACCGGCTCGTCGGCCGTGCGGACGATGATCGACGCGGGTGCGGACACCGACGAGGTCGTCGCCGCCTGGCAGGGGCCGCTGCGGCGCTTCCGTACGGTGCGTCAGCAGTATCTGCGCTACCACTGACAGGGCGATGGACCTGCGCGACGGACCCCGCGCCGTCTCAGCACCCGAGACAGGCCATCTCGCCTATTGACTGCCCCGTACACCTAGCGTGAGAGTGCCGCTCGTGCAGAGTGACGCGACACCAGCGAAAACAGCGAAGACGAGCCCGGACGAAGCGGCCGTGGCCCCGGCGGAGCCAGGGGCGACGGCCGTACCGCGGACGGGGGCGGCCGGCCCGTCCGCGGCGCCGGCCGGCGCGGACGCCGTGGAGAAGACCGGCGGCGTGGAGGAGGCCGGCGGCGAGAGCCTGCGGCGCGTGGCGGTGGCCTCGTTCATCGGGACCGCCATCGAGTTCTACGACTTCTACATCTACGGCACGGCCGCCGCGCTCGTCCTCAACCAGGCGTTCTTCCCCACCCTCGATCCGGTCAACGCGACGCTCGCGTCGTTCTCCACCTACGCGGTGGCGTTCGCCGCGCGCCCCCTCGGCTCGGTGATCTTCGGGCACTTCGGCGACCGGGTGGGCCGTAAGTCCGTCCTGGTCGCCTCGCTTCTGCTGATGGGTCTGTCCACGGCCCTGGTCGGACTGCTCCCCGGCTACGGCACGCTGGGCATCTGGGCGCCGCTGCTGCTCATCCTGCTGCGTTTCCTACAGGGGATCGGGCTGGGCGGCGAGTGGGGCGGTGCCGCACTGCTCGCGGTCGAGCACGCGCCCAAGAAGCGGCGTGGACTGTATGCCGCCTTCCCCCAACTCGGGCCTTCCGTCGGCTTCTTCGCGGCGACGGGTGTGTTCTGGCTGCTGTCCGCCGTCCTCGACGACGCGGCATTCCGCTCCTGGGGCTGGCGGGTGCCCTTCCTGCTGTCGTTCCTGCTGGTCGGCGTCGGACTGTTCGTCCGGCTCAAGATCAGCGAGACGCCGGTCTTCGCGAAGGTGCGGCAAGCGCAGGAAGCAGGCCGCGTCCCGGCCGTGGACGTCTTCCGCCGGCATCCGCGCGAGCTGCTGCTGGGCGCGGGCGGGATGGTCATCGCCTACGGCCTGTTCTACACCGCGACCACCTACTGCCTCTCGTACGCGACCGGCACCCTCGGCGTCTCGCGGAACACCATGCTCGGCCTCTCGCTCGTCGCCTGCCTGTTCCTGGCGGCCGGCACCTGGCTCGCCGCCACCCGCTCCGACGGCTCGGGCCGCCGCAAGCTCGTCCTCGCCGGGTGCGGACTCGCCGTCGTCTGGGGCCTGGTGCTC
This sequence comes from Streptomyces sp. NPDC048248, assembly GCF_043201875.1. Lineage (NCBI taxonomy): Bacteria > Bacillati > Actinomycetota > Actinomycetes > Kitasatosporales > Streptomycetaceae > Streptomyces > Streptomyces sp. NPDC048248. Next base: position 333,482 of record NZ_JBICZL010000008.1, read on the forward strand.
TTCCCGCTGCTGGACACCGAGCAGCCGGTGCTGATCGCCCTCGGCATCGGCGGCGCGCTGTTCTGCATGGGCGTGGTGTACGGCCCGATGGGCGCGTACCTGCCGGAGCTGTTCGGCACCACGGTGCGCTACTCGGGCGCCTCGCTGGCCTACAACCTCGGCGGCGTCCTGGGCGGTGCGGTGGCACCGCTGGTCGCCACCCGGCTGCAGGCGGCTTTCGGCTCCTCCTCGGTGGGCTGGTACGTCAGCGCGATGGCGGTCGTCTCGCTGGTGTGCGTCCTGGCGCTGCCCGAGACGCGGGAGCGCGAACTCGCCTGACGCGGCAAGCCCTCGCACGACGCCGGCCGGGCGCCCGAGTCCTTCGGGCACCCGGCCGGCGTCGTGTGGGCCGATGGGTCCTTGAGTGCCGGGCCGGGGCCCGTCGTGCGTCCCAGCCCGGCTCCCCTCCTAACGGTGACCGGGGAATTCCACCACCTGCTGGTAGGTCGGCCGGTTCTGCCAGCTGATCGTGTCGTGCGTCAGACCGCCCACCGCGCGGTGGATGATCGCGTCCGCGCACCACTGGTCGCCGGCCTTGCAGCTGTCGTCGCCCGGGTAGACCTGCTCGGCAGTCTTCGCGTTCGCCTGCCGGAGGGTCTCCAGCAAGGCGTCGCGGCAGGCGGACAGTTCGCCGTCGCCGCAGTAGCGCTCGGCGAGCGGGCCCTGGACCTTGTCACCGAGCACCGACCGCAGGTCCTTGTCCGCGTAGCTCCACCAGCCGTACTGGAAGGCGGATCCGGCGTGGGCGCCGGTCGGACCGTGGCCGGCCGAAGGTGACTCGTCGATGGCGAGGTTGGCCCCCAGCGCGCCGTAGAGGTCGCCGCCCAGGCCCGGCTTGAAACTCTTCTCGATCATCAGCGGCCACCAGGCGTCCATCAGCCGTACCGCGTCGGAGTGCGCGTAGGTGTGCGAGCCGGCGGTGGTCTCGCGGCGCTGGGCACCGTCCTTGCGCCACGCCTCCAGCCGCTGCACCGCGGTCTGCAGCGCGGGGTCGGTGACCGGCTTGCTGCGCAGCACCCGCAGGAGTTCGGGCAGCACGTCCTCGCCGCGCAGGTCGGTGACGGCGGCCTCGGACATCGCCCGGGTCAGCGACGCGCGGGTCACCCCGCCGTCCTTCGTCAGGGCTCGCACCCGGTCGTCGAGCAGGTTGCCGCGGTGCACCGAGCCGTTGCCGTAGCCGGCCGAGTCGTAGTCCTCGGCCTGCTTGTTGTTCCAGGAGATGTAGTAGTCCTGGTTGACGGACTGCGGGTGCTCAGCGGGCGGTGTGTAGTCGATGTTGTTGGTGTCGGGGTCGTAGCCCTGCCACTCGTAGGCGGCTTCCGCCTTGACCGGCAGCGCCGGGTCGACCCCGGGGGCGCGGACCGGGTTGAGTCCGCTGTTGTAGTAGGCGATGTCGCGGGAGTCGGCGTAGAACCAGTTGAAGGCGTAGCCGATGTGCTGGGTGGCCTTCTGGAAGGTCTTCGCGTCCTGGACGTACGAGGGGTCGTTGAGCATCTGGAAGCCGATGATGGAGTCGGCCTCGTGCCGGTAGGTGGTGCGCAGCGCCGTGTAGGCGACGGGCTTGCCGTCGATGGTGGCGCGATGGGTGACGGTGCCGTACTTGGTCCGGAACACCTGCATCCGATAGGAGCCTGCCGCTGTCGGGTCGGCGATGGTGGGCTTCCATGAGTTGGTGCGTTCCAGCTTCTCCATGGGCAGGCAGGAGCCGTGGTAGCGGTAGCCGGTGGAGTCCTTGGTGGGCGCGGAGCCGTCGGTGTTGCACAGGTCGACGGCGTAGGTGTCGGTGATGTCCTGTCCTGCGGAGGTGGCGCTCCAGGCGTAGTCCTGGCCGCGGCCGAGCTGGACGTACATCCCGACGCCGGCGAAGGAGGCGCCGCGGGCGCTGATGCCCGGGCCCTGGATCTCCTGGAGCATCAGCAGCTGGGGCGCGAAGTAGCCGGTCTGCGGGCCGAAGACGGCGACGGGGTTGCCGCTCGCGGAGTGCTTGCCGGAGACCAGCAGGGCGTTGGACATCCCCCGGTGCTGTGTCGGGTCGAAACTGCCCTTGGGCAGCACCCCGTCCTTGAACAGCCCTTCCAGCTTCTTGTACTTCTTCGGGGCCTTGACCGGGTCGCGCGGCGGCGTCCCCTTCTTGGCCGTGGCGGCGCCCGTGCGGTCGTACACCAGGGGCTCGGCGGCGACCGTGCCGCGGTCGGGCAGCGCGGTGCCCTTGGCCTTGGCCGGCTTGACGGCGTACGGGAAGCTCTGGCCGTCGTGCAGGGTCTTCGCGGCCTCGGGGTCGTTGCGTTCCCGGAAGGACTCCCAGACCTTGGTGCCCTTCTCCACGCCGTACTTCTGCTGGGCGGAGAGCAGCGCGAGCGCGGAGGGGACCTCGCCGCCCCCGCCGTTGCCGAAGAGGCCGCCGACCACGGACGCCAGCGCGATGAGGTCGGTGAGCTTGAAGGGTTTGATCTCGCCGGCGTTGGTGAGGGCGTCGACATGCCCGGTGAGCACGTACTCGCCGGGGAAGTAGCGGCCGTTCTTGGACTCCTCGCGGTAGGCGTTGATGCCGTCGACGTACGCCTGCGCGTCCTCCATCGCCTGCTTGCCGCGGGCTCCGTTGTTGTCACGGATGCTGTCGACCTGCGCCTGGAGGTCCGCCTCGGTGTACGGGGCGGACGGCCAGAACTGCTGCTCCAGGCCCTGGTTGGCGAGGGCTCCGCCGGCGAAGGAGGTCAGCTCGCCGCGGCCGATGTGCCGGAAGAGGTCCATCAGCCACAGCCGGTCCTGGCCGGCCGCGTAACCGGCGCCGTACTCGGTGCCGTAGCGGGTGGTGCCCTTGATGTGCGGCACGCCGGTCTTCTTGTCCCGGGTGATGGTCACGTCGTCGCGGGGCGCGGTGACCTTGGCGACCTGGTCCTCGGGGACGCCGAAGGAGGCGTCGTTGAAGAAGTTGGTCAGGGTGTCGTCGGTGAGCGACTGGTAGCCGCTCGCCAGGGCGCCGTACGGGGCGAGTTGATCGGTGGTGTGCGCGGGGTGGGTGCCGAACAGCTTGTTGCCGAGGATCTCCACCAGGGTGGCGTTGCCACTGGCCCCGGGCGGCAGGATGTCGGCGCACTGGCCCTGGCAGTGGTCGGTGGCTTCGGTCGGTGCGGCGGCCGCGGCCGCGGTGGGGGGTGGCGCCAAGAGCGTGGCACCCAGGGCGACCAGAGCTGCCGCCGCGGCGGTCCTGAGCCTTCCGGTACGTCGTCGCATCCCTGCTCCTCGATGGGGGTCCCTCCGCTCCGCAACAGCTCGGGGGAGGGTGGTGGGCGGGACGTTACCGGCGGTTAACCCCGGCCGGAAGATGAACAACAGTCACCTTTTCCAATTCCCCACAGACACCCGGGAGCCGCGCCGACACCATCCGCCGAAAAAACCGCACGAAAATTCGATGGATCCAGGTGGTGATCGGCTACGTCCCTTCTGTGTCCAGTCGGGTCCTCCCCACGGAGGTGGGATGAACATGGCCGGTTTCAGAGCCCTCGCCGAACAGGTCCGCAATCCACGACTCGTCGCAGCTCAGCGGCGTACCGCCCTGCGCAAGTGCCTGGAGCGCTTTGCCCCTTACGGGCATCGGGCCACCTGGCACCATCTGTGCAGCAGGGTCGGCATCGCGCCACAGGACCGCGACCCCGATCCCGAACGGCTGGTGGTCGCACTGGCCGAGCTGGAGGAGGCGCGCACCCTCTGGCTGGCCTACGAGGAGGAGTTCGCGGCCCGGCGCCGCAGGGAGAAGCACGACGGCATCCGCCAGCCCAGCGCGATCGACGACTGGCACCGCCGCACCTGGGGCGGCTGTGACATCGTGCCCTGCGAGTCCCCGCAGCGGCACCCGGCGGCCCGCCTTGCGGTGGTGCTGCGCAACATGATCGCCGCGATGGAGTCGGGGCGCCCGCGCCGGGAGTGCCCGGTGTGCGGCGGGACCCGCTTCGCCTGGCTCCCGGATCTCGCAGGGCCCCCCGCATCAGGACCCGCCTGCCGGGAGTGCGGGGTGGTGGCCCCTGCGTCCGTGCTGACCGCCGAGGCGCTGACGGCCGCGGGCCGGGTCCAGAGCGGTCGCACGTTCGCCGCGGCCTGAACAACGGGGCTCATCAGCTGAGTTGACGGGCCGTCTGTCCCGCCCCCGGCAATCGTTGCCGGGTACAGGGGATTGCGCAGACGGCCTTCCCCCGAAGTGGATGAACGTTGTACGTTCCGCCGCATGCTCGCCCGTTCGCGCACCGTGGTGGCCCCTCCGGGATGGAACCGCTGGCTCGTCCCGCCCGCCGCCCTGTCCATCCACCTCGCCATCGGCCAGGTCTACGCCTGGAGTGTCTTCAAACCCCCTCTCGAGTCGGCCCTCCATCTGTCCGGGACGGCCTCCGCACTCCCCTTCCAGCTGGCCATCGTGATGCTGGGGCTCTCCGCGGCCTTCGGTGGCACGCTCGTGGAGCGCAACGGTCCGCGCTGGGCGATGTGCGTCTCGGCGGTCTGCTTCGTCTCCGGCTTCCTCGTCGCCGCCCTCGGCGCGGCCACCGGCCGGTACTTGCTGATCGTCCTGGGCTACGGCTTCATCGGCGGAATCGGCCTGGGCATCGGCTACATCTCCCCGGTGTCCACACTCATCAAGTGGTTCCCCGACCGCCCGGGAATGGCCACCGGCATCGCCATCATGGGCTTCGGCGGCGGCGCGCTGATCGCCTCCCCCTGGTCGACCCAACTCCTCGGCGCCCTCGGGGCGGACGCGGCCGGCATCGCGCGGACCTTCCTCGTCATGGGCCTGGTCTATGCCGGCTTCATGACGCTCGGGGTGCTGTTGGTGCGCGTCCCGGGCGCCGACTGTCAACCCCCCGCCGCAGCGGCCGTCGCCGCGGCCCGCCCGCTGGTCACCACCGCCCGGGTATCGGCCCGCAACGCGCTGCGCACCCCGCAGTTCTGGTGTCTGTGGGTGGTCCTGTGCACGAACGTCACCGCGGGGATCGGCATCCTGGAGAAGGCCGCCCCGATGATCTCCGACTTCTTCGCCGGGTCCTCGGCGCCGGTCAGCGCGGCAGCAGCGGCGGGCTTCGTCGGCGTGCTGTCGCTGGCGAACATGCTCGGCCGGATCATCTGGTCCTCCACCTCCGATCTGACCGGCCGGAAGAACGTCTACCGCCTCTACCTCGGCGTCGGGGCCTTGATGTACCTGCTGATCGCCCTGGCAGGTGACACCTCCAAGCCGCTGTTCATCGGCTGCGCCGCGGTGATCCTCTCCTTCTACGGCGGTGGGTTCGCCACCGTCCCTGCCTATTTGAAGGACCTCTTCGGCACCTATCAGGTGGGCGCGATCCACGGCAGGCTGCTCACCGCCTGGTCGACCGCGGGCGTCCTCGGCCCGCTGATCGTCAACGCCGTCGCCGACGCGCAGAAGGCCGCGGGCCACAGCGGCCCTGATCTCTACGCGACGTCCTTCTTCATCATGATCGGACTGCTGGCGGTGGGCTTCGCCGCAAACGAGGCGGTCCGGCCGGTCCACCCCCGTCACCACGAACCCCCCGCATCCGGGGAGCGGCCGGCCGCCGAGCCGGCCCCCGCCGACCCGAAGGGAGCGGACCAGTGACCGCACGGCGCACCCTGCTGCTGGTCTCCGTCTGGCTCTGGGTGGGGGTGCCCTTCGCCTACGGCCTTTACGAACTCGCCCTGAAACTGAAACAACTGTTCACGAGCTGACCCGCGCACGCTGTTGCCCGTGCGTTCCGGGTGCCCGTGCCTCGGCATCCCGGCCGCACGGGCTCCCCACGAAAGGGTGGACGTCCCATGGCCGCACCGCACGATCTGACCGCGCTCGAACAGGCCGCAGCCATCCGGTCAGGTGACCTCTCGCCCGTCGAGCTCACCGAGCACTACCTGGAGCGGATGGACCGGCTGGACGACACCCTGGGCGCCTTCTTGACCCGCACTCCGCGGCTCACCCGCGAGCAGGCCGCCCTGGCCGAGAGCGAGGCCGTAGCGGCGCGCCGGGAGGGACGGGAACTTCCCCCGCTGCACGGCGTTCCGGTGCCGGTCAAGGACCTCAACCACGTCGCGGGGGAGCGCTGCACCATGGGCTCCCGGGCCCTGGCCGAGGACGTCTCCCCCGTCGACGATCACGTCGTCACCAAGCTGCGTGCCGCAGGCACCGTGATGCTGGGGAAGACCAACACCCCCGAGTTCGGGCTGCCCTGCTACACCGAGAACGGTCTCGCGCCGCCGGCCCGCACCCCCTGGGACCTCAGCCGCTCGGCGGGCGGGTCGAGCGGCGGGGCGGCCGCGGCCGTCGCCGGCGGCCTGGCACCCCTCGCGCATGCGAGCGACGGCGGCGGCTCCATCCGCATCCCGGCGTCGGTCTGCGGGCTGTTCGGCATCAAGCCCAGCCGCGGCCGGGTCAGCAGCGGCCCGCTGCTGCACGACATCACGGGCCTGAGCACCTCGGGGCCGCTGGCGCGCACGGTCGCCGACGCGGCCGCCCTCCTGGACGTCCTCGCGGGCCCGATGCCCGGCGACCCGTTCACGGCTCCCGCGCTCCCGCCCGGCGAGACCTTCACCGCACACGCCCGCCGGGAGCCTGGGCAGCTGCGCATCGCCTGCCTGACCGACGCGCCCATACCGAATGCCGACGTCCATCCGGACTGCCTCGCCGCCGTCACCGAGACCGCGAAGCTGCTCGGCGAACTGGGCCACCGCGTCGAGGAGTTGGCGCTGCCGGCCGACGACGGCATCCGCTACGCCTTCACCAGGGTCTGGTCGGTGATCGCCGCGAACCGTCCGGTGCCGCCGGAGGGCGAGGAGCTGCTGATGCCGCTCACCCGCTATCTGCGGGCCCGCGGCTCCGAGGTCTCCGGAACCGACTTCGCGGGCGCGATGTACACCTTCCGCATGCTCGCGCAGACGCTCGCCGACGGCCTGATGCCGCAGGACGGCGGGTACGACGTGGTGCTCTCGCCCACGCTGGCCGCACCGCCCGCGCCGGTCGGGTCGCTGCGCGACGACGCCGACCCGCAGGCCGAGTTCGCCGCCATCGGGGCGTTCACCCCCTTCACCGCGCTCTACAACGCCACCGGCCAGCCCGCGGTGAGCGTCCCGCTGCACTGGAATGCCGCGGGCCTGCCGATCGGCGTGATGCTCGGCGGCCGCTACGGCGACGAGGCCACCTTGCTCTCGCTCTCCGCCCAGCTGGAGCGGGCCCGCCCGTGGGCAGGACGCAAGCCTTCCATGTGGTGAGAGGCGGTTCGGTTCGCGGCGGCGCCCGGCACCCCCGCACGGCGGGGGGTCAGCGGCGCCGCGCGTGCTCCCGCCCTTGAGCCGCGGAGGCATCGGCGTCGCACTCGCCGCCCTCGCACTCCCCCGCGGCGGCCTCCGGCCCGGCCGCCCGCGCCCCGCCCCCGTTGTCCTCGTCCCGCTCCGCCACCGGGTCCTTCACACTCCGGTCCACGCGCAACCGCCGGGCCCCGGTGCCCTGTTCGCCGAGGTTGTCGTACGGGTTGGACAGCGCGCACCTCTCCAGCGACAGGCAGCCGCAGCCGATGCAGTCGGTCAACCGGTCCCGCAGTTCGACGAGCTGGCTGATCCGCTCGTCCAGCTCCGAGCGCCAGACCTCGGAGAGCCTGGCCCAGTCGGCGCGGTTGGGGGTGCGCTCGTCGGGCAGCTCCGCCAGCGCGTCGCGGATCACCGCGAGGGGGATGCCGACCCGCTGCGCGGCCCGGACGAAGGCGACCCTGCGCAGGGCGTCGCGGGTGTAGCGGCGTTGATTGCCTGCCGTCCTCGTGCTGCTGATCAGTCCCTTGGACTCGTAGAAGTGCAGCGCGGAGACCGCGGCGCCGCTCCGTGCGGAGAGCTGGCCGACGGAGAGTTCATGGACCTTGAACGGAAGCTGGGGCACGGCTCAACCCTAGGACACCCGGCCCCGCCTCACGGGTGTCCGTAGGCGTTGACAGCGGGTACCCCCACTCAGCATGCTGAGCAAGCGCTTAGTAAGCGTACGGGTGAGGCGCGCGCCGGACGCGCCCCGGGCCCGGCGTACGGATCCTGAGGAGGCAGACGGAGATGGCAGAGCCCCGAGTGTTTGGATCGCTCGACGAACTGCGGGCCGCGGTCGGCGAGGACCTGGGCACCAGCGACTGGCTGGAGATCGACCAGAAGCGGATCGACCTGTTCGCGGAGGCCACCGGCGATCACCAGTGGATCCACGTGGACCAGGAGAAGGCCGCGTCCGGCCCCTTCGGCACCACCATCGCGCACGGCTATCTGACGCTGTCGCTGCTGCCCGCCCTCGTGCCGCAGCTGATGCGGGTCGACAACGTGAAGATGGGCATCAACTACGGCACCAACAAGGTGCGCTTCCCCGCCACCGTCCCGGTGGGCTCGCGGCTGCGCGCCACCGCCCGGATCGCGGACGTCAGCGAGGTCTCCGGCGGGGTGCAGCTCACCACCACCGTGACGATCGAGCGTGAGGGCGGCGACAAGCCGGTCTGCGTGGCGGAGTCGGTCAGCCGCTTCTACCTCTGATCCGGCAGCGGCCGTCGGTCGCCGAGGCCGGGGCGGGCCCGCCCTCCCCGGCCCGCGGGCGCAGGGCAGCGCACCGACGCGTCAGACCCGATCCGCGCCCACCATGCGCAGCACCAGGCCCGCGTAGAGCTCGCCGACCTCGTCGGGGGTGCGGGCGCCGTCGGAGGAGAACCAGCGGGCCACGTCGACGCACAGCGACAGCACGGCCAAGGTGGTGCCCGGCACGTCGTCGGCCTGGAACTCCCCGCTGTCCGCGCCGTCCTGGATGATCTGCCGCAGCAGCCGGTCGGTCCTGCGGCGCAGGCCGGCGATCTCGGCGTAGTGCTCGGCGCCGAGCGCCTGGAGTTCGTACTGGATGACCCGGGCGGTGGTGTGGTGCTCGGCGTGCCAACGGGCGAAGGCGTGCACGGCGTCGCGGAGCCGCTCGGTGGCACTGCCCTCGGCCTCGGCGGCGGCCCCCATGATGCGCAGCGCCTTTTCGTGGCCATTGCCGCTGATGCGGTAGAGCAGCTCTTCCTTGGTCTTGTAGTGGATGTAGAGCGCGGCGGGGCTCATCCCGGCCCGGCCCGCGATATCGCGGGTGGTGGTGGCGTGATAGCCGCGCTCGGCGAACGCCTCGACGGCGGCGCAGACCAGCCGCCGCGCGGCGTCCGGGGTCACATCGGCCCACTCCTCGCCGGCCTCGGCCGCCCGTTCCGCCTCCGCACCCATCGCGCACGCTCCTCGCTCCGCCAGGGACTCTCCTCCGACGGATCGAACACCATACCGCGCCGCTGAGCAAGCGCTTAGCGGCGCGGTGGAGGCGGGCGGCCGGGCGGCGATGCGGGGCCGACGGCCGGTCAGAAGGCCGAGACGCCGGTCAGCGCTCGGCCGATGAGCAGCTTCTGGATCTGGCTGGTGCCCTCGTACAGGGTCATCACGCGGGCGTCCCGCAGCAGTTTGCCCACCGGGTACTCGTCGATGTAACCGTAACCGCCGAAGACCTGCAGGGCGTTGTTCGCGGCCCGCACCGCGGCCTCGGAGGCGAACAGCTTGGCCTTGGACGCCTCGGTGACGAACGGCTTCCCGCGGTCGATCAGGTCGGCGACCCGCCAGGTCAGCAGGCGCGCGGCGTCCACGTCCACGGCGATGTCGGTGATCAGCTCCTGGACCAGCTGGTGCCCGGCGATGGGCTTGCCGAACTGCTCGCGCTCGCCCGCGTAGCCGACCGCCGCGTCCAGTGCGGCCTGCGCGATACCCACGCAGCCGGCGGCCACCGACATCCGGCCCTTGGCCAGCGCGGACATGGCGACCGAGAACCCCTTCCCGGCGGGGCCGAGCATGGCGGATGAGGGTACCCGCACACCGTCCAGGACCAGCTCAGCGGTGGCCTGGCCGCGCAGGCCGAGCTTCCCGTGGATCTCGCGGCGCTCCAGACCGGGGCTGTCGGTGGGCACGAGGAAGGCGCTGACCCCCTTGTGACCGGGCTCGGGGCCGGTGCGGGCGAAGAGCAGCACGACGTCGGCCCAGGTGCCGTTGGTGATGAAGGTCTTGGCGCCGTCGATGATCCAGTCCCCGCCGGGGCCGCCGTCGCGGACCGCGCGGGTCGCGAGGTTGCCCGCGTCGGATCCGGTGCCCGGCTCGGTCAGGCCGAAGCACCCGATCGCCGCCCCGGAGGTGAGCCTCGGCAGCCACTCCTGCTTCTGCGCCTCGTCCCCCCAGGCCGCGATGGTCTTGGCCACCAGCCCCAGGGAGACCGAGACGATGCCGCGCACCGAGGAGTCCCCGCGGCCCAGTTCCTCGGTGACCAGGCAGTAGGCGAGGTGGTCACCGCCCGAGCCCCCGTACTCCTCGGGGACGGTCAGGCCCAGGAAACCGAGGTCGCCGAGCTTCTTGACGATGCCGCGGTCGACCTGTTCGGCGCGGTCCCAGGTGGTGACGTGCGGGGATATCTCGCGGCCGACGAAATCCTCGGCGAGCTGCCGGACGGCGGTCTGCTCCTCGCTGAGCTCCAGGTTCATCAGGACCCCTCGGTGACGTGCGCAGTTGCGACGGCTCGGGCGGCGCGGCGTCCGCTCACCGCATCACCCCGAAGCGTTAATTAGCACTGCTAGTTTTTGGCGGGCAGCCTCTACTATGTGCGTCATGGCCCGACCCCGCAAGCCCCTCCTGAGCCGTGAGCGCATCGTCACCACGGCGCTGGCTCTCATCGACGCGGAAGGGCTGCCGGCGCTGTCCACCCGGCGCCTCGCGGCCGAGTTGGGCGTGAGCGGCCCCTCGCTCTACAACCACTTCACGACGAAGGACGAGATCCTCGACGCCGTCGCCGACACGGTCATCGCGAAGGTCGACGTCTCGGCGTTCGAGACCGGCGGGGACTGGCGGACCGGACTGCTCGGCTGGGCCCGCTCCTACCGCGCCGCGCTCGCCGCGCACCCGCACGTCGTGCCGTTCCTCGCCCAGGGGCCCGGCCGCCGCCCGGCCGGCCTGAAGATGGCCGACGCGGCGTTCGGCGGCATGGTCGAGGCGGGCTGGCCGCCCGCCCAGGCGACCCGGGTCTGCGCCATGGTCCGCTACTTCGTGGCGGGCTCCGCACTGGGCTCGTTCGCCCGCGGCTTCGTGGACGACCCCGGCGCGTACGACCCCGCCGACTATCCCCACCTGGGCCAGGCGCACCTCCTGGCCGAGCACCAACGCCAGGTGGACGAGGGCGCGTTCGAAACCGGTCTGCAGGCCCTCGTCGACGGGCTCGCGCTGCAACACCCGGAGCTGGTCCCCCCGGCCTGATCCGAATGGAAGGCCCTGGTGGCGGGACCCCTGGATGCGGCCCGCTCCGGCCCGCATCCGCATGCCCCGGAGCCGCGCTCCTCCCGCGTACCACCGAGGCCCCGTGTCACCGCGCCGGCGGGCGGCTCTAAAATCCAGCAGTCCCTGGCGGGCAGGGCGTGGTGCGGGAGGCATGGAGGCGGCGTGCGCGAGCCGAGTACGGCCAAGTGCGGTCGATTCACCGCGGGTTACGGACGCTTTGTCACCGAGGTGTTCCGGGGGAAGGGGCAGGTCGTCTTCCTGCGGAGCGCGTGGGCCGGTGCGGTGATCTCGCTCGCGCTGTGCGCCGCGGGCTGGGAGTTCGCGCTGTACGGGCTGCTGGGCACGGCGGTCGGTACCGCGACGGCCCGGCTCCTGGGCGTGGACGGCGGCCGTGTCACGGCCGGCCTCGAAGGCTTCAACGCCTGCCTGGTGGCCGTCGCGCTCGCCGTGTTCCTCGGCGCCGACCACCTCTCCACCGCCGTGCTGGCGCTCGCCGGGAGCGTGGTGGTCACCATCGTCACCGGCGCCGCCGCACGGATACTGGCCACCTGGGGCCTGCCGACACTCACCCTGCCGTACTGCCTGATGGCGAGCGCAGCGACGATCGCAGCGCCGGGCTTCGAGCGGGTCTGGCACCACGGTGCGAGCCTGGCCGCACTCGCCAGGCCCGCGAGCGGACCCACCGCGCTGGCGGGATCCGATCTGTGGCGCGCGTTCTTCGCCAACATCGCGCAGATCTTCTTCATGCCGCAGTGGTACGTCGGCGTGATCCTGCTGCTCGGCATCTTCGCCGCCTGCCGGCTCGCGGGCGTGATGGCGTGCCTGGGCAGCGGCGTCGGCATCCTCACCGCCTGGGCTCTGGGCGCACCCGCGAAGCAGGTGGCCGAGGGCACGATGGGCTACAACGGGGTGCTCGTGGCGATGGCGCTGTGCGGGGTGTTCCTCGCCGCCGACGCCTGGAGCCTGGCCTACGCCCTGGCCGGCGCGGTCACCGCGACCGGCCTGAGCGCCACGATGGCCGCCGTCTTCGCCCCGTCCGGCGGTCACACCTTCACCTGGCCGTTCGTCCTCGTCTCGCTGGCCTTCCTGGCGGCGGCACCGGCGTTCCCCCGGTTGCGCCGGGCAGGGGCACCCGGCTCCGTGCCCGGCGCGGGAGATCCGCCGCCCGCTCCGGAGCGGGCCTTCGAGCCGGGCGGCCCGGCACCGGAGGGCCCCGAGCCGGGCCGGGCCGCCGTCTGAGCCCTGCCGGCCGTCAGCCCTTTGCGGTCGCCGCCTTCGGTGCACCGTCCACGGTCGTACGGGACGCCGCCGCGCGGCGGGCCAGCAGCCAGATGGAGGCCAGCGCGATGACGGACAGCCCGATGATGTAGGCCGACACCGACATCGAGGTGCCGGTCGCCTCCAGCAGCAGGACCATGACGAACGGCGCGAGCCCGCCGCCCAGGATGGCGCTGATCTGGTAGCCGAGCGACGCGCCGGTGTAGCGCATCTCGGCGGTGAACAGCTCGGCGAACAGGGCGGCCTGCGGACCGTACATGATGCTCAGGAAGCAGCTGCCGACGAACGTGCCCACGGCCATCCAGGCCAGCGACGCGGTGTCGATGAGCAGGAACATCGGGATCGCCCAGATGAGCAGACCGACGGCGCCCGCGGCGTAGACCCGCAGGCGGCCGATGCGGTCGGAGAGCGCCGCGGAGGCCGGGATCAGGGCGAGCTGGGTGAGGCTGACGAGCAGCGACACCGTGAGGACCGAGGTGCGCTCCATGTGCAGTTCGCGCGTGGAGTAGTCCAGGACCCCGGTGATCAGGATGTAGAACGTGGCGGTGTTCACCGCGAAGGAGCCGCCGGCCAGCAGGACGGTGCCCAGGTGGTGCCGCATGATCGTGCCCAGCGGCGAGCGCTGCGCGTCGGCGGACGCCTCGGCGGCGGCCAGTTCGTTCTCGGCGGCCCTGAACTCCGGCGTCTCCTCGACCCGGGTGTGGATGTAGCGGGCGAGGACGAGCACGAGGATGCCGATGAAGAACGGGATCCGCCAGCCCCAGCTGCCGAAGGTCCGCTCGTCGGTGACCGCACCGGCCACCAGGAAGACGGAGTTGGCGGTCACCACGCCGATGGGGACACCGAGCTGGACCAGCGAGCCGTAGAGCCCCCGCTTGCCCTCGGGGGCGTACTCCGTGGCCATCAGCATCGCGCCGCCCCACTGGGCGCCCACCGCGATGCCCTGGAGCACCCTCAGGAGGACGAGCAGGATCGGTGCGGCGATCCCGATGCTGTCGTACGAAGGGAGCAGGCCGATACCGGTCGTGGCGACGCCCATCACGGTCAGCGCGAGGACCAGCATGGGCTTGCGGCCCCTCTTGTCACCCAGATGGCCGGCGATGACGCCGCCGACGGGGCGGGCAAGGAAGCCGACGGCGAAGGTCGCGAAGGCGGCGAGGACGCCCGCGGCCTCACTGCCGGAGGGGAAGAAGGAGTCGCCGAGCACGAGCGCCGCGGCGATGCCGAAGACGAAGTAGTCGTACCACTCCACGGCGGAGGCCAGGGCCGCGGCGGTGGCGACCTTGCGGCGGTTCCGGGCGGAGGGTGGCGTGCTGCTGTTGCCCTGTGTCGCGGAGGGGGCCGAGTCCATGCGTGCACACTCCGGTGGGTGCGGGGAGGGATGGGGGGGCGGCGCCAAGATGTCGGGCGACCGTACCGACCGGCCGGTACGGCGTCAACGGACCGCGCAGCATCAGTTTTCCCCGCCCGCCGGGCCGGCCGGTCGGAGCGCTGGACTCCGCCCCGGCCGGCCGTCGCGCGGTCCGCCCCGCCGCCGCGTCCCGTCAGAAGACGATCAGCGCCCGGCCGCCCTTGCCTGCCAGCATCGCGTCGAACGCGTCGGGGATGCCGTCCAGCGAGATCCGCTCCGTGACCAGGGCGGACAGGTCGAGCGCGCCCGAGCGGACGTGCTCGGCGATGACCGGCAGATCCCGTGCCGGGTCGCTGTTGCCGTAGACGCAGCCGGAGAGCGTGCGGCCGAAGTAGAAGATCTCCAGCGCGGAGAAGGTCACCTGCTGGTCCTGGCCGCCGATCCCGACGACCGTGGTGCGGCCGCCCCGCCGGGTGGACGACCAGGCCGTACGGATCGTCTCGGCGCGGCCCACGCACTCCACGGCGACATCGGCGCCGAAGCCGCCGGTCAGCTTGCGGATCCGCTTGGCGGTGTCCTCGCCCGCCACCACGAACTCGGTGGCGCCCGCCGCGCGCGCGAGTTCCTCCTTCTCCGGCGAGACGTCCACGGCAACGATCGTGCCCGCACCCGCGATCCGTGCCGCCTGGAGCGTCGCGAGGCCGACGCCGCCGACACCGAAGACGGCGACGGACTCCCCCGCCCGCACCTGGGCGCTGTGGTGCACCGCGCCCCAGCCGGTCAGCACCGCGCAGCCCAGCAGCGCCGCGTCGGTGAGCGGCACCCCGTCGGGCAGCGGCAGGGCGGCGTGCGCGGGGACCACGGTCTCCTCGGCGAAGGCGGCGGTGCCCAGGCCCGGGTAGAGCTCACTGCCGTCGGCCGCGAGGTGCGCGTACGGGGCGTTCGCGGCGAGACCGGAGTTGGCGCACAGCCAGGGCTCCGCGAGGCCGCAGAAGTGGCAGTCGCCGCAGGACGGCGCCCAGTTGAGGACGACCTGGTCACCCGGGGCCACCGAGGTCACCGAGGGCCCGACCGCGGTGACGGTGCCCGCGCCCTCGTGGCCGAGGACCGCCGGGACGGGCTGGCGGAGGGTGCCGTTGGACAGCGACAGGTCGGAGTGGCAGACGCCGGCGGCGGCGAGACGGATGCGGACCTGCTCCGGACCGGGCTCCGGCAGGTCGATCTCGGTGACCCGGAGCGGGGCGTTGACGGCGGACAGGAGGGCGGCGCGGACCACGGGGATCTCCTCGAGACGGGAAAGAGAAGCGAACAGAGGCGTTGGGCGGCTCGGACGGAACCTAGGAAAGCAGGAGCGGTACGCCGGGCGGGAATGGCAGGACGGGGCGGCGGGCACGCGGCGGACGGCCCACCGGCCGCCGCGTGCCCCCGTGGCTCACCGACTCACGGCTGCGGACCGCGACGCCGCGGTCCGCAGCGCGTCGCGCCACCCCGGCGCCTCAGAACTGCAGCGACTTGGTCTGGAGGTACTCGGTCAGGCCGTGCGGGCCCAGCTCGCGCCCGACACCGGACTGCTTGTAACCGCCGAACGGTGCCAGGGGGTTGAAGCGGCCGCCGTTGATGTCGACCTGGCCGGTGTCGAGCCGGCGGGCGAACGCGACCGCCTCCTCCGCCTCGCCCGCCCAGACCGCGCCCGCGAGCCCGTAGACGGTGCCGTTGGCGATCCGGGCGGCGTCCTCCTCGTCCGCGTACGACAGGATCGACAGCACCGGTCCGAAGATCTCCTCCTGGGCGATGGTCATCTCCGGTGTGACGTCCGCGAAGACGGTCGGGGCCACGTAGTAGCCGGTCTCCCGGGGCGCCTCCGGGCCCCCTGCCACGACCTTCGCGCCTTGGGCGATGCCCTGCTCGATGTAGCCGCGCACCCGGTCGCGCTGCTTGGCGTTGACCAGGGGGCCGACCCGCTCGCCCGGCACGTACTTGGCGACCGCGGTCACGGCGAGTTCCACGGCCTCCGCGTACTGGTCCTCGTGCACCAGCATCCGCGTCCACGCGCTGCACGTCTGACCGGAGTTGGCCATGACGTTCGCGACGCCGACACCGACCGCCTTGGCGAGGTCGGCGCTGGGCAGGATGACATTGGCGGACTTGCCGCCCAGTTCGAGCGCCACCCGCTTGACCGCGGCGCCCGCGGCCGCGCCGATCTTCCTGCCGACGGCCGTCGAGCCGGTGAAGGAGACCAGGTCGACCCCCTCGTGCTCGGCCAGCGCCTGGCCGGCGACCGGACCGAGGCCGGTGACGAGGTTGAACACACCTGCCGGGATGCCCGCCGCGTCGACGCACTCGGCGAACAGCTGGGCCACCAGCGGGGTGTCCTCGGCGGGCTTGAGCACGATCGTGCAGCCCGCCGCGAGCGCCGGCGCGACCTTGGCGACGACCTGGTGCAGCGGATAGTTCCACGGCGTGATCGCGCCCACCACGCCGACCGGTTCGTGCAGCACGGTGGAGTTGCCGATCTTCTCCTCGAAGGCGTACGACCGGGCCAGCTCGGCGTAGGAACCGCACACCGCGACCGGGACGCCGGCGTGCACGGCCGCGCTGAACGCCAGGGGCGAGCCCAGCTCGGCTGTGACGGTCTCGGCGATCTCCTCTGCGCGCGCCGCGAGTTGGTCGCGCAGCGCGGTCAGCAGGTCGGCGCGTTCCGCGGGCGGGGTGGCGGCCCAGGCGGGAAGTGCGGCGCGCGCGGCCCGGACGGCGGCGTCCACGTCCTGCGCCGAACCGGCCGGGACCGCTGCGATGACCTCGCCGTCGGCCGGATTGACGACGTCGATCGTGCCGCTCCCCGCGGCGGGCCGCCAGCTTCCGTCGATGTACATCGCGTCGTGCTGCTTCACGTCGTGGTCCTCCCGAGACGGCTGGTGGTCATCCCCGTTGGGGTGTCCGTCGGGACCGTGGGCGTCACGGCCGTCCGCCCGGACCCTCCTAAACTAGCGTCGGTAGTTTTCGGGCGCCAGGGAATGCGGCGGGTGCCCTCGGTCACGCGCACCGGAGCACGAAGGACCGACGGCGGACGCCGCGGCGGGGGAGGCGACGGCCACGGAGCTACCGCTCGGCCCGGCCGGAGCCGTCCCGGACGGGTCCCGGCGAGGTGCCGTCCGTGGGCCGGGGGACGTGGCCGGCCGTGGGGGGCGGCGAGCCGCTGGTGCGGCTGCTCTTTCCGACCGCGGTTCCGGCGGAGGCCAGCAGGAGCACGCCGAGCATCACGAAGGGTGCGGCGGTCCCCGCGACGCCTGCGAGCAGGCCCGCGGTTGCGGGGGCGGCTACCTGGCCCAGGCGGTTGCCGGTGAGGCGGAGGGCCAGGGCCGTGGAGCGGGCCCGGTCGGGCGCCGCCTGGACGACGGTGGTCATCGACAGCGGCTGGCCGACGCCGAGGCAGAAGCCGAGCGCGGTGAGCATCACGGCGAGCGCCCAGACCGGCACGGGCAGCACCATGCCGCCGCACAGCAGGCCGGCCAGGGCGCAGCTGCCGACCATCAGCGCGGTGCGGCCCAGCCACCGGATCATCGGCGTCATCACGAGCCGGCAGGCGATGGTGGCCGCGGCCCGCAGGCTGAGCAGCAGGCCGACGGTGGTGGGGGCGATGGCGCGGTCCTCGCCGATGACGGGGAGGTAAGCGGTCAGGATGTCGGTCGCGGAGAGCACGGCCAGGCTCATGAAGATGCCGGCGGGTACGCCCCGGGTGCGCAGGATGGCGCGCACCGGGACGTGCGACCCGGCCGGCTCGGGTGCGGTGGCGCCGGTTGCGGAGGGCGGGGTGCGCTGCTCCAGGCGCCAGAGCGCGACGTAGGAGACCGCGCCGACGGCGCCGGAGACGAGCAGTGCGGTGGCGCTCGTCGGGGCCATCGCGCCGTCGTGCTCGGAGATGACCAGGCCGGCGGCGATCGGGCCGACGAGCTGGCCGAGGGAGGCGCCGATGGTGAAGTGGCCGAAGTTGCGGTCGCGTTCGGCGGGGGCACTGCGGCGCGCGACGATCGACTGGGCCCCGATGACGAAGCAGAGGTGCCCCAGGCCCATCACGCCGCTCCAGGCGGCCATCGCGGGCAGCGAGCCGGCGAGGCCGCTGAGTGCGCAGCCGCCGCTGATCAGGGCAACGCCGACGACCAGCAGCGGCGCGCAGCGGCCGTGGTCGGTGCGGCGGCCGAGCGGGACGGCGACGAGCAACGGCAGCAGGGCGTAGACGGCGGTGATGACGCCGATGGCCTGTTCGTCGGCGCCCAGCGCGAGGGCCCGGTAGGAGACGGCCGGTCTGGCCATGCTCACCGCTCCTTGGGCGAAGGAGAAGGTGATGACCAGACGCAGCAGCCAGCTCCTGCCGGGCCTCGCGGGTGCCGTCACGGTGCGCTGTTCCGTTCCGTGTGTGGGGGGTGTTGCGGCAAGGGGTTCCTGCGCCTAGATGATGCCGAAGAGAAGACCGGCGCACAGGACCACCAGGGAGGTCAGTGCGGCCCACTTGATGGTGAACCTGGTGTGGTCGCCGAATTCGACCTTGGCCATGCCGATGAGGACGAACACCGCGGGCACCAGCGGGCTCGACATGTGCAGCGGCTGGCCGACGAGCGAGGCACGGGCGATCTCGATGGGGGCGACGCCGTGTGCGGCGCCGGCCTCGGCGAGGATCGGCACGATGCCGAAGTAGAAGCCGTCGTTCGACATCAGGTAGGTGAGCGGGACGCTCAGGATGCCGGTGACGATCGCCATGTGCGGGCCGAGGGCGTCCGGGATGCCGTCGACCAGCCAGCGGGCCATGTGCTCGACCATGCCCGTGCCGGTGAGCACGCCGGTGAAGACCGCGGCGGCGAAGACCATGCCGGAGACGTTCAGGACGTTCTCGGCGTGCGCGGCGATCCGGGCCTTCTGGTCCTTCATCTGCGGGAAGTTGACGGTCAGCGCGATGGCGGCGCCGATGAGGAAGAGCACCGGGATCGGCATCGTCTGCATGATCAGCAGGGTGAGCAGCGCGACGGTGAGCGCGGCGTTGAACCAGTACAGCTTGGGGCGCAGGGTGGCGCGCTGCGGGTCCAGACCCTGGAAGCTGCCGTCGGGGCCGTCGGTGGTGTCGTCGTCACCGGTGGCAGTGGCAGTGGCGGTGGAGCCCGCGCCGCCGGAAGCGGCCATCTTCCGGAACATCTTGCCGAACGCGTTGCCGCCCCCGGCCGCGGTGGCGCTGCCGCCGCCCGCGCCGACCAGGACCTGCTCGGTCTCCTTCTCCTCGACGACGTCGCCGAGCGTCAGGACGCCGAGCCGCTTGCGCTCACGCAGGCCGAGGACGTAGGCGAGGAGGAACACCGCGACCAGGCCGACGGCCAGCGCCGGGATCATCGGGACGAAGACGTCGCCGGCGTCGAGCTTGAGGGCGGTGGCGACGCGGGCGGTGGGGCCGCCCCAGGGCAGGGTGTTCATCACGCCGTTGGCGGTGGCGGCGACACCGGTCATGACCACCAGGCTCATCTTCAGCCTGCGGTAGAGCGGATACATCGCGGAAACGGTGATCATGAACGTGGTCGAGCCGTCCCCGTCGAGGGAGACGATCGCTGCGAGCACGGCGGTACCGACCACGATCCGCATCGGGTCGGCTTTGCAGAACCGCAGGATGCCGCGGACGATCGGGTCGAAGAGCCCGACGTCGATCATCACCCCGAAATAGATGATGGCGAACATCAGCATCGCGGCCGTGGGGGCAAGGTCACCGATGCCCTTGAGGACGTAGTCGCCCAGATTCCCGCCCTGTCCCACGAGCACGCAGAACAGAGCGGGAATGAGCACGAGCGCTGCTATCGGTGACATCTTCTTCATCATGATCAGCACCAGGAAGGTGGCGATCATGACAAATCCGAGGATTGTCAGCATTGGGGTACCTCACGTTCGCCCTTGAACACCCACCGGGGATGGCGGTCGTGGCGACGTTAGGTGCCGCAAACTTTCGTTAACAAGGTCTTGACGTGCGAGCAATACGAGCAAAACACCAGGTCATGAGCGAGCGGCGGGGATCGAGGGCGCCGGGGCGAGCTGAACGGGCAGCCCGTTGAGCACCGCGGTCCCCGACAGGACGTCCAGCCGGGTGCCGCAGTTGAGCTGATTGACGTTCCGTCCGGGGTCGGCGGCCGCCACCCCCATCCGCGTACCGGGCCGGTCGTGCCCCCAGCCGTGCGGCATGCTCACCACGCCGGGCCGCACCGCGTCGGTGACCTCCACCGGCACCTCCAGCTCTCCACCGTCCCCCTTCATCAGCGCCGTGCCGCCGTCGGTCAGGCCCAGCCGCGCCGCGTCCTGGGGGTGCACCTGCACGGTGCAGCGGTTGCTGCCACCGGTCAGCGCCGGGAGGTTGTGCATCCAGGAGTTGTTGGACCGCAGATGGCGCCGCCCGACGAGCAACAGGCCCTCGGGGCGCCGGGCGAGGGTCGTCCGCAGACGCGCCGCTTCGCTCGCCCTGATCGGCTCCGGGCACAGGTCGACGGTCCCGCCGCGGGTCTTGAGGACGCCGGGCACCCGAGGGGTCAGCGGACCGAGGTCGATGCCGTGCGGGCGCTCCAGCAGTCGCGCCAGGGTGAGCCCTTCGGGGTCCGCGCCGAAGCCGTCGCCGTACGGGCCGAGCCGCAGCATCATGTCGAGCCGCCGTTCGGCGCCGCTCTCGCCGGTCAGCTCCGCCGCGAGTTCGGCCGGCTGCCGGCCGTGGACCGGGGAGTGCGGGTCGGCGACGGCCTTGCCGAGCGCCGCGTCGATCACCATCGCGTCGACCAGGCCGGGGTCCGCGCCGTCCTGGCCGCCCGCGCACAGGATCAGCCGGGCATGGATCTCGCATTCGTCGGGCCGCCCTTCGCCGAGCGGCAGCACGGCCCGGGTGTAGCGGGCCTGGTTGCGGACGGCGAGGGCGTTGAAGGCGAAGTCGTAGTGCGCGCTGCGGGAGGGCGGTGGCGGCGGCAGGACGACGTCGGCGTGCCGCGAGGTCTCGTTGAGGTAGGGGTCGACGCTGACCATGAAGTCGGCACCGGCCAGCGCCCGGTCGAGCCGTTCACCGTCCGGGGCGGACAGCACCGGGTTGGCGGCGATGGCGATCACCGCACGGACCGGGCCGTCCGGCGCCCCCGGGTGCCCCGGCCCCGCCCCCGGCGTGTCGATCTCCTCGGCCAGCGCGGCCAACGGAAGCTCGGACTTGGCCTCGGGGTGGCCGGAGACGCGGCTGTGCCAGCGGCCGAGCGCGAATCCCCGGCCGGGCTTCGGCGGCCGGGGCGCCGCGCCGGTCGCGGACAGCGGGAACATCACGCCGCCCGGCCGGTCGAAGTTGCCGGTGAGGATGTTCACCACATCGACGAGCCAGCAGGTGAGGGTGCCGAACTCGACGGTGCTGGCACCGATCCGGCCGTATACCGCCGCGCGCTCCGCGGCCGCCAGCTCCCGGGCCAGCGTCCGGATCTCGTCCGCTGGCACCTCGCAGGCGGGCGCCACCACCTCCGGGGTGAACTCCGCAGCGAGCCGCTCGACGTCCGCGACCCCTTCGATGTGAGCGGCCCGCTCCCCCAGGTCCACCAGACCTTCGTCGAAGAGCACCTGCACCATGGCGAAGAGCAGCAGCGCGTCCGTGCCGGGGCGGATCGCCAGATGGCGATCGGCGATCCGGGCGGTGCGGGTGCGCCGCGGGTCGATCACCGTCAGCCGCCCGCCGCGCCGCCGCAGCGCCTTGAGCCGGCCGGGGAAGTCCGGTGCGGTGCACAGGCTGCCGTTGGAGTCCAGCGGGTTGGCGCCGATCACCACGAGGTGGTCGGTGCGGTCCAGGTCGGGCACGGGGATGGCCAGCGGGTCACCGTAGAGCAGGCCGCTGGAGACGTGCTTGGGCATCTGGTCGACGGTGGAGGCGGTGAAGACGTTGCGTGTCCGCAGGGTGCTGAGCAGGACCGGTGGGTAGAGCGCGCCGGCGACGGTGTGCACATTGGGGTTGCCGAGCACGACCGCGACGGCGTTCGCCCCGTGTTCCTCGATCACCGGCCGCAGTCCCGCCTGGACGGCCGCGAACGCCTCGTCCCAGCCGGCTTCCCGAAGCTGCCCGTCGCGCCGCACCAGGGGGCGGGTCAGTCGGTCGGGGTCGGCGTCGAGCTGGCCGAAGGCGGCGCCCTTGGGGCAGATGAACCCCTTGCTGAAGACATCGTCGCGATCGCCACGGGCTGCGGTGATGCGCCCCTGACCGAGCAGTTCCCGCCCGTCGGCGATGTCCTCCTCGACGGTGACGCTGAGCCCGCAGGTGGCCTCGCAGAGCGGGCAGATGCGCAGGGCGGTACGACTCATCGGTCCCTCCCGGGGACGGTGCCGGCGGCGGCGGTGCGCGTACGCACCGACCATACCGACCGGTACGCATGAGGGAAGCCCACCGGCGGAAATTCGCCGGAGAAGGGCGCACCACCGGCCCCCGTGACGGGCGCGCGCACCGCGCGCGGAGGCCGCCCGGGAGGGCGAGCCCGCCGTCAGCCCGCGCCGATCCCTCCGCCCGGCCCATCAGGCCCATCAGCGGCCCTGACGTCAACACTGCCCGAGCCGCCCGCGGGGCCGTCGTCCAGATACCGCCCGAGGTAGGCCCGCAGCAGGTGCCCGGTCTCCGTGATGATCGCCGGGTCGCCGCCCGGGTCCGTACGGAACGCGAGCTGGAGCAGCGCGTCGGCGGTCTCGACGGCGACGAGGAAGGCGGTGCGCAGCCCCTCGTCGGTGGCGTCCAGGCCGAGCCGGCCGGCGAACAGCTCGCGCAGCCGGTCGGCCACCTCGTAGTTGGCCTGCCGGGACTCCTGCGGGGCGGGAACGGTGAATTCCACCAGGGCGAAGCCCGGCACCGTCCGCTTCATGGCGAGGTACTCGTCGAGCACGACGTCCATCGCGTGCCGCCACGCCAGTGGCTCGGCGGAGGCGCTCAGCCGAGCGGTGATGCGGTCCGCGTAGGCGTCGAGGTTGCGCCGGGCGAGCGCTTCGGCCATGGCCCGCTTGTGGGGGAAGAAGCGGTAGACGGAGCCGATCGGGACCCCGGCCCGGCCGGCCACGGCGCGGGTGCTGAGGTCCTCGTATCCGGTCTCCTCCAGCAGTTCGGCGCAGGCGTCGAGGATGCGCGCGAGGCGCTGGGCGCTGCGCCGCTGGACGGGGACGCGCCGGAGCGGGGCGGGTGGCGGGGTGGGCTGCTGCACCCGTCCATCCTGCCCTCGGTTCGGTCGGACGACAGCAGGTCGTGCGGATACCGGCACGGCCGGGGCCGGGAGAGATCCGGCCAGGTCGGCCGGGAAGTCTCCGTTGACGGGCTCCCGCAGCAATCCTAAGGTCTTGCATAGGATTCCTTGAGCGGCGGGAGCACGCGATGACAGGTACGGGCAACGAGCAGGCGAGGAAGACGGCCGAAGGGTTGGGGTACTCCTCCGGCTTCGGCAACGAGCACAGCTCGGAGGCTCTCCCCGGCGCCCTGCCGGTGGGCCGCAACTCCCCCCAGCGCGCCCCCCTCGGCCTGTACGCGGAGCAGCTGAGCGGTTCGGCGTTCACCGAACCGCGGGCCCACAACCACCGCTCCTGGCTCTACCGCATCCGCCCTTCGGCCGCGCACCCGCCGTTCGTCCGCGCCGAGCGGCGCGCCATCCGCTCGGCGCCGTTCACCGACTGCGTCCCCGACCCCAACCGGCTGCGCTGGAACCCGCTGCCCGACCCGGCCGGCCCTGTCGACTTCCTGGACGGCCTGTGGACGCTGGGCGGCAACGGCGACGCGACACAGCGCACCGGCATGGCCGTGCACCTGTACCACGCCAACTCCTCCATGACGGGGCGGGTGTTCAGCGACGCGGACGGCGAGCTGCTGATCGTCCCGGAGCGCGGCGGGCTGCTGCTGCGCACCGAATTCGGCCTGCTGCGCGCCGAACCGGGCCACGTGGCGCTGATCCCCCGCGGCGTCCGCTTCCGCGTCGAGCTGCTGGACGACACCGCGCGCGGCTACGTCTGCGAGAACTACGGCAAGCCCTTCCAGCTCCCCGACCTCGGCCCGATCGGCGCCAACGGACTGGCGAACCCTCGGGACTTCCTCGCCCCGGTCGCCGCCTACGAGGACATCGAGGGGCCGTTCGAGGTCGTCAACAAGTTCTGCGGCAACCTCTGGACCGCTACCTACGACCACTCGCCGCTCGATGTGGTCGCCTGGCACGGCAACCACCTGCCGTACGTCTACGACCTGCACCGCTTCAACGTCATCGGCTCGATCAGCTACGACCACCCGGACCCGTCGATCTTCACGGTCCTCACCTCACCGTCCGACACCCCCGGCCTCGCCGGTGTGGACTTCGTGGTGTTCGCGCCGCGCTGGCTGGTCGGCGAGGACACCTTCCGGCCGCCCTACTTCCACCGCAATGTGATGACCGAGTACATGGGACTGATCGAGGGCGCCTACGACGCGAAGACCTCGGGCCCAGGGGGATTCGTGCCGGGCGGCGGCTCGCTGCACAACATGATGTCGGCGCACGGCCCGGACCGGGAGACCTTCGACAAGGCGAGCGCCGCCGAGCTGCGGCCGCAGCGGATCGACGACGGCCTGGCCTTCATGTTCGAGACCCGCTGGCCGCTGACCCTCACCGAGCAGGCCCGGGACGCGGAGCATCTGCAGACCGGCTACGACGACGTATGGCAGGGTCTCCAGCGCCACTTCCGCCCGTGAGACCGGGGAACGCCCTGTGAACACCTTCGCTCCCGACTCGCTCGCCCTGAACCGCAAGCTGCCGCTGTGGTACCAGGTCTCGCAGTCCCTGCGCGCCTCCATACTCGGCCGGTCCCCGGACGCGCCGCTGCGGCTGCCCACCGAGGACGCACTCGCCGCGCACTACGGCGTGAGCGTGCTGACCATGCGCCAGGCACTCAAGGAACTGGAGACCGAGGGCCTGATCAGCCGGCACCGGCGCCGCGGCACCTTCATCGAGCCGAGCGCCCAGCGTGGCTCGCCGGTGCGGCTGCTCGGCTCGGTGGACGCGATCGTCGCCCAGCAGTCCGGGATGACCAGCACGCTGCTGGAGCACGGGCCGGTGCCGGTGCCCGCCGAACTGGCCGAGTATTTCCCGGACTGCGCGGAGGTGACCGGATTTGGCCGGCTGCGCGGCGACGAGGAGACGGGTGAACCCACCAACCACGCGCGCAACTACGTCCGGCCCGATGTCGCCGCCAAGATCGACCCGGCGGATCTGGAGCGGTGGCCGATGACGAAGGTACTGCGGGACGCCGTGGGCGTCCGCATCAGCCGGATCACCGACACCGTCGAGGCGCGGCTGGCCGATCCGGAGACCGCCCGGCTGCTGGGGGTCCCGCTGCTGAGCCCGATCCTGCACTACACCGGCATCACCTACGACGAGGCCGGCCAGGCCGTCGACGTCGCCCGGATCCGCTACCGCGGCGACCGCTTCTCCTTCACGGTCACCCTGGACGCGCACTGACCGTGCCGGTCCGGCACGGCTGCGGCACGGGAGCGGAACAGCCCCGGGAGGGCGCTCAGATGCGCTCCAGGCTCCGCCCCGTGCTTCGCGGCCCCAACAGCGCCACGTCCAGGCACAACAGCACCATCAACATCGCGGAACCCGCGAACACCGCGGCCGCCCCGAGGTCGGTCAGCACACTGAGCGCCACGAAGGGCAGCACGACCGAGGTGAGCCGGGACAGCGAGTAGGCGATGCCGATCGCGCTGCTGCGCAGCCCCGTCGGGAAGATCTCGGTCTGGTACACGTGGAAGGCATTGGAGAAGACGTTGCTGCACACCGTCAGGCCGAAGCCGAAGGCGACGATCGCCCAGGTGGCGGAGGCGAATCCGAAGGCCAGGCCGCAGCCGGCCATGCCGAGGGCGGAGGCGATGATCAGCGTGCGGCGCTCGATCCGGTCGATGAGCGGGATGGAGAGCGCCGACCCGAGCGGATAGCCGCAGAAGCTCAGCGCCGCGTACAGCAAGGACGCGGTGACGGTGTGGCCCTTCTCGGTGAGCACCACCGGTGCCAGCGACCCGAAGCCGTAGTAGCCGACGGTCTGCAGGACTTGGAAGATCCACCACATGACGGTGCGCCGGCGGAAGTCCCCGCGGAACATCTCCCCCAGCGGCACCTTCCGCTCCGGGACGGTCTCCACCTCCGGGACGGACGGCAGGCTGGTGCCGGTCTCCCGCGCCACCCGCTCCTCGATGCCGGACACGATCCTGTCGGCTTCGCCGGTCCGCCCGCGCACCGTCAACCACCGCGGTGATTCGGGGAGTTGGCTGCGCATCAGCTGGATGAAGGCGGCGCCGAGCGCGCCGCCGACCAGCAGCCAGCGCCAGCCTTCGATGCCCAGCAGCTGCTGTTCGGCCACCAGCCGGGCCCCGAGCAGCGCGGCGACCGGCACCCCGAGGAAGCCGAAGGTGTACGCATAGGCGATGTACCGGCCGCGGACCGCGCGCGGGAGGAACTCGGCGAGATAGGTGTCGACGAGGACCAGTTCGGCGCCGAGGCCGAGGCCGGCGAGGAAGCGCAGCGCGAGCAGCCACTCCAAGTTCGGGGCGAACGCGCACAGCAGGGAGAACAGCGAGTACGCGCCCAGATTCACCATGAACATCCGGCGCCGTCCGAAGCGGTCGGCGAGCACCGACAGCACATTGGCGCCGACGAACATGCCGAGGAATCCCGAGGCGATCACCCAGGACTTCCCGGTGTGCCCGAGATGCCACTGTTCGGCCAGGACCGCACCGAGCACGCCGCCGAGAAAGATCTCGTAGAGGTCGAAGAAGGCACCGATGCCGACGATGAGCGTGATCCGGCGATGCCATCGGGACGGCGGCAGCCGGTCGAGCCGTGCCGCGGCGCGCGCGCCGATGGGGGTTCCCCCGCGCCGGTCAGGCGTGGGGGAGACGGTGTCCGACATGGCGGTCCTCCCCTGAGCTGGTCCCACGCGCAGGGCGGAGCCACGCCGCACCGCGCATCGGGCGTACCGCGTGGACGCTACCCCTCCAAGATCAGTTACCGGAAGGGCGCGTGGGCAGGAGTGCTCAGGGGTGCGCGCTTCCGGCGCGGCCACCGGCCCGTGGTTACGATGCCGGGGTCAACCGAACGGTCCGGGAGGGGCTCCGCGTGACGGCGAAGCAGGACGCGCCACGGCTGTCCGATCTGATGCCGTGGTCCGTGGCGCCGCTGCGGCTCGGCCGTTCCTGGGTCATGGGCCCTGACCCCGCGGTCCTCACGGCCCGCTGGAAGCGGCTGGTGGCGGCCGAGGACGCGACGGCCCGTGAGCGGCTGTTCCGGCCGTCCCGGGCCCGGACGCTGCACTCCGCCGTCGGACAGCTGCCCGGCCAGGCGACCCCCACCGAACGGCTGCTGCGGGCGGGCGGGCCGTGCCCCGCGCCCCAGCGGGTGCTGCACGGCCCCTTCGACCAGCAATGGCTGCTGCCCGACCATCGGCTGATCGACACCGCCCGGCCGGAGCTGTGGCGGGTGGCCGACGACCGCCAGCTGTTCGCGGTCGCGTGGGGAGCGGTGCCCCAGGTGCCGGGCCCCGCCGTGGTGTGCTCCGCGGTGCTCCCGGACGGCCGGTCCCCGGCCGGCCGCCCCGGCCGGATCCACCCGCTCCACCGGCGGCCGGGCGGCATCGAGCCGAACCTCGCACCGGGCCTGCTCGACCTGCTCGGCCGCCGTCTTGCCCGCCCCGCCGCCCCCGCCGAACTCCTCGCCTGGATCACCGCGAGCGCCCACCACTCCCCCGACGGCTGCGTGGTGCCGCTCCCCGCCGATCCGGCCGTCTGGGAGGACGGCGTGGCCCTCGGGGGACGGCTTTTGTGGCTGCAGACCCGCGGCGCCCGTACGGGCGGAGGGTCAGCCGACGGCCCGGGCGCGGCGAAGCGGCCCCGGATGCCGGGCGGCCGCCGGCCCTACGTACGCTCAGCTCTCCCCGAACGCGGCCTGCCGCAGACGCTCGACTACGACCGGGACGAGGAGGCGCTGCTGCTGGGCAGCGGGCGGATCGCTCCGGTGCCACCGGGCGCCTGGGACTACCACGCCGGCGGTGTACGCGTCCTCGACGCCTGGTTCGCGCAGCGCACCGGCGCGGGCGCGGAGCCCGCCGAGGCCGGTTCGCTGGCGGCACTGCGCCCCGCGACCTGGCCACAGGAGTGGACCTCGGACCTGCTGGAGCTGATCACCGTCCTGGCCCTGCTGGCAGAACTGAGCGCGCCCGTCGAGGAGTTGCGCCGGCGGACCGCCGACGCACCGGGGATCGGGGCGGCCGAGCTGCGGGCGGCCGGCGTCCTCCCCGCGCCGCTCTCCGCGCGGCGTCCGGCATCCGTGCTCGACCACCACGAAGAGGGCCCCGAAGGGCAGTTCGCCCTGCTGTGAGGCGCCGGGGCGCGCGCCCCGGCGCCCGTCCACGCCTCCGCTCACGCCTGGGGCGCCAACTCCGGCCCAAGCGAGGAGAACGTCTCCTGGCTCACCACCCGCTTCGGCGGCCAGGTGATGTTCTTCGGAGGCCAGTGCTGCCCGGTCCGCTCCAGAAACCAGGCGGGCGGCTCGTACATCGGGGGCTCATAGCCGTCCGGCAGCGCGGTCCGCCAGGTCACGCCCTTGGTGCGCCGGGCGAACTCGTCCTTGACGGCCTTGAGCCGGGCCGGCTGGGTGAGCAGGTCGACGGCGGTCGCTGCCAGGTACTTGGCGGCGGCGAGCAGCGCCGCGTGACCGGGCCCGGCGCCGGAGCAGGACGCCGTGGACCAGGTGTGCATCTTGGTGCCGACGGGGGCCAGCGCCGCGCCCATCGAGACGGTGGGGACCTGCCAGCTGATGTCCGCGACATCGGTCGAACCTCCGCCCATGAAAACCGGGTTGGGCGGGGTCAGAGCACCGATCTCGTCGTGCAGGCCCTTCTGCGGCAGCCCCAGCGACTTCTGCAGTTCCTTCGCGAGCCGCTGCGCGCCGGCGCTGAAGTCCGGTGGGCCGATGGTGCGCATGTTGTCGTGCATCAGCTCCGCGAAGGAGCGCGACGGCAACTGGTTCCAGCAGGCCGACGTGATCTTGTGCTGGACCCGGGTGCGGCTCGCCTTCGCGGCGGCCTCGGAAATGGCGATGACCTTGTCCAGGAGCACCTGCACCCGCTCGGGACTGCCCTCCCGCACGTAGTACGAGATCTCGGCGATCTCGGGGGTGACGTTGGGGATGTCACCGCCGTTGTTGATGACCCAGTGCAGGCGGCCGGACGGCGCGAGGTTCTCCTCGCGCAGGAATTCCGACATCGTCGCCATCATCACGGCGGCGTCGAGCGCGCTCTTGTTGCCGAGCGGTGTGCCGCCGTGTCCGGCCACCCCGAGGAAGGTGAAGGTGACCGCGGTCATCGCGGTGGTGGTGCCCCAGCCGGTGGCATTGGACGTCGACGGATGCCAGTCGAGGAAGGCGTCCAGGCCGTCGTACACCCCCTTGCTGACCGCGTACGTCTTACCGATCAACTGCTCCTCGGCCGTGGAACCGAAGAACTTCACGGTGACCGGCAAGCGGTGGGTGCGGGCAGCCTGCGCCACCGCGGCGGCCGCCGCCGCGGCAGCGGTGCCCAGCGCACAGTGTCCGCAGCCGTGACCCGGGCCGTAGCCAGGGGCGAACGGGTCGTGGATGTACTCCTGCGGATCGTGGTGGCCGACGCCCTTGTGCTGGGAGAGCCCCGGGAGCGCGTCGTACTCCCCGCTGAAGCCGAGTACCGGGCCGCCGCTTCCCTGACGGAAGGTCGCGGTGAAGGCGGTGGGGAATCCCGCGGTGCCGAAGCGCACGTCGAACCCGGCTCGTTCCAGGAATTCGGCCTGCGCCAGCGAGGACTTCCACTCCCGGAGGCTGAGCTCGGCGTGCTGCCATATCTCGTCGTTGAGGCCGGTGATGGCGGCGGCCTTACGGTCGATCCAGTCGAGCGCGGCGTCCTTGGCGGGGCTGTCCTTCGCCAGATCGGCGGGCGCGCGGTATCCGCCGTCCGCATCGGCGGTGTCCGCTGCCGCCGCCATGGCCGGGTCCGTACCGCCCGCCGTCACCCCGCCGACCACGCCCGCGGCGCCGAGCAGCTGCATGATCCGGCGCCGGCTGAGGCCACCGGCGGACGAGGTGAGGGTGGGGTCGTCGTGCTCGTGGTGGTCGTGCAGATCGCACACAAACGCCTCCGGGAATGAGGTAGTTGTACGGCGCAAGCGATCAGCACCCTGGCCCGGAATGGTTGCTTCGTCAACAGCGCGGGGTGACAGCGGAGTTACCGATCGACAGGAATCGTCGAAGAACGGGCACCGCCGCCGGCGCCTCGCCAGGCGCCGGCGGCGGTCACGGGGAAAGAAAGAACCACCCGCCACGGGGACGGGTGGTTCGTATCCGGGCACCGAACGGCCTCCGGGTGAGGGGAAGGCCGTCAGAGCGCTCCGGAGAAGGATTCCTGCCTCCGGCGAGCACACCGACGCGCTGCGTGACGCCCTTGGCCTGATGCGCGATCGGATCGCAGCGCTGCGCCGGGACGGTGTGGTCGCCCGAGGTATTTACTTCAGGGGTACTACGGTCAGCCGTGGCCGCCGAACAGCGAACGCCGCAGCCTGCGCAGCGGTGCGAACAGCGAGACCCTGGCGCCGCGGCTCCCTCTCGTGCGCGAGTGATCACGAGCGGTGAGCTCCTGCATCAATGACGTCGCACCCTGCGCCTCACGCTGCGGGACGGCGGGGCCGCCCAGCACCGCGAGATGACGGTCGAGGCGCGCACTGGACGCGCCGCTACCGCAGTTGATGGCAGGGACTCGCGCCCTGCTACGCACTGTTATCTGTTCCATGACTCTCCCCACCCGTACGAGGGCACCCGGCCCGGGCAGGGTAACCCTATCTCTCTTGGAGGACACGCGTGCAGACCGCCCAACGGATCCACCTGCCTCGCTTCGACGTTGACGAACACCATACGGAACATCGCGTACAGGGCATCGACCAGGGCAAGTTGATTGCCCGTCGGGCGGGGGAGGTCACCTGGCGCCACGGGCGTCGGGAACACGAGGAGGGCCCGGATTCCGGCCCCTCCTCGGCTTCGGGAATGCGGGAGATCTACGCGGCGCCGCTGAACACGGGCAGATAGCCGCTGGACTGTCCGGTGGCCGTGGGGTGGTAGGACTCCAGGACGGGGTAGGTCACGCTGTGCAACCAGGCGGCACCCGAACAGAGTTCGTGGCCGGCGAAGGTGGTGTTGACGTCGGCGAAGGAGAAGCCGTGGTCGGCGGCGCGCTTGGCGGTGACGCCGTTGATCTCGTCGGCGGCGCCGTTTATCGCGGTACGGGACTTCTCCGACAGACCGGCGATGCAACTGCCGCCGATCTTGTAGAAGTGCGGGTATCCCAGGACGACGACGCGGGCGGAGGGGGCCTTCTGCGAGATGGCGGTGTACACCCCGTCGAGCTTGGCGGGCAGGGTGTTGCGGACGTAGTCGACGGCCTGGGCGACGCGTGCCAGACATGCGCTCTCGGAGCTGAGCGCACAGGTCGTCATGGTGTCGGCGAAGCCCGCGTCGTTGCCGCCGATGGTGATGCTGACAAGCCCGGTGGAGCTGTCGAGCGAGGAGAGCTGGCTGTTCAGGACATCACCCGTACGAGCACCTGAGCATGCGGCGAACCGGAAGGACGAGGGTGAGTGCGACGCGGCCCAGAGGGCCGGGTACGCCTTGGTGCTGCGCTTGCAGTCGCCGCTCGCACTGTCGTAACTGCCGGCCCCGACTCCTGAGGAGTAGGAGTCGCCCAGGGCCGTATAGCCGGTGGCTGCGGCCTGTCGGCCTGATGCGGCGGCGCTCGTGCCGGTGAGCGCGAGCGCCGTGGTGACGAAGAAGGCGGCCGTGGTGGCCGCGAATCGGGACAGTCTCATGGAACCTCCCTCAGCAGGGTCTCTGCCTCATCCGTGGTAGCAGGACTCACCGGTAACCGGAAGTGTCCATGCCAAAGCTGATGCATGCTTCACGGCAAATCTGACGATCCATGGGGATCTCGTCCGCCATGTCGGAGCTGACATTGCTTTGCTATGACGTGCATATGACATCCCGACAGAAGTGTTGATACATGCGCCCTGCTCGCCCAACCTTTTGACGGGTGGTCAGCGGACACCTCCGCACCGCCCGGCGCGTACGGCTCCGTACGCCACATCCCTCGCGCGCGCACCACGGCGCGCCACCGATGAGGAGGACTCCCTCGCGATGGCAGTGATGCGTAACACCACCCCGCGCTCCACCCCGAACCGTTCGGCCCGGCTGCGGATCGCCGCCGCGCTCACCGCGACCGCGGCAGCCGCCGCCCTCGGCGCCCTGTCCTTCCCCGCCCACGCGGCGCCCGCCGAGGGCACCGTCGTGGGTGCCGGTGCCGCCGACGCGGTGCGCGGCAGCTACCTCGTCACCCTGAAGCGCGACGCCGGGTTCACCTCCGCCTCGGCGCACGGCAGAAGCGTGATATCCGAGTACGGCGGCACCGTGCGGCGCACCTACACGGCCGCCCTCAACGGATACGCCGCCACGCTCTCCGCCGCGCAGGCGAGACGGCTGGCCGCGGACCCGGCCGTCGACCAGGTCTTCCAGGACCGCACACTGCACGCCCTGGGCACCCAGACCAACCCGCCGTCCTGGGGACTGGACCGGATCGACCAGACGAACCTGCCGCTCGACCAGAAGTACACCTACCCGGACACCGCGGGCTCCGGCGCCACCGTCTACGTCATCGACACCGGCGTCCGCGTCACCCACCAGGACTTCGGCGGGCGGGCGGCGAACGGCTACGACGCCGTCGACAACGACAACACCGCCCAGGACGGCAACGGGCACGGCACCCATGTCGCGGCGACCGCGGCCGGGACCTCCTACGGCGTCGCCAAGAAGGCGAGGATCGTGGCGGTGCGGGTGCTGAACAACGCGGGTTCCGGGACCACCGCCCAGGTCGTCGCGGGCATCGACTGGGTCACCAGGAACCACAGCGGCCCCTCGGTGGCGAACCTGTCCCTGGGCGGGGGCGCCGACGCGGCCCTGGACACCGCCGTGCAGAACTCCATCAAGAGCGGGGTGACCTACGCCGTCGCCGCCGGCAATTCGGGGGCGAACGCGCAGAACTACTCGCCGGCGCGCGTCCCCGAGGCGCTCACGGTCGGCGCGACGACCTCCACCGACGCGCGCGCGAGCTACTCCAACTACGGCTCGCGCGTGGACCTCTTCGCGCCCGGCAGCAGCATCACCAGTGCCTGGAAGACCACCGATACCGCCACCAACACCATCTCCGGCACTTCGATGGCGTCCCCGCACGTGGCGGGCGCCGCCGCGGTCTACCTCGCCGGCCACCCGACCGCCACCCCTGCGGCGGTCGCCTCGGCCCTGACGAACGGCGCCACCGGCGGAGTCGTGACCAACCCCGGCACCGGATCGCCGAACAAACTGCTCAAGATCGTCCCGTAACACGGTCCCCTCGGCGCCCCGGGCGGCACATCGCCCGGGGCGCTTGCGGGCGTCCCGCGGCCCCGGCGCCCGGTTTCCACGTAACGGTTCTGTTCTGTCCGGGGAAAACACCGGGATAATCCACGTGCCGGACCGGGTGCCGTGACAGATCATGGCGGCATGTCTGCCGATCACGTCCAGCCGTCCGCCGCCGAGGAGTCCCTTCCGATCCGTCTGAACATGGACGACAGCGATTCCCCTTCCGATGTCATCGACGCGCTCTTCCTGGGGCGGTTCGCCAAGGGAGAGCAGCCGTACGCCCGCAGCCGCTCCGTGGACAGGGTGAAGTCCGGGCTGACCCTGCTTCCGCCCGGCACGCGCATTCTGCGCTCCGCCCGCGACGATGACCGCAGCGCCACCCTCGCGGAGGGCGACGGGTTCACCCTGCTGGTCTCCCGGTGGAACCGCGGGGCCGATGTGACGGTCACGGCCGTCAGCGACGAGCTGGCCCAGAAGGTGCTGGGGCAGGCGGCGGACGACGCCGAGGACGAACCGGAGCCGCAGCCGGAGAACGTCGCGATGGGCTTCTGGTACTTCTCACCGCGCCGCGGCCCGCACCGGACGTCCCGGCAGATCTCCGCGGGCACATGGGAGGAGATCCGCCCCAATTACACCGCGCCGGTGGCCGATGCCATGGACCGGCTGATGAAGGTGGCGCCGGAGGAGATCGCCGGCCGGCTGCTGTTGCTGCACGGCCCGCCCGGCACCGGCAAGACCTCCGCGCTGCGCACCCTCGCCCGCTCCTGGCGCGACTGGTGCCAGGTGGACTGCGTGCTCGACCCGGAACGGCTGTTCAACGACGTCGGCTACCTCATGGACATCGCCATCGGTGAGGAGGACGGCACGGGCAAGAGCCGCTGGCGCCTGCTGCTCCTGGAGGACTGCGACGAACTCATCCGCGGCGAGGCAAAGCACACCGCCGGCCAGGCACTGTCGCGACTGCTCAACCTGACGGACGGTCTGCTGGGCCAGGGGCGCAACGTCCTGGTCGGCGTCACCACCAACGAGGACCTGGAGCGCATGCATCCCGCGGTGGTCCGCCCGGGCCGCTGCCTGGCCCGCATCGAGGTCGGCCCGCTCACCCGCACCGAAGCGGTGAACTGGCTGGGCACCGAAGAGGGCATCGGCCGCGACGGCGCCTCCCTCGCCGAACTCTTCGCCCTGCGCCGCGGCACCCGTCCCGCCTCGGTCCCGGCCCAGGACGCGGGGGCGGACGCGGGGATGTATCTGTGAGGGCCGCGCCGTGGTGCGAATTCCCGGTCGCGCACCCGCGCTTCCCGCCCACGGGAGAAGCCGCGGCCGCCCGTTCGCTCGACTTGCCCAGGCTGTTGGAGGGCGCAAGCTGAAAGGAGGGGAGAGCTCTCTTCGGAAGGAGCGCGCCATGGCCAAGGCGGTCCGGAAAGGCGAGGGGGAATCGTATCCCCTCGAAATCTTCGACATAGAACTCGGCGAAGGAGAGTGGGAAATCCTGAGCGCCGACCCGGAGAAGTTCCTCAGGGAACGGCTGGAGCCCGAGTTCAGGGTGAACGGCGTCTGTATCGACACCAGAGTGCTCGATCACCTGTCGAACGACGAGGATCAGGTGTCCTTCGTCAGGCTGGTGCACATCGCGGGCGGCCCGCTGGAGTCCTATTACGTCTTCCCGCAGCAGATGTGAGGCGTGTGGCGGGCATACGAGGTGGCGGAGCGCGCAGGGTGGCGGCAGGGGCGTGCGCTGCTTACCGTTGAAGTAGGGCATGAGCAGCCGTTCAGGCACTGAACGCGTGCTCCGGCAGCCCACGCTCCCGACCATGCCCGCAGGTCAGCGTGCCCTTCCTCGCGGCTTCAGCGGCACCGGCGGCAGCTCGGGCGCGAGCAGTCGGGCGCCGTCGTAGCCGTGCACCTCACCGAAGCGGGTGCCGGCCATCCAGTCGGCGCGGGCCTGTGCGATCTCCTCGCCGGTACGGCCGACGAAGTTCCACCACATCACGATCTCCTCCTCGAACGGCTCGCCGCCCAGCAGCATCAGGCTGCCGGCGTCCTCGGATCGCAAGGGGAGTTCGGTGCGTCCGCAGCCGAGGTAGAGCAGAGCACCGGGCGCCAGGCGCACACCGTCGGCCTCGGTCTCCCCGGAGATGGCCAGCGCCGCGTACTCGAAGTCCGGGTCGAGCGGCAGGCGCGCGTCGGTACCAGCGGCGAGGGTGAGGTCGGCGCCGACGAGCGGGGAGTAGGTGGTGCCGGGCGAGGTGGCACCGGCCAGCTCACCGAGGATGACGGTGGCGGACAGGCCGCCCCCACCGGTGATGACGGGCAGGTCGGCGTGGTGCTCGAAGGCCGGCGCTGCATGGCGGTGTTCGCCGGGCAGTGCCACCCACAGCTGGGCGCCGTGCAGCAGCCGCGGGTGGCCGTGCGGGGACTCCTCGGAGTGGGAGATGGCCTGTCCTGACGTCATCAGGCCCAGCTCGCGCGGCCGTACGGTCTGCAGGCTGCCCAGGCTGTCGCGGTGCAGCACCTCCCCCTCGTGGAGCCAGCTGACGGTCTGCAGGCCCATGTGCGGATGCGGTGGCACCTGCATCCCGGGCTCGTCGGCGATGTCGTCGGGACCGTAGTGGTCGACGAAGCACCAGGCGCCGACCATCCGCCGCCCGAGGTTGGGCAGCAGCCGGCGGACGACGGTGCTCTCGCCGAGGGGCACCTGCTTGCCGGGCTGGACGTCGCGGACCGGTCCCGTACGGCCGTTTCCCCCGCACAGGTTGGGTGCCGGCCGGAGATCGAGGTTGCTCATACCGCCACGATATGCGCGCTCAGGCATACAGCTCGCGCAGACGTACGGACAGGCATGTCACGCAGCCCTCCATCTTCTCGAACTCCCCGATGTCCACGGGGACCGGGCGGTAGCCCAGGTCGGCGAAGAGCTCGGCGCTCTTGGGCGCGCTGGCGGCCATCAGCAGCCTGCCGCCGCCGAGCAGCACCACATGCGCCCCGGCCTCCTCGGGGACCGGCAGGAAGCGCGGGAACGCGGCCGGGTCGTCGACGAGCGGCGGATAGCCGATGACGGTGCCGTCCGGCAGTGCGGTGACCGCGGACTTCAGGTGCAGCACCTTGCTCATCGGCACGGCGACCACACGGGCACCCAACGGCTCGAAGGCGGCGCGCAGTTGACGTACGCCGTCGGCGTTCGTGCGCCCGCCGCGGCCGACGTAGACCGTGTCGCCGATCTTCAGGACGTCGCCGCCGTCGAGTGTGCCGGGCGCCCGGACCTCGTTGACCGAGCAGCCGAGTGCCTCGGCCGCGGCCCGTGCGGCGTGTGTCTCGGGCTTGCGGGCATCCGCGCCGGGGCGGGCGATCAGCGCGACGTTGCGGAAGACGACCATGGTGTCCTCGACGAAGACGGAGTCCGGGCAGTCGTCGGCAGCGTCCACCTCGGTGGTGTGCCAGCCGTGGTCGCGGAGCGCCTGGACGTAGCCCTCCCACTGGCGCAGGGCGAGGGCGGCGTCGACCGGCTGCCGGTCGATGTGCGTGACCAGGCCGTCGGCGAGGCGCGGGGAGGGGCGGCGGACGAGTGCCTGCTGACTGGGCATGCGATTCCTTCGGGGTGGAGGGGCGCCTCGCCGGGGAGCCGGCGGCGGGGTCGTCTCAGGGTGGCGCTGGGTGCGGTCAGGTGCTGGTTCCGTAGGCCGCGCGCAGGGCGTCCTCGACGACGGCGAGGGCGGCGCGCCGGTCCAGGCCCAGCCGGTGGGCACGCCGGGCGTAGCTTTCGGCGGCCGCGGCGGCTTCCTTGTCGGCGGCCTCGCCTGCGGCCGCGATGAAGCTGCCGTTGCGGCCCCGGGTCTCGATCACACCGTCGGATTCCAGGGCGCGGTAGGCCTTGGCGACGGTGTTGGCAGCCAGACCGAGGTCTTCGGCCAGGCCGCGGACGGTCGGCAGCTTGTAGCCGACCGGCAGAGCACCGTCCCTGGCCTGGTCGGCGATCTGGGTGCGTACCTGCTCGTACGGCGCGTCGGCCGCGTCCGGGTCGATGGTGATCGTCAGGGTCTGGGGGGACACGGTGGCGCTCCTGGTGCTGGTGGGGGGCCGGGCGGGTGCGTGGGGTGCGGGCATCCGCCGGTGCGCGGTTTTTGTCGCACCCATTGTGCGCCAGGAGCGCCGGCCGCGCCGGGATCGGGGCGCTTTCGCGCCGCGGCCGGCACCGCTCCGGGCGGCTGCGGGGCGGGTGCCGCCGCCGCTGGGCAACCGGGCATCTTCCGGTGGAAATAGGGAGGCAGAGAAGGGTCGGGCGGCGTACCGTCCGCAGCCATGACGCTCACCGTGCGCGAATTCCGGCCCGCCGACGCCAAGGCCGTGGCAGACCTGCGGCGTGCCGCGCTGCCGTACCTCCTCTCCACTCCGCAAGGCATCGCCTGGGATGTCGCCTGCGCGCCGGCGGCCCAGCATCTGCGGCTGTTCGTCGCCGAGTTGGACGGCCGGATCGTCGGCGCCGTCCGCAGCGCCCTGCTGTACGACAGCAGCCTGCCGGGGCGGAGCGCCGCGACCCCGCAGGTGCACCCGGAGCACCGGGGCCGGGGCGTCGGGTCGGCGCTGCTGACCGCGGCCGAGGCGCATCTGTCCGAGGCCGGCGCCACCCATCTGTACGCCTGGGCCGTCCACGAGCACGGTTCCCTCGCCTTCGCGGAGCGCCGCGGCTACCGCCGCACCCGCCCGGCCCGCTTCCTCCGTCTCGATCTGCGGGCCGCCGACCTGCCGCCCCTCCCCTCCCCGCTGCCGCCCGGCGTCCGTCTGCGCACCGGCGCGGACTTCGGGGCAGACCCGCGCCCGCTGTTCGAGGCGGACGCCGAGGCGACCGCGGACGAGCCGGGCGAGGTCGCGTGCGACGCCATGGGTTACGAGGACTGGCTGCTGCACACCTGGGAGCACCCGGACATCGACTGGAACCTCAGCTCGGTGGTGACCGTGAACGGGGACGTCGCGGCTTACACCCTGGCCGAGGTCGACGGCCTCGGCCGCTATTCCTCGGGGATGACCGGCACCCGACGCGCCTTCCGGGGCAGGGGTCTGGCCCGGCTCGCGAAGACCGATTCGCTGCGCCGCGCCCGGGACGCCGGATGCACCGCCGCCTTCACCGGCAACGACGCCACCAACGCCCCGATGCTCGCCATCAACCGGGCCTTCGGCTACCGCCCGTTCGGCGCCGAATGGCGGTGTGTGCGCGACCTTCAGCGAGGCCGGGACCGCGACCCGGGCTGAGGGCACCCCTGCGGCTACGGCCCGTCCAGAGCGACCGCGCGGCCGGGGACCGAGGGATCGTAGGCGATGCTGTCGCCCGCCCGGTGCCAGTGGAGCAGGAATCGGTGGCCCGCCCGCAGACCGTCCAGCCCCGCCCGGCAGTACGCGACCATGTCGTCCGGCAACGCGTCCAGCGAAAACCACGCCAGCTGCGAGCACTTGTCCGGTTCGCGGTTCTCCGGCTCGCCGCCCGCGCCGTGGGCCGCTTCGAAGAACCAGCCGATGCGGGGCTGCGCCGGGGCCGGGGCGCGGTGCTGCATGACCAGGCCGACGCGCAGATCGGCCGGTGTCAGCCGCAGCCCCAACTCCTCATGGGCCTCGCGGATCATGGCCTCCCGCACGTCCTCGCCGTCCTCGGCGTGTCCCGACGGGGCGTGCAGCAGGCCGTCCGCATAGCCGGTACCGGAGCGGCGGGCGAGCAGCACCTCGTCGCCTCGGCGCAACACCAGGTGGACGTCGACGACTTCGGTGTGCCGGGCGGGCCGGACGGCGGCGCCGGGGCGCGGTGGGGTGGCCTCGGGTGTGCGGTCCGGACAGGCGATCAGGGCATAGCGCTCGTCATGCACCTCCTTGCCCCAGAGAACGGGGTCGCCGGAGAGGTCTTCCAGTCGGGTGGATGCCGCCAACGGGGCGGTGAGGGCGATGAGTTCAGCTGCCGTGAGGCCGATCGGGTCGGCCTCGCCCCAGCGGCCCTCGATCAGCACCAGCCGACCGCCGGGAGCCAGCAGCCCGGCCCAGTGCCGCAGGGCGGCCGACGGGTCGGGGAGCGCCCACAGGACATGACGCACCAGGACGACGGCGAAGCGCCGCTCCCCCACGGGCGGAGCGGCGGCGTCACCGACGAGGAAGTCCGCCTCCCGCCCGGCGAGCTTGGCGCGTGCCCGCACGACCATGGCGGCCGAGCGGTCGACGCCCGTCACGCGGTGGCCCTGCTCCGTGGCGAGCAGGGCCAGACTCCCCGTGCCGCAGCCGAGATCGAGGATGTCGGACGGCCCGGACGGCAGCCAGGAACGCAGCCGCTCGGCCCAGGCGGCGCGGACGGCTGGATCGCGCAGGCCGTGGTCGGGCTCGTCGTCGAAGGTCTCGGCGGCGGAATCCCAGTAGGCGGCGTCCGTACCGGGCAGTGGCGCTTCCCGCCGGCGGGCGGGCTGGTCGGTGGTCATGTACCGATGGTGCCAGCGCCCACTGACAACGGCCGGGGAGCAGCTGAGCTCTCCCCCCGCCCCTGGATGCGCGGGGAGGTCGAGCGCCCGACAGGCCGCTAGCGCCGCCGGGTTGTACGTGGTGGCCGGCGGGTTCGCCCCGCCGGCCACCACCGTTCACCGGCCGCCGCTACCGGCCGTCTCCTCCCCGGAGCCGGACCCCGACCCGGGCCCCGACCCGGACCCCGTTCCCGATCGCGGCCCGCTCCGTCCTCGCGGCACCAGCCGCTTGATCCAGGGCCAGGCCAGCAGGATGACGATCACGGTGTAGACGGTCGCCGCGAACGGCGTGTTGACCAGGCCGACGGCACTGCCGTCGCTGATCTGCAGTGCCCGGCGCAGCTGCTGCTCCGCGGCCGGGCCGAGGATGACCCCGATGACCGCGGGCAGCACCGGCAGCCCGTAGCGCCGCATGCCCAGCCCGATCAGGCCGATGACCAGCAGGATCACCAGGTCCAGGGCCTCGCCGCCGACGGCGTACGCGCCGACCGCGGCGAAGAACAGGATGCCCGCGTAGAGGTACGGACGCGGGATCCGCAGCAGCTTCGCCCAGACCGGAGCCAGCGGCAGGTTGAGGACGAGCAGCAGCACCATGCCGACGAACAGGGAGGCGATCAGGCCCCACACCAGGTCGGGCTCCCGCTCGAAGAGCAGCGGTCCCGGCTGGATGCCGTACTGCTGGAAGGCCGCCAGCATGACGGCGGCGACCGCCGTGGTGGGCAGGCCCAGCGTCAGCATGGACACCAGCGTGCCAGCCGCGGACGCGGAGGACGCGGACTCCGGACCGGCCACGCCCTCGATGGCGCCCCGGCCGAACTCGTCGCGGTGCTTGCTGAGCTTCTTCTCGGTGACGTACGACAGGAAGGTGGGGATCTCCGCGCCACCGGCCGGGATGGCACCGAACGGAAAGCCGATCAGCGGCCCGCGCAGCCACGGCTTCCAGGTGCGGCGCAGCTCCGCGCGGCCCAGCCAGGGGCGGCCGACGGGGATCGACTCGCCGGAGGAGCGTCGCAGGTGGGCGGCGACCCACAGCGCCTCGCCGATGGCGAACAGC
Source organism: Streptomyces sp. NPDC048248 (assembly GCF_043201875.1). Lineage (NCBI taxonomy): Bacteria > Bacillati > Actinomycetota > Actinomycetes > Kitasatosporales > Streptomycetaceae > Streptomyces > Streptomyces sp. NPDC048248. The sequence goes on from NZ_JBICZL010000008.1 coordinate 374,480, forward strand.
CCGACCGCGACGATCACCACGTCGATGCCGTCGGCCAGTTGCAGGGAGCCGAAGGTCAGCCGCTGCTGGCCGGTCATCTGATCCAGGCCGACCAGGCCGAGGGTGAGGCCGATCAGGAGGGAGGCGAATCCGCGGATGCGGGAGCTGCCGAGGACGGACGTCACAGCGATGAACGCCAGGACCATGATGGCGAAGTAGTCGGGGGCGCCGATGTCGACGGCGAGCGCGGCCACCGTGGGGGCGAGGACGACGAGCAGGATCGTGCCGATCATGCCGCCGGCGAAGTGGCCGATGGCGGCCGCCGCGAGCGCTTGGGCGCCCCGGCCGGCCCTGGCCATCGGGTTGCCCTCGATGGCGGCGACGACGGCGGCGCTCTCGCCCGGCGTGTTGAGCAGGATCGAGGTGGTGGAGCCGCCGAACATGCCGCCGTAGTAGATGCCGGCGAACATGATGAACGCGCCGGTGGGATCGAGTCCGTAGGTGACGGGCAGGAGCAGCGCGACCGCCATGGCGGGGCCGATGCCGGGCAGCACGCCGATGGCGGTGCCGAGCAGGACACCGATGGCGGCCCACAGCAGGTTCAGCGGGGTGAGCGCCGTACCGAAGCCGTCGAGGAGGGAGTTCAGGGAGTCCATCGGTTACAGCACCCCCATCAGCGGGCCGCCGGGCAGCGGGACGCCCAGCAGGTTGTTGAAGACCAGGAACGTGGCCAGGGCGAGCCCGGCCGCGATCAGCGGGTCGCGGGTGAGGTTGCGGCTGCCCAGCGCGTACGCGGAGCCCCAGAAGAGGAGGGCGCCGGAGATCGGGAAGCCCAGCGGGCCGATGAGGACGGCGTTGGCGAGGAAGACTCCGACGAGCAGCGCGACGGTGCGCCAGTCACCGGGCTCGGTCAGATCGACGTCCTCGCCGCCCTCCGCCTCGCCGCGGCCGCCGCGCAGCACGTCCACCGCGAGCAGGACGGCGACGAGCAGCAGCAGGGCACCCACGACGAACGGGACGGTGGTCGGGCCCACCGGGCCGCGCTGGGCGAAGTCGGTGTCCATGGTGACGGCGTCGGTCAGTACCAGGATGCCGAGGCCGAGGAGCAGGGCGCACACGCCGAGTTCGGAGCGGCCGCGCAGGCGTTCGCGCAGGGTACGGCGGGCGGTCTCGGAGGTCGTCACAGCCCCAGCTCCTTCAGCACCCTGTCGACCCGCCGGTCCTGGGCGTCCAGGAAGCGGCCGAAGGTCTCGCCGGTCGCGAAGGCGTCGATCCAGCCGTTGCGCTTGGCGGCGTCCTTCCACTGCGGGGAGTCGTGCAGCTTCGTGAACAGGTGGATCAGTTTGTCGCGTTCGGTGGTGGACAGACCGGGCGGGGCGACGATGCCGCGCCAGTTGGTGAACTCCACGTCCACGCCCGACTCCTTGAGCGTCGGCGCGTCGAATCCGGGGACGCGCTTCGGGCCGGTGACGGCGAGCAGCCGCAGTTCGCCCGACTTGATCTGGTCGAGGTACTCACCGAGGCCGGAGACGCCGAAGGCGACCTTGCCGCCGAGGACGGAGGCGAGCAGTTCACCGCCGCCGTCGAACGGCACGTAGTTGACGGTCCTGGGGGTGATGCCGGCGGCCTTGGCCATCAGCATGGGCGCCAGGTGGTCCGGGCCGCCGGGCGAGGATCCGCCGCCCACCGGCATCTTGCCGGGCCGCTTCTTCCAGTCGGCGAGCAGCTGGCCGAAGGTCTTGTACTTCGAGTCCTTGGCGACGACCACGATGTCCGGTTCCTCGGTCAGCCGGGCGATGGGAGTGGTGTCGCCGAGGGTGGAGGGCGCGTGGTTGGTGTGCACCGCGCCGACCACCCCGAGCCCCATGGACATCACGAGCTTGCCGTTGCCGTGCTCGTTGACCAGCCGGCTCAGTCCGACCGTGCCCCCGGCGCCGGGCAGGTTGTACACCTCGACGTTGTGGTTGAGTTCGGCGTCCTCAATGCTCTTGGCGGCCGTACGGGCGGTGATGTCGTAACCGCCGCCCGGGGTGTTGGGGACCATGATCTTCAGGCCGGGAATCTGCGTGCCGGTCTCGGCGCCGCTGCCGGAGGTGAGCAGCGGGGGCCCGAGGAGGACCAGCAGCGCTGCCGCGAGCAGAGCGAGGGGTGTGCGCGGACGCACAGGTGACACCACCCTTCTGTGGTTGGCCGGCGGGGGGTGGACGGTGTGATGCGGGCCACATGTTGCCGGGGGGTTAACCTCGCGTCTCGCTTCCGGTATTAAGGGTCCTTATGAAACTTGTGGTCATGGAGAGGCGCGTGTGATGACCGAGGTCCTGGTCGTCGACGACGACTTCATGGTCGCCAAGCTCCACAGCCATTACGTGGCCGCCACGGAGGGCTTCTCCGTCGCGGGCGTGGCGCACAGCGGCGCCGAGGCGCTGCGCGCGGCCGAGCGGCTGCGGCCCGATCTCGTACTGCTGGACGTGTATTTGCCGGACATGGACGGGGTGAGCGTGCTGCGCGAACTGCGTGCCCGGGAGGAGGCGGCCCGCGGGGAGCCCGGTCGCGAGGCGCGGCAGCCCGTCGACGCGCTGTTCATCACCGCCGCCCGCGATGCGCACATCATCCGTGACGCCCTGCGGGCCGGGGCCCTGCACTATCTGATCAAACCGTTCCACCGCACCTCTCTTCAGGAGCAGTTGCGGCATGTGGCGGCGGTGCGCTCCCGGCTCGACCGGCTGGGCGAAGCCAGCCAGGAGGACGTCGACCAGATCTTCGGCACCCGCCCGCCCGGCTCCCGGGGGCTGCCCAAGGGCCTTGCCGCGCACACCGCTGAACTGGTGGAGCGCACCCTGCGAGGGCACACCGAGGGCTTGTCCGCGTCCGAATGCGCGGCGGCCGGTGAGCTGTCCCGGGTGAGCGCGCGACGCTACCTGGAGTACTTCACCGAAACGGGTCGCGCGGAAGTTTCGCTCCGCTACGGCGGCACGGGCCGACCGGAGCGGCGCTACCGCTGGATCGCCTGAGCGGTCACGGCCGCGGCGAGGGCGGCGTCATGCACCATCCGTCCGACCGGGAACGGGCACCGGCAGCGGCTCGTGGTGGTGCCGGAGAAGATGGCGGTCGGCGGCTCTCCGCTCCGCGGATCCCCACTCCAGACGCATCACGCCGCGGTCCATGGAACACGCGTAGGCGACGAGCATCAGGCCGACACCCGGGCAGTTGCCCGAGGTCGGGGTGCACCTCCTGCACCTCCTCCAACCCCAGGTCCAGCTCCACCAGCCCCTCGTACTGCACCGCGTGCAAGCCGTGCCCGTACGCCTCCAGCGTCCGGGTGTGCACACCGTGATGGCCGTCCCTGGCGCGTTCGTGGGCACGTATGAGGCAGGCCGGCACGGCTTCGGCGAGCGGTCCCGCCAGGACGCCGAACGTCTCGCGAGCCCATCGTGATGACAAGGTCACAGAGCCCTCCCACCTTCCCGTCCGGGCAACGCCTCCGGGAGCAGCCTCCTCGACCGTGCAGCCCGGAAGGCCGTCCCGCAAGAGCGCACAGGGGGGAGCAACGGAAGCGCCAGGTGAGCACGGTGCGTCGGCCGGACCGGGCGGAGCAGCCCGAGAGGTCCGGGAGGAGGGCGGCACATCCCCGCAACTCCCGCCCCGGATGCCCCTTTTCACCTCCCCTGCCTGTGCCCCCGCTTAGCCCTTCCTTAACCGCACCATAAGGATCCACCGGATCGGCCTTCGTCCCTCAAATCTGCTGTTCAGCGGGGCTAGCGTGCTGCTCGCAAGGCGGAGTTGGGTGCCGTCGGCGCCGTTCACCGGGGGGCGGCACCGGCTGTGCCTTCCGACCCCCCACCGCCCCCTTTTCGTCCTCACCCCGCTCGATGTACCTGATGAAGGAGACCCCCACGATGACCGCTCGTCGCAAGGCCACCGGGATCGCACTGGTGGGCATCGCCCCGCTCGCCCTCACCGCTCTCGCCGCGGGTCCTGCCGCCGCGCACGGTTCGATGACGGACCCGGTCAGCCGGGTTTCGGCCTGCTACGCGGAGGGCCCCGAGAGCCCGCGGTCCGCGGCGTGCAAGGCCGCGGTGGCGGCGAGCGGCGTGCAGGCCTTCTACGACTGGAACGCGGTCAACATCGCCAACGCCGCGGGCAAGTCGAAGGAGATCATCCCCGACGGGGAGCTGTGCAGCGCGGGGAACGACAAGTACAAGGGCCTGGACCTGCCGCGCGCCGACTGGCCGTCGAGCGCGATGCAGGCCGGCGGCCACACCTTCCGCTACAAGGGCACCGCTCCCCACAAGGGCTCCTTCGAGCTGTACATCACGAAGGACGGCTACGACCCGACGAAGCCGCTGAAGTGGTCGGACCTGGAAGCGAAGCCGTTCGTGAACGTGACGGACCCGAAGATGGAGAACGGCGACTACGTCTTCGACGGCAAGGTGCCGGCGCGGAGCGGGCGCCACCTGATCTTCAGCATCTGGCAGCGCTCGGACAGCCCCGAGGCGTTCTACACCTGCTCCGACGTGGTGTTCGGCAAGGACGGCGGCAGCGCAGCCGGCAGCTCCGCGCAGACCGCGGCCCCGGCGCCGTCGGCGTCCGCGCCGACCGACACCCAGATCGCAGCGGGGGCGGGCAAGTCCACCGTCGAGCACAACGGGCACGGCGACGACGACGCCCACACCCACGCCGAAGCCCCGTCGGCCGGCGCGGACGACCCGGCCCTGGCGGACGCCGGGGACGCCAACGCCCCGCAGCCCAACGGCGGCGGCAGCAAGCCTGTCGACGGCACGCGGCTGGCCGAGACCGGTGGCGACAGCTCCACCGCTCCGCTCGCGGTCGGCGGCGCCGCCGTACTGGCCGTCGGCGCCGCGTTCCTGTTCGCCACCGGCCGTCGCAAGGCCGCCCGGCTCCGCGGCTGAGTCTGACGGCCGGCCGCGGTGACGCGGTCGGCCGCCCGGCCACGCAAGGTGGCCCCGGCCCCGGTTGCGGGCCGGGGCCGCCCTGCGTCAGCCGGACGCGCAGTTCGTCGGGGTCGCGTGGGCCGGGTCGAGCGCGTTGGCCGTTTCGTGGAAGGCGATCCGGTCGAAGAGGCCGATCGCCACGTGCTCGGAGAAGTCGACGGCGCAGAGGTCCTGCAACAGGACGTTGCGCACGTCCGGGCCGTCGAGGAACTGCGTCCGGTAGGGCGTGACGACCTCGTCGTACCGGGTGGCGATGACGGTGTAGTGCACGCCGGGGACGGTGTCGCCGCCCTCGTTGAGCCGGTTGAGGGTGTCCGACCCGGCGATCTGGTCGGCCAGACCGGGGGTGAAGGCGTCGACGTAGTCCTTCGCGCCGGGGAACTGATCCAGCAGATCGGTCAGCCCGTTCAAATCGGTGCCATGGTTGCTGGGTGCCAGCCCGACCAGCGCGTTCACCTTGTCCGCGCCGCCGTGGAACTTGAGGTACACCCGCGGCATCATGCCGCCCTGGGAGTGCCCCACCAGATCGGCCTTGCGGGCCCCTGTGGCGCCCAGCACCCGGTCGACGTACGTGGCGAGTTGCTGTGCGGACTCGTCCACCGCGCCCAGCCCGTGGAAGAACGGGACGCCGGGGAGTTGGCCGTAGTCCAGGGAGAAGACGCAGTAGCCGCGCGCCACCAAGTAGGGCGCGAGACCCAGCCAGTTGTCGACGGAGTTGCCGAAGGTGCCGTGCACCAGGACCACCGGCCGGGGGTGCGCGGCGGAGGGCTTGCAGGAGTAGTTGTTCCAGCCGCTGCTGACGGTGGCGTCGGCGGCGGCTGGGGTGGCCGTGGTGAGACCGAGGGCCAGGGCGAGGGCGGGAAGCAGGGTGAGCGTACGCGTCCAACGCAGCTTCATACGGTGCTCCTTGCGGGTGAGGGGTCTCCGAAGTGCCCGGTGAGCCGTTCACCTGCGATCCGGATCGCAAGGGCCAAGCTTGTTGACTGAAAGTTAAAGTTACGGCCGGGTAAGCAGCGAGGGCCAGCCACGTGACGGTGAAGGAAGCAGCACACAACCCTCACCGGACGTCCGGGGTCCGCGCCGCGTCACCCGCCGTCCCGCATCGCGCACGTCGCGTCCGGCCGCGTTGTCGGAGGGCTCCCGTAGAGTCGATCGCACGGCCGTCACGCACGTGAAGGTCCGGTGGCCGAGGGGAGACTGCGGTGACGAAGGCGGATCTGGCGGGCCTCGACGAGATCTCGTCGGAGGCGGAGCTGCGCGAGTTGATCGGCGAACCGACGGCGCACGCCGCGAACAAGACCCGGGACCGGCTGCACGCCCTCGACCGCCAATGGCTGGCTCGCTCCCCGTTCTGCCTGATCGCCACCTCGGACGCCCGGGGCCGCTGCGATGTCTCACCCAAGGGCGACCCCGCGGGCTTCACCCATGTCCTGGACGACACCACCCTCGTGATCCCGGACCGCCCGGGCAACAGGCGCCTGGACGGCTTCGCGAACGTCCTCACCAATCCCTACGTCGGCCTGAACCACCTCGTGCCCGGACGCGGCGACACCCTCCGCATCAACGGCCGCGCGCGGCTGCTGCGGGACGCCCCGTTCTTCGACGACCTCGTGGTCAAGGGCAACCGACCGCGGCTCGCCCTGCTGGTGGAGATCGAGGAGGTCTTCTACCACTGCGCCAAGGCGTTCCTGCGTTCGCGGCTGTGGGAGCCGGAGACCTGGGAGCCGGACGCGCTGCCGTCGCGGGCGCGGATCGTCAAGGGCGTCGAGGCCCAGGACCTCCCGCTGGAAACCCTGGAGGAGCACTACGGCCCGCGGTACGCCGAGCGCCTCTACGGCTGAACGGCCCGGGGGCCTGCCCTGCCGGCCGGCCACGGCGGCTGCCGCCCGGTGCCGAGCTTCGCCGCCGGCCGCACCGCCGCGGTCCCGAAGCGCGCCCTGGCCCGGTCGACGGCGGCCTCGATGCGGTGCGCCTTGTCCTCCGCCGGGTCGAACATCAGCTGGCGGGTGGCGAGTTCGGCGCGGCACAGATCCTCCGCCCGCAGCGCGACGGACCGTACCCGCGCCCGTTGCAGGCCGAGTGCGGCGTGCAGGACGTAGGCCGTGTCGGTCAGCGCCGGTCCGTGCGCGGTCGGTTCGGCCAGCCGACGGGTGCGGGTCGTCACGGAGCGGTCGGCGTAGCGGACGGTGAGAGTGAGCGCACGGGCCGCCTGCCCGGTCGTCCGCAGCCGTGCCCCGAGGTCGTCGGCGAGGGAGAGCAGCGCCCGGCGGCGCCTCGCCGGATCCAGTTCGTCGTGCGCGAAGCGGTGTTCCGCGCCCATCGAGCGGGCGGAGGCATTGGGCAGGACCGGCGTCGGATCGATACCACGTGCCCGCTCGTGCACGGCGCGGCCTGCCTTCGCCCCGAGGATCCGCTGCAGGGTCGCGGGCGGCGCGGCGGCGATCCGGCCGATGCTGTCGAGACCGTACGCACACAGGGTGCGGGCGGTCGCGGGCCCCACCCCGGACAGCGCGGAGGCCGGCCGGCCGGCGAGGAACGCGGCGACGGATTCCCGGTCGCCGGGGACGGCCCGGATCTCTCCGGGCGCGGCCTCCTGGGCCGCCATCCTCGCGAGCAGCGGATTGGCGCCGATGCCGATCGTGCACCGCACGCCGTGCCACGCCTGGGCACGCAGCCGCACCAGTTCGGCGATGCCCGCCGCGTCCCGGCCGAAGAAGCGCCGCGCCCCGCGGACATCGGCCAGCGCCGCGTCCGGCGGCAGCGCCTCGACGACCGGGGTGAACTGCGCCAGCAGTCCCAGGAGTTCCTCGTACACCTCGGCGCTCACGGCAGTGTCAGCGGCGTCCCGGAAGCGCACATGGAGCATGCCGGGCGACCGTGGCGCACCGGTGGCCGCCGACGGCACGGCGGGGTTCTCCTCGCCCGGTGGCGGCGTGGTGGACGGGTCCGGCGCGGGGCTCATCCCACGCTCCCCGGGCTCGCGTGCCAGAGCTTGCGGACGGTGGCCGCGCGGACCCCGGACGGCTGGAGACCGGTGTCCGGGGGCAGTTCCTGCCCGGTCTCCAGCCGACTGGGGCGCCCCCGTGCGGCGGTCGCCGCGTCCGTCGGGTGCGCGCCGGCCACGGCCCCGGAGGTGTGTGCCGCGTCCGGGCGGGCCGCCGCGCCCGGGTCGACCGGCTCCGCAGTTGACCGGGACCCCTCGGCGAGGCGCACGGTCACCGCCTCCAGGCCGCCCTGGCGGCGCAGTTCAGCCAGTTCGGCGAGGTTCCAGACGGCGCCGCCGAGCACGCTGAAGCTGCCCGCTCCGTGCTGCCGGACCGTGCCGCGTACCAGCAGCAGCCAGGAGTGGAGGACGGTCTGCGCGCACGCCCCATGACCGGCCGCCGCTGCCGGGCCGCCGGGCCCGGGGGCCATGTCGAAGGCGCAGTCGATAAGACCGGTGCCGTCGTCGAGAGTGGTGCGGACGAACCCGCGCCCCGAGCCGCCCGGTGGTGTCCGGGTAGCTGCCTTGGCCCCGGCGACCAGCACCGTCTCACCGTTCCTGGCCTGGCGCAGCATCCGGGCCTGCAATGCGCCGAGCTCCGTGAGGAACTCCTGGTGGTCGGCCATCGGATGCCGGGAGGCGCCCCTGCCGAGGGCACCCAGCTCGGCGCTGAGCCGTTCGACGTCACCGAGGTCGGCGGGAGCGGGGAGCGCCGGGCGTCCCGGCTGTCCGGAGCCGCTCCGGTCCAGCTCGGCGATGTGCAGCAGCAGATCGCGCCGGGTCGCGCCGAAGGCGTCCAACGCCCCCACCCGGGCGAGGCGTTCGGCCACGGGGTGGCCCGGCCGGGCCCGCTGCCAGAGGTCCCGGAGCGAGAGGTAGGGCCGCCCCGCCTCGATCCGCTGTGCCTCGGCCGCGCTCATGCCGTGCACCTCGAAGAGGGCGAGCCGGAGTCCCCAGACCGCAGCGTCGCCCGACGCCGAACCGGACACCAGTTCGATCCGATTGGTCACGGAGGACCGGTTCACGTCCACCGCCAGCACCGGCACGCCGCGGCGCCGCGCATCCGCGAGCAGCAGCCGCTTCGGATACCGCCCGGGGTCATGGGTGAGCAGCCCGGCGTAGAAGGCCGCTGGGTGGTGCGCCTTGAGCCAGGCGGACTGGTGGACGGGTATCGCGAGGGCGACCGCCTGCGCCTTGGAGACGTCGTACGCGCCGAAGTCCACGCTGCGCCATGCCTGCGCGATGGCCTCGGGTGCGTATCCGCGCCGCTCGGCACGCGCCGCGAACCAGGCGTGCACGCGACTGCGCGCTTCCGTGTGCGCCAAGGCGCGCCGCTTGGCTTCGGCCTCCTCCCACGTGCAGCCGGTCATGATCCGCAGCGTCTCGATGAGTTGCTCCCGGAAGACCACGACGCCGTGGGTTCCGCGCAGGGTCTCCTCCAGGTCGGGGTGCGCGGGGCGGGCCGTCCGCAGGTCGTTCCGGGCCTCCACGACCGACTGCGCCACATCGTCGGCGGCCGGCCCGGGGCGGTGGAGCGAGACGGCGAGCACCAGATCGTCGATGGTGTCCGGTCGCAGCCGTTCGATCAGCTCGCGCCCGCCCGGCGATTCGATCCGGGGGCAGCCGAGGGTGTCGGTGGAACGGATCAGGTCGTAGGTGGCGGGGTCGTCCTGCGGCACCTGCGCCGGGTCGTCCAGGTCGGGGCGGCGCCCGCCGGCCCGGCCGATCTCGGCGACCGCGTGCGCGATCGCGGACTGCGCCCGCACTCCCCGCACATCGAGCGTGAGCAGCCCGAGGTCCGCGGTGTCCGCCGGGTCGAAGGGGGACAGCGCCAACGAGACGGCTCCTGCTCCGTCCCGCCCCGGGGTGGGCGCGGCGCCGCCCGGCAGGAGGGGCGTACGGTCCAGCAGCGAGGCGCCGGAGAGCAGCACCCCGCTCGGATGCACGGCGCGGCCGCGCGGCAGCCCGTCCAGGGCCTCGACCAGCTCCCACAGTCGCTCGCCACCCGCTTCCCGCGCCCCGCGCAGTTCCGGGAGCCCGGAGAGCGCCGTCCGGGCGTCGCGGGGCGGGATGCGCGGGAAGGCCGCAGCCAGCCGGTCCACCAGTTCCGGGGGCGCGCCCAGGGCGGCGCCGACGTCCTGTACGGCATGCCGTACCCGGTAGGTCTCGGGCGTCGAGACCGTGGCGACCCGCTCCGCGCCGAAGCGGTCGAGGATCGCCCGGAGGGCCGTCGGCCGACGGGCGGATTCGACGTCGACGCCGATTGCGGGCGGTCCCGCCTGCCGTTCGGACAGGAAGGGCTCCGCCGACAGCCCGTAAGCGACGGGGTCGGCGTGCGCGATCCCCAGGAGGTGGTTGACCAGGGATCCGGCACCGTCCCCCCGGGGTGCGTACCGGATGTCCAACTGCCTTATGGAATCGACGGCATGAGCGGTCGTCAGGAAGTGCGAAGGGAGGCCGAGTCGTTCGATGACCTGAAGTTCGTCGTGCAGCCGCACCCAGCGTTCGCGGTCCCGGTCGTAGCCGCGCAGCACCATCCCTGCGGCACAGCGCGAGCGCAGCATCCGGGCGGCCGTGCGGTGCCGGGTGCCGGCCGGTGGGGGTTCGGGGACATGGGCTCGTCCGAGCCCGAGGTCCCTTTCCGGATGGGCCCGGCACTCCCCCGCGGTCCCCTCCGTCATGGCGAGCAGGCGGTGGGCGAGGTCGCGCCGGAAGCCGGCCGCCTCGGCGATCCGCTCGGCGGCCCCGCTCATGGCGGCGGCGTCCTTGAGCCACCGCTCACCGCTGTCCCTGCCCTCCGGGCGGCGGTCCACGGGCACCGCGCGGCGGACGGCGTCCAGGACATCGGCGACGGGCCCCTGCTCCGGGTCGGCATAGCGGACCGCATTGGTCAGGACGGCACGCAGGCCCTGAGTGACGGCGAAGCCGAGAGTGCGGGCGGCCAGCCGCCGAGACCCCGGGCCGTCGCCGGTCCGCCCGTGGTCGACGACCTCCAGGCGGAGCGCCTCGCCGTACCGCTCGCGCCAGGGGGCGACGAGCCGGGCGGCGTGGTCCGGGCGGCCTGCGGCCAGCGCCCTGCCGACCCCGGAGTCCGGCCCGAGCAGGACACTCAGGCCGGCCGGGGCGGACTCCAGGGCACTCCAGGGGAGGACCGGCCGCTCGGGCCGCTCGGCGTGGGCGGCCGACACCAGGCGGCACAGGGCCGCCCAGCCGGCTGCTCCGTCGCGCGCGAGGAAGACGGCGCGGGAGGCGGGGGCCGGAGCGCGCCGGGGCGCGGCGCCCGGGGGTGTCGACTCACCTTCCCCTACGGCCAGTTCGGTGCCGAAGAGCGGGCGGACACCGGCCTCGGCGGCTGCCTTGGCGAATCGCAGGGCTCCGGTGAGGCCGTCCCGGTCGGTCAGCGCGAGGGCGTCCATGCCCCGTTCGGCGGCGCGCTCGGCGAGGCGCTCCGGGCGGGAGGCGCCGTAGCGCAGGGAGAAGGCCGAAGCGGTGTGCAGATGCGTGAACCCTGGCATCCGCACCTCCTGCACCTCATCGGCCCCCTGGCTATCCCCGAGTCCCTTGTTTCCCTCTCCACCATAACCCCTCACTCGAACATTCGTACGAACGCGGGGAGGAGCGAGCCCCTGGACGTATCCCTCCCCTCCGCGCCCCCGTGACCTCCCCTTCCTTCCGCCTCCCTTGCGTCAATCGGCCCCACCCGATCTGCGCCGCCTCCGGCCCGAACGGAAGATATGGACCACAACGCCCGAGATCATCACGGCACGACCCCGGTACGGGGCAAGGAGCGGCGCATGGCCACCACGGACGACGGCACCCCCACCACCCTCCTGGCGGAGGTGAAGAACGCGGTGACCGCCCGGGCCTCGCTGCTGGTGACCGGCGTCCTGGGGCTGATGATCGCGTTCATCACGTCGTACACCGGCGCCTTCCACCACCCCCAGCCGCGGGACGTACCACTCGCGCTGGTCGCTCCTCCGCAGACCGCCGGACAGCTGGTCGGCAAGCTGGACCGGCTGCCCGGGTCCCCTCTTGATCCGCGCACCGCCCCCTCGGAGGCGGAAGCGCTGCGGCAGCTCAACGACCGCGAGATCGACGGCGCGCTGATCGTCGATCCGCGCGGCAGCACCGACCGGCTGCTGATCGCGAGCGGCGGCGGTGCCTCGCTGTCCCAGGCGGTCGAGCAGGTGATCAGGGCGGCGGAGAAGGAACAGCGGCGCACCGTACGCACCGTGGACGCGACGCCGGCCGACGCGGGCGACAGCCGGAGCCTGTCATCGTTCTACCTCGTTGTGGGCTGGTGCGTCGGCGGCTATCTGTGCGCAGCGGTCCTCGCCATCAGCGCCGGGGCCCGGCCCGCCAACGGACAGCGGGCGGTCATCCGGCTGACCGTGCTGGCGCTCTACTCGATCCTCGCGGGCCTGGCCGGCGCGATCATCGTGGGGTCCGTCCTGACCGCGCTGCCGGGCAGCGTCCTCGGGATGTGGGGACTGGGCGCCCTGGTCGTCTTCGCGGTGGGGGCCACCACTCTGGCCTTCCAGGGGCTGCTGGGCATCGTCGGCATCGGCCTGGCGATCCTGGTGATCGTGATCCTGGGCAACCCGAGTGCGGGCGGCGCCTATCCCTATCCGCTGCTGCCGCCGTTCTGGCAGGCGATCGGGCCGGCGCTGCCACCGGGCGCGGGCACCTGGACGGCCCGCTCGATCGCGTACTTCCGGGGGAACGCGACGACCGGACCGCTGCTGGTGCTCTCCGCGTGGGCCGTGGCCGGCACCCTGATCACCCTCGTGCTCGCCACGCTCCACCGGAAGAACACCGACAAGGGCTCCGGCGGGGAACGGCTACCGGCCTGAACCGGCCGACGGGACGTACGGGCGCGACACCTCCGGGCGCCGCGCCCGCCGCACGTCCACCCGTTCACATATGCGTGCCGCCATCGATCCGGATCTCCGTGCCGGTGATGAACGCGCCGTCCTGCGAGGCGAGCATGGCGATGACGCCGGCGACGGTCTCCGGGCCCGCGAAGCCCTCGCCGATGGCCGGCATCAGCTTCCCGAACAGGCTCATGTCCGCGTCCTCGGGCAGGCCCGGGGCGACGGTCATCCCGGAGCGGATGGAGCCAGGCGCCACACACACCGCGCGCAGCCCCCGCTTGCTGTACTCGCTCGCGATGGCATGCGTCAGCGACTGCACTCCGCCCTTGCTCGCCGCGTACGCCGCCATGTACGGGTGAGCGAACGAGGCGGAGGTGGAGCTGAAGTTGACCACTACCGGCGCCGATCCCTCCAGCAGCGCGGGCAGCGCCTCCCTGATCATCAGGAAGGTACCGGTCAGATTGACCGCGAGGATCTTGTTGAAGAAGTCCAGGCCGGTCTCATGGGTGTGCGAGGAGCGCAGGATGCCTGCCGCGTTCACCAGGACGTCCAGGCCGCCCAGCCCGGACACCGCGGCGGCGACCGCTGCCCGGACCGCCGCCTCGTCGGATATGTCCAGCACCGCCGTCTCCAGCCGGTCGCCCGCGCCGTCCGCGGCGGCCCGTTCCGCGGTGGCCCGCAGGCCCTCCGCATCGACGTCCGCCGCCACCACCCGGCCGCCCTCGGCGAGGATCCGGTGAACGGTGGCCCGGCCGATGCCCGAGCCGGCTCCGGTGATCAGGGCGCGGCGTCCGTCAAAGCGGTTCATGGTGCTCCGTTCCAGGTGGGACAGGTCGTTCTCGATGGGACAGGCGGCACCGTACGCCTCTTTGACACAACATGCCACATTCGCATGATGCGCCTATCTGTCGCAGCACTCCGTAAGCTGATCCCATGCCCACCGCGCCCCGTCCCGTCACCTCCCCCCGCCCCTCCCTCACCGAGCGACGGAAGGCCGAGACCCAGTTGGAGATCGCCCGCACGGCGGCTGCCCTGTTCGCCGAGAGGGGCGCTGCCGTCACCGCCGAGGAGATCGCCCGCACCGCCGGCGTCGCACTGCGCACCTTCTACCGCTACTTCCGCACCAAGGAGGACGCGGTGGCCCCGCTCCTGGCCGTCGGGGTCAGGGAGTGGATCGACGACCTGGCCACGGCGGCCGCCGGGCCGGACGCACCGCCGGCGCGGGCCGCGCTGGAGCGGGCCGCGCGACAGGCACTGACCCCCGCGGACGCAACGGCCGAAGAGGCACTGCGACGGACCCGCGGACTCCTGCGGGCGATGCCGGGCGACCCCGCGCTGCGCGCCGTCTGGCATCGGGTGCACCACGACTCCGAGGAGGCGCTGATGCCGGTCCTGGCGAAGCTGACCGGCGCCGGCCCGCTGGAACTGCGGCTGGCCGCGGCCGCCGCGAACACCGCGATGCGGGTGGCGGTCGAGGAGTGGGCCGCGGGTGACGCGCCGATGGACGGCCCCGACGGGCCCGCGGAGCTGGCAGGGCGCGGCCTGCACGCACTCACCGCGGGCCTGCCGGAGCTGGACCGGCGCAAGGGGTAGCGCGCCTGGCCCCTTGCGGGGACACCGCACGCACCCTCCGGAGCGCCTCGAGGCGCACGGAGGGTTTCCGTCTCTTTGCCGCCGCCGGGCATGGAATCGATACGGAGGGGTACTCCGGCCCGCTCTTCGGCCAATCGGCGGAGATCGATACCCGCCCGAACGACCGGTCGGCGGCCGGATTCACTCCTTCCGCGCCCGATCTACGCGCGTCCCTGCACGGCATCGAGAGTCGCATCTCCGCAGGTAGGGCACCATAACGTCACACCCTCTTCACATCTCCACCGTGACGTTCTCGCCATTACTCACCGCTTGCGTCCAACGACTCAAAGTGGTCGCCCGGCGTGCGTTCAAGGTGCCCTTGGGCCAGACTCCCGTCCGGTATCTGCACCTTCGACCAAAGGAGTGTTCGTCATGCGGTACATCACTGGGGGAATCGCGCTCGGCGCGGCGCTGGTTCTCGGCGCACTGGCCACCACCGCACAGGCCGCCGCACCGGCGCAGCCCGCGCGGAGCGGTGGGCTCTACGCCCCGACGGCTCTGGTTCTGACCGTCGGCCAGGGCGAGAGCCGGGCGACTGCCACAGTGCAGCGCGCGGTGACGCTCACCTGTACGCCCAGCGCGACCGGCAGCCACCCGAACCCGAGAGCCGCCTGCGCCCAGCTGCGCTCCGCCGCCGGGGACTTCACCCAGATCACCGGCACCACGGCCGATCGACTGTGCACCAAGGAGTGGGACCCCGTCGTGGTCACCGCGGACGGCGTCTGGGAAGGCCGCCGGGTGTCCCACAGCTACACCTACGCCAACCCCTGCGCGATGAACGGCAGCAGGGGCTCGGTCTTCGAGTTCTGACGGAGCGGTCCACACTCCCCGGGCGCCGGCACGGCGCCGGGGGTCCGATCCCCGGGCGCCGGACGGCGGCGCCCGGGGATCGTCGCGTGCGGCACACGCACGGCTCCTAAGCTCGGGGTCATGGCCGATCACCGTGCAACTGACATGTCGATCAAGCTTTCTGACGGAGCGCCAGTTACGCACCGTACGGAGGCGGTCGCCGTCCTCTCCGACATCCACGGCGTGTTGCCGGCACTGGAAGCCGTGCTGGAGGAGCCGGACGTACGCACCGCCCGGCACGTCGTCCTGACCGGCGATCTGCTCGCCGGGCCGCTCCCCCGGCAGACCTTCGAGCGGCTGCGTGCCCTCGGCGAGCGCGCGGTGTGGATCAGCGGCAACGCCGACCGCGAGCTGACAGCCGGACGGCCGGACGCGGCAGGCGATGCGGTCAGCGCCTGGGCGGCCGGGCAACTCCTTCCGCGGGAGAAGGACTTCCTGCGCTCGCTGCCCGCCACCGTCACCCGGGAGGTGGCAGGTCTGGGGCCGGTCCTCTTCTGCCACGCCACACCACGTGACGACGAGGAGATGGTGCTGGTCGACTCGCGGCCGGAGCGCTGGGCCGAGGTTCTGGAGGGGGTGCCCGACATCGTACGCACAGTGGTGTGCGGGCACACCCATGTGCCGTTCGTCCGCTTCACCCACGGCCGGCTGGTGGTCAATCCGGGCAGCGTCGGGATGCCGTACGGCCGACCGGGCGCGCACTGGGCGCTGCTCGGGCCCGGCGGTGGTGCGGTCACCCTGCGGCACACCCCCTTCGACCACGACGCGGCCTGCGACCGGATCGCCCGGGAGTCGGGCTTCCCGGCGGCGGCCGAGTGGGCGGACACCTACGTCCGGGCCCGGCATTCCGCCGAGGAGGCGCTGGCCGCGTTCGGCCCCGGGGACGGCCGGCCGGCGCGGGCCGCGGAGTGAGTGCGCGGAACGGCACCGGCCCCCGGACGCCGAAGCGTTCCGGGGGCCGGTGCCGGTGCCGATCGGGGCATGGCCCTTCGGCGCCGTGCGGTACGGGTCAGCCGATCTGCGCGCCGTAAGCCTCCAGGGCCTCCGGCACCGGCTGGAAGAAGGTCTCGCCGCCCGAGGAGCAGTCGCCGCTGCCGCCGGAGGTCAGACCGAGCGCGGTCTCACCGTCGAAGAGCGCGCCGCCGCTGTCACCGGGCTCGGCGCAGACGTCGGTCTGGATCAGACCGTCGACGGTGCCCTCCTGGTAGTTGACGCTGGCGTTCAGCGCCTTGACCGTGCCGTCGTGCAGCTGGGTGGTGCTGCCGCTGCGCTGCACCTTCTGGCCCACCGTGGCGTCCCCGGCCTTGGTGATCTTCTGGGTGCTGCCGTTGTAGAGGTCCACCTCGCTCGGGTGCGCGGTGTCGCCGGTGTACTTGGCGATCGCGTAGTCGTTGCCCGGGAAGCTCGACTCCTCGGTGGTCGCGATCTCCGAGCCGCCCTGCTGGTCGGACCAGCTCTGCACGGCGTTGCCGCAGTGGCCGGCGGTCAGGAAGTACGGCTGGCCGTCCTTGACGACGTTGAAGCCGAGCGAGCAGCGCGAGCCGCTCCCCCAGATCGCGTCGCCGCCTGCGATGAAGCGCTTGAACTCGCCCTTGGTGTGCCGGAGTACGACCTTGTCGCCGAGGCTCTCGGTGACCTTGGTGAGCCGGTCGAGCTTGGCGCCCTTGACCGTGCGGTCGGCGGTCACCACGACCTTGTTGCTCTGCGGGTCGACACCCCAGGAGGTGCCCGGGATGGTCGCCTTCGTCTTGAGTGTCTGCCGGGCCGAGTCGAGCTGGGCGAGCGTGTGGCGGACCAGTCTCGCTTCCGCCCCCTTGGCCCGCACGGCCTTGGCCGCGGTCTCGTTCACGACGTTGACCACCAGCTTCTTGGCCTTGGCGTCGTAGAACGCGCCGGCCGTGCCGGTCTTGAGATGCGACGCCAGCGTGGTCGCGGCGGCGGAGGTCAGCTTGGCCACGGTGGGGGTGGCCGGGGTCGCGTTGGCGTTGGCCAGGGTGATGGTGGCGGTGGCCGCGAGGGCCAGCGCTCCGGCACCTGCCATGAGGGCGCGTCGCTTGGGTATGCGTCGGTGCTTCAACTCAAAGCCTCCGTGGGGGGAAGAGCCCGCTGTGTGGGGAATCACGCGGGCCCGGAGAATGTGGGACTTCGAGACACGAACGGGTCACCCCCGTATGGCGACCTCGGGGAGTCGCGTCCATGCCAACGTGCGGAGCCGAGTATTCCCATCGCACTCACTCGTGCACAAGACCGAGTTCCGGTCTTGGGTCCGGTAGTTCACCGCTTCTTCACACCGCGGTCACACCGATATCCGCGCACCGAGATCCTGACTGCGGACATCAGGCGCCACATGGCGCACTCGACGCCCAGAAATGTGTGAGGGCCACACCTGACCGGAAACCATCCGTACCTTCCCGCTCGCGCTACCCGCCCGGGCACCCGTCCCCCTCCGGGTACCTTCCCCGCACCATGGATCGGCCCGGCTCACGCGCCCCGCGCTACGAATCGCCCCCGCTCACATGCCCGCCGCCGCCGAGCGACCGCCTGCGCCTCGCCCTCGCGGGTGGATGCGAGACGCGAACCCGCACCTGAACATCCGCGTGCGCGTCCCGCAGGGCATCGACCAGCCGCCGGTTCAGGTTGACGCGTGCGCGTTCAGCAAGCACCCGGACGGCGGCGACGAAGCCTTCGGTGAGTGAGGTCAGGAGGGCGCGCGTGGTCGAGCAGCGCCGGGCCGGCAGAGCGCCGACGACGGTCGCACCCCCGGGCCCGCCGCCCTACGTCAGGTTCTCGGCCTCGGGGAGGTCCTCCAGCTCGGGCGGGAGCGCGCCGCCGAAGCCGTCCTCGACGGCCGCGCGGGACCTTGCGGCGGTCGCAGCACCCCTCGCGGCAGTCGGCGTCATGGCCGGGGTCCGCTTCACGGTGGGAGCCGGGCGCCGCGCGCTGTCCCGCTCCGCCTCGGCCTGTTCGGTCTGCGCCTGGGTCTGCTCGGTTTGCGCCTGGGCCTGCAGCCCCGAGCGCTCCAGGAAGCGCAGCAGCTCCACCGGGAAGGGCAGCACGAGGGTGGAGTTCTTCTCCGCCGCCACCGCGACGACGGTCTGCAGCAGCCGCAATTGCAGCGCCGCGGGCTGGTCGGACATCGCCTGCGCCGCCTCGGCCAGCTTCTTCGACGCCTGGAGCTCGGCGTCGGCGTTGATCACCCGGGCGCGCCGGTCACGGGTGGCCTCGGCCTGCCGGGCCATCGACCGCTTCATCGTCTCCGGCAGGGAGACATCCTTGATCTCGACCCGGTCGATCCGTACGCCCCAGCCCAGTGCCGGGCTGTCGATCATCACCGCGAGGCCCTCGTTGAGCTTTTCGCGATTGGAGAGCAGATCGTCCAGATCGCTCTTGCCGATGATGGAGCGCAGAGAGGTCTGGGCGACCTGGGAGACCGCGAAGCGGTAGTCCTCGACCTCGATGACCGCGTCGGCGGCGTCCACGACCTTGAAGTAGACCACCGCGTCGACCCGGACCGTCACGTTGTCGCGGGTGATGCCCTCCTGGGCCGGCACCGGCATCGTGACGATCTGCATGTTGACCTTGCGCAGTCGGTCCACGCCCGGAACGATCATGGTGAATCCCGGCGCGCGCACCTCGGACGCCAGCCGCCCCAGCCGCAGCACCACACCGCGTTCGTACTGTTTGACCACACGCGCCGCCGATATGAGGTACACGGCGCCCACCGACGCCAGCGCCACTCCGGCCGTCACCAGTTCTTCGACCATCACGGACCCCTGACCTGTGCCACTTTCGCCCGATTACCTCGCATTAACCATGGTATGCCCGGTTTCCCGGGACGGGCGCGGGCCGTCCTGGCACGGCAAGGCCCTCGTCCGCCGGCGGACGAGGGCCCTTCTGCTACCGGACCACGCGGTCCGGTCGATCCGTACGGATGTCAGCCGGTCAGTAGACGCTCACGCCGTATGCGCTGAGGGCCTCGGTGACGGGCTGGAAGAACGTGGTGCCACCGGAGGTGCAGTCGCCGCTGCCGCCGGAGGTGAGGCCGAGGGCCTTCGTCCCGGCGTAGAGCGGGCCGCCGCTGTCGCCGGGCTCGGCGCACACGGTGGTCTGGATGAGGCCGGAGACGATGTCGCCGCCGCCGTAGTTCACGGTGGCGTTCAGCGCGGTGACCTTGCCGCTGTGGGTGCCGGTCGTGGAACCGCGGCGGGTGACCGACTGGCCGACGGTCGGGTTGCCGGCACTGGTGATGTCCTGGCTGCCGACCGTCCCGGCGTGCGCCACGGACGAGGTGTACTTCACGATGCCGTGGTCGTTGCCGGGGAAGCTGGATCCGGCGGTCGGGCCGATGCTCGTGGTGTGCGCGGAGTTGGCGTACCACGGCGGGTTGCCATCGGTGCAGTGACCGGCCGTCAGCAGGTAGTAGGTGCTGCCGCTGCGGACGTTGAAGCCGAGGGAGCAGCGCCAGCTGGGGGCGTAGATGGCGTCGCCGCCGGATATGAGCTTGCGGAAGGTTCCCGAGGTGCGCTCGATGCGCACCGCACCGGCGTTGCCGCCGGCGGCCTGCTCGATCTTGGCGATCTCGGCCTGCGAGACCGTGCTGTCGGCCGTGACGACCAGCTCGTTGGCGGCCTTGTCGACCCGCCAGGCGGTGCCCGCGACGTCCGCGGTGCGGACCGCGTTACCGGCCGCGGAGAGCTGGGTGGCGCTGTACGCCTTGTCGGGAGCGGGGTTCTGTGCGTTGGCGGTGGGGATGGCGACGGCTCCGATGGCCACCAGTCCGGACGCCACGGCGATCAGCCGGGTGCGTCTCGCTACGCCGCTGCGGGGGGTGGTGCGCTCGTTCCTCACGTGATTCCTCCGAGGGGATCGTGGGGCCACCTGTAGGCGGCCCGTGAGGCGCAGCCGAAGGGCACGCAAGAATCCGCACGTTCATTTTCTGCGTGCCCCTGACAAGCGCTGGTCGGGAGTCTCGGGTCCACCACCCCTGCGGCGCAAGAGGGCCTCACGAATGTCTCGTGCCGGATACCCGGTGGCCGCCCGTCACGGGCGCACGGCGCACCGGCCCGGCAGCCTCTCTCGCGGCTGCCGGGGCGGTGTCCGACCTCGCGGTCGGCGCCAGGACGAATCAGCGGGTGAGACGGTTGCGCTCACCGGCCCGCAGGGCGAACGGCAGGGTGTTGCCGGGCGGCGGGAAGGGGCACAGGAAGTGGTCGGCGAAGGCGCACGGCGGCAGCAGGGTGCGGTTGAAGTCGACGGTGACCGTGCCGTCCTCGGCGGGCGCGGGCGGCCGCAGGAAGCGGAAGCGGTAGCTCTCGTCGCCGCTGGTGGCGTCGGCGAGCACCGCCCACAGGGAACCGTCGCCCTCGATCGCGACCTGCAGCGTGTGCTCGTCGCCTTCGAGGGTGAAGGCCAGCTCGCCCGCCAGGCCGAGGCCACGGTGCTGCCCGTCGGCGTTCGGCACCCGGACGGTACGCCCCTGCGCGTACGGGCGGAACAGACCGGGCCGCACCCAGTGGTCGTCGTGCGCGTAGACATCGATACCGGTGAAGGTGCGGCGGGCTGCGGCCTGCGGGTCGAAGTCCCGCACCGCCCACAGGCCCTCGCGGCGGAACACGAGCAGATGCCGCTCCCCCTGCGTCACTCTGGTGTGGTCGGGTGCCGTGTCCTGGCCGAGCCGGATATCGCCGTCCAGCGGCTTGCCGTCGACACTGAGGCCGTCGGCGGCGGAGGCCCGCAGCAGGACGTGGTCACCCTCCTCGGTCCAGGTGCCGGGCAGGCCCTCGACACGGCCGCCGGGGTGGTCGCTGAGCCAGTGGGTGCCGGTCAGCGCGAGCGGGCCGTACGGCTGGGAGACCGTCGCGACGCGCCGGTCGTGCCACTCCTGCCACTCCTGTGCGGGGGGACTGCTCATAACGGTCACCTTTTCCCTGCCGGCTGCGGCAGTCTCAAGTGGGAGCACGATGTCGTGCCGGGCTATTCCCTCGCGGGGCAGGCCGACCTCCGGGCGATGGGGTCGGGTGGGGATCACGTCCGCGGTCGCGGTCGCAACGCCCCGGCCCCGGACGAGTCGCCGGCCTGTGAAACAGGGGGTGCGGTGTCAGAGCACCTTGGACAGGAAGGCCGCGGTGCGTTCGTGGCGCGGGCTGTCCAGGACCTGGCCGGGCGGCCCCTGCTCGACGATCCGGCCGCCGTCCATGAAGACCACCGTGTCGGCGATCTCGCGGGCGAAGCCGATCTCATGGGTGACCACGATCATGGTGGTGCCCTGGTGCGCCAAGTCCCTGATGACGTCCAGGACTTCACCGACCAGCTCCGGGTCGAGCGCGGAGGTCGGCTCGTCGAAGAGCAGCACCTTCGGCTCCAGGGCGAGCGCCCGGGCGATGGCCACCCGCTGCTGCTGGCCGCCCGAGAGCTGCCGGGGGTAGGCGTCCGCCTTGTCGGCGAGACCCACCCGGTCCAGCAGGGTGCGGGCACCGGCCAGCGCGGTCTTCCTGGGCCGTCGCAAAGCGGAGACGGGTGCCTCGGTGATGTTCTCCAGGACCGTCAGATGCGGGAAGAGGTGAAAGTTCTGGAAGACGAAGCCGATGTGGGTGCGCTGTTTGAGGATCTCCCGTTCGCGCAGCTCGTGGAGCTTGTCGCCCGATCTGCGGTAGCCCACGAGAGAGCCGTCCACGCTGATCCGGCCGCTGTCGACCTTCTCCAGATGGTTGATGGTGCGCAGCAGGGTGGACTTGCCCGAGCCGGACGGCCCCAGGATGACCGCGACTTCGCCGGTGCGAACCTGCAGATCGACGCCGCGCAGCACCTCCAGCGGGCCGAAGCTCTTGTGGACGGCGCGGAGCTCGACCATGGCGGAGGGCGTGGCGGGCGTCGCGGTGGTGCTCATCGCGTGGCTCCTTTGACGTAGTGACGTTCGACGTGGTGCTGAAGGGCGGAGAACACGCCGGTCAGGAGGATGCACCGGACGGTGAGGACCATGGGGGCGGTCTGCGCGGCGGGCGCCTCACAGGTCGGCGACACGGGATTCCCCGGAGGTCGGTGCGGCGCGGGGAGCGGGGACGGAGGAGGTGGCGGGCGTGGTCGCCCGCGAGCGGGGCGCGGCGGGCGGTGCGGCCAGGTCCCGGAGGAGGGTGAGCAGTGCCCGCGCGGTGGCGTCGTTCTGGCGGAAGGCGGGCGCGTTGGTACGGGGGCGGGCGAACGCGCCGCCGGACCGGGCGTCGGTGTGCGGACCGAGGGCGAAGCGACGCGGGTGCGGCCGGCCCGCCCGGTCCAGGACCCGGCCGTCGGCGGCGTCCACGGCCAGCAGTCCGCCCTGCGTCGACACCGCGCCGTCGGCGTGCAGCCCGCGCAGCAGGTCATCCCCGGTGTGCTCGACCGTCGGCTCCGGCAGCCGCGCCTCCACCAACGCCCCGGCCTCGACCGTCTCCCCCGGCACCGCGGCGCTCCGCGCCCGGAACACCCCCCGGCGCTCGTCGGCGGTGACGGTGGTGTCCGCCCCGAGGAACCGCACCACACCCGCCCGGGAGAGGGCGAGCAGCTGCCGCAGCCGCGGTCCCGGCGGCCCGGAGGCGAGGTAGCTGAAGAAGCCGTGCCACCACGGGCCGCGGTCGCCGATACGGACCAGCTGGCCGTAGACCGACAGCAGCGCGAGGAAGACCGCCAGGTCGGGGCTGTGCTCCGGGTCGTGGCGGCGGTCGAGGTCGGCCTCGATGTAGTCGCGCAGCCCCTCCTGCAGGGCCTCACCGTCCGGGTACGTCACCCCCGCGAGCGGATGGTCGAGAGCCGCCAGGTCCAGCCGGTCCGCGGGGTCGGGGACCGATGCCTCGACCAGGGCCTGGAGTGCGGCGCTCCCCGGATCCGCGGCGGCGTACTTCTCCTCGAAGTCCGGCCAGGCCACGCGGGTGCGGTCGGGGTGCGCGGTGAACAGCCGGTGGTAGTGCGCGAAGCCCAGTTCCTTGTCGATCAGAGGCAGGACGTCGCGCCGGAAGTCGAGGTCCTCCTGCCGGGCCAGCATGGCATCGACCTGTGCCGGCCCGAAGAAGCGCGGTACGGGCGGCCGTTCGCCGCGCAGCTCGTAACCGATCTTGGAGTGGTAGGGCACCCCGCGCCGCGACCCGACGTGCAGGACGGGCTCGCGTCCCGAGGGACGGTAGACCGGATCCCCGTCGGGGCCGGTCGTGTACGTACCGCCGCGCCCCTCGGTGAGCAGCACCATCAGGTCGACGAACGCCAGCCCGAAGCCGCGGACGAGCACCGGCTCGCCGGGCCGCAGCGCGCTCAGGTCGCTGTCCGCGGTGAACGCCGGTGGCAGATATGTCAGTTGGTGCCGGGCGGCGAAGGCGGTCAGTGCCTGCTGCTCGGGCGACGGCGCGGACTCCAGATGGCCGAGGGCCAGCACCACCGCATCGGCGACGAGCGGCTCCGATCGCCCGTCCAGCCACACCTGCTGCCGCCCGTCGCGCGGACCGGACACCCGCACGGCCGTGCGACGGTGTTCGTGGACGGCGATCCGTGGGGGCAGCGCGGCGATCGACCGGTCATGGACCCAGCCGAGGTAGGCGCCCTGCAGCCGGCGGCCCGCGAAGTCCCGCGGCCCCAGGGCCTCGACGGCGGCGGCGAGATGCGGTGCGACGGTGTGCTCGCCCGCGCGCACCGCGGCGGCCCACTCGGCGAGCGAGGGTCCGGGACGTACCGGCCCTGCCAGCTCCACGCTCTCGTCGGTGAACATCGTGACGTCCTCGGCGGTGGAGTTCATCCACAGCAGCGGGGACTGGTCATGGCGCCAGATCCGGCCGCCCCCGGGTGGGTGCGGATCGACGAGGTGCAGGTCCAGGGGTGTGTCGCCGTACAGGTGACCGGCGTTGGCGGCGATCCGCTCGACCAGTCCGCTGCCCCGTGGCCCGGCTCCCACGATCACCAGGGACGGCCTCATCGGGCCCCGGCCGTTCCGCGGGCGTAGTGCCGCTCGATGTAGTGCTGGCCGACACCGAGCACCGAGGTGACCACGATGTACCAGATGGTGGCGACCAGCAGCAGCGGGATGACCTGGTAGGTGCGGTGGTAGACCAGCTGGACGGAGTAGAGCAGGTCCTGGACGGCGATGACGCTGACGATGGAGGTGCCCTTGAGAGTGCCGATCAGCATGTTCCCGGCCGGCGGCACGATCGCGCGCATCGCCTGCGGCAGCACGATGCGGCGCAGCCGGCGCAGGCCGCCCAGGCCCAGTGACTGGGCGGCCTCCCACTGGCCCCTGTCGACGGACAGGATGCCGCCGCGGACGACTTCCGCGGCGTAGGCGGCCTCGTGCAGGGTGAGGCCGATGATCGCGATACTGACCGGACCCAGCAGGTTCACCGTCTTGACGGTGAAGAACTCCGGGCCGAACGGGATACCGAGGCCGAGCTGCGGATAGAGCGCGCCGATGTTGAACCAGAACAGCAGCTGGACCAGGATCGGCATCGACCTGAAGAGCCAGACGTAGCCCCAGCTGACGCCCTGCAGAATCCTGTTGGAGGACAGCCGGCAGACGGCGAGCAGGGTGCCGAGGGCGAAGCCGAGGAGCATCACCACAACGGTCAGCCACAGCGTGAGCCCGAGGCCGCGCAGCACGGCGGTGGTGGTGAAGTAATCGCCGACGACGTCCCATTGGAAGGCTTCGTTGCGGACGACGGAGTTGCCGGCCATGACGAGCAGCAGCACGACCACGCCGGCGGCGAACCACTGACCGGTGCGGCGTACGGGGACAACCTTGAGGGCGTCGTCGTCGGACGGGGTGTCAGGCGGGGCGAAGGAGCGACGGTCCGACTGCGCGGAGGCGTCGGTGACCAGGGAATCGTTCACAGGCATGTGTGCGGGCTCCGTGGATTCAGTGATCGAACACGGGTGGAGCGCCTTCACACAGGCAGGACGGTCGAGCCCCTCAGCACGACCGGCCCCTGAGGTTATGAGGACAACACGCCCTGCTGTCAAGGCTGTCCACACTGTGAGCAGTGCGTCACAGTCCGGTTGACGCACAAACGGATGCCTGTTCCACTTGGCGCATGTATTCATGGCAGCGGCTGGTCACCCGCGACCACATCGACTTCGGTCGTGTGTGGTCGTCGTCCTGTTGAGCTGACGCCCTGCCCTGAGGCCCGCCGCCGCTGAGGCCGGGCCGCTTCGCGGTTCCCTCTCCTCCACCGCGCGCCTTCACACCTCGCGTCGCCGAGCGACGCACCCTCCCCTCGCATGCCCGGACCCGGGCGCCACCACGCCCCGGCTCCGTGACCCCGCCGGCCCGGCCCCCAGTCCTCCTCCCTCGCTCCGTCATTCCTTCATTCGCTCATTCGTTCCTTCATTTCCGTCGGCACGCTCGCAGAAGGGCGCGACATGCGCATCGGTGTCACGACCGACCACGCTCACCCCCGGCACCGCACCCGTCATGGGTACCTACGGTGTCCCGCCCCTCGGGCATACGACTCGGCCTCACCCTCGCCGGGCCCGGAGGCGGGCCGGTGACCGCCGCGCCCGGGCCGCCGCGCTCCGCCGCGGTGACCGTCCTGCACACCACCGTCTCCGACCCGCTCGCCCGACCCCTGCTGGACGAACTCACCTACGAATACAGCACCCGCTACGAAAAGCCCGTCGACCTGAGCCTGGAGTACCCGGCCGCCGAATTCGCTCCGCCACGGGGCGCGTTCCTGCTGCTCCTGGAGGACGGCAGCCCGGTCGCCGGCGGCGCGTACCGCCGCCACGACGCGCACACGGCCGAACTCAAGCGCATCTGGACCCACTCCGCGCACCGCAGGCGCGGTCTCGCCCGCCGGGTCCTCGAAGCGCTGGAACAGGACGCCGCCCAACGGGGCTACCGCCGCCTCTACCTGACGACCGGTCCGCGCCAACCGGAGGCCAAGGGCCTCTACCTCGCCGCGGGCTACCGCCCGCTGTTCGACCTGTCCGCCGCCCCGGAGACGATCGGCCCGCTGCCGTTCGAGAAGCATCTGGAGAACCCACGACCATGACCACCTCCACGCCCCGCCGCACCGCGCCGCGGGCCGCCGCCCTCGTCGCCACCGCGGCCCTGGCGCTCACCGCCTGTGGCACCGGCGACCCGGCAGCCGGCTCGCCGGCGGGCCCGCCGGAGGCCGGTGCCGAGCTCCCCACCACGGATGTGGTCTCCCAGGTCGAGAAGGACCCGGCCGTCGCGAAGCTGCTGCCCGCGGACGTCCGCGAGCGGGGCACCCTCTCCCTCGCCACCAGCGTCGGCGCCCCGCCCAGCGCGACCTACCTCGCCGACGGCAAGACCCTGGCCGGCCAGGACGTCGATTTCGCGGACGCGGTCGGCAAGGTCCTCGGTCTGCGGCTCAAGCGGGAAGTGGCGAGCTTCGAGGCGATCCTGCCCGCCCTGGGCAGCGGTAAGTACGACCTGGGCACCGGCAACTTCGGCGTCACCGACGACCGCCGCAGGACCATCGACTTCGTCACCTACGTCAATGACGGACAGGGCTTCGCGGTCCGCGCGGGGAACTCGCTGAAGAAGGTCACCTCGCTGCGGCAACTGTGCGGTCTGACCGTCGCCACCGGTGCGGGCACCACCTTCGAGGCAACCCTGGAGCAGCACCGGCCCCTGTGCGCGAAGGCGGGCGAGAAGCCGTACGACGTCAAGACCTACGCCGAACAGGGCGCCCTGTGGATCTCTCTGCAGCAGGGCCGCACCGACGTGGTGATGAGCACCATCAACGGGCTGCGCTACGCCGTTCGGCAGCAGAAGGGCCTGCGGTTCCTCAACGAGTTCAAGCGCCTCGACGTCGGGTTCGCGTTCAAGAAGGACACCCCGCTGGCGCCCGCCGTTCAGGCGGCGGTCAACCGGCTGAAGAAGGACGGCACCTACGGCCGCATCCTGAAGAAGTGGGGCACCGAGAAGTCTGCGATCACCACGTCGCGGATCAGCCCGCCGGAGATCCGGTGACCGGCCGCTGAGCCGCCCCGCGCACCGGCGGCCCCGGGTAGGGCACTCCCGTGGCCGCCGGTGACAGCAGCCCCCGGAAAAACCGGAAGGGAATCGGCGCCCCTGTCAAAGTCCCTCCGCCGAAACACTCGCCCGATCCTCGGCCCACCTCCCGGCCGTCAACCTGAGGCACCATCATCGACCCTGGTCCGGTGGGTGAACCTACCCGGCGGTCCGGTCCGGGCGGCGCTGACCACATGTCAGCCCCGTCGGGCGCGTAACGATCGGTCACCTCGGGCGCACAGTCAGTTCCCTTTCGGGGTAGGAGACCTGACGACATGCCACCCTCAATGCACCAGATGTGTCACGAACCCCCCGAGCGGCGGCTATCCACTTGGCACCACCTCCGTCTCATGGACGACGATAGAGAGGCGGAACACAGAGACCGCGGGTGAGAGGAGGCGTCCATGGGATCGGTGCGCAAGGCGAGTGCCTGGCTTGGCCTCGTCGACGACAACGATGACGAGCGCTACTACGACGACGACTACGCCGAGGGACCCGAGCCCGGCGAGACGGGCAGCACCCCCTGGGTGACCGACCCGCGGGTCCGGGTGGCCGACCGGGCCGCCCAGGACCAGGGCACCCGCATCGCCACGGTCACCCCGGACGGCTTCGGTGACGCCCGTGGCATCGGGGAGCTCTTCCGGGCCGGCGTCCCGGTGATCGTGAACCTGACGTCCATGGATCCCATCGACGCCAAGCGCGTGGTGGACTTCGCCGCCGGCCTGACGTTCGGGCTGCGCGGTTCCATCGAGCGGGTCGCCACCCGCGTCTTCCTGCTCACTCCCGCCGACTACCAGGTCGTCAGCGGCGAGGCCGACGGGCATCGCAACGGCGGCTTCTTCAACCAGAGCTGACGGACCCCCGTGCCCTGAGCACGGCTTGGCGGCCGCCCCCGCAGAGGGCAGCCTGCCGAGCCGCGCGGGGCCGCCTCCCGGAGGGGGCGGCCGCTGCGCACCGGCCGACGGGTCGGTGCGTGCTGCGTCGATCCTGCGACGCCGGAGGCCGGCCCACAGGCCGGACGCCCGCTCAGCGGAAGGCGTCGAGGCCGGTCAGCGCCTTGCCGAGCACCAGCTGGTGCATCTCCACGGTGCCTTCGTAGGTGAGCACCGATTCGAGATTGGTCGCGTGGCGCATGACGGGGTACTCCAGCGAGATGCCGTTGGCGCCCAGGATGGTCCGGGCGGTGCGGCAGATCTCCATCGCCTCGCGCACGTTGTTGAGCTTGCCGAAGCTGATCTGCTCGGGGCGCAGCCGCCCCGCATCCATCCGCAGCCCGAGGTGATGGGCGAGCAGGATCCCTTTGTGCAGCTCCACGGCCATGTCGGCGAGCTTGGCCTGGGTGAGCTGGAAGCCGCCGATGGGCCGGCCGAACTGCTCCCGGGTCCTGGAGTAGTCGAGGGCCGCCTCGAAGCTCGCGCGCGCGGCGCCCATGGAGCCCCAGACGATGCCGTAGCGGGCATGACTCAGGCAGCTCAGGGGGCCGCGCAGGCCGGTGACCTCGGGCAGTACGGCGTCGGCGGGCAGCCGCACCTCGTCCATCACCAGCTCGCTGGTCACCGAGGCGCGCAGCGACCACTTGTGCTTGATCTCGGGGGCGGAGAAGCCGGGGGTGTCGGTGGGGACGACGAAACCGCGGATGCCCTCGTCGGTACCGGCCCAGACCACGGCGACGCCGGCCACCGAGCCGTTGGTGATCCACATCTTGCGGCCGGTGAGGACCCAGTCCGCGCCGTCCTTCTTGGCGTACGTGCGCATCCCGGCGGGGTCGGAGCCATGGTCCGGCTCGGTCAGGCCGAAGCAGCCGATGACCTCGCCGGAAGCCATCCGCGGCAGCCACTGCTGCTTCTGCTCCTCGGAGCCGAAGCGCCGGATCGCGTACATGGCGAGCGAGCCCTGGACGGAGACCAGCGAGCGGATGCCGGAGTCGGCGGCCTCCAGCTCCAGGCACGCCAGCCCGTACTGAACGGAGGAGGCGCCCGCACAGCCG
This sequence comes from Streptomyces sp. NPDC048248, assembly GCF_043201875.1. NCBI lineage: Bacteria > Bacillati > Actinomycetota > Actinomycetes > Kitasatosporales > Streptomycetaceae > Streptomyces > Streptomyces sp. NPDC048248. The sequence continues at coordinate 403,725 of NZ_JBICZL010000008.1, forward strand.
TAGCCGGTCAGGGACATCCCGAGCGCACCGAGGGACCCCAGCTCGCGGGCGAGTTCGCGGATGCCGGGCAGTTCGCCGCGCTCGTACCAGTCGGCGATGTCCGGCAGGACACGGTCGGCGGCCCACTGGCGGACGGTGCCGCGGACGGCGCGGTCCTCGTCGGTGAGCAGATCGTCGATGCCCAGGGGGTCACGAGGATCGAACGGCGGCAGCGAGGACGACTTGGCGGACATGGCGGGCCTCCGGCGGGTTCAGCGCGCGAAAAACTAGCAGTGGTAGTTATTGCGTCTCCGACGGTACGGCCACCGCGGCCCGGCGGGCAAGGGGCGCCGAAGCGCGGCGAGCCCCGGACCCGGGGCCGCAGCCGGCACCGTCAGGACGAACTCCCTACAGATACCCACAAAACGTATGGAGAGGACACGGTTCGCGCCTCGGGGGTGCGGCCACGCTGCGGCTGTCAGCGGCCGGTGTTCGCGGGAGCCGGTTCACTGTCGCGGCTGACGCCCGTGGCGTTGTCGCCCTCGGCCCGCTCCGCGGAGTCCGCGGCCCGACGCGGCAGCCGCAGTGCGATCGCCGCCCCTACGAGCAGCAGCACCGCGCTGGCGACGAGCGTGACGTGCAGTCCGCGGACGAAGGACTCCCGAGCGGCCTCGCGCAGCGCGTGCTTGGCCGACTCCCCCAGCCCCGCGGCGACCTTGTACGCCTCGCCCAGCGAGTGCGACGCCGAGGCGGCGGCTCCCCGGGGGACACCGTCGACGTGGGACAGGCCCGGAGCGTAGGCGGCGTTCATGACACTGCCGAGCAGTGCGACGCCGATGCCCGCACCGAGCTGGTAGGAGGTCTCCCCGATGGCGGCGGCTCCGCCGGACGCTTCCGCCGGAGCCTCGCTGAGCATCGACTCGTACGCCCCGAACAGGGTGGACTGGAAGCCGAATCCCAGCAGCACGAAGCCGAGGGAGAGCAGCCAGACGCGGTCCTGGTCGTTCATCGCGGTCAGGCAGAGCACCGCGACAGCGGTGAGGACGAAGCCGAGCGAGACCATGGCGCGCGGCCCGACGGCCTGCAGCATCCGCGAGCCGGTGAGCCCGGCCGCCATGGCGGCGAAGACCAGGGGCAGCATCCGCAGTCCGGTCTCCAGCGGGCTCAGTCCGAGCACGAGCTGGAGGTACTGGACGGCGATCAGCTGGAGGCCCACCAGGGCGAGCATCGCCAGCACGATGCAGCCGACGGAGGTGCCGAACGCCGGGCGGGCGAAGAGCCGCATATCGATCAGCGGGTGTACGCGGCGTCGCTGGCGGTGGACGAAGAGGACCAGCAGCAGGGTGCCGAGGACGATGGGGAGGAGGGTGGTGAGGCCGAGCACGGCCTCACCGCTGCCGATGCGCTTGACCCCGAGAACGATGCCCAGCACGCCGAGCGCCGCGATGATGGCGCCGATCACGTCCCAGGGCCCGTTGCGCTCACCCCTCGACTCCGGCAGCAGCCAGCGGCCTATCAGCAGCATCACGGCCATCATCGGGATGTTGATGAGGAAGACCGAGCCCCACCAGAAGTTCTCGACGAGGAAGCCGCCCAGCACCGGGCCGACCGCGGCGCCGACCGCCGCCACCGCGCTCCACACGCCGATGGCGACCGCGCGCTCGCGCCGGTCGGGGAAGACCTGGCGCAGGATGGACAGCGTCGCGGGCATGATCATCGCGCCGCCGATGCCGAGCAGGGCACGCGCCACCATCAAGGTCTGCGGGTTCGGCGCCAGCGCCGCGGCGGCCGAGGCGACACCGAACAGGCCGTAGCCGAGGAGGAGGATGCGCCGGCGCCCCACCCGGTCGCCGAGGGTGCCGAAGAGGATCAGCAACGACGCCGCTATCAGCGGGTAGACGTCGACGATCCAGAGAAGTTCCACCGGGCCCGGCCGCAGATCCTCGGTCACCGAGGGCACCGCCACGTACAGGATCGTGGTGTCCAGCGCGACGAAGAGCAGGCTGACACAGAGCACGATCAGCACGGTCCAGCGGCTCGCACCGCCGCCTGAGAGCCGGGGAACACCAGCCGTCCGCCCCTTGTCGGACGCGGTCGTCCCGGACATGCAGTACCTCCTGTCATGCTCTCGCGGCCGCGGAGCAGGGCGCGAAAACGCCCCGGGTGAACCGGCGGCACGGGCGAGTTGATACGTCAGACTACGCGAATCACCCGGGGGCCTGCGTGGCTCACCTCACGATGAGACGCGCATCGCAGGTCCTCGCGTTCCCTCGACGCCGCAGGCAGAGGCGCTTCTTTCACCCTGGATAATCGTCCGGGTGAACGATCTTGCCTCGACCGCCGCCCCCGGCCGGACAGTGCGCGGGCCCGCCGTCCGGGACGCCCTGCGCCGGGCCGCGCCCGCCCTCGCGGCGTACGCGGCGATCCGGCTGCTGGGCCTGGTCGTACTCGCGGTGTGGTCGGCGGCGAACGGCAAGAACTGGCACACGCTGCTCACCGCGCGCTGGGACGCCCTCTGGTACACCCGCGTCGCCGAGCAGGGCTACGGCTACAGCGTGCAGCTGGCCAACGGCGATGTGCATTCGAACCTGGCGTTCTTCCCGCTGCTGCCCTGGCTCGAACGGGGTCTGGCCGCGCTGCTGCCGCTGTCCGCGGCCGACGCCGGGATGATCGTGACCTGGACCGCGTCGCTGGGGGCGGCCTGGGCGCTGTACGCGACCGGCGAGCGCCTGTACGGGCAGCGTGCGGGGGTGGCCCTCGCGGCGCTCTGGGCCGCCCTGCCGGTAGGCATCGTGCAGTCGATGGCCTACTCGGAGTCGCTGTTCACCGCCCTCGCGGCCTGGGCCGTGTACTGCGTACTGACCGGGCGCTGGGTCTGGGCGGGGGTGCTGGCCTCGCTGGCCGGGCTGACCCGGCCGGTGGGCGCCGCGGTCGTGGCGGCCGTGTGGATCACCGCGGCCGTGACGGTGTGGAACGAGCGGGCCGGCGGCGTGGGACTGCGCGCGGCCTTCGGCGGCCGCCACCGGGGCATGCTGCTCGGCGTACTGATCGCCCCGCTCGGCTGGTGCGGCTACTTCCTGTGGGTCGGCGCGCGGCAGGGCAGCCTCCTCACCGGCTATCTGGACGTCCAGGGCGGCTGGGGCAACGGCTTCGACGGCGGAATCGCGTTCGGCTCCTTCATCGGGGACCTGCTGTCGGGACCCGCCTTCGCCGCCGGGCTGGGCCTGCTCATCGGTCTCGCGCTGGTCATCTGGCTGTACGTCCGCGGAGTGCGGATGGGACAGCCGCTACCGCTGCTGGTCTACGGCGGCGCTGTGCTGCTCCTGGCACTGACCGCCAAGGGGTACTTCGGTTCCAAGCCGCGGCTGATGCTGCCGGCCTACCCACTGCTGCTGCCCGTCGCGGTGGGGCTCGCGCGTCTGCGCCCGGCACGATCGTGCCTGGTCATCGGGGTGGTCGCGGTGGGCTCCGCGCTGTACGGCGCCTTCTGGCTGAACGGCTCCGGCCCACCGTGACCGGAAGACGCCCCTCCGTAAGGGCGTCGCGGGAAACATCCCGCGACGCCCGGGCGAATCGGGGATAAACTCCCGCGAGGAAAAGCAGATAAGGCGCTCACAGCGGCGACACGCGGACGTCGCGAGGGGAATCCGAATCGCTTCGAATTCACTTCCAAATCCCCGCCTCCACGCCCTGTTTGAGACCCATTCCACATCACATCGTCATTACAAAGCTCACAGTTTGACCAAGCAGCTACATCACACGCGGTAACGTCGATTGAGTGCGTACCGATGACAAGCTCGACCAGATGGAGGAGCGCCCGACCGATCGCGCCCGACCCCTACCACGCATGACCCGGACCCGCCTGTGGCTGTTCGGAGGCACGCTGGCGGTGTACATCGCGATCGTGGTCGGAGTGCTGGCCACTTCATGGCTGGTCACATTCGACTGGCAAGTCATGTTCTTCAAGCCGTACAAGCAATGGCCTGAGATCCATGCCTTCCTCGACTACTTCGTTGTCCTGGGGCAGCGCGGACCGACCGCTGTGGCGGTGGCCGCCTGGCTGGGCTGGCGGTGCTGGCGCCAGCGCAACCTCCACCCGCTGCTGGTGCTGGGCGCCTCACTGCTCCTGCTGAACGTGACCGTTGGCGCCGCCAAGCTCGGCATGAGCCGGCTCGGCCCGCACTACGCGACCACCGTCGGCTCGAACGAGATGTGGCTCGGCGGCGATATATTTCCCTCGGGTCACACCGCGAACGCCGTGGTCACCTGGGGTGTGCTGGCCTACTTGGCGACCACCCCGCTGCGCCGCCGCACCCTGTCGGTGATCGCGGCACTGGGCGCCCTGGGCGTCGGCATGACCACCGTCTACCTCGGTACCCACTGGGTCAGTGACGTACTGCTCGGCTGGGCCGCCGGACTGCTGGTGCTGCTGGCGCTGCCGTGGCTGGAGCCCGGTCTGACCTGGGTCGAGGACCGCATCATGGGCGTCCTGCTGCGCCTGTGGCTGCGACTGCGCCCCGACTCGCTGCGCGGCCCGCTGCCGGCCGGCGCACTGGCCCCCGGCATCTCACGGCAGCGTGTCGGCGCGGACGGCGAGGCGCTGGTACGCGAGGCCGTCAGCGTCGGTACGGGCGGCCGCGGCGCGGCCACCCGCGCGCCGGACGGCTGGCCGCACCACCCGGCACGGCCGCACACCTCCCGCTCGGAGCGCTCACCGGTAACCCCCGCGGGCAGCCGCAGGCCGCCGCACGCGGACCGCGTCCCGCGCAGCACCCCGCTGAGCCCGACGTCCGGGCGGGGCCGTAACGGGACCGGCTGACCGCTTCCCCCGACCGCGGGGCCGGTACGCACACCCGCTACCCCGCACCGAAGGCCCCGGCCGCTCCTGAGGGAGCAGCCGGGGCCTTCGTCGTACGCGAGGGCGGTCAGCCCTGCCAGGTGCGGTGCACGACGCCGTCCTTCACCTCGAAGTTGAGCCGGCCGACGAGGTATTCCATGGTGATGATCGCGCCGGGCGGCAGCGAACGGACGGTGGTCCAGCCGCGCGCGCGGGCACGCTCCTCGGCGTCCTGCTGGGCGAGACCGATATATGCCTCGGTGTCGTCCTGGGGTTCGTTCGGAAGGTTCGGTTCGGGTGCCATGACAGCCACGTTAGGCGCCCGTACCGGAGCGCGGAAGGCCCTTCTGTCGCACACGCCGGTGCCTTCCGGGTCTGCCATTGGTCACACTTGTGTCACAGCCAAGGCTCCTGCGTTTGCGGGAACTCGCGTCACCCGTACGTGCCGTGTGATGCCGCAACCGGGTGGAAAACAAAGCTGCCTGAATTCCTCCTTGATCAAATGCGAAGCGGTGTGCAGCCGGCCCGGACAACGCCGGACAGAGTTGGGAAAACAATCCGCCGTCCGGTGCGCATTTCCCTTACCCGAAGTGCTTTATCGGCCACCGGGCAATTGGCCAACGAGACACACTCCACACACATTTCCCGCACATCGCCCATGGCCGCCCTCCGCCGGCCGTCCCGGACACCCCGCCGCGGCCCCACCCGCCGCCGCCCGCCGCGATGACGGGGCCTCAGATCCCGCCGGGCACGGCCGGAGCGCCCCCTCGCACTCCACTCCCGTCCCGAGCATCATGGCCCCGGCCCCCAGTACACCCTTGAGGAACGAGGTGCGGCGGATGGGTACGGACACCGCCCGAGCGAGCATCCGGCCGACCGGGGCACGGCGCCGGGGTTCGATCCTGGTCGACTGGCTGACCACGACCGACCACAAGAAGATCGGGCATCTCTACCTGATCACTTCCTTCGGCTTCTTCCTGTTCGGCGGCCTGCTGGCGCTGGTGATGCGCGCCGAACTGGCCCGCCCCGGCCTCCAGCTCGTCAGCAACGAGCAGTTCAACCAGGCGCTCACGATGCACGGCACGATCATGCTGCTGCTGTTCGCCACCCCGGCGTTCGCGGGCTTCGCCAACGAGATCATGCCCTTGCAGATCGGCTCCCCCGACGTCGCCTTTCCGCGGCTGAACATGCTCTCGTACTGGCTCTACCTCTTCGGCGCGCTGATCGTGGTGGGCAGCTTCCTGACGCCGGACGGCGGCCCCGGCTACGGATGGACGGCGTACGCGCCGCTCAACTCCCCGACGCACACCCCCGGCCTCGGCGCCGATATGTGGATCATGGGCCTGGCGCTGGCCGGTTTCGGCACCATCCTCGGCGCGGTCAACTTCATCACCACCATCATCGGCATGCGGGCACCCGGCATGACGATGTTCCGGATGCCGGTCTTCACCTGGAACGTGCTGTTCACGTCGATCCTGGTGCTGCTCGCGTTCCCGGTCCTCGCGGCCGCGCTGCTGGTGATGGAGGCGGACCGGCGCTTGGGGGCGGTGGTGTTCGATCCCCAGTGGGGCGGTGCGCTGCTGTGGCAGCACCTGTTCTGGTTCTTCGGCCACCCCGAGGTCTACATCATCGCGCTGCCGTTCTTCGGGATCATCACGGAGATCATCCCGGTCTTCTCCCGCAAGCCGATCTTCGGCTACATCATGCTGATCGGCGCGACGATGGCCATCACCGGTCTGTCGGTGGTGGTCTGGGCGCACCACATGTTCGTGACCGGCGCGGTGCTGCTGCCGTTCTTCTCCCTGCTGTCGTTCCTGATCGCGGCGCCGACCGGGGTGAAGTTCTTCAACTGGATCGGCACCATGTGGCGCGGTTCGCTGTCCTTCGAGACCCCGATGCTGTGGGCGATCGGCTTCCTGGTGAGCTTCCTGTTCGGGGGGCTCACCGGCGTCATCCTGGCCTCGCCGCCGCTGGACTTCCACGTCACCGACTCGTACTTCGTCGTCGGTCACTTCCACTACGTCGTCTTCGGAACGGTGGTCTTCGCGACGTTCGCCGGCTTCTACTTCTGGTGGCCCAAGTTCACCGGCAAGATGCTCGACGAGCGACTCGGCAAGATCCACTTCTGGACGCTGTTCGTCGGCTTCCACACCACCTTCCTCGTCCAGCACTGGCTGGGCGTGGAAGGCATGCCGCGCCGCTACGCCGACTACCTGAGCGCGGACGGCTTCACCGCCCTGAACACCCTCTCCACCATCGGCTCGTTCCTGCTCGGCGCCTCCACGCTGCCGTTCCTCTACAACGTCTGGAAGACCACGCAGTACGGGACCAGAACGACGCTGGACGACCCCTGGGGGTACGGCCGCTCCCTGGAGTGGGCGACCTCCTCGCCGCCGCCGCGGCACAACTTCACCACCATGCCCAAGATCCGCTCCGAGTCACCGGCCTTCGACCTGCACCACCCCGGGGTGGGCAAGCCGCCCGCCGCTATCCCAGCGCCCGGGACAACCGGTCCCTGACCTCCCGTATGCGATCGAGCAGTTCCGGCGGCTCACGGACCTCGAAGTCGAAACCGGTCAGCACGAGGTGGATCACCATCACGTCAAGGCTGTGGGCGCCGGTGCGCAGCAGGCAGCTGTTGTCGTCGACCGCCTCCAGGACCCCCGCCGAAGGACCGATGCGCGCCGCGGCCCGCTCCATCGGCACCCGCAGCAGGACCGTCGCCCGCTCCGCGTAGGCGTGGGTGGACACGCCCTCGGAGACGTACGCCGCGAGATCCTCCGCGGGCGGGGGCCGGGGCGTGAACCGCGGGCCGTGCGGCGGGGTCGGTGTGATGCGGTCGGCGCGGTAGGTGCGCCAGTCGGCGCGGTCGACGTCCCAGGCGACGAGGTACCAGCGGCGCTGGGTGGAGACCAGCCGGTGCGGTTCGACGTTGCGGCGGGTGACCGTGCCGTCATGGGAGACGTAGTCGAAGCGCAGCCGTTGGCAGTCCCGGCAGGCGTGCGCGAGTTCGGTCAGGGTGGCGGCGTCCACCCGCGGGCCGCCGGTCCTGCCGGGCATCGGCACGGTGAAGGCGGTCAGCGCGCCGACCCGGCGCCGAAGGTGGTGCGGCAGCACCTGCTCCAGCTTCGCCAGCGCCCGCACCGAGGTCTCCTCGATACCCTCGACGCTGCCCTCGGCGGCGCTGCGCAGCCCTACCGCGACGGCCACCGCCTCCTCGTCGTCGAGGAGCAGCGGCGGCAGCTCGGCACCGGCGCCGAGCTGGTAGCCGCCGGCGGTGCCGGGCGTGGAGTGCACGGGGTAGCCCAGCTCGCGCAGCCGGTCGATATCGCGCCGGACGGTGCGCGGGGTGACGCCGAGACGGTCGGCGAGATCCCCGCCCGACCAGTCCCGATGCGCCTGCAGCAGGGAGAGCAGACGGAGCAGCCGTGCCGAGGTGTCCAACATGGGCCAAGTCTCGCAGCGTTTGCGGACAGGTACTGTCCGCATGCGTGAGACGTCCATGTCCGGGCGTGAGGCCCGGCTCGGCCTGCCTCCACCGCCCGGCGGCGTTCGGACAGCACGAAGGGCGGTGCGAGCCCGCACCGCCGTCGTCACCTCGCGTCCGGCTACGCCTCGTCGGCCGGTCCCGCGACCCTTATCGCCAGGTCGTTGTCGAGCGTGTAATACGGGCCGACCTTGACCTGCCCCGCCGGTGCCTGCACCGCGAGCGCCGGGTAGCTGAAGACCTGCTTCTTGTCCGCGATGTCGTCCAGGAGGCGGGCGATGCGCACCGGCCGGGCGCCTTCGGCGGGACGCAGCCAGAGATCCCACGGCTCGCTGCCGCGCTTCCAGCGGCCGGCCAGCTCCTCCAACGGCAGCGTGAAGGTGAAGCGCGCGCCGTCGACGGTCAACGGGGCCGTGACGACCACGGGGGTGCCGGAAGCCGACCCGCCGTCGGCCGGGGCGGAGCGACGGGCACGGGCCTCGGCCCGGGCGCCGTCGGCCGGTACCGCGCCGTACAGCCGGCCGGAGACCGTCAGGCCGTCGGGCGCCACGAGGATGTCACCGGCCTCGGCATGCGGACCGCGCAGCCAGCTGCGCAGCGCGAGGTTGCCGAACTTGGTCGCGTACGGGATGCGCACACCGAGCCGGCCGATGCCCGTCAGCGGCCTGCGGTCCACCAGCGACCGCAGGTCGTTGACGCCCGGCAGCAGACGCCGGGGGTCCTGGCCGTCGCCGAGGTCGGCGTAGGCGTTCCAGCGTCCCTCGGCGAGGGCGACGGTGCTGGGCAGCACGGCGCGCAGCTGCCCGGAGCCGTTCGGGCCGAGCGGCAGACGCACCTCCTCGTCCGTCCCGTCCGTGCCGCCGTTCGCTTCCTTTTCGCTGCCGCGCCGCCGCAGCACCAGCGCCGCGCTCCACGCGGTGGGCAGGTCCTGAGGGGCGTTCAGATCGAAGGTCAGACCGCCCGCGGAGTCCGCGATGCAGTCGGCCTTCAGCACCTCGGGGACCCGGGCCGCGCTCGCGTGCTCGCCTGCCGTCGCGGCGGGGGCCGCCTCGCCGCCCTGCTCCGCGGGGCCGGTGGCTCCGGCTCCCCCGGCAAGTGGCACCGCCGGTGTCCGGTCGATGTCCGGGTGCTCCTTCGCGTGGTGTCCGCTCGCGGGGAGCTGCGTCGACGCGTTCATACCGTCCGCACCCCTCTCAGTGCGGCGCGAGCCGCGTCCTTGGTGGCGTAAGCGCCGCTCAACAGTGCTCCTCGGGTGCGATGAAGGGTGCCGCGCACGCGGCTGCCCCGTCTTTGCGTCAGCAGGTCGCCGAAGAGCGATTCGTAGCGCTCGGCGACCGTGGCGGGATCGAAACGGGCGGACGCGGCGAGTGCGGCGCCGCCCATCCGCTTGCGGGCGGCGTCGTCGTTGATCAGTTCCAGCAGCGAACCCGCCAGCGCCTCGGGGTCGTTGACCGGCACCAGCCTGCCGTCCACCCCGTCGCGGATGATCTCGCCGGGGCCGTGCGGGCAGTCGGTGGCGACGACCGGCAGGCCGCTGCGCATGGCCTCCACGATCGTCATCCCGAAGGATTCGAGGCTGGAGGAGACCGCGGCGATGGACCCCTTGGCCCACTCGGGCTCCAGGGGGTTGGCCGGCCCCATCAGGAAGACGTGGTTGTACAGGCCGAGTTCGTCGATCAGGTCGCGCAGGGCGGCCTTCTCGGCGCCGCCGCCGTAGATCCGCAGTCGCCAGTCGGGCCGCTCGGCGGCGACCCGGGCGAAGGCGCGGATGAGGATGTCGTAGCGCTTGACGCGCGCCAGCCGGCCGGCCGCGACGACCCACTTCCCGCTGCCGTCGGCCGGCTCCAGGCCGGACGCGGGCACGCTGTTGGGCACCGCTTCGACACGGACTCCCGGCAGTCGCAGCGTCCGGCGGTAGGCGCGGGCATCGGCCTCGGTGACGGTGGTGACCGCGTCCAGCCGCGGATAGGCGCCGCGCAGCGCCAACTTGAGGGCCCGGCTGTGGGTGTCGAGGGTGAGGTGCTCCTGGCCGATACGGACCGGGCCGCGGCGCGCCTGCTTGGCGATGTGCACATTCAGCCCCGGCCTCGTGCCCACCACGACGTCCGCCTCGATCCCGTTGAGATGCTGGGCGATCCGGCGGTCGGTGAGTTCGCTGTACTGGCCGAAACGGCCCTCGGCGGACGGAAAGACCTTGGCGGGGCGGGCGTAAGCGGGGTCGGCGCCGTCGTAGGTGGGGCTGCTCTCCCGGATGTCGACGAGGTGACGCAGTGCCACCCGTCGGCCGAGGGAGAACACCGGCGCGTCACGGTGCCGCAGCACGGACACTATCTCCACGTCGTGCCGCTCGGAGAGCGTCCGGGCCAGGTTGAACGTGGTCCTGATCGTCCCCCCTATGCCGTATGCATTGTGAATCAGGAATGAGATGTGCATCCGTCCCCCGTGTCCCCTGGTCTTCCGTGGTGCCTGGTCGCCCCGTGGGCCACGCCGCGCGCCCCTCCCGACGGCTTCGTACGCCCAGTTGCTGAACGGTAGGACCGCGAAACGAGGTTCCGGGTTGGGGGCTTTCGCCAAGTTGTTCCGAAAAAGTTAGGGCATCGGTAGACAAGTGAGGGAACCTCTGGGCCGTGAAATCCCTCCACCTACGGACATCACGGCCTGTGGGCACACCGAGGGGAGGTGCGCCGGCGCCTCGCGAAGTCACCGCCTCGGGTGACCGGAGTGCGCCGGCCGCGCACCGGTCCGCAGCCGTGCGTGCCGCGCCCCCTTGGCGCCCCTGTCCGCGCGGTACAGCACCGGCCATTCACCGCGCAGCCGGAGCTCCTGCGTGACCCCGTCGAGGGAGTCGCCCGGCGGGACGGCATAGGTCTTGCCGCTCAGCCCGTAGCGCTTGGAGCAGGCGGGCCAGGCACCCCAGCCCTGGACGGCGAGGACCTTCTCCGCGATCTCGATCTGCTCGTCGCGGGTGGCGAGGTCGGCCCTGGCCGCGTAGGCGGAGCCACCGAAGCCCTTCCAGGTGCGCTGCGAGAACTGCAGACCGCCGTAGAAGCCGTTGCCGGTGTTGATGTGCCAGTCACCGCCGCTCTCGCACTCGGCCATGCAGCCCCACGGCCACTGGTCCTCGGCGCAGGCGTACGGAGCCGGGCCGCCGCGGGGCCCGGCCGCCCCTGGCTGCTCCGCGCCGGCCTCCGCCGGCAGGCACAGCAGCAGCGCGGCGGCTCCCGCGGCGAGCAGCCCGGCCCGGGCCGGGAAGCGCCATGCGACTGATGGGTAGTCAGACATAACCGGTGACGTTAAGCAGCGCCACGGCGCGGCGGGCCGATGCCGCGCCCCCGGCGGGACGGGCCCACCCGGTCCGGTGTATCGCGAGCCGCCACCTGCGCCGGGCTCTGCGCAGAGGTTGGCGACGTGTGACCGCTTGAGACGCACCTTCGTCACGTATCTCCACCGAATTCCGCTGTGCGTCGATCGGTTCGATTCTGTTCCCGCCCGCGCGTGACCCCTGCCGCAGGTCGCCCGTTGTTCCTCTACGAGCCGGGAGACCGCCCGGCAGCCGCTCAGAGATCGAGGAGCCACCCGTGCCGCGCATGCTCGACGTCAGCGACGACGTTCGCGCCGAGATCGGCGACGAAGAAGCCGACCGCCTGCTGGCCGGTGGCGACGCCCCCGGCAGCTACGACTGCACCTCATGCCGCACCCCCGGCGACAGCGAGCAGGAGCGCACCAGCACCGTCCTGTTCGTGGGCGAGGAGACCGCGGTGCTCGCGTTCGCGCATGCGACCTGCATCCCCTCGCAGGTCGTCCCCGTATCGGAGGAGCAGCTCCAGGGAGCCGTGCGCTCCATCACCGGTGAGGACGCCGCCGCCGGCACCCCGGAGCCCGCCCCGGCCCCCACCGGCAGTCAGGCGACCCTCGGGATCACCTGCGGCCTGGTACTGATCGAGGGCGAACTGCGCCCGGCGCTGGTCGTCGAGCCCAACGGCCCGATCGCCCGCCCCGGGTCGACGAGCATGAACGACGACTTCCTGCCGCTGCTCCTGGAACAGGGCTTCAGCCCCGTCACGGACATGAACCAGCTGCCCGCCCCGAACCCGGGCTGGTCCGCACTCCTCGCCATGGGCAAGCTGCACGCCGTCCTCCAGCCGGGCACCGCCAACAACCAGTCCGCGTGGTGGCAGGCACACCAGCCGCTGGCCGTCTCCGACGGCTGGCGCGCGGCGGCGAACAAGGCCAAGACCGTGCTGATGTACGCGGCGCCCGTCGGCACCATCGGCCACCAGCCGCGTGAGGACCTGATGCGGCAGGCGCTGGAGAAGGCGGCCGCGGACGGCGTTCTGGTCGCGGCGGCGATGCCGCTGGCCGGCACCTGATCCGACCGGTACACCGATCGCGGGGGCAGTCCGCCTGAATTGGCCGGATTACCCCCGCGATCAGCCATTTCCGCCCGAAAGCCGCATCCCCGGGGCATCAGGGTCGTTGGCACAGACGTGCACTCATACGACCCCTCCTCCCGCGCCCAGTATCCGCACCCGATCCCCGGCATGCGCTCGTCGCACGAACCGACGCACGCCGCCGATCGCGCTTCGGCCACGCCGATCTACGACGCGTTGTACGCCGAGTACCGACGCTCCTTCCGGGCGCTGCCCGGGGACCGGACGGATGAGGCGGAGGTCTCCGACGCCCTGCGCGGCACCGGAAACTGGGGACGCACGGCGGCGTCCTCGGGCCACTGGGAAGTCGTGGGCCGGCAGCCCTACCACCCGCGTCATGTCCCCGCGGCGCTGCCGCCGGGGCCGCGGGACCACCGCCAGCACGGCCACTGACACCAGCGGCGGGCGACGGCTCCGAACGCAGCGCGCCCCCGGCCCTCGTGAGGGCGGGGGGCGCGTTGCGTGAGACCGGGAGGCGCGTGCCTACTTCTTCCGGCTGCGCTTCTCCCGCACGCGCACCGAGATGTGAATGGGCGTTCCCTCGAAACCGAACTCCTCACGCAGCCGGCGCTCGATGAAGCGGCGGTAGCCGGCCTCCAGGAAGCCGGAGGCGAAGAGCACGAAGCGCGGGGGCTTGGTGCCGGCCTGGGTGCCGAAGAGGATGCGAGGCTGCTTGCCGCCGCGGATCGGGTGCGGGTGGGAGGCCACGATCTCGCCGAGGAAGGCGTTGAGCCGTCCCGTCGGGATGCGGGTCTCCCAGCCGGCCAGCGCGGTCTCGATCGCCGGAACGAGCTTCTCCATGTGGCGGCCGGTGCGCGCGGAGACGTTCACCCGCATCGCCCACGGGACCTGGACGAGGTCCCGCTCGATCTCCCGCTCCAGGTAGAAGCGGCGCTCCTCGTCGAGGTTGTCCCACTTATTGTAGGCGATGACCAGGGCACGCCCGGCCTCCACGGCCATCGTGATGATCCGCTGGTCCTGCACGCTGATGGACTCGCTGGCGTCGATCAGGACGACCGCGACCTCGGCCTTCTCCACAGCCGCCGCGGTGCGCAGCGAGGCGTAGTAGTCGGCGCCTTCCTGGAGGTGCACCCGGCGGCGGATACCGGCGGTGTCCACGAACTTCCAGGTCTTGCCGCCGAGTTCGATCAGTTCGTCGACCGGGTCGCGGGTGGTGCCGGCGATCTCGTTGACGACGACCCGCTCCTCGCCCGCGACCTTGTTCAGCAGCGAGGACTTGCCGACGTTCGGACGGCCGATCAGCGCGATCCTGCGGGGGCCGCCGAGGGCGGTGCCGAAGGTCTGCGCGGGCGCCTCGGGAAGCGCCTCCAGGACGGCGTCGAGCATGTCGCCGGTGCCGCGGCCGTGCAGCGCGGAGATGGGGTGCGGCTCGCCGAGGCCCAGCGACCACAGCGCGGCCGCGTCGGCCTCGCCGGACAGGCCGTCCACCTTGTTGGCGACCAGCACGACCGGCTTGCCGGAGCGGCGCAGCAGCTTGACGACGGCCTCGTCCGTGTCGGTCGCGCCGACCTTGGAGTCCACGACGAAGACCACCGCGTCGGCGGCCTCGATGGCGAACTCGGCCTGGGCGGCGACGGAGGCGTCGATGCCGAGGACGTCCTGCTCCCAGCCGCCGGTGTCGACGACCTTGAAGCGGCGGCCGTTCCAGTCGGCCTCGTAGGTGACGCGGTCACGGGTGACGCCGGGCTTGTCCTCGACGACCGCCTCACGGCGGCCGATGATGCGGTTCACCAGGGTCGACTTGCCGACATTGGGGCGTCCGACGACGGCGAGGACGGGCAGCGGGCCGTGGCCGGCCGCGGCGATGTCGCCCTCGACCTCCTCGGGGTCGAAGCCCTCCTGCGCGGCGAGCTCCATGAACTCCGCGTACTCGGCGTCGCCAAGCGCACCGTGCTCGTCGCCGGTGTGGATCTGGTCGTTCATGAAGTCCGTTCCTCGTTCATCTTCGTCATCGGTGGGCCGCTCGTGCGCGGCCCACTACTCAAGTTTCGGTCAGCGCCCGGTCAGGCGCCTGGCCTCTGCCAGGTGGGCGGTCAGCCGCTCCTGGATCCGCACGGTCGCCTCGTCCAGCGCCTTGCGGGTGCGCCGTCCGCTGCCGTCGCCCGCCGCGAAGCCGTCTCCGAAGACGACGTCGACGCGGCCGCGCAGCGGCGGTACGGCAGGTGTCAGCCGGCTCCTGCGGTCGGTGCTGCCGAGCACCGCCACCGGGACGACCGGAGCGCCGGAGCGCACGGCGAAGTACGCGAGACCGGCCCGCAGGGACGCGAAGTCGCCCTCGCCACGGGTGCCTTCCGGGAAGATGCCCAGCACCCCGCCGTTGTCCAGCACGCCGAGTGCGTCGGTGATCGCCTTGCGGTCGGCCGTACTGCGGTCCACCTTCAGCTGCCCGATGCCACGCAGGAACGGGTCCAGCGGGCCGACGAAGGCTTCTTTCTTGATCAGGAAGTGCACCGGCCGCGGCGCGGTGCCCATCAGCATCGGGCCGTCGAGGCCGTGCGAGTGGTTGACCGCGAGGATCACCGGGCCGGCGGCGGGAACCCGCCAGGCGCCCAGGACCCGCGGCTTCCACAGGCCGTACATCAAGCCGATGCCGATCCGCCTGCCGACCGCGGCACCCGCCGGGCTCGGCGCCTTGGCGCTTTCGGTCACCGAGCGACCCGTCCCGCCTTTTCGGCGCTCGCACCCTCGATGAGGGTCACCACGCACTCGATGACCTGCTCCAGGGTCAGCTCGGTGGTGTCCACCTCGACGGCGTCGTCGGCCTTGGCCAGCGGGGAGGTCTTGCGGGAGGAGTCGGCGGCGTCCCGCTTCATCAGGGCCTCACGGGTGGCGGCCAGGTCTCCGGCCTCCTTGCCCTTGAGCTCACCGCTGCGGCGGGCCGCCCGCGCCTCGGCGGAGGCGGTGAGGAAGACCTTCAGGTCGGCGTCGGGCAGGACGGTGATGCCGATGTCCCGGCCCTCGACGACGATGCCGTGCGGCGCCTCGGCGGCGATGGAGCGCTGCAGGTCGGTGATGCGGGTGCGCACCTCGGGGACGGCGCTGACGGCGCTGACCGCGCCGGTGACCTCCTGCGTACGGATCGGGCCCGCGGCGTCCAGGCCGTCGACCGAGATGGTCGGGGCGGCCGGGTCGGTGCCGGAGACGATCACGGGCTTGGCGGCGGCGTCGGCGACCGCGACCGGGTCCTTGACGTCGATGCCGTTGGTCAGCATCCACCAGGTGATCGCGCGGTACTGGGCACCGGTGTCGAGGTAGCCGAGGCCGAGCTTGGCGGCCACGGCCTTGGACGTGCTGGACTTGCCCGTGCCAGCGGGGCCGTCGATGGCGACAATCACTGCAGCCGGGGCGGTCCGGGCGGCGGTTTCCACGGTGACGAACACCTTTCTTGTACACGGGGCGGGGGTCCACGGGCCATACAGACCTCGGACAAGGTTACTGGCTCACCCGCATGGCGCCGTCCACGGTCTCACTGCCGGATCGACCAGCCCCTCTCCCGCAGCTCCGCGGTCAGCGCCGGTACGGACTTGGGCTCGACCGTGAGCTGGATGAAACCGGCCTGCTGACCGGTGGCGTGCTCGATGCGGACGTCCTCGATGTTGATCCCCACCCGGCCGGCGTCCGCGAAGATCCGGGCCAGCTCACCGGGCTGGTCCCCGATGTGGACGGCGACGATCTCGTAGACGGCCGGGGCGGCGCCGTGCTTGCCCGGCACCCGCTCCCGCCCGGCGTTGCCGCGCCGCAGGACGTCCTCGATGCCGCCCACGCCGGTGCCGCGCTTGTCCTCGTCGGCGGACTCCAGTGCGCGCAGCGACCGGACCGTCTCGTCCAGGTCGGCGGCGACCTCGGACAGCACATCGGCGACCGGGCCGGGGTTGGCGGACAGGATGTCGATCCACATGGCCGGATCGGAGGCCGCGATCCTTGTCACATCCCGGATGCCCTGACCGCACAGCCGCACGGCGGTCTCGTCGGCGCCCCGCAGACGGGCCGCGACGAGGCTGGAGAGCAGCTGCGGGGTGTGCGAGACCAGGGCGACGGCGCGGTCGTGGGCGTCGGCGTCCATCACCACGGGCACCGCGCGGCAGAGCGCGACCAGCTCCAGGGCGAGATTGAGCACCTCGGTGTCGCCCTCGCGGGTCGGGGTGAGCACCCAGGGACGGCCCTCGAAGAGGTCGGCGGTGGCGGCGAGCGGCCCCGAACGCTCCTTGCCGGCCATCGGGTGGGTGCCGAGGTAGGCGGACAGGTCGCAGCCCATCGCCTCCAGCTCGCGGCGGGGGCCGCCCTTGACGCTCGCCACGTCGATGTACGCGCGAGCCGCGCCGCGCCGCATGACATCGGCCAGCGCGGAGGCGACGTGGGCCGGCGGCACGGCCACGATGGCGAGGTCGACCGGGCCCGGGGGCGGCTCCGCGGTGCCCGCGCCGAGAGCGGCGGCCGTCAGCGCCTGGGCGTGGTCGTGGTCCTCCAGGTGGACCTGGACGCCGCGCGCGTTGAGCGCGAGGGCGGCCGAGGTGCCGATCAGGCCGGTGCCGACGACGAGTGCGGTCCTCACTGCGCGACGTCCTTTCGCAGCGCCCCGGCAGCGCCGAGGTAGACATGGGCGATCCCGGCCTTGGACAGGTCCGTCTCGACATGCGCGAGCACCCGCACCACGCGCTCCATGGCGCCGGCCACGTCCAGCTCCTGGGCGCAGATCAACGGCACGTCCGTGATGCCGAGGCCCCGCGCGGCGGCGGCCGGGAAGTCGCTGTGCAGATCGGGGGTGGCGGTGAACCACACACTGATCAGGTCGTCCTGGACGAGGCCGTTGCGCTCCAGAATGGCGGTGAGCAGCTCGGCCACCTGCTCCTGCATGTGCTCCGCGTCGTCCCGCTCCAGCTGGACGGCCCCGCGGACCGCTCTTACCGCCACGTCACTGCTCCCCTGCGTCTGTGTGCCGCGTCGCGCGCACCTGCACGCACAGATCAAGGGTAACGAGGCCCACCGACAGCCGTACCTCAGCTCCTGACCGGGGAACCGGCGGCACGGCACACGAGAACACCCCTCGGCCGTCTCCGTGACGGCCGAGGGGTGCAGCTCGGGCGGGGCAGCCGGGCGCCCGCGCCCGTAGGTCCTAGAGCTCGACCTCGCGCATCAGCATGCCGACCTCGGTGTTGGTCATCCGGCGCAGCCAGCCCGACTTCTGGTCGCCCAGCGGGATCGGGCCGAAGCTCGTGCGGACGAGCCGCTCGACGGGGAATCCGGCCTCGGCGAGCATCCGGCGCACGATGTGCTTGCGGCCCTCGTGGAGGGTGACCTCGACGAGGTAGTTCTTCCCGGTGTTCTCGACGACCCGGAAGTGGTCCGCGCGGGCGTAGCCGTCCTCCAGCTGGATGCCGTCCTTGAGCTGCTTGCCCAGGTCACGCGGGAGCGGTCCCTGGATCGCGGCGAGGTAGGTCTTCTTGACGCCGTAGCGCGGGTGCGTCAGGCGGTGGGCCAGCTCACCGTGGTTGGTGAGCAGGATGATGCCCTCGGTCTCGGTGTCCAGCCGGCCCACGTGGAACAGCCGCGTCTCGCGGTTGGTGACGTAGTCGCCCAGGCACTGGCGGCCGTCGGGGTCCTCCATCGTGGAGACGACGCCTGCCGGCTTGTTCAGCGCGAAGAAGAGGTACGACTGGGTCGCGACCGTCAGGCCGTCGACCTTGATCTCGTCCTTCTCGGGGTCGACCCGGACGCCCTGCTCCATGACGATCTGGCCGTTGACCTCGACGCGCGCCTGGTCGATCAGCTCCTCGCAGGCCCGCCGCGAACCCATACCGGCCCTGGCGAGCACCTTCTGCAGCCGCTCGCCCTCCTGGTCACCGAAGGTCTTGGGGGTCTTGACCTGGGGCTTGTCGTGGCGGGCGCGGTTGCGCTCCTCGATCTTGGCGTCCAGCTCACGGGAGCGTGCGGGCCCCTGGCCGCGGCCGCGCTGCGGACCGGCGCCCTTGCCGCCGGGACCGCCCGCCTTGCCCGCGGCGCCCGTACGGGGGCCGCCCTTGGCGCCGCCGCGGGCTGCCGCGCCCCGGCTGCCACCGCTCTTCGGGGCGCCGCCCTTGCGCTCGTCGCCGCGGCCGGAGGAGGAGCCTCCGGTGCCGCCGGATCCGCCCACGTCGTAGCGGCGCTCTTCGGGACGGGGCCGGCCCGCGCGCTTCTGCTGGTCGTCGCGGCCCCCCGCACCCGAGCGTCGGCGGTCGCCGCCGCCCGCGTTGTTCTGGTTTCCGCTGTTCCTGCCGCTGCTTCGCATCAATGATCCGTCTGAGAGTCGCCGCTGTCGTCTACGTCGAACGACGGGATACCTTCCGGTGAGTCGCCCTCGACCGCGTCCGCTTCCGGGAGGAACGGTGCGAGCTCCGGGAGCTCGTCCAGGCCGCGCAGGCCCATCCGCTCCAGAAAGTAGTTCGTCGTCCTGTACAGGATCGCACCTGTTTCAGGTTCCGTCCCCGCCTCCTCCACCAGACCTCGCTGGAGGAGTGTGCGCATCACACCGTCACAGTTGACGCCGCGTACGGCCGAAACACGGGAACGGCTGACCGGCTGACGGTACGCGACCACGGCCAGAGTCTCCAATGCGGCCTGGGTGAGGCGGGCCTGCTGCCCGTCCAGGACGAAGCTCTCCACCGCGTCCGCGTACTCGGCACGGGAGTAGAACCGCCATCCGCCGGCCACCAGCCGCAGGTCGAAGCCCCGCCCCTGGCGGGCGTAGTCGTCGGAGAGCTCGCGCAGGGCCAGCGCGACCGAGCGCCGGGACCGCTGGAGCACCCGGGCCAGATGCTCCTCGGTGGCGGGCTCGTCGACGACCATCAGCACGGCCTCCAGGGCGGGCTTCAGGTCCAGCTCGGCGACGCCGAGCGCTCCGGCCGGCGCCTCGTGGGCCTGCTCCGGCACAGGAATCTCGCCCGCACCGCTCTCGGTGACCTCGTAGGCCGCGTCGGTCCCCTGGGTCTCCTGACCACCACTCACGCCCGCTCCTCCTCTTCCGGCCCGTCCGAACCGTCCTGCTCGTCCGGCTCATCCGGATTTCGCACGTCGCCCAGCTCCTGTGACTCTTCCGGCCGCGCCGCCGCCACGGCGGCCTGCGCGGCCGGTTCCTGGTCGAACTCGTCCGTGACGACCGGCCGGGAGCCCTCGGAGCCCGTCCAGCGGACCGTCAGCGCCCCCAGCGCCTCCTCCTGGTCCAGGACCACCACCCGTTCCCGGTAGAGCTCCAGCAGGGCCAGGAAGCGCGCCACGACCGTGAGGGTGTCCGGCGCGTCCGCGATCAGCTCCTGGAAACTGCTCTCCCCCGCCTCCCGCAGCCGCGCCACCATCACCTCGGCCTGCTCCCGCACGCTCACCAACGGCGCGTGGATGTGGTCGACGTAGACCTGCGGCCTGGCCTTGGGCTGCATCGCCTTCACCGCCAGCTTCGCGAACCCCTCCGCCCCGATGCTGATGACGACCTCGGGCAGCAGCTCCGCGAGGTGCGGCTCCAGACCGACCGTACGGGGGTAGCGCCGCGACTCGTCCGCCAGACGGTCGCTGAAGATGTCCGCGATCCTCTTGTACGCGCGGTACTGCAAAAGGCGCGCGAAGAGCAGGTCACGGGCCTCCAACAGCGCGAGGTCGGCCTCGTCCTCCACCTCCGCCGCGGGCAGCAGCCGGGCGGCCTTCAGATCCAGCAGCGTGGCCGCGACGACCAGGAACTCCGTCGTCTGATCCAGGTCCCAGTCCGGCCCCATGGCGCGGATGTGCGCCATGAACTCGTCGGTCACCTTCGACAGTGCGACCTCGGTCACATCCATCTTGTGCTTGGAGATCAACTGCAACAGGAGGTCGAAGGGGCCCTCGAAGTTGTCCAGCCGCACCGTGAACCTGCCGTCACCGGCCTCTGCGGGGGTTTCGGTGTCGGCCTCGTCGGCCACTCCGGCGTCGGGATCTGCGGCATCCGTGGCACCGGACGGGTCCGGCTCCCCGCCGTGGGCGGCGGCGGACACCCTGCCCTCGGCCTCGACGGGCGGCTCCGGCGCACTCGCCGGTTCGGCAGCCGGACCGGGCACGATGACCGGCTCCTGCGCAGTAGCTGCTTCCGGTGCGGTGGCGGATTCCGGTGCGGTGGCCGGGTCGGGCACCGCGGCCCGCTCAGGGGCGACTGCCGGGTCCTCCGCCGGGGACGCCGGCTCCCCCGGTACGGGGTCCACGGCCGGGCCGCGTCCGAGGGTGCGGCGGGGGCGGGGCGGAGGGGCGTCGTCGTGGGTCGTCGGCATCGCGGTCCATGCTGCTGCGGTCCCCGCGCCGGGGCGACGGGCTGGTCACGGAGGGACTCGGCCCGGCCTCACCGGGGCCGCCCCACCGAGTGGGCAGGCTATCCCGTCAGGACCGCGCCGCCGGGGACGCCGCACGGCAGCGTGCGGCGTACGGAAACCGGCCCGGGCCGGACCGCCCGGCCCCGGCCTAACGTCCGCGCAGCCGCCGTACCAGGATGCTGGCGTCTCCGCGCGACTCCAGGTCGGCGAGGACGACGGCCACCGCCTCGCGCACGATCCGGCCGCGGTCGACGGCGAGACCGTGTTCACCGCGCAGCACCAGGCGCGCGTGCTCCAGGTCCATGAGTTCCTCGGCGGAGACGTAGACCGTGATCTTCTCGTCGTGCCGCTCCCGGCCGCTGGGACGCCGGTTGGCGCCGCGCCCGCCGCCACGACGGCGGCTCTGCCCGCCGGCCTGGGCGGCCGCCGCTGCCGCGTCGTCGTCGGCCCGGCCGGACCGGCCCGTCGGCGTCCGGTGCCCCTTGGGCCCGTCCGCGTCCGTCTCACGGCCGCTGTGTTCGGCCGGGGTTGCCGGCGGAGCCGTGCGTGCAGCCCCCGGGCCGCCGTCACCGGCCGGCGCGACCGTCGCCGGTCGGCGCGCCCGTACAACGGGGGGCGCCTCCGGCGCGGTCGGGGCCGGAGTGCTCTCCCCGGCCGGCGCGGGCACCCGAGGTGCCTCGCCGTTGGCCGGGGAGCCGTTCGCCGTGCGGCGGGGAGACGAGGGCTGCAGCCCCATCCCCCCGGTGGTGCGGAACAGCTCGTCGGCTCCGGGCAGACTCACTCGGCGTGACACCGGGCGAGCACCTCCCTGGCGAGCTGACGATAAGCGGCCGCACCCACGGAGTTGGAGGCGTACGTGGTGATCGGCTCGCCCGCGACGGTCGTCTCGGGGAAGCGGACCGTACGGCCGATGACGGTGTGGTAGACGTGCTCGTCGAAGGCTTCCACGACACGTGCGAGCACCTCGCGGCTGTGCACGGTGCGGGAGTCGTACATCGTCGCCAGGATGCCGTCCAGCTCCAGCTCGGGGTTGAGCCGCTCCTGGACCTTCTCGATCGTCTCGGTGAGCAGCGCCACGCCGCGCAGCGCGAAGAACTCGCACTCCAGCGGGACGATGACCTTGTGAGCCGCCGTCAGGGCGTTGACGGTGAGCAGACCGAGCGAGGGCTGGCAGTCGATGACGATGTAGTCGTAGTCCGCGAGCAGCGGCTTGAGCGCGCGCTGCAGTGTCGACTCGCGCGCGACCTCGCTGACCAACTGCACCTCTGCCGCCGACAAGTCGATATTGCTGGGCAGCAGGTCCATGTTGGGGACCGCGGTCTTGAGGAGGACGTCGTCGGCCGACATGCCCCGCTCCATGAGCAGGTTGTAGACCGTCAGGTCGAGTTCCATCGGGTTGACGCCGAGTCCGACCGACAGGGCACCCTGCGGGTCGAAGTCGACGAGCAGCACCCGTCGTCCGTATTCGGCGAGTGCGGCGCCCAGGTTGATGGTCGAGGTGGTCTTGCCGACCCCGCCCTTCTGGTTGCACATCGCGATGATCTTGGCGGGGCCGTGATCCGACAGCGGTCCGGGGATCGGGAAGTACGGGAGCGGGCGCCCGGTCGGGCCGACGCGCTCGCGGCGCTGACGGGCCGCGTCCGGAGCGAGCGTCGCCGCGTACTCCGGGTCCGGCTCGTACTCCGCGTCGGGATCGTAGAAGTGCCCCTCGGGCAGGTCGTCGTAGTCGGCGAGACGGGCGGGATCTCCACTGCCCCGGTCGCCGGCCATGGCGTTCACGTGATGGCCGTCCATGCTTTCGTGGGCTGTCGTGGTCGTGCTCTGGTGGGCTGCGAAGGTGTGGACTGCGACGGAGCCGACAGCCTTGAGCCCCGAGGGACCTTGGCCCCGTGCAACGACTCCTGGTCGACCACCTCCGGGAGAAAATGTCGACTCATTCACAAGTCGTCGTACCTCCTTGGATGTGACCAGGAAACTTATCGATAGGTCAGCGTGGCACCATGCCGACGGTTGGCGACTCTATGGCGTGTCGGGCGTTCGCAGCAACACAATCCACCGGACCCGGCACGATGTGTCGGCAACCGAACCCCTCGATGTCAAGGGCGCAGGCGGCATCAGACCGAGGTTTCGGGGGTGTGCGAATCGGTTAAAGGGTTACGTTCACGGCGAGTTGAGAGCCGGCCCGCCGGCGTCGGACATCCGCGGACTCGTACATGCGACCGGCCGGGCCTTGTCGACAAGGCCCGGCCGGATGTGCAGCGTTGACGCTCGCGGTTGACGCTCAGCCCAGGAGCGTGCGCAGTTCGACGGCCTCCAGGCCGTGCGCCTCGGCGACGGGTCCGTAGACCACCCTGCCGTCGTGCGTGTTGAGGCCCTTGGCCAGCGCCGGGTCACGGCGCAGCGCCTCGACCCAGCCGCGGTTCGCCAGCTCCACGATGTAGGGCAGCGTGGCGTTGGTGAGCGCGTGGGTGGAGGTGTTCGGGACCGCGCCGGGCATGTTGGCGACGCAGTAGAAGACCGAGTTGTGGACCGGGAAGGTCGGCTCGGCGTGCGTGGTGGGACGCGAGTCCTCGAAGCAGCCGCCCTGGTCGATCGCGATGTCGACAAGGACACTTCCGGGCTTCATCTTGGCGACGAGCTCGTTGGTGACCAGCTTGGGGGCCTTGGCGCCGGGGATCAGGACGGCACCGACGACGAGGTCGGCCTCGACGACGGCCTTCTCCAGCTCGAAGGCGTTGGAGACGATCGTCTGCACCTTGGTGCCGAAGATCTTGTCGGCCTCGCGGAGCTTGTTGATGTCCTTGTCGAGCAGCGTGACGTGGAAGCCGAGACCCACGGCGATCTGCAGGGCGTTCCAGCCGGAGACGCCGCCGCCGATGATGACGGCCTTGCCCGCGTGGACACCGGGGACGCCGCCGGGCAGCACACCGCGGCCGCCGGCCTGACGCATGAGGTGGTACGCGCCGACCTGCGGGGCGATCCGGCCCGCGACCTCGGACATCGGGGCGAGCAGCGGCAGCTGGCGGCCGGCCGTCTCGACGGTCTCGTAGGCGATGGCCGTGGTGCCGGAGTCCAGCAGCGCGTCCGTGCACTCGCGGGAGGCCGCGAGGTGCAGGTAGGTGAAGAGGGTCTGGTCCTTGCGGAGGCGGTGGTACTCCTCCGCGATGGGCTCCTTGACCTTCAGCAGGAGGTCGGCGGTGCCCCAGACCTCGTCGGCGGTGCCGAGGATGGCGGCGCCGGCGGAGACGTACTCCTCGTTCGTGATGGACGAGCCGAGGCCGGCGTCCTTCTCGACGAAGACCTGGTGGCCGTGGCGAACCAGCTCGTTCACGCCGGCGGGCGTGATGGCCACGCGGAACTCGTTGTTCTTGACCTCGCGGGGGATGCCGACCTTCACGTCGATCACGGTCCTTGTAAGAGAGGTTGCAGGAGGAATTATCCCCTCATGCGGTGCATGACGGAACTGACCGCGCCGTACGCGGCCCACCCAGTCTATTGAAGGAGCTCTCGTTGTCTAGCCTTGCAAAGCTTCAATCTTTTCGATGACCACTACCGATTTCGTAGGTCACAGAGGGTGATCTTCGAGAAGTCGCTCTCCCACGGCCCGATGGAGCCGTGCTGCGGCTGGGTCGCCGAGCCGCTCGAGGGTGTCCGCAATCCGTAGCTGGAGTGCCGCTTCGAGACGTCCGTCACCCGCGCCGCGGGCGCATTCGAGCGCCTCCATGCAGGTCCGCAGGGCCTCCTCGGGCCGGCCCGCGTACTCCTGGACCCGTGCCACCTCGCCGGTCGCCCGCGCCTGCCCCGCCACGTCGCCGAGCCTGCGGTACGTCCGGGCGGCGGCCCGCCACTCCTTCAGCGCGTCGCCCCACCGGCCCGCATAGGTGTGCGCGCCGCCGATCCGCCCGTGCAGCCGCGCGGCGTCGGCGCTCTCCCCGCGGGCCAGCCGCAGCTCAAGCGCCCGTCCGTACCAGTCGGCGGCCCGCTGCCAGTCGCCCAGCTCGGAGTACGTACCGCCCAGTGACTCCAGCGCCCGGCCGGTGGCCACCGGGTCCTTCACCGAGCGGGCGGCCTCCAGCGCTCCGCGGTAGCCGCTGAGCGCCTCCTCCGTCCGTCCGCACCGGCCGTCGAGGTCCGCGAGATTGAGCAGTGCGGCGGCTTTCTCGTGCGGCAGGTCGCGCCGCCTGGCCACTTCCAGGACGAGTCCGTGCAGTGCGTAGAGGTCCGGCGCGGCCGCCTGCGCTCCCAGGTGGGCGAGCAGCGTCCGGGTCAGCGCGGCCATCAACCGCCGGTCCAGGGTGTCGAGTTCGCCGTCCGCGACAGCGACCCTGGCGGCGTCGAGCAGCGCGTCACGGCGGCTGCGCAGCCAGCTCGCGGCGGCGTCCTCGGACGGGAAGCGCAGCGAGCGCGGCAACCCGGCGACCTTCTGGCGCGCGGGGGAATCGGCCGGCTCGCCCATGGCGCGGCAGGACTGGAGCAGGCGCACGGTGCGCTCCAGCATCCGGGCCCTTGCCAGCTGGATGTCCGCGGGCCGCTCGTGCTCCAGGAGCAGCTCATGCGCCAACGGTCCCAGACAGCCGGGCAGTTGGTAGCGCGGATGCGGCACACTGCCGGAAGCGCGGGCCGATGAGGAGCCGGCCGCTTCGTCGGCTCCGGTCTCCTCGTCGGGGGCCGGCCGCAGCAGGCCGAGGGCGACGAAGTCGTGCAGCATCGTCGTGGCCGCGGCGACCGAGCAGCCGGCCAGCGCGGACGCGATGTGCGCGTCGATCAGACCGCCGGGAGCCAGTGTGAGCAGCCGCAGTATCCGGGCGGCCGGCGGCGGCAGCGCGGCGTAGGCGAGCCGGAACGCCCGGTAGAGCGGGCGGGTGCCCGTCGGCAGGTCCTCGGGCAGCGGGACGCCGTGCAGCTCGTTGCGCAGGTCGGAGATCGACGCCTTGGGCCGGGCGGCGAGCCAGCCGCCGGCCAGCACCAGAGCTGCGGGCTGTCCACCGCACTCCTCGGCGACGGCCTCCGCGATCCGCGGGTCGACGGTGATGCGGGTCGGCCCCGCGAACCGGGCGAGGATCTCCACGCACGCCGCGCTGTCCAGACCGCCGACGGTGCAGGGGCGCACATCGGGGATGCCCGTCAGGGGCCCCTGTGAGACCACCACCACCAGGCAGTCCGGGGCGTCCGGGAGCAGTACCTCGACCTGCTCGGCGCCTGGTGCGTCGTCCAGGAAGAGCAGCGCGCGGCGATCGGCGAGCGCGGCCCGCAGGCTCTCCGTCAGCTCGTCCTCGGTCGCGCCGGGCGGGGAGTCGACACCGAGCGCGGTGAGCAGCTCACGGGCGGTGCGGTCGGTGCCGACCGGTTCGCCGCCCGGCGCGGTCAGAGCGGCCCGCAGCACACCGTCGGGGTAGTCGTCCGCGAGTTCGCGCAGCAGCTCCTCGGCGAGGGCGGTGCGGCCGGCCCCGGGGCGGCCCGCGATGAGCAGGACGCGACTGCGGGCTCCCCTGCGGCCGGAGAGGGTGTCGAGGCCGGTCCGCGCGATGTCGGCGCGGAGCGCCTTGAGCTCCCGGCGCCGGCCGGCGAAACGGGACGCCGGAGGCGCGGCGGGAGCCCCCGGGGCGGTCCCCTCAGGGGCGCCGCGGCGACTTTGCGGGCCGCCGGCGACGCCGTCCTGGCGGGGTGGTGACGCCTGCAGATCGCGCGCCGCCGTGGCGGGCCGCCCCGCCGTCTCCGGCGGGAGGTGCCCCCCGCCCACCGCCTGATCCGTCACCGGCCACGCTCCCGTCCACCTGCGCGTACGAGCCCGCCGCGGACGCGGACGGGGATGCGACCGAGGGTAGTTCACACCCCGTCACAAGCCGTGCTGAGCAGGGCGGTTGAGTCACTCGATCGGATCAGCAGATCATCGGACCGGAAGACGGAGGGCCGGCGGCGCGACCGGCCGGATCAGCTCTCGAACGGGCGGGCCGGCCACGGCGCCTCGGCCGGGCGCAACGCGTCCAGCCCCTCGCCGCCCTGGGCCGCGGTCAGCGCGAGAACGCCGACGACGAGGCAGTTGTTGTGCAGCTCGCCGGCGAGCACACCGCGGACCAGCTCGGCCTGCGGCACCCGCGCCAGCTCCATGTCGGCCTCCTCCTCGAAGACCTCGAAGCGCTCCCCCTCGGCCGTGGAGAGGTCGCGGGCGAGGAAGATCCGTACGGCCTCGTCGCAGCCACCGGGGGTGGTGTAGACGTCGGTCAGCACCCGCCAGTCCTCTGCCTTGACGTGCGCCTCCTCGTACAGCTCGCGCTGCGCGGCGTGCAGCGGGTTCTCGCCGGGGACGTCGAGCAGTCCGGCCGGGATCTCCCAGAGCCTCTGGCGGACCGGGTGACGGTATTGGCAGAGCACCAGTACGTTGCCGTCGTCGTCCAGGGCGAGGACGGCGACGGAACCGGGGTGCACCTGGTAGTCGCGGGTGACGGTGGAGCCGTCCGGCATGACGACCTCGTCGGTGCGCACGCTGGTCTTCTTCCCGGTGAACGGCGTCGTGGTCGCGGTGACCGTCCACTCCTCGGGGGTGTCCTTGATCGCCATGCGGCGTCCTCCTTGGTGAGCCTCAACGCAGAAACCGGGGCACGACCTCGAAGAGGCCGTACCCCGGCAACCGTATCCGTCGTGCCGTGCCTTACTTCCCGGCACCCGTCTTGCGGGCGACGGCCGCCTTGACCAGGCCCGCGAAGAGCGGGTGCGGGCGGGTCGGGCGGGAGCGCAGCTCCGGGTGCGCCTGGGTGGCGACCAGGTAGGGGTGCACCTCGCGCGGGTACTCGACGTACTCGACGAGCTTGTTGTCGGGGGACGTGCCGGAGAACAGCAGACCTGCCTTCTTCTCCAGCTCACCGCGGTAGGCGTTGTTGACCTCGTAGCGGTGGCGGTGGCGCTCCTCGACGTACGGCTGGTCGTCGTAGACCTCACGGACGATCGAGCCCTCGGCGAGCTTGGCCGGGTACATCCCCAGCCGCATCGTCCCGCCCATGTCGCCCTCACCGGCGACGATGTCCATCTGCTCGGCCATCGTGGAGATGACCGGGTCGGCCGCCGCCGGGTCGAACTCGGTGGAGTTCGCGCCCTCGATGCCGGCCAGGTTGCGGGCCGCCTCGATGACCACGCACTGCAGGCCCAGGCACAGGCCGAGCAGCGGCAGCTTGTTCTCGCGGGCGTAGGTGATCGCGCCGACCTTGCCGTCGACACCGCGGTCGCCGAAGCCGCCGGGGATGCAGACGGCGTCGCAGTCCGCGAGCTGCTCGGCGGCCCCGGTCGGGGTCTTGCAGTCGTCGGAGGTGACCCACTTCAGCTTCACGCGGGTCTTGTTCGCGAAGCCGCCGGCGCGCAGCGCCTCGGTGACCGAGAGGTAGGCGTCGGGCAGGTCGATGTACTTGCCGACCAGCGCGACCTTGACCTCGTGGCCGGGGTTGTGGACGCGGTCCAGCAGGTCCGCCCACTGGGTCCAGTCCACGTCACGGAAGGGCAGGTCCAGCTTGCGCACGATGAAGGCGTCCAGGCCCTCGGCGTGCACGACCTTGGGGATGTCGTAGATGGACGGCGCGTCCGGGCACGCGATGACCGCGGCCTCGTCGACGTCGCACATCAGCGAGATCTTGCGCTTGATCGCGGTGGGCACCTCGCGGTCGGCGCGCAGCACGATCGCGTCGGGCTGGATACCGATGTTGCGCAGCGCCGCGACCGAGTGCTGGGTCGGCTTGGTCTTCAGCTCACCGGACGGGCCGATGTACGGGAGCAGCGAGATGTGCACGACGAAGACGTTGTCCCGGCCGACCTCGTGGCGGACCTGGCGGACGGTCTCCAGGAACGGCAGCGACTCGATGTCGCCGACCGTGCCGCCGACCTCGGTGATGACGACGTCGACGTCGTCGGTCGCCATCCGCCGGATGCGGTGCTTGATCTCGTTGGTGATGTGCGGGATGACCTGCACGGTGTCGCCGAGGTACTCACCGCGCCGCTCCTTGGCGATCACGGTGTTGTAGACCTGGCCGGTGGTCACGTTCGCGGAGCCGTCGAGGTCGACGTCGAGGAACCGCTCGTAGTGGCCGATGTCCAGGTCGGTCTCGGCTCCGTCGTTGGTGACGAAGACCTCACCGTGCTGGAACGGGTTCATCGTTCCGGGGTCGACGTTGAGGTAGGGGTCGAGCTTCTGCATCGTGACCCGCAGGCCGCGCGCCTTCAGGAGCGCACCCAGGCTGGAGGCCGTGAGCCCCTTGCCGAGCGAGGAGGCGACGCCCCCGGTGACGAAGAGGTGCTTGGTCGTCGTGGATTTGGGCGGCATGGCCAAGAGGGAACTCCCGTGGTCGCGAGGTGGAGAGGTGCGATGCGGCGCCGACCTGGAGTTTCAGGGGTGCCTTCGCTGCGGTTCGGGGGTGCCGTGACATCTGCCGTGACAGCTCTGGGGTCCCACCGGTCCACGGGGTACCAGGCTATCAGCGACCTGGCATGGTCGCTCCCGGCCACGCACCCGGACTCTCACGTGACACAGGCCACCCGTTCGGACCACCCCACTCGACGCGAGGGTCACGCAGATCATCCGCGTGCGTCGTATCCTGCTCGGACACTCGCAATCGAGCCGTCCGGGAAGGCACCACCCCCGCCCCGATTTCCGGTCCCGCTGCTCGGCGACGTTTCATGGGCAGGACGGATACATCACACGTCCCGTGGGGGGCGTCACTCCAGTTCGACGGGAGAGGCACGTGGCCGGGCGCATCGAGGACTACGCACTCATCGGCGATATGCAGACCGCCGCCCTAGTGTGCCGGGACGGCACGGTCGACTGGCTGTGCCTCCCCCGCTTCGACTCGCCGGCGGTCTTCGCCGGACTGCTGGGCACCGAGGAGCACGGATTCTGGCGGATGGGGCCCTCGCACGGCCCCGAGGGCAAGCCGCTGCCCGCCGACCGCCGCCGCTACCGGGGCGATTCGCTCGTGCTGGAGTCGGAATGGGACACACCGCGCGGAACGGTACGGGTCATCGACTTCATGCCGCCCCGTGACGGCGCACCGCAGCTGATCCGCATCGTGGAAGGGGTCAGCGGACGCGTCCAGATGACCTCCGCGCTGCGGATGCGGTTCTCCTACGGCTGGGTCGTGCCATGGGTCCACAAGGTGGACGGCCGCACGGTCGCGGTCGCGGGACCGGACTCGGTCTGGCTGGACACCTCCGTGGACACCTACGGCAAGGACCTGACGACGTACTCCGACTTCACCGTCCGGCCGGGCGACCGGATCGCCTTCACGATCAGCTGGCAGCCCTCGCACCACCAGCCGCCGGCGCTGGCGGAGCCCGAGGCGTCGCTGACGGCCACCGAGGACTTCTGGCGCGAGTGGGTCGAGCACTGCACCTACCACGGCCCCTACCGGGACGCGGTGGTGCGCTCGCTGATCACGCTCAAGGCGCTGACCTACGCGCCGACCGGTGGGATCGTTGCGGCGCCGACGACCTCGCTGCCCGAGTGCGTGGGCGGTGTCCGCAACTGGGACTACCGCTTCACCTGGCTGCGGGACGCCGCGATCACCCTGTCGTCGCTCCTGCGCACCGGCTACCGCGAAGAGGCGCGCGCGTGGCGCGAGTGGCTGCTGCGGGCGGTGGCCGGCGACCCGGAGAACCTGCAGATCATGTACGGCATCGCCGGTGAGCGCGAGTTGGGCGAGAACGAACTCAACTGGCTTCCGGGGTACGAGAATTCACAGCCGGTACGGGTCGGCAACGGTGCCGCGGGCCAGCTTCAGCTGGACGTCTACGGCGAGGTCACCGAGGCCCTGCACCTGGCGCACATGACGGGTCTGGCCCGTAACGACTACGCCTCGGTGCTGCAGCTGAAGCTGATCCGCTGGGTCGAGCAGCACTGGGACGAGCCGGACGAGGGGATCTGGGAGGTCCGCGGTCCGCGCCGCCACTTCGTGCACTCCAAGGTGATGACCTGGGTCGCGGTGGACCGCACGGTCAAGCTGATCGAGTCCGGGGACGTGGACGGCCCGCTGGAGCGGTGGAAGGACCTGCGCGAGACCATCCACCGGGACGTCTGCGAGAAGGGGTACGACAAGGAGCGGAACACCTTCACCCAGTCCTACGGCTCGCAGGAGCTGGACGCCTCGCTGCTGCTGATCCCGCAGATGGGCTTCCTGCCCCCGGACGACAAGCGCGTCATCGGCACGATCGAGGCGATCCAGCGGGAGCTGGCCACCGAGGACGGCTTCGTGCTGCGCTACCCGACCTCCGGCGCGGACGACCTCGGCGTGGACGGCCTGGAGGGCGAGGAGGGCGCGTTCCTGGCGTGCTCGTTCTGGCTCGCCGACGACCTGGCGATGATCGGACGCGTCGAGGAGGCCCGCAAGCTCTTCGAGCGGCTGCTCTCGCTCCGCAACGACCTGGGTCTGCTGGCGGAGGAGTGGGACCCCAAGCTCAAGCGTCAGGTGGGCAACTTCCCGCAGGCGTTCAGCCACGTCCCGCTGATCGACACGGCACTGCGGCTGACGGCGAGCGGGGCGTACGGCGGGTAGATCGGCGGGCGGGGCCGGGTCGGCGGACTCCACGTCCGCTCCGGCCGCGTGGCCCTGCCCCGCTCGGCGCCGGTCATGCCCGGTCCCGCGTACGTGGCGCAAGCGCCAGGGCGGTGACCGGGAGGAGCACGGCGAGGACGGCGAAGTTGAGGCCGCCGAAGCCGATCAGTGCGACGATGCCGCCGGCGACCGCGCCACCGGCGGCGCCGGCAAGATTCATCAGGGTGTCGGCGAGCCCCTGCACCTCGGAGCGGTGCGCGGCCGCGGTGGACTCCGTCAGCAGCGTCGAGCCGGCCACAGTGGCGCAGGACCAGCCCAGACCCAGCAGGAACAGACCCGCGGCGACGGCCCACGGCGCGCCGCCCGCGATACCCGCGGTGACGGCGGCGCAGACCTGGACGGCCTGGCCGGCGAGGATCACGCGGACCCGGCCCAGCCGGTCGGTGAGCCATCCGACGAGCGGCGACAGCGCGTACATCCCGGCGATGTGCAGGCTGATGCTGAAGCCGACGGCGCTCAACGCGGCACCGTGATGGGTGAGATGCAGCGGCGCCATGGTCATCACGGACACCATCACGGCATGACCGAGGACGACGGCTGACAGGCCGAGCAGCGCCGGCCGCGAGGTACGGACGTGCCGCACGGCGGCGACGATCCGGGTGCGGAAGGGTGCGACGGGTTCCGTGACGCCGGCCGGGACGTGTGCGCCCGCCCGCGCGGCCGCGAGGCGCAGGGGGTCAGGTCGCAGCAGGAACCAGATCAGCGCCGCGCCGGCCAGGAAGGCACCGACGGAGAAGACGAAGGTGCCCGCCTCCTCGGGCAGTCCCAGGGCGCGTGCGACCGGTTCCCCAGGGCCGCTGAGGTTGGGCCCGATGACGCTGCCGACCGTGGTGGACCACACCACCAGGGACAGGGCGCGCGCCCGGTGAGCGTCCTCGGCGAGGTCGGCGGCGGCGTAGCGGGACTGCAGGTTGGCGGCGGTACCGGATCCGATGAGCAGGGTCCCGGCGAGGACCAGGAGGAACCAGCCGAGGTGCGCGGCGACGAGCACCGTCAGTGACCCGGCGGCGGCCAACAGCCAGCCCACGCCGAGGCCCGCCCGCCTGCCCCGGGATCGGGAGAGCGCGGCGAGCGGGATGCCGAGCAGCGCGGCGCCGAGGGTGACGGAGGTGGTGGCGAGGCCCGCGAGGGCCTCGGAACCGGTGAGCCGCGCGACGAGCAGCGCCCCGGAGGAGAGCATCGAGCCCATTCCGATACCGGCGACGACCTGCGCGGACACCAGGACCCGGAGCGTGCGGCGCTGCACGGCGGCAACGGTCGCACGGTCCGGGTCCTGAGGTGTCACGGTGTGCGGTCTCCCGCGGTCGTCAGGGTCCTTGCGGGCTTGTGCGGTACCTGACATGCGACTCAGCGTAGAAGCGGGGGCCGGGGCGCGTCTCCGCATTTCCGGCCGCGTCACGGGACGCGGGAGCCGGCGGTGGGACCGGTACCGCACGAGCCGCCACCCGTGGCGGACCGGTCAGAACGGGGTCAGCGTCAGGGTGATCTCCTTGGGCGCACCGTCCTCGATGTACGAGGCGAACCCCGCGACATCGTCGAAGGCGAAGCCGTACGCCTTGCCGTCCTGGGTCGCCGCGTGCATGGCCTTGGCGTAGTGGTTGGTCAGCTGTGCCTGGTAGAAGGCGGCGGGGTCGGTGCCGGGCTGGGCGGCGTCGGAGGCGAGCGTGGAGCGGTTGAGTGCGGCGCCCAGGATGGCGGCGACCGGCCCGAGCGTGCCGTCGTTGGGTGCGGCGAGCGTGCCGTCGCAGAAGAGGACGTCGCGGGTGGAGGGCTTGTCGAAGGAGACCGAACCGGGGCCGGTGAAGGCGAGCTTGCCGCCGCTGACCCGGCCGGTGAAGGTGCCCGCGTTGGTGGTGACGGACAGGTCCTTGGACTCGTAGGCGGACCACGCCTCGTCGATGGCAGGGGCGAAGTAGTCCTTGCCGAACAGGCCGCTGTCGAGGCCGTGTCCCGGGGCGATGATGCGCTTGTCGTCGATGACCAGCGCGTCGAAGCCCTCGGCGCCCTTGACGTCGGCGAAGACCTTGGCGCGGGCGCCGTCCTTGAGCGTGCCGGTGGTCTGGTCCTTCGCGCCGGTGAGCTTGATCGCCAGCGGCACGCTGAACATGTCCACCATGGTGGTGTTGCAGTACATACCACCGGAGTTGTAGGTGAATTCGGCGCAGTCGTGCAGGACGTCGTAGTTGGGGTCGCCGGCGACCCAGCCCGCCGGATAGGCGAGCGCGGCCTTGCCGTCGCCGTCCTCGACCGCCTTGAACTTGAGCTTGCTGCCGAGCGCCGTGTAGATCCGGCCGGACATCCGGGGCAGTTGGAGGGTCGTGGTGCCGCTCGCGGCGAGCGGTATGGCGTAGTCGGTGAATCCGTCCGAGCCGTTGTCGGCCAGTGCGACGGGCTTGAGTTCCCCCTCGGGGGTGACACGTACCTGCTGGGTGCCGTCGTTGCCGACGATGTAGATCCAGACCGAGGAGTTGGCGTACGCCCCGGAGTGGTTGACGATGTGCAACGGCATGCCCGCAGCGGCCCGGCCGGCCGGGGCGGGGGCTCCGATGGCACGGCCGGCCAGGGCCATTCCGGAGACGGTGGCGGCGCCGGCGGCGAGACCGCCGAGGAGGTTGCGACGAGTGATCACGAGGTGGCTCCTTGCGGTACGGGGCGCCGGGCGGCGGGTGCGGACCGGTCGGGCTGGGCCGCCCGCGCGGACCGGGACATCGGGGGTGGATCGCCTCGGGTGGCGTCAGCGGCCTTCGCGGGCTGCTCGACGGAGACGGCGACATGGTCGACGAGCAGCGAGCCGCCGGGCTCGGTGCCGTCGGTGGGGGTGGCCGAGCCGGCCACGCCGTCCGGGAATGCCCCGCCCATCGCCAGGTTGAGCAGCAGGAAGTGCCCGTGGTGGGTCGCGTTCGCCCAGGAGGCGGCGTCCATCTCCGAGGAGTTGACGGTGTGGAACTTCTGGCCGTCGACATACCAGTTCAGCGATTCCGCGGCGCTGTCGGTACGGTCGAGCTCCAGCGCGTAGGTGTGGAATCCGGCCTGGCAGGCGGTGTCCGGGCAGTCGCGGGAGTTTCCCTTGCCCTGGGTCTCGTTGCACGGCCCGCCGGGGTTGACGCCGCAGTGCAGCACGCCCCAGACCTTGTTGATGCCGTTGACGTTCTCCATGATGTCGAACTCGCCGATGCCGGGCCAGTTCCAGTAGTTGCCGCGGTAGTCGGCGCCCAGCGTCCAGAACGCCGGCCAGTAGCCCAGCGCACCGTCACCGGAGACGTCGGGCATCCGGATGCTCGCCTCGATACGGAGCTTGCCGCCGGCCGGGGCCGCGAAGTCGGTGCGCTGCGACTCGATACGGCCCGAGGTCCAGTTGCCGCCGTCCTTCAATGCGGTGATCTTGAG
The DNA here is from genome assembly GCF_043201875.1 of Streptomyces sp. NPDC048248. Taxonomy (NCBI): domain Bacteria; kingdom Bacillati; phylum Actinomycetota; class Actinomycetes; order Kitasatosporales; family Streptomycetaceae; genus Streptomyces; species Streptomyces sp. NPDC048248. The sequence continues at coordinate 438,758 of NZ_JBICZL010000008.1, forward strand.
GTGGCCGTCCCCGTCGAGCTGGAGGTTCTCGGGGCGGTCGGTGTAGGTCTGGCGTTCGCCGGTGCCCCAGTTGGCGGGGCCACCGGGATAGCCGGTGCCGGTGTCGATGATCCAGTCGTCGGCGGAGGGACGCGATCCGGCGGCGCCGTCGAAGTCGGTGCGCCAGACTTCCTGGAGGGCCCGGGAGGTCGTCCGGTCGTCGGCGGAGCGCCGGTCGGTGGTCGACTGCCCGGCTCGGGGGGCCGATTCCTCGGCCGAAGCCGTCGGAAGGGTAAGGGCGCAGGTCGTGACGAGTGCTGTGCTCGCGGCGAAGAACACTGCTCTCGTTCGTGTTCTCCTGCTCACTCTCATGCTCATGACATTCTCTCCTCGGCACGGTGGGGGGTAGTGAGGAGTTCTTGGGGGGTACACGTCGTGAGAGCGCTCTCATATCGTGTGCGGTGAACCCTGCCGACTCGACGGCGCACCGTCAAGTCACCGCGTGGAAAAAGGAGTTGGATGGTGTCTGAACCGAACGGCCCACGGCCGACGCTCGAGGCGGTCGCGGCGCATGCCGGGGTCTCCCGTGCGACGGTGTCCCGCGTGGTCAACGGGGGTGCGGGCGTACGGGCCGCGGTCCAGGAGCGGGTCCTGCAGTCGGTGACCGAGCTGGGGTACGTACCCAACAGCGCGGCCCGCTCGCTGGTCACCCGGCGTACCGGCGCGATCGCGGTGGTCATCGCGGAGCCGGAGACCCGGGTCTTCTCCGACCCCTTCTTCGGTCGCCAGCTGCGCGGCATCAGCCGCGAACTGTCCGCCGCCGACATGCAGTTGCTGCTGCTGTTCGTCGAGCACCGCGCCGACTACGACCGGATCGGCCGCTATCTGTCGGCCGGGCATGTCGACGGTGCGCTGATGTTCTCGCTGCACCGCGACGACCCGCTGCCCGGCATGGCCGAGCGCGCCGGGCTGCCCACGGTCTACGGGGGCCGGCCCGGCTGGAGCGGCGCCGACCGTGCGCCCCGGCCGCTCTATGTCGACACCGACAACCGCGACGGCGCACGCCAGGCCGTACGGCATCTCCTCGGCCGGGGCAGGCGCCGGATCGCCGTCATCACCGGACCGCTCGACCAGACGTCCGCCCTCGACCGCCTCGACGGCTACCGTGACGCGCTGGGCACGGCAGAGCCGGACCCGCGGCTGATCGCGGACGGCGGGTTCACGGCGAGCGGCGGCGAGCGCGCGATGGCCGAACTCCTGGACTCGGCGCCGGACCTGGACGCGGTCTTCGCCTGTTCCGACCTGATGGCGAACGGCGCGCTGCGCACCCTGCGGGCCCGCGGGAGACGAGTGCCGGACGAGGTGGCGATCGTCGGTTACGACGACCTGGAGCCGGCGGCCTGGGCGGACCCGCCGCTGACCACGGTGCGGCAGGACGTCGAGGAGATGGGCCGGGTGATGGCCCGGCTGCTGCTCCGTCGGCTGGGCCCGCGGAAGGCGGACGACGAGGACCTCGCACCGGTGGTCACCGAGGCGAAGCTGGTGGTGCGGGAGTCGGGGTGAGCCGGCCGGGCGGGCGGGGGAGCCGGGAGCGGCGCCGCGGACCGTACGGCCGGGCACCGCACCCACCCCGCCTGTCGCTCGCCCCTCCCTGTGCCGCACCCACACCTCGTACCACCCGGCCCACGCCCCTTCCGCGCACCGCTCGCCCGTGCCACGCCCCGGCACCGGAGGCGGACCTGGGCGTTCCGGATAGCGGAGTGCGGGTACCGTTCGACGCCATGGGGCCGGAAGCGAAAATCGAAGCCGAGATCACGGTACGCAGGGCACTGGAGCTGCCCGCGCTGCGTCGGGGCCTGCCGGAGGTGGTGGCCGGTGAGGACCGCCTGGACCGGGCGGTGCGCTGGGTGCACGCCGGGGAGGTCCCGCACATCGCCTCGCTGCTCAAGGGCGGCGAGCTGCTGCTGACGACCGGCCTCGGGCTGGGCGCGCGGCCCTCCGAGCAGCGCGCCTTCATCCGCAAGCTCGCCGACCGCGAGATCGCCGCTCTCGTCGTGGAGCTGGGTTCGCGTTTCGAAGCGCTGCCCTCGGCAATGGTCGACAGCGCACGCGACTGCGGGCTTCCGCTGATCCAGCTGCATCGCGAGGTCCCCTACGTCACGGTGACCGAGGCGATCCACACCGAGATCATCAACAGCCACTACCTGTTGCTGCGACGGGCCGACGAGATCCTGCGCCGCTGTACGGACGTCCTGCTGCGCGGCGGCGGCGCTCCCGAGGTGCTCCGCCTGCTGGCCGTCTTCACCGGTAATCCGCTGTGCCTGGAGGCCCCCGACGGCAGCCCGCTGTACGCGGCAGGACCCGATGGCGACGACGACAGCGGCGGCCCGGCGGACGCCGACCCCTTGCTGGCCTGGGAGGGCCTGCGCGACACCGGCGTCCGCATCGACGTGCCCGGCGGCGGCCACGGCCCCGACGCGGTGCGCGCCCGTCTGGTCCTGCTGCCCGTCAACACCCCCGTGGCGCAGGTCCACCGGATCGCCGCGGAACGCGCCGCCGACCTGCTGGCCGTGGTCATGCTGCAGTCCCGTCAGGAGGAGGTGCTCGCCGCCCGCGGCCGGGGGGACTTCCTCGCCGATCTCGCGGAGGGCCGGATCTCCGCGGCCGAGGCACCGGGCCAGGCGCGCCTGCTGGGCTTCCGCCCCGGTCCGGAGGCGCCCGTGTTCCCGGTGGTCATGCGGCTGCCCGCCGGACTGCCCACTCCCGGCAGCTGGGCGCTCCTCGCGCAGACGCTGCGCGAGGAACTCGCCGCCACCGGGGTGCCCGTCCTGCTCGGCGTACGGCCCGTGGAAGGACGGGTCCCGGTGCTGGTGGCGCTGCGCGCGGGCCAGGACCGGGACACCGTCGCGGACCGCATCGCCGAGGCGCTGCGCGCGGGCGTCGTGCGGGCGGGCGTCGACCGGCCGTCCGCGCACCGGCCCGTGGTCGTCGTGGGCACGACGGGCGACTGGGCGGCAGCGGGGCCCGGACTGCGCCATGCCGCGGAGGCGGCGGCCGCGGCGCAGGGGCTGCCGGAACAGACCTGGTACGACGCGCGCCGACTGGACATCGAGCTGCTGCTGTGGCGGATGCGCGAACACGGTGAGCAGGGCGTCCTCGCGGACTTCGTGGAGCGCGCCATCGGCCCACTGCTCGCTCATGACCGGGGCGCGCGCCAGCCGCTGCTGCCGACACTGGAGGCGTATCTGGCGAGCGCGGGCCGCAAGGCCGAGACCGCCCGTGACCTCAATGTGAACCGGCAGACCCTGTACGACCGCCTGGCCCGTATCGGCCAGCTTCTCGGAACGGACCTGGAGGACCCGCAGACGGTCCTGGGCCTGCGGCTGGCCCTGCGCGCCCGACGGCACACGGACAACCGGCCCGCGGACAAGGCGTAGCCCAGGGGGACGAAGGGGGCGGCGAAGCGAGGGAAGAGCGCCCCGCCCTAGGCCGGCAGAACCGGCTGCGTCAGCTCGTCGTAGACGCTGAGCACCTGGGCGACCGTGTCGTCCTCGGTTGGCCACCCGGCCGCCTGGGCCCGGCCCGCCGCGGCCAGGGCGTCCCGGCGGGCGGGGTCGGCGAGGAGGTCGAGGACCGTACGGGCCAGGGCGGCGGCATCGCCGTAGCGGACCAGCTCGGCTCCGCTGCCCACCAGCTCCCGGGTGCCTCCGGTGTCGGTCGCCACCAGCGGCACACCTGCCCGCAGCGCCTCCTGGGCGATCAGTGAACGGGCTTCCCAGCGGCTGGGCAGCACCACCAGGTCGGCGGCTGCGAGGAGTTCGGGTACGTCGTCGCGGCGGCCGAGCAGCTGGACGGGCAGCAGCTCGTTGTCGATGCGCCGCTGGAGCGCGAGCCGCTGGTCCCCCTCCCCAGCGATGGCGAGCAGCGGTTGCGGATCACGGCCACACCAGGCGTGCGCCGCGTCGAGCAGCAGGTCGTGGCCCTGGCCCTGGTCGAGGCGGCCGACCGCGAGCAGCAGGGGGCGGTCCACGGCGCCCAGTTCGGCCCGCTCCTTGTCGCGCTTGCACTCCTCGTCCTCGGACGCGGGCGGCGCGCCGCCGGGCCGGGGCCGGGGGATGGCGACCGGCGCGAGACGGGCATCGCGTGCGCCCCGCTCGCGCGCCCGGTCCACGAGGTCGGAGCAGACGCCGAGGACGACAGCGGCTGCCTTTGCCACCCGCCGTTCCATCAGATGCACGAGCCCGGCACGCGCGCCCGCGGTGTGCGCCTTTGTGTGCCAGGTGATGACCAGAGGTACGTGTGCTCCCCGGGGGCCGCGCAGGGCCATGGAGGCCCGCAGTCCGGCCCGGAGGCCGTGCGCGTGGACGAGGTCGGCGCCCCAGCAGGCGCTGCGCAGTGCCGCCACACCGGCCGGGTCCATACGAGGGGCGACCGGGGTGAACCGCGCTCCGACGCCGGTGAAGTCGTAGGTCTCCTCGGCTTCGGGAGCGGCGCATACGGTCACCCGTACCCCGCGCGCGACCAGTCCTTCCGCCAAGGAGCGCACGTGTGCCGCGCTGCCGGCGCTGCCGTGCCCCAGCACCTGGACCGTGCGCAGCGGCGACTGCCCGTGCGACGAGGTCGGGACGCTGCTCACGTGGTCGGGGCTCCTGTGTCGGTGGACGGTACGGGCCGCCCGGCGGGGGCGGTCCGGGAACTGCGGGCTGCGTGCAGCGGTTGCTGCGTGGTCGTGCGGCGTCGGGGTGGTGCGGGGTCGTGCGCGGGGCCGGGGAGCGCCGCGAAGGGTGCGGCAGGCGAGGCCGGCCGCACCGACGACCTCCACCGGGGCAGGACGTGGCGAGCGCGCCCGACGCTGCGCACCGCGCCCAGGATGCCAGCCCGGCGGCGTCAATTCCGCACCGCTTGTATGCCGTTCCGGTGGGAAGTCTCACCCGCACATCCACGGGTTCACCCACATGGGCGACAAACCGCCCGCCTCGACACCCGTTCGAGGTTGGCTCGGGCGTACGCCGGACAGCCTGACGCACGCCGGGGAGAACCGCTCCACGCCGGGAAAGGGCGCCGCGCTCCGGCTTTGGCGACGCACGCCGGACCGCAGGCGGCCAAAGAGGCCGGACTGCGTCGGAATGGTGGCCGGAAGCGCCCCCTGATCAGGGGCCCCGTGGTCAGAGTGCGCCGGCGGCCCGGCTGACGCGCTCCCCCGCGGCCGCGGCCACGATCAGCCCGGCGGCGTGGGCGAGTAGCCCTTTGCGGCCGTTTCCGGTGGCGATGGCGAGCCCGAGGCCCGCACCGAGGGCGTGCGCCCCGGCGTCCCCGAGCATGGTGCGCTCCCCGAGATCGTCACCGACGACGGCAGCCGCGGCACCCACGGGCACGGCGGACAACGGGCCGGCCGGTCCGCGGCGCAGCAGTCCCGGCGCGCCGAGGGCCACCACGGCACCGGCCGCCCGACCGGGCCGGACGTCCAGCAGGTTCACCAGATGGGCCGAGCCGGCGATCACCACGCCCGCCAGCACCTTGTCGACCGGGCGTTCCTTGAGCAGCGCGCCCGCGGCCAGCCCGGCCGCGCCGATCCCGAACAGCTTCACCGCCCCGGTGGTGACCTCCCCGCCGCGCAGGGCCGAGAGGTGTGCCCGGAAGCCGCGCCGGGCATCGCCTGCGCCGACCGTGTCGTCGTACGCCCCGCAGCCGCCCGCGGCGAACACCGCCAGCGCTGCGGCGCCCCTCGTCCGTGCGGGCAGTCCCGGCGTGGTGGCGGCGGCGAACGCGGTGCCGAAGGCCGTCGCGAGGCCGGCGTGCAAATGCACCGTACGGCCCGCGTAGTTCGTCCGCTCCCAGCGCGCCGCGCCGCCCGGCGGCCGGTTCCTGAGCGCCGCGTATGCCGTCCTGGTGGCTCCCGCCGCCCCGGCGAGCGCCGCGATCCGCCCCCACGCGCCGGTGTCTGCTGCCGCCATGTCTCTCCCCTCGCGCGACGCCATGCCGCGCACCACGCCCGTCTTCCGAGGGCGAGATCCTGATGTCCGCCGCCCCTGCGGTGCGGACCCGACACGCTCCGCGGGCCGCTAGCGTCCGGAACGCGCCGTTTCCAGCAGCTCCTCGGCATGCGCCCGGGCCGTCTCGGAGTCCTCCTGGCCGGCCAGCATCCGGGAGAGTTCCCGCACGCGCTCCTCGCCCTCCAGGACGGTGACACCGCTCCTGGTGACCGACCCGTCGTTCGTCTTCTCGACGAGGAGCTGCCGGTCCGCGAACGCCGCGACCTGCGGAAGGTGCGTGACGACGACGACCTGTGCCGACTTCGCGAGTCTGGCGAGCCGCCGGCCGACCTCGACGGCCGCCTTGCCGCCGACGCCCGCGTCGACCTCGTCGAAGAGGTAGGTCGGCACGGGGTCGGAGCCGGCGAAGACCACCTCGACGGCGAGCATCACCCGGGAGAGCTCACCGCCGGACGCCCCCTTGGCGATCGGCCGGGGCGGTGCGCCCGGGTGCGGGGCCAGCAGCAGCTCGACCTCGTCGGCGCCTGCCGGGCCGTAGGCGACGTTACGGCCGCCGACCTCGATGCCGTCGGCGTCCTCCGCCACCTCGACCTGCCGGATCTCCACGCTCACCCGGGCGTGCGGCATGGCGAGTTCGGCGAGTTCCGCGGTGACGGCGTCGGCGAACTCCTTCGCCGACGCGGTGCGGGCATCGGTCAACGCCTGGGCCGACTGGCCCAGTTCGGCGCGGAGCGCGTCCCGCTCGGCGGTCAGCTCACCGATCCGGTCGTCGTCGCCCTCCAGTTCGGCGAGGCGAGCGGCGCTCTCCTCGGACCAGGTCAGCACGGCCGCGATGTCCTGCCCGTACTTGCGGGTCAGCTGGGTCAGGGCGGCACGGCGCTCCTCGACGGCGGCAAGTCGCAGCGGGTCGGCGTCCAGGCCGTCGGCGTAGCCGGCCAGCTCGCCCGCCACGTCCGACAGGAGAATGCCGATCTCGCCGAGCCGGTCGGCCAGTGCGGACAGCTCCCGGTCGTGGCTGCGTACGGCGTCGAGCGCGCGGTGGGCACCGGCGACCAGGGTGGTGGCGTCCACGGCTTCCAGGTCTTCGAGGTCACCGGCCAGCGCGGCGTGCGCGGCGGTCGCCGCGGAGGCGAGCGCCTCGGCGTGCCCGAGCCGCTCGGCCTCGGCGGCGAGGTCGGTGTCCTCCCCGGGCAGCGGTTCGACCGCCGCGATCTCCTCCAGGCCGAAGCGCAGCAGATCGGCTTCCTGCGTCCGCTCGCGGGCCAGGGTCGTCAGCTCGTCCAGCTCGCTCGCGACGGCGCGCAGCCGGCGGTGGGCGGTGGCGTAGGCGGCGAGCGGAACGCTGACCGCGTCGCCGGCGTAGCGGTCCAGGGCCTGGCGCTGACGTGCCGGCCGCAGCAGACCCTGCTGGTCGGTCTGGCCGTGCACCGCGACAAGATCGTCGGCCAACTCCCCCAGCAGTCCGACCGGTACCGACCGGCCTCCCACATGGGCGCGGGAGCGTCCTTCGGCGGAGACGGTGCGGCTGATCAGGAGCACGCCGTCGTCCAGCTCCGCACCGGCCTCCTCGGCCCGTACGGCCGCCGGGTCGCCGTCGGCCGTCGTGATCCTGCCCTCCACGACCGCCGATTTGGCACCGATCCGCACCAAGGCGGGGTCGGCGCGCCCGCCGAGCAGCAGGCCGAGGCTGGTGACGACCATGGTCTTGCCCGCGCCTGTCTCGCCCGTCACCGCCGTGAAGCCCGGGGACAGCTCGACAACGGCGTCATCAATGACGCCCAGGGACTGGATCCGCATCTCCTCCAACACGGATACGACCTTACGAGGTCCCGAGGTCCCCCCGCGACGGCCTCCCCCTCTCCCCTGCCCCGGAAGCCGCCGAAAACCCACCCGCCACCCGTCGGATTCCTCCTGGGGCAGGCCCTCGCGGCCCAGATGGGAGCCCGGCAGCAGCCGGCCGCACCCGGCCGCCGGACCGCTCACGCACGAAGGAAAGCCGCGTACGTACCGAACGAAAGGTGCATTCGTACCCGGCTCGTCGGCGGGTGCGGGGCTGCGGGCCGGAGCCGGGACCACGGTCCGGAGTCGGATCCGGATCACGGCATTGCCCTGCCGCGCTCCGACGGCCGGCGCCCCTCCCCGTGTCCATCGACATGTCGATTCCCGGGGCCCGGTCATCGGGAAGCCGTCCACGAGGGGAGCTGCCGGACATCCCTCGGGCGGCCCGGCAGCTCTCCCGGCAGTTTCCATGGCCGGATTCCGTAGCCGGGTCCGACGCCCGAAGCTCCCGGCCCACCAAGGCACGGCACGGTGTCCCCCGCCGCTCCCCGGTCCCCGGTCCCCGGTCCCCCTAGTGCGGTGCCCCCCGCCACCCCGCCACCGGCAGGGCGAACTTGGCGACGAGACGGTCGGTGAAGGAGGCGTGGTGCAGGCGCGCGAGGCGTACCGGGACGGCGCCGCGGCGCACCTCCACCCGTGCGCCGGCGGGGAGTTCGACGCTGCGCCGGCCGTCGCACCACAGGATGCCGTGCGGCGTCTTGGGCTGGACCTCCACCGCCAGCACCGAATTCGGCGAGGTGACCAGCGGCTTGGCGAACAGGGCGTGCGCGCTGATCGGGACCATCAGCAGCGCCTCGACCTCGGGCCAGACCACCGGGCCGCCGGCCGAGAAGGCGTACGCCGTCGAGCCGGTCGGTGTCGCGCAGACCACCCCGTCGCCGCCGAAGCGCGAGACCGGACGGCCGTCGACCTCGGTGACGACCTCCAGCATCCGCTCCCGTGCGGCCTTCTCCACCGACGCCTCGTTCAGCGCCCAATCGGTGTGCACGACATTGCCGTTGTTGCGGACGAGGACATCGAGCGTCATCCGCTCCTCCACCTCGTAGGCGCGGGTGACGACCCGGTCGACGACCTTGTCGAGGTCGTCGCGTTCGGCCTCGGCGAGGAAGCCGACCCGGCCGAGGTTGACGCCCAGCATCGGCACGCCGGACGTCCGCGCGAAGTCCGCGCCCCGCAGCAGCGTGCCGTCCCCGCCCAGCACCACCAGCAGTTCGCAGCCCTCGGCGGCGCACGGCTCCGTCTCGACGCGCTCGACGGACGGCGGCAGCGGCAGGTCCGCAGCCTCCTCGGCCAGCACCCGCACGCCGATACCGCTGCGCAGCAGGCCTTGGACGACGAGTTCGGCGCTGCGGATGGCCGCGGGGCGGCCGGTGTGCGCGAGCAGGAACACGGTCCGCTCCACGCCGTCCCGCTCGTGTGCTGCGCTGCCTTCAACTGCCTGGGTTGTGGTCACCGGGGCCCCTCCGCCACTGCACGGTCGACATCCGCCGGGTCGAGTGCAGGCGCCCCGGCGCGCAGCCACAGAAAGTACTCGACATTCCCCGATGGTCCGGGCAACGGGCTCGCGGTTACGCCAAGAATGCCAAGTCCCAGTTCGGCGGCCCGGCCCGCGACCGCGCGCACCGCCTCGGCGCGCAGCTCCGCGCTGCGCACCACTCCGCCGCTGCCCAGCCGTTCCTTGCCGACCTCGAATTGCGGCTTGACCATCAGCACCAGGTCGGCGTCGGGCGCCGCGCAGCCGACCAGTGCGGGCAGGACGAGCCCGAGCGGGATGAAGGAGAGGTCGCCGACGACGAGGTCGACGGGTGTGGAGTCGATCTGCTCCAGCGTCAACTCGCGTACGTTCGTGCGGTCCTTGACGGTGACCCGGTCGTCGCTCTGCAGCGACCAGGCCAGCTGTCCGTAGCCGACGTCGACGGCGACGACGTGCTCGGCGCCGGCGCGCAGCAGCACGTCGGTGAAGCCGCCGGTCGAGGCGCCCGCGTCCAGCGCCCGCCGGCCCTCGATCTTCAGGCCCTGCGGGACGAAGGCGGCGAACGCGCCGGCGAGCTTGTGGCCGCCGCGCGAGACGTAGTCGGGGTCGCCCTCGTCCTCGCGTACGACGACGGCGGCGCTGGTCTCGACCTGGGTGGCGGACTTGGTCGCGGTCGCCCCGCCGACGGTCACCCGCCCCGCGGCGATCAGCTGGCTCGCGTGCTCGCGTGAGCGGGCCAGCTTGCGGCGCACCAGCTCCGCGTCGAGTCGGCGTCGTGCCACTCCTGCCACCTGTGGTTCAGCTCCTGTTGTCGTGCGTCGTCGAGGAAGGGGCGGGCGGCCCGGGGCGCTGGTCGAGGGCGGCCAGCGCGTCGCGCAGCCCACGGTGCACATCCTCGTACACCTGGAGGTGGCCACTCGCGGGGAGGTGGTCGGCGTCGGCGAGCCGCCGCAGCCGGGCGTCGACCGCGGCGTCGCCGGTCGGCGTGAGCGCGATCCCGATCGGCTGCGGCGCCGCGGGCCCCACGGGGTCGGTCGGCTCCACGGGCTCGGGGGTGCCGACCGGCTCTGCGGCCCCGTCGGGCGCCACGGCTTCCGCCGCCCCGGCAGGGTCCGTCGCCCCGGCTGTCATGTCCGTCCCAGGAGCCCTCACGGCGTTCCCGGCAGGCCAGGGGCTCCCTGCCGGCCCGGCGGGTCCGGCTGTTCCTGACGCGCTGCCCGCCCGGTCCTCGTGCCCCGTGCGCACGCCCGGGTCCGCGGCAGCGGCGGGCCCTTCCGGCTCCGGGCCTGACGTCGGCTCTTCCATGCCCCCGACGCTACCTTGCGCAAGCCCCTCGACGGCGTACGAGCCGCCCCCGACCTGGCGTATCGTCGATCACGATGGCAACCCTCGACCAGTGCCGCGCCGCGCTCGACCGGCTGGCCCAGAACCTCTCCTCGGCGGACGGCGGCGTGCGCAGCGCCGCCGCGCTCGACCGCTCCCTCAGCTGCCGCATCACGGACCTCGACGTCACGTTCCTCGGGCGGCTGGCGAACGGCAGCATCCAGGACGTGACCCACGTGCCCGGCCCGCCGCCGCACAAGGCGGAGATCCGTCTCGCCATGGCCGGGGACGATCTGGTCGCCCTGGTGGACGGGCGCCTCAACTTCGCGAAGGCGTGGGGCACCGGCCGCGTCAAGCTGGAAGCCGGCCTGCGCGACCTGCTGCGCCTGCGGACGCTGCTGTAGCGCCGGCCACCGCCAGGTGACCGCCCCGGACGCGGCCCGCTTTCACGAACCCGCGTGCACGCGATCCTTCCGGCCCGCCGTCCCGTCGGCCTGGGCCGTCTCCGTCCCGGGCAGACCGCCGCCGCTCCGGCTACCGCCGTTGCGGGGGGTGCGGGCGGCCGGGATGACCAGGGGCGTGCCCGTCTGCGGATCGTCGATGATCTGGCAGCCGAGCCCGAAGACGTCCTCCACCAGCTCCGCCGTGACGATCTCCCCCGGGGCGCCCTCGGCGACGACCGCGCCGTCCTTCATGGCGATGAGGTGCGTCGCGTAGCGGGCGGCGTGGTTGAGGTCGTGCAGGACGGCGACGAGCGTGCGGCCCTGCTCCTCGTGCAGCTCGGCGCACAGGTCGAGAACCTCGATCTGGTGCTGGATGTCCAGGTAGGTCGTCGGCTCGTCCAGCAGGAGCAGCGGGGTCTGCTGGGCGAGTGCCATCGCGATCCACACGCGCTGCCGCTGGCCGCCCGAGAGCTCGTCGACATAGCGCTCGGCCAGGCCCGTGATGCCGGTCGCGGCCAGCGACTCCTGGACGATCCGCTCGTCCTCGCCCGACCACTGGCGCAGCAGGCCCTGGTGGGGGTAGCGGCCCCGCGCCACCAGGTCCGACACCGTGATGCCGTCGGGTGCGACCGAGGTTTGCGGCAGCAGCCCGAGGGTCCTGGCGACCTTCTTGGCCGGGAGCGAGGAGATCACCGAGCCGTCGAGCAGTACCGACCCGGCGGCCGGCTTGAGCATCCGGGAGAGGGCACGCAGCAGGGTGGACTTGCCGCAGGCGTTCGGGCCGACGATGACCGTGAAGGAGTGGTCGGGGATGCGGACCGAGAGGTCTTCGGCGATGACCCGCTGGTCGTAGGCGAGGGTGACGTTCTCGGCCGTGAGACGGCTCACTTCGGGGCTCCTGGGGTTGTCGTGTCGCTGCTGTGGTCCGGCGTCCGCGGTGGGGCGCACCGGTGTGCGCCGCGCGGCGCGTCCGCCGCCGGGCGGTCACCGGCCGCCGGAGGCGGGCTCGTCGTCCGTCCGCCGGGCTCGGCCCCGACCGCCCTACCGGCCGTCGCACCGTCCCTCGCACCGGGCGTGCCCGCGCTCATATCCGCCCGGCCTTGCGCTCGGTGGCCAGCAGCCACAGCAGATAGCCGCCGCCCAGCATTCCGGTGAGCACGCCCACCGGCAGTTGGTCCGCGCCGAAGAGACCCTGCGAGACCCAGTCGGCCGCGACCAGCAGCACAGAGCCCATGAGGGCGGACGACAGCAGGTTGGGGCCGGGCGTGGGAGCGCTTCGGGCGCCCTTGCGGAAGCGCGGGAGGCGGAGCCGTCGCGCCAGTTGGGGTGCGGTGAGCGCCACGAACGAGATGGGACCGGCCGCTGCGGTGGCCGAGGCGACCAGCAGGACCGCGGCGAACAGGGTCACCACGCGCACCCGGTCGACCCGGACGCCCAGCGCGTACGCGGCGTCGTCGCCCATCTCCAGCATGCGCAACGGCCGCCCCTGGAGGAGCACCAGCGGGATGAGGACGACGCAGACGGCGGCCAACGGCCAGACCTGGGACCAGTCCCGGCCGTTGAGCGAACCGGTCATCCAGGTGGTGGCGCGGGTCGCCTCGAAGATGTTCGCCTTCGTCAGGAGGTAGAGCACCAAGGCGTAGAGCATCGCGGAGGCGCCGATTCCGACGAGCACGAAGCGGTATCCCTGGATACCGCGCTTCCAGGCGAGCAGGAAGATGGCGAGGCCGGTGAAGACACCGCCGACGACCGCGCCGGCGGCGACGGCGAAGGTGCCGCCCTGGAAGTAGACGATGACGACCAGCGCCCCGACGGACGACCCCTGGGCGAAGCCGAGGACGTCGGGGCTGCCCAGGGGGTTGCGCGAGACGGTCTGGAAGACGGCACCCGAGATGCCGAACGCGGCGCCGACCATCAGCCCCACCAGGACCCGCGGCAGCCGCAGGTCCTGCACGATGAATGCCTGGCCGGGGTTGCCGCCACCGGTCAGGGTGCTGAGCACCTCGCCCGGTGTCATCGGGTAGTCGCCGGAGCCGATCAGCGCGACGGCCACGGCCAGTGCGACGACGAGCAGCAGAAGTCCGGTCGCGACGGCACGCAGATCGAGCCGGAGGGAGAGCCCGCCCGCGGTGCGCACCGGGATCACCCGCCGCGGCGCCGTCTCTCCCGCACCGCGCTTCGCGCCCGGACCGGTCGGCGTGCGGCGCCCCTTCTCCGTCACGTCGTCGGCCCCCTTCTCGGATATCTCGGGCGTCTCGGGCTGCCCGCCCTTTCCGGGCTTCACGGTCGCGCTCACAGCTGGGCCATCCTCCGACGCCGTACGAGATAGATGAAGACAGGTCCGCCGACGACAGCCGTGACGATGCCGACCTGCAACTCGCCGGGCCGGGCCGCGACCCGGCCGAGGATGTCCGCGCCGAGCAGCAGGACCGGCGAGAGCACCGCCGAGTACGGCAGGATCCAGCGCATGTCGGGCCCGGTGATGGCGCGTACGACATGCGGCACCATCAGCCCGACGTAGACGATCGGGCCGCAGGCGGCGGTCGCGCCGCCGCACAGCAGTGTGACGGCGAGCATCGCCAGCACGCGGGTGCGGGTCAGCCGGGCACCCAGGGCCCGCGCCTGGTCGTCGCCGAGGGCGACGGCGTTCAACGGCCGGGCGAGCAGCAGCGCGAGCACGCCGCCCACCACGAGGAACGGCGCGATGTGGGTGACCGTCGGCATGGTGGCGGAAGCCAGCGAACCGACCGTCCAGAAACGCATCTTGTCGAGCGCCGCGGTGTCCATCAGGTTGACGGCGTTGATGTAGCCGACGAGGACGGCGGTCAGCGCGGTGCCGGCGAGCGCGAGCCGTACGGGGGTGGCGTTGCGGGTGCCGCCCAGGACGTACACCGCGACGGAGACGACCGCAGCGCCGGCGAACGCGAACCACACATATCCGGTCAGGGAGGTGACGCCGAAGAAGCTGATGGCGGAGACGACCGCCGCGGAGGCGCCGGCGTTGATGCCGAGCACCCCGGGGTCGGCGAGGGGGTTTCTGGTCAGTGCCTGCATGACGGTGCCGGCAAGGCCGAGCGCGGCACCGACGAGCAGCGCGAGCAGGGTGCGCGGGAAGCGCAGATCGCGCACGACCACGTCGGTATCGGAACCGGAGTAGTCGAAGACTCCGTGCCACACCTGGTCGAGGGGTATCTGTTTGGCGCCGACGGCGATGCCGAGGACGGCGATGACGGCCAGGGCGGCCACGGAGGCGACAAGCCCCGCGGAGCGCGTGAGGAGCCGACGCTGCGGCGTCACTTGGGCCGGAGCCTTCGATGCTTCGGGGGGACTGTCAACCAACACGTGGGTTAGGTTAGCCTACCCTCACATTCGACTTGCAGGCCCCTCCCAGAGAGAAGCGCACCCTCATGAGCACCCCCCGAAGCGTAACTCCCACCCGTCGCGGTGTCCTGGCCGCGGGCGGCGCCGTCGGCATCGGCGCCCTGCTGGCCGCGTGTGGCAGCGAAAAGGGAACGGGGGGCACCACGAAGGACGCCAAGGGCGGCCCTTGGTCCTTCACCGACGACCGTAAGAAGAAGGTCTCCCTCGACGGCACCCCGCAGCGCATCGTCGCCTTCACCGGCACCGCGGCCGCCCTGCACGACTTCGGAATCGACGAGCAGATCGTCGGCGTCTTCGGTCCGACCAAGTTGAAGAACGGCAAGGCCGACCCGCAGGCGGGTGACCTGGACGTCGACAAGGTCACCGTCATCGGCAACGCCTACAACCAGTTCAACGTCGAGAAGTACGCGGGCCTCAACCCCGATCTGCTGATCACCAACATGTACGAGCCCGGTGCCCTCTGGTTCGTCCCCGCGGACAGCAAGGACAAGATCGCGCAGCTCGCGAAGAGCGTCGCGATCACCTCCTCCCGAACCCCCCTGGTCAAGATCATCGATCGTTACGCCGAGCTGGCGCAGTCCCTCGGCGCCGACCTCAAGGCCAAGAAGGTCGCCGACGCCAAGGCCCGTTTCGAGAAGGCCGCCGCGACGCTGCGCAAGGCCGCCAAGTCCCACCCGGTCAAGGTGCTCGCCTGCTCCGGCAGCCCCGACCTCTTCTACGCCTCCAACCCGGGCATCAACGCCGACCTCATGTACTACAAGTCCCTCGGCGTCGACCTGATCGTCCCCGACCACCTGGACAAGGGCGGCTACTTCGAGAGCCTGAGCTGGGAGAACGCCGACAAGTACAAGGCCGATGTGCTGCTGCTCGACAACCGCACCGCCACCCTCCAGCCCAAGGACCTGGCGGCCAAGCCCTCCTGGGCGAAGCTGCCCGCCGTCAAGGCCGGCCAGATCACCCCGTGGTCGAGCGAGCCGCGCTTCTCCTACGCGGGTGCCGCACCGCTGATCGAGTCGCTGGCCAAGGCGATCGAGGACGCCAGGAAAGTCAACTGACGCAGGGCGGTGGTGGATCGCCGGCCGCCGTCGGCAGGCCCTGGATCCACCACCACCACCACCGTCACCGCACCACCGACGCCCCCGCACCACCCCTGACGCACCGTCGCCGGACCGCTCTGCGCCATCCCCGCACCGCCAACGCCCAGTCCAGTCACCGAGAAACCGCAGCACCTTCCCGGGAGGTTCCTCCGCATGACCACGACCGCCGCACCCGCCACCACGCCCTTCCGCTTCTTCGATGTGCACGTCGTCCGCACCCGGCGGCTGGGCCCCTCCATGGTCCGGATCACCTTCGGCGGTGAACGTCTGGCCGAGCTGACGTCCGGCGGTCGTGACCAGCGCTTCAAGATCTTCCTCCCGCAGCCCCACCAGGACCGGCCGGTCTTCGAGGACACCGGCGACGGCTGGTACACCGCCTGGCGTGCGCAGGACCCCGCCGAGCGCGCCGTGATGCGCTCCTACACCATCCGTGAACAGCGCCATGAGCCGCGGGAGTTCGACGTCGACTTCGCCCTGCACGGCGCGGACAGCCCCGCCCACGCCGCGGCGGCCGGTCCGGCCGGCCGCTGGGCCGCCCACGCCCGTCCGGGCGACCCGCTGACCGTCCTGGCCCCCGCCGTCGAGGACAACGGCGGCGTCGACTTCCGGCCGCCGACGGGCACCGACTGGATCCTGCTGACCGGCGACGAGACCGCGCTGCCCGCCATCGGCGGCATCCTCTCCTTGCTCTCCCCCGGCACCCACGCCAAGGTCTACGTCGAGATCGCCCACGAGGACGACCGGCAGAGCCTGCCGACCTTCGCCGACGCCGACATCACCTGGCTCGTCCGCGACGAGGCGACCGTCGCGTCCCGCCAGCCGGTGCTCGACGCGCTGCGCGCCGCCGAGCTGCCCGAGGGCACGCCGTACGCCTGGATCGCCGGAGAGGCGGGCACCGTCAAAGCGGTGCGCAGGCATCTCGTCCGCGAGCGCGGCATCGACCGCAGGGCCGTGAAGTTCACCGGCTACTGGCGCCGTGGCGCCAGCGAGGAGGACCTGCTCGCGGAGCTGACGGCCGGCACCGCGGCGGCCGACCGGGACTGAACCCGACAGGACCGGACCACGCAGGACGAACCGACAAGGACCGACCCGGCGATGACACGCACGACGGGGCGTGCGCCGGGGGCCACACCCCCGGCGGCGGCGCGACCGCGCCACTCCCTGGTGCCGTACGGGTCCGTGATGCCTCGGACCGCGAGGTGCGGCGACGGCGAGGCCCCCGGACCGCGAGATGCGGGGGCCGGGACCCGGTCCTCACATCCCGATGCGGGCCAGCGCCTTCCCCGCATCCGCCGTGCAACTGCCGTCCCCCGCCGCGGTCCAGGCCGCCGCGCACAGCGCTCGCAGCGCGTCGAGCGGCGCACCGTCGCCTTCCAGGGCGAGCGCCTCACCGTTCCCCTTCGCCATCCAGCCGCCGCACCGGAAGCCGCCGTCCGCGGCGACGACATCCGGCTGCGACGCCAGCATCCCGCGCAGATCCGCGTCCACGTACGTCGGCCGGTGCTGCGGCGGCGCGGCCAGCAGTTCCGCCGCGGTGGTGACGCCGGTGAGCACCAGCAGCGAGTCCACCTCGCCGTTGTAGGCGCCCTCGATGTCCGTGTCGAGCCGGTCCCCGATCACCAGCGGCCGCCGGGCGCCGGTCCGCAGCACCGTCTCCCGGTGCATCGGCGGCTGCGGCTTGCCCGCCACCTGCGGCGAACCGCCCGCCGCGATCCGGACGACCTCCACCAACGCGCCGTTGCCGGGGGCGATCCCGCGTTCCTTGGGGATCGTCAGGTCGGTGTTGGAGGCGAACCACGGCACCCCGCGCTGCACCGCGTACGCGGCCTCCGCCAGCCGCTCCCAGTCCAGCGTGGGGTCGTAGCCCTGCACGACCGCCGCCGGCTCGTCGTCCGCGGACGCCACCGGCTCGAGCCCGCGCTCGCGCAGGGCCACCCGCAGTCCCTCGCCGCCGATGGCCAGCACCCGCGCGCCCTGCGGCACCTGCTCGGAGATGAGCCGCGCCACGGCCTGCGCGGAGGTGATCACGTCCTCCGGCCCGGTCGGCAGACCGAAACCGGTGAGCTGATCGGCGACCGCCTGCGGTGTCCGGGCAGCGTTATTGGTCACATATGCGAGGTGCATTCCGCCGTCCCTCGCCGTCGTCAGCGACTCCACGGCATGCGCGATGGCCTGTCCGCCGGCGTAGACCACCCCGTCCAGATCCAGCAGCGCCGTGTCGTACGCCGCGCTCAGGGCGCGCTCGCAACCGTCGGGCTGCCTGCGAACCTGCTCGTTCATGCCGTCTCGCTCCTCATCACCGCGCCGCCCGCGAAGCACTCCGCCCGACAGCGCGGAACGTCGCCCTCCGCGCCGCGCGGCTCGTCGTCCGCACCTCGCGCGTACCGATATTTCCAGCCAGTCACCGGCTGTCCCCCGATCATCCCTCACCGGGACGGCGGCATAGCATTATTCAATGACGAGTACCGACGGCCTTCGCCTCCTCCCGTTCCGTGGACTGCGCTATGCCCCGGACCGTGTCAGCAGCCTCACCGCCGTCACCTCGCCGCCGTACGACGTCGTGGTCCGGCCCGACGGTGTGCGCCACTTGGAGACCGCCGATCCGTACAACATCGTCCGGCTGATCCTGCCGCACGCCGCGGACCCCGCCACCCGGCACCGCCAGGCCGCGGACACCCTGAGTCGCTGGCGCGCGGAAGGCATCCTGACGCACGACGACCGGCCGGCGCTGTACGTCTACGAGCAGCGCAGCGGCGAAGTGCTGCAACGCGGGCTGATCGGCGCCCTGTGCCTGGACGGTCCCGTACTCCCGCACGAGGGCGTGATCCCCGAGGTGGTGGCGGACCGCGCCGCCCTGATGCGCGCTGCGGCCGCCAACTTCGAACCCCTGCTGCTCTCCTACCGCGGCAAGGGCACAGCGACGGGCGCCACCGCCGTCATCGAGCGGACCGTGCTGGGCAGCCCGCTGCTGGCCACGACCACGGAGGACGGCTTCGCACACCGCCTGTGGGCCGTCACCGACCCCGCCGACCTCGCGGCCGTCGAGGACGATCTCTCCCACCGGCAGGCCCTGATCGCCGACGGACACCACCGCTGGGCGACCTACCAGCGGCTGTACGAGCAGCTGCCCGGCGCCACTCCTTCCTCGCCCTGGGCGTCCGGCCTGGTGCTGCTGGTCGACACGGCCCGCTATCCGCTCCAGGTCCGCGCGATTCACCGCGTACTGCCGCATCTGCCGCCCGCCAAGGCGCTGGCCGACCTGTCCGGCGCCTTCCGCGTACGCGCGCTCTCGGGCGGACTGTCCACCGCCCTGGAGACCTTGGAGCGGACGCCTGGCAACGCGTTCGTCCTGACGGGCGGGCCGGACACCTTCCATCTGCTGGACCGGCCGGATCCGGAGCTGCTGGACCGCACGATCCGCAAGGACCGGCCGGAGACCTGGCGGCAGCTGGATGCCACCGTCCTGCACGCCACCCTCCTCGACAGCGTCTGGCGCAT
Source organism: Streptomyces sp. NPDC048248 (assembly GCF_043201875.1). NCBI lineage: Bacteria > Bacillati > Actinomycetota > Actinomycetes > Kitasatosporales > Streptomycetaceae > Streptomyces > Streptomyces sp. NPDC048248. The sequence continues at coordinate 457,785 of NZ_JBICZL010000008.1, forward strand.
CCCCGACCACCCGTCGGACATCGGCTACCTCCATCACACCGAGGCAGCTGTCGAGCAGGCCGCCCGGCACGGCGGAACGGCCGTCCTGATGCGTGCCACCTCGGAGGAAACGGTCCGTCAACTCGCCCTGCAGGGCGTGACGATGCCGCGCAAGTCGACCTCCTTCGGGCCCAAGCCCGCCACCGGCCTGGTCCTGCGGACCCTGGAGGACGACACCCCCTGAACCCGCCGCAGGCTGCCGGCCCGCACCGGCGGAGGGCCCCCTCCGCAACCCGAAGATGTAGTTAGGTTAGGCTTACCTCACTACGTCATCGGGTGGGTCTCCCTGCCCCTGCGCGCCCTCAGCGCTGCGCAGGACGTGGCCAAGTCCGCATCAGGGAGGACAAGCACATGAGTCCCCTCGCGCACCCCGCCGAGGACCCGTCGACCACCGGCAGCCCCGGGGCGACCCACCGCGTCACCCCCACCGCCCACGCCCCGGGTGGACAACCGGGCGACAGCGCCGCCACCGAGCCGGTCGACAGCAGGACCTACCTGCTCAACAACGGCACGGCCGGGCGCTACCGCAACGCGGTCACCGAGAGCGTCGAGCGGGTGAGCGCGACCATCGCCGCCACCGAGCGGCCGTTCACCGGCATCTCCGTCGACGAACTCACCCCGACCGTCGCGGACATCGACCTCGAAGCACCGCTGCACGACCAGGCCGCGGCCCTCGACGAACTCGAAGAGGTCTACCTCCGCGACGCCGTCTACTTCCACCACCCGCGCTACCTCGCGCACCTCAACTGCCCCGTGGTGATCCCCGCCCTCGTCGGCGAGGCGGTGCTCTCCGCCGTCAACTCCTCGCTGGACACCTGGGACCAGAGCGCCGGCGGCACCCTCATCGAGCGGCGCCTGATCGACTGGACGGCCCGCCGAATAGGTCTCGGCGAGCAGGCCGACGGCATCTTCACCAGTGGCGGCACCCAGTCCAACCTGCAGGCCATGCTGCTCGCCCGGGACGAGGCGTGCCGCCGCGAACTGAGCCGCGCCGACGCGCCCACCGCCGCCCGGCGCTCCGACGTCCTGCCGCGCCTGCGCATCCTCACCTCCGAATGCAGCCACTTCAGCATCCAGAAGGCCGCCACCCTCCTCGGCATGGGTGCGGAGTCCGTCATCTCCGTCCCCTGCGACGACAACCGCCGGATGCGCACCACCGACCTGGCCGCCGAGCTGGAGCGCTGCCGCCGCGAAGGCCTCCTCCCCATGGCCGTCGTCGCCACCGCCGGCACCACCGACTTCGGCAGCATCGACCCGCTCGGCGAGATCGCCGACCTGTGCGACCGCCACGGCACCTGGATGCACGTCGACGCCGCCTACGGCTGCGGACTGCTGGTCTCCCGACGCCGCGACCTGCTCACCGGCATCGAACGCGCCGACTCGGTCACCGTCGACTACCACAAGTCCTTCTTCCAGCCGGTCAGTTCCAGCGCCGTACTGGTCCGCGACCACACCACGCTGCGGCACGTCACCTACCACGCGGACTACCTCAACCCGCGTCGGATGGCCGAACGGCGCATCCCCAACCAGGTCGACAAGTCGATCCAGACCACCCGCCGCTTCGACGCCCTCAAACTGTGGCTGACGCTGCGCACCATGGGCGCCGGCGCCATCGGCGAACTCTTCGACGAGGTCATCGACCGGGCCGCGGACGCCTGGAAGATCCTCCATGACGACCCCCGGTTCGATGTCGTCGTCGCACCGCAGCTGAGCACCCTGGTCTTCCGCTACGTCCCCAGCGCCGACCACGACCCCCACCTCAGCGACCGGGTCAACCTGCACGCCCGGGAGGCGCTGTTCGCCTCCGGTGACGCCATCGTCGCGGGCACCGTCGTCGACGGCCGGCACCACCTCAAGTTCACCCTGCTCAACCCGGAGACCACGCTGGAGGACATCGCCACCGTCCTCGACCTGATCGCCGAGCACGCCGGCAGCTACCTGGCCGAGCAGGCCGAGCCGGCCCTCAGCGCGCGCTGACCTCCCCACCGCCGACCACCCCCCGACGGAGATCCCGTGTCCGCTCCTTATGACTTCGTGGCCATCGGCCTCGGCCCCTTCAACCTCGGCCTGGCCTGCCTGACCGAACCCATCGACGGGCTCGACGGCCTGTTCCTGGACAACAAGGCGTCCTTCGACTGGCACCCCGGCATGATGCTCGACAGCAGCACCCTCCAGGTGCCCTTCATGGCCGACCTGGTCACCCTCGCCGACCCCACCTCCCCCTTCTCCTTCCTGAACTACCTGAAGGAATCGGGTCGGCTCTACTCCTTCTACATCCGCGAGAGCTTCTATCCGCTGCGCGCCGAGTTCAACGACTACTGCCGCTGGGCCGCCGGAAAACTGGACAGCATCCGCTTCGCCCACCAGGTCACCACCGTCACCTACGACGAGAGCGAGGAGCTCTACGTCGTGCAGGCCGAGCACCTGCCCACCGGCGAGCGGAAGACCTACCGCGCCCGCAAGATCGTCCTCGGCACCGGCACCCCGCCGCACATCCCCGAGGCGTGCGAGGGCCTGGGCGGCGACCTGCTGCACAACGCCGACTACCTCGACGCCAAGGCCACCCTGCAGGCCAAGGAAAGCATCACCATCGTCGGCAGCGGCCAGAGCGCGGCCGAGGTCTACCACGACCTGCTCCAGGACATCGACAGCCACGGCTACCACCTGACCTGGGCCACCCGCTCCCCCCGCTTCTTCCCCCTCGAATACACCAAGCTCACGCTGGAGATGACCTCGCCGGAGTACGTGGACTACTTCCACGCCCTCCCCCCGGCCACCCGCGACCGTCTCAACGCCTCGCACAAGAATCTCTACAAGGGCATCGACTCCGACCTGATCAACGGCATCTTCGATCTGCTCTACCAGAAGAACCTCAACGGCCCCTGCTCCACCCGCCTGCTCACCAACACGGCGCTGAACACGGCCCGTTACGACGAGACCACCGGCACCTACACGCTCGGGCTGCGCCAGGAGGAACAAGGCCAGGACTTCTCCCTCGACACACAGGGCCTGATCCTCGCCACCGGATACCGCTACCGCACCCCGGACTTCCTCGCGCCGATCCACGACCGCATCGCCTGGGACGACGCCGGCCGCTACGACGTCGCACGCAACTACAGCATCGACACCGCCGGCCACGGCATCTACGTGCAGAACGCCGAGCTGCACACCCACGGCTTCGTCACCCCCGACCTCGGCATGGCCGCCTACCGCAACTCCTGCATCGTCCGCGAGCTGCTCGGCCGTGAGTACTACCCGGTCGAGAAGTCCATCGCCTTCCAGGAGTTCGCCGCTCCGGCCGTCATGGACCTCGTCGCCCCGGCCGACCCGCGGCACACCCTGGAGGTCTCCGCATGAGCGCCCCGCTCTTCACCCGTACCGACACAGCGCTCGGCGAGTTCTCGCTGCGCCCGGTCGACCCGCCGGCCGACGCCGAGCTGCTGCACGGCTGGGTCACCCACCCCAAAGCCGTCTTCTGGCTGATGCAGGACTGCGACCTCCCGGCCGTCGAGAAGGAGTTCACGCGGATAGCCGCCGACCCCTTCCACGACGCCTACCTCGGCATGCACAACGGCACCCCGGCCTTCCTCGCCGAGCGCTACGACCCCGCCCACCGCGAACTGGTCGGCATCCACGCCGCCCGGCCGGGCGACGTCGGCATGCACTTCCTGTCGGCGCCCACCGACGCCCCCGTGCACGGCTTCACCCTCGCCGTGATCACCACCGTGATGGAGATGCTCTTCGACGACCCGGCCACCCGCCGCATCGTCGTCGAGCCCGACGCCCGCAACACCGCGGTGCACGCCCTCAACAAGGCCGTCGGGTTCGAGGTTCAACGCACCGTCTCCCTCCCCTCCAAAGACGCCTACCTCAGCACCTGCACCCGCGACCAGTTCCTGGCCGCCCGAGGCGAGAACTGATGCTCCCCACCTCCGACGCAGCCCCGCACCTGCCCGCCCTGGACGCCGTCGCGCACCTCACCCCCGACCTCTGGTCCCGCGCCAACCGGCTCCTCGTCCGCAAGGCGCTCGCCGAGTTCGCCCACGAACGGCTGCTCTCCCCCACCCGGCTGCCCGCGGACGGCCACTACGCCGTACGCAGTGACGACGGCGGCGTCGAATACCGCTTCAGAGCCCGCCGCCTGACGCTCGACCACTGGCAGATCGACGCCGACAGCGTCACCCGCCACCGCGACAGCGGCGAACTCCCCCTGGACGCCCTCGACTTCTTCATCGAATTCCGCGGGACCCTGGGCCTGGGCGAGGAGATCCTCCCGGTCTACCTGGAAGAGATCAGCTCCACCCTCTCCGGCACCGCCTACAAACTCGCCGTAGCCCCGGCGAGCGCCGCCGAACTCACGAAATCCGGCTTCCAGGCCATCGAGACCGGCATGACCGAGGGCCACCCCTGCTTCGTCGCCAACAACGGCCGTCTCGGCTTCGGCGTCCACGAGTACCACGCGTACGCCCCCGAGGCCGCCGCGCCCGTCCAGCTGATCTGGCTGGCCGCCCACCGCGACCACTCCACCTTCACCGCGGGCGCGGACCTCGACTACGACACGCTCGTCCGCGACGAGCTGGGCAAGCGCACCCTCGACCGCTTCGCCGGCACCCTCGGCGCCCTCGGCCTGGACCTGGCCGACTACCACCTCATCCCCGCCCACCCCTGGCAGTGGTGGAACAAGCTCTCGGTCACCTTCGCCGCCGAGGTCGCCCAGCAGCGCCTGGTGTGCCTGGGCTCCGGCGACGACGACTACCTGGCCCAGCAGTCCATCCGCACCTTCTTCAACACCACCAGCCCCGACAAGCACTACGTCAAAACCGCTCTCTCGGTCCTCAACATGGGCTTCATGCGCGGCCTGTCCGCCTCCTACATGGAAGCCACCCCGGCCATCAACGACTGGCTGGCCCGCCTCATCGACGGCGACGAGACCTTCCGGGCGGCCCGCTTCTCGATCATCCGCGAGCGCGCCGCCATCGGCTACCACCACCGCCAGTACGAGGCCGCCACCGCCAAGGGCTCCCCGTACCTCAAGATGCTCGCCGCTCTCTGGCGCGAGAGCCCGGTCTCCACCGTCGAACCGGGCCAGCGGCTGGCCACCATGGCCTCCCTCCTGCACGTCGACAGGGACGGCGGCTCCTTCGCCGGCGCCCTGATCGAGGAGTCCGGCCTGGAGCCCGCGGTCTGGCTCCGCCGCTACCTGGACGCCTACCTCACCCCCGTCCTGCACGCCTTCTACGCCTATGACCTGGTCTTCATGCCGCACGGCGAGAACGCCATCCTGGTCATCGAGGACGGCGCCGTGGCCCGCGTGATCTTCAAGGACATCGCCGAAGAGATCGCCGTCATGGACCCCGACGCGGTGCTGCCCCCCGCTGTCGAGCGCATCCGCGCCGACGTCCCCGAGGACAAGAAGCTGCTGTCCGTCTTCACCGACGTCTTCGACTGCTTCTTCCGCTTCCTCAACGGCACACTCGCCGACCTCGGCATCCTCGACGAGGACACCTTCTGGCGCACGGTCGCCGAATGCGTCACGGACTACCAGGCGTCCATGCCCCACCTGGCCGACAAGTTCGCCCAATACGACATGTTCGCCGAGGAGTTCTCCCTCTCCTGCCTCAACCGTCTCCAGCTGCGCAACAACCAGCAGATGGTCGACCTCCAGGACCCCGCGGGCGCCCTCCAGCTCATCGGCACCCTCCGCAACCCCCTCGCCTCCTACGCCCCCACCACCTGACCCCCACAAAAACGACGAAGGGCGGGACCCTTATGGGGATCCCGCCCTTCGTCATCTCACCGCGTCCTGCGCGGCATCACGCACGCCGACGACTCAGCCCTTCTCGGACCGCTCGTCCTCACCGTCCGTGTCCTCGCCGGCGGCCTCCGCCTCGACCACGACGACCTCATCAGCCACGTCGTCGTCCTCGACGTCCGACATCTCAGCGCCGGCATCCTCGGCCACGGTCGCGCCGGTCTCCTCAGCTGCGTCCGTCCGGTCGGCCTCGTCGGTGGCGTCGTCGTCCTCCAGAGCGTCGGTGAACTCGACACCGTCCAGCTCAGCGAGCCGGTCCGAGGCGTCCGTCGTGCCACCCTGGTCGGCCTCCAGCGCCTTGGCGAACCAGTCGCGCGCCTCGTCCTCGCGCCCGACCTCCAGCAGCGCGTCGGCGTAGGCGTAGCGCAGCCGCGCGGTCCACGGGTGCACCGCGTTCGACGCGAGCTCGGGACCCTGCAGCGTCACCACAGCGGCGTCCGCCTGCCCCATGTCCCGACGGGCACCCGCCGCGACCAGCCGCATCTCGACCTGCCCGGCCTTGTCCAGCTTCGCCACCTCGGGCTCGCCGGCCATGGCCATCGCCTTCTCGGGCCGGCCCAGACCGCGCTCGCAGTCCGCCATGACGGGCCACAGCTCGACGCTGCCGGTCATCCGCCGTGCCGCCCGGAACTCGGCAAGCGCCTCGCTGTACTTGGCGACCGCGTACGCCGCGAAGCCCGCGGCCTCACGCACCGCGGCGACCCTGGACGCCAGCCGCAGCGCGATCCGCGAGTACCCGTACGCCTGCTCCGGGTCCTCGTCCAGCAGCTTCGCCACCATCACCAGGTTCTTGGCGACGTCATCGGCGAGCGTCTTCGGCAGGCTCATCAGCTCCTGCCGCACATCCTTGTCGATCTCCTCACCGGTGACGTCCTCCGGAATCGGCAGCCGCTTGATCGGCTCCCGGTCCCGGTCCCGACGGTCATCACGGCGGTCGTCCCGACGGTCGTCGCGCCCGCGCCCGGCACCGTACGGCCGACGCCCGCGGTCATCATCCCGACGCGGCCCCCGGTCATCCCGACGGAACCCGCCACGCTCACCACCACGGTCATCGCGACGGAAGCCCCCGCGGTCGCCACCGCGGTCGCCGCCGGACGGACGGTCGTCCCGACGGAAGCCCCCACGGTCACCACCGCGGTCATCACGACGCTCATCGCGCCGATCGTCCCGACGGAACCCGCCCCGGTCACCACCCGACGGTCGATCGTCCCGACGGAACCCACCACGGTCACCACCGGACGGCCGGTCATCACGACGGAACCCACCACGGTCACCACCGGACGGCCGGTCATCGCGACGGAACCCACCGCGGTCCCCGCCCGAAGGGCGGTCATCACGGCGGAACGCCGGACGGTCGCCACCGGACGGACGCCCACCACGGTCATCACGGCGGAAGCCACCGCGGTCGCCGCCGGACGGACGGTCGTCCCGACGGAAGCCCCCACGGTCACCACCGCGGTCATCACGACGCTCATCGCGCCGATCGTCCCGACGGAACCCGCCCCGGTCACCACCGGACGGACGGTCATCACGACGGAATCCGCCGCGGTCGCCACCGGAAGGGCGGTCGTCACGGCGGAACCCACCACGGTCCCCGCCCGAAGGCCGGTCGTCACGGCGGAACGCCGGACGGTCGCCACCGGACGGACGCCCACCACGGTCATCACGACGGAAGCCCCCGCGGTCGCCACCCGAAGGACGGTCATCACGACGGAACCCACCACGGTCGCCACCCGAAGGACGGTCATCACGACGGAACGCCGGACGGTCGCCACCACGGTCATCACGACGGAAACCACCGCCGCGCTCATCATCGCGACGAGGACCGCGCGGCCGGTCGTCCCGACGGTCGCCGCCACGGAAGCCGCCACGGTCACCACCGGAGGGACGGTCATCGCGACGGAAGCCCCCGCGGTCACCACCCGACGGACGACCACCACGGTCATCCCGCCCGGCATAGCCGCCACCGGACGGACGACCACCGCGGTCATCGCGACGGAAACCACCCCGGTCGCCACCGGCGGAACGGCCGCGGTCGCCACCCGAAGGACGGTCATCGCGACGGAATCCGCCGCGGTCGCCGCCGGACGGACGGTCATCACGGCGGAACCCACCGCGGTCGGAACCGCGGTTGTCCCGGCCCGCGTTACCGCCACCGCCGCCGGCCGGGCGGCCGCCACGGTCGTTGTCACGACGCGGCCCCCGGTCGTCACGCCGGAAACCACCGCGGTCACCGTCGTCGCGCCGCTGAGGCCGGCGCTCCGAACGATCGTCGGAAGAGTTGGTGGACATCGACGTGACTCCTGTCATCGGTACTGCACATTCATTCTCGCGCACCAACCATTTCGGCGCGCTTCGGCAAAACAAAAAGGACCCTTGGTCCCAGCATGAACGCTGGGACCAAGGGTCCTTGAAAGATTGTTCGGCGGCGTCCTACTCTCCCACAGGGTCCCCCCTGCAGTACCATCGGCGCTGAAAGGCTTAGCTTCCGGGTTCGAAATGTTACCGGGCGTTTCCCTAACGCAATGACCACCGAAACCCTATCGGGTTCTAGCGAACAAGCACACTTTTTAGTTAAGAGTGAAACTTGGTTCAACCAGCGATTGCGACTGTTCGCAACCCGGGAACCACACAGTGGACGCGAGCAACTGAGGACAAGCCCTCGGCCTATTAGTACCAGTCAACTCCAACCGTTACCGGTCTTCCATATCTGGCCTATCAACC
>NZ_JBICZL010000009.1:0-125134 GCF_043201875.1 Streptomyces sp. NPDC048248
GGCGCGGGGGGCGCGCCTCACCCCCCCCCGGGTTAATATGGGGTGAACTGTGCTACTATTTTTTTTTTCGGTTGTGACCGCCTGAGTACGCGTACTCAGGCGTCACTGCCGTAACCGGCGCAGGATCGACGTCATGCTGTGGTCAGATCCGCCCGACGAGCCACCCGAGGAGCTGCGCGAGGCGCAGGCGAAGCTCCGTCGGATGGGCGTCGTGCTGGCCGTGGCCGCGGTGGTGCTGATGGTCCTGCTCGCGGGGAGGTGACCCCGCGCGGCGCCGTGGAGGGACACCTGCCACGCGCCGGAGGCCGCCGATGGTTCCCCCTCCCGGCGAGGTGACGCTCACAGCCCCCGCCCGCAACCATCACCTCAAGAAACTCATCTTTCACTCCCGAAGAGCGCAATTCGGGCAGGCGCCGGCGTGGGCAGACGGCCCACGGTGCCCGTGCCGGGAGTGGGAGAGCGATGAACAGGCCGCTGAGGCACATAGCCGTCTTCTGCGGGGTGCTGGTGCTCGCTCTGCTGGTGCGGGCGACATGGGTGCAGTTCGTCCGGGGCGAGGAGCTCGCCAACGACGGGAACAACCGCCGGGTCAAGATCGAGGCCTACTCCTACCCTCGCGGCAACATCATCGTCGGCGGCAAGCCGATCACGGGGTCCGTGGCGACCCCGGGCGACTTCCGGTACAAGCGAACGTTCAAGAACGGCCCGATGTACGCCCCGATCACCGGCTACGCCTCCCAGGCGCAGGGCCCGACTTTCCTGGAGGGGGTCTACGAGAAGGTCCTCAACGGCAAGGACGACCGGCTCTTCTTCAACCGCGCCCAGGACGTCCTCACCGGCAAGAAGCCGCGCGGCGGCGATGTGCTCACGACCATCGACGAGAAGGCCCAGAAGGCCGCCTACAAGGGGCTGACGGACCTGCACGCCAAGGGCGCGGTGGTCGCCCTCGACCCCCGCAGCGGCAAGATCCTCGCGATGGCCAGCACACCGTCCTACGACCCGTCCGACTTCGCGGGCATCTCCGAGGCGGAGGGCAAGCGGTTCCTGAAGCTCGACGCGGACAAGAGCAAGCCGATGAGCAACCGGGCGCTGCGCGAGGTCTATCCGCCCGGCTCGACGTTCAAGATCCTCACGGCGGCCGCGGCACTGGAGCACGGCGCGGTCGACGACATCAACGCCCCCTCCGGAGCCCCCGCCCCGTACACCCTTCCGGGGACCCGCACCCAGGTCGGCAACGACATCAGCTCGGCCCCCTGCGACAAGGCCTCCATGAAGACCGGTATGCAGTGGTCGTGCAACAACGTCTTCCTCGACGCCGCACACCGGCTGGGCACCGACAAAATGCGGGAAACGGCGGAGAAGTTCGGCTTCAACAAGGAGCAGTTCACCCCGGTCAGGTCGGCCGCGAGCGGCTACCCCGCCGAGCTCGACAAGCCGCAGACCGCGCTCACCGGCATGGGCCAGGGCAGCCTGACCAGCACACCTCTGCAGATGGCGATGGTCACCGCCGGCCTGGCCAACGACGGCAAGCTCATGAAGCCGTACATGGTCGAGGAACTGCGCGGCCCTGACCTGTCCACCCTGGAGAAGTTCGAGCCCACGCCGCTGAATCCGAAGGACCCGCAGGCCGTCTCCGAGAGCACCGCGAAGAAGGTGCAGGAGATGATGGAGTACACCGTTTCGGACGGCACCGCCTCCAAGGCGAAGATCGACGGAGTCACGGTCGGCGGCAAGACCGGCACCGCCCAGCACGGCGCCGATGTCGGTGACGAACGCCCGTACGCCTGGTTCGTCTCCTACGCCAAGCAGAGCGACGGCAGTTCCCCGGTGGCGGTCGCCGTCTTCGTCGACCCCGAGGACATGGACATCCCCCGCTCGGAGATCGCCGGCGGCAAGCTGGGCGGCCCGATCGCCAAGTCGGTCATGCAGGCCGTGCTCGGCGAATAGCGGCCCCGGTGGACGCCGAACGCTGTTCGCCGCGCGCAGCCTCCGTACGATGGCGGACATGACCGAAGAGCCCCGCCCCCGTCGTCTCGTACTCGCCTCCCAGTCCCCCGCCCGCCTGGCGCTGTTGCGGCAGGCAGGACTGGCGCCGGAGGTCGTCGTCAGCGGCGTCGACGAGGACGCGGTCACCGCCGGCACGCCCGGCGAACTGGCCCGTGTGCTGGCCGAGGCCAAGGCGGCCGCCGTCGCGGCCCGCCCGGAGTCCGGCGGAGCGCTCGTCGTGGGCTGCGATTCGGTGCTGGAGCTGGACGGCCGGGCGCTCGGCAAGCCGGCCGACGCCGAGGACGCCACGGCGCGCTGGAAGTCCATGCGCGGCCGCTCCGGCGTACTGCAGACCGGCCACTGCCTGATCGACACCGGCTCCGGCCGCCAGGTCTCGGCCACCGCCTCCACGACCGTCCGCTTCGGCGAGCCCACGGACGCCGAGATCGCCGCTTACGTCGCGAGCGGCGAACCGCTCTTCGTCGCGGGCGCCTTCACCCTCGACGGCCGCTCGGCGCCCTTCATCGACGGCATCGACGGAGACCCGGGCAACGTCATCGGCCTGTCCCTCCCGCTCCTGCGCCGTCTCCTCGCCGACCTGGACGTGGCGATCACCGATCTGTGGACCTGAGCGGCCACAGCGACCGCGGGACGCGTGCGTCCTCGCACACCTCTCCCACGCCCGGGAGCCCGTCGCGCACCTCCGCAACACAGCTGCGGCGGGCGGCAGCTGGGGCAGAACAGCTGCCCGACCCGCCGCGCGGGCACCTTCCGACCCGTCCGCCGCCGGGCGGGGTCTCAGGCCGAGGTGGGGGCGGGCGGCGCGCCGTTCGGGGTGCCGTCGCCGGTGGCCGGCCGGGCACTGTCCTCGGCCGGCGCGTAGGACATGAGGGTCAGGACGAGCAGCGCCAGCACGACCATCGCACCCAGGAACGCCACCCAGCCGACCAGGCCGACCGCCAGGGCGCCGGCCACACCGTGCACCACCGCGCAGCTGATCAGCGCGATGCGGACGAAGCCGCCGGGGGCGCGGTCGCGCACCGCGGTGCGCACCAGGACGACCGCACAGAACAGCAGATACAGGCCGAAGAGGCCGCCGGCCACCCAGGCTCCGGTGGACATCGCACGGGGCTGCATGCCCGCCATCGACATCTGCTGCCTGTCCACGACGATGCTGAGGATCCAGTTGAGCAGCACGATCCCGACCGCCTCCAGGACCAGGACCACCGCTGCTGCCAGAGCCACCGGTCTGCGTGCCGCCACCCCGCCCACCCACTTCCGTCGTTTGCCGAACGCTCCGCGCCCCTGAGGCGCCTGTTACCGAGAAGTACAGAAGACATCGCGCACGCTAATGGGGCGCCCCCCTGCTCGTGAAGGGCCCGGGGACGGGTAATAGTTCGGAGGAGGGGGCGACGCGGCGGCGTACGAAGCCTGCGCGCCATGACGACGTCGGGCGGAGACGCACGCAAAGTTTCCTTCGCCCATTCGTAGGGACTCCACAAAGAATTGACGATTCGCCCAAGGGCCGTGGCCAGAGACCTAGACCACACCCGGGAAGGTCCCCGAGGCCGGGATTCCGGGCCTACCCTGGGGTTTCAAGGGACTTCAGTCCCTCACTGGCGCCCCCAGCACGCTCCGTGTGGGCAAGGTCACCCCTGGGAACGGGTCGGCACGCGGTGTCGTCAGTCCCTAAACTCGCGTCGTTAAATTTGTTGCGGCGAAGCGCCAAGGAAGGATCCATCGTGCGCAAGGTGCTCATCGCGAACCGTGGCGAAATCGCTGTCCGCGTTGCCCGTGCATGCAGGGACGCCGGGATCGGGAGCGTGGCCGTCTACGCCGACCCTGACCGGGACGCCCTGCACGTCCGCGCGGCCGACGAGGCATACGCCCTGGGCGGTGACACACCTGCCACCAGCTACCTGGACATCGCCAAAGTTCTCGCGGCCGCGGCCGATTCGGGCGCGGACGCCATCCACCCGGGCTACGGCTTTCTCTCCGAGAACGCCGAGTTCGCGCAGGCCGTGCTCGACGCGGGCCTGACCTGGATCGGCCCGCCCCCGCAGGCCATCCGTGACCTCGGCGACAAGGTCGCCGCGCGGCACATCGCCCAGCGGGCCGGCGCTCCGCTCGTCGCCGGCACCCCCGACCCGGTCTCCGGTTCGGACGAGGTCGTCGCCTTCGCCGAGGAGCACGGCCTGCCGATCGCGATCAAGGCGGCGTTCGGCGGTGGCGGTCGCGGTCTGAAGGTCGCCCGGACCCTCGAAGAGGTGCCGGAGCTGTACGACTCCGCGGTCCGCGAGGCGGTGGCCGCGTTCGGCCGCGGCGAGTGCTTCGTCGAGCGCTACCTCGACCGCCCCCGGCACGTCGAGACCCAGTGCCTGGCCGACAAGCACGGCAACGTCGTCGTCGTCTCCACCCGTGACTGCTCGCTGCAGCGCCGCCACCAGAAGCTGGTGGAGGAGGCCCCCGCGCCGTTCCTGTCGGACGAGCAGAACGCCGAGCTGTACCGCGCCTCCAAGGCGATCCTCAAGGAAGCCGGCTACGAGGGCGCCGGCACCTGCGAGTTCCTCGTGGGCCAGGACGGCACCATCTCCTTCCTTGAGGTCAACACCCGCCTCCAGGTCGAGCACCCGGTCACCGAAGAGGTCACCGGACTTGACCTGGTCCGCGAGATGTTCCGTATCGCCGACGGCGAGAAGCTCGGCTACGACGACCCGGCGGTGCGCGGCCACTCCTTCGAGTTCCGCATCAACGGCGAGGACCCGGGCCGCAACTTCCTGCCCGCCCCCGGCACGGTCACCCGCTTCGACGCCCCTGCGGGCCCCGGTGTCCGCCTGGACGCGGGCGTGGAGTCCGGCAGCGTCATCGGCCCCGCCTGGGACTCGCTGCTGGCCAAGCTGATCGTCACGGGCGCCACCCGCGAGCAGGCGCTGCAGCGCGCCGCCCGTGCGCTGGACGAGTTCACCGTCGAGGGCATGGCCACCGCCATCCCGTTCCACCGCACGGTGGTCAAGGACCCGGCGTTCGCCCCGGAACTGACCGGCTCCGCCGACCCGTTCACGGTCCACACCCGTTGGATCGAGACCGAGTTCAAGAACGACATCCCGGCCTTCGCCGCGCCCGGCGCTGACGAGGCCGAGGCGGACTCCCGCGAGACGGTCGTCGTCGAGGTCGGCGGCAAGCGTCTGGAGGTCTCGCTGCCGTCGTCGCTCGGCATGCCGCTGGCCCGTGCCGCGGTCGCCGGTGGCGCCAAGCCCAAGCGCAAGGCCGCCAAGAAGTCCGGCAGCGCCGCCTCCGGTGACGCGCTGGCCTCGCCGATGCAGGGCACCATCGTCAAGGTCGCCGTCGAGGAGGGCCAGCAGGTCGCCGAGGGCGAACTGGTCGTGGTCCTGGAGGCGATGAAGATGGAACAGCCGCTGAACGCGCACCGTTCCGGCACCATCAAGGGCCTGACCGCCGAGGTCGGCGCGGCGCTCACGGCGGGCGCCGTGATCTGCGAGATCAAGGACTGACGCGGTAGCACGCACGAAAAGCGCCCGGCGGCTCGACCGCCGGGCGCTTTCTTCTGCCCGCAACGCCCCGCCGGGCCTGTCTACGAGGCGCCCACCACGTCCTCCGGGAACGTCAGCGAGGAGCTCATCCACCGCAGCGCGGCGGGCAGTTCACGCCGCCAGGTGGCGAAGTTGTGACTGCCGTGGTCGAGCACGAGGGCGTCCGCCCGCATCGGTGGCCGCACCGCGTCCAGGAACTCCCGCGCCGCCGCGTGGTTGCGCTCCCCCGTGCGGCTGGTGCCCACCAGCACGTTCACCTGCGGCACGGGCAGATGCGCCAGTCGCCAGCGCAGGTCGTGCTCCTGGCGCCGTCGGACGCGGTCCTTGCCGTCCCCGAAGAGGTTGCCGGTGGTGGGGTCGTTGGCGACCCGGAAGTCGGGCGAGAGCGCGGCCGCCGAGGTGTACGTCCGCGGGTGCCGCATCACCAGTTGCAGGGCGCAGCTGCCGCCCGAGGAGTAGCCCAGGACGCCCCAGCCGCCCGGGTCGTGGCCGACGCGGTAGTGCGAGCGCAGCGCGTCCGGCACCTCTCGCGTGAAGAACGTCTCGGCCTGCGGGCCGTCCGGCACATCGACGCACTGGGTGTCGCGCGGCGGCGCGATGGTGGGCCGCAGCATGACGATGACGGTCGGCTGCATCCGGCCGGCCCGGATCAGCGCGGCGGCCGTCTGCGGCACCCGCAGGTGCTGCGCCAGCAGGAACGTCCCGCCCGGATAGCCGCTGAGGGCGACGATGACGGGGAAGCGCTGCCGGGCGTACTGCGGCTGGAAGTACTGAGGCGGCAGGTAGACGTAGGCGGGGTTCACGACCCGGGTCCGTCTGCCGACGATCCGGACGGTCTCCACTCTGCCCGCCATCTCCGGTGGCCCCTTCGGCAGCCCGTGGACCTTGTCCAGGCCCTCGGGACCCGAAGGCTGCACGAGCCCCTTCGTCGGGTCGCCCGCGGGGCCCGCGGCCCCCGCGTCCCCCCACTTGCCGAGGGCGGCCGGGGCGTCGTCGTAGCGGCCCAGGAGTTCGTGCCATGAGGTGTAGAACTGGAAGTTGGCGTTCACCGCCAGGCCGAGGGTGGCGAGGACGGTCAGCTGGGTTCCGGCGAGCATGCCGAGCCGCCCCAGCATCGCCCCCGGCCCGCGCCCGGCGAACCGCGGCCACAGCCACAGGGTGAGCAGCACACCGACCACGGCGACCGCGGCCATGACGTACAGCAGCGAGCGGCTGGTCAGTCCCATGACATTTCCTCGGATTCCCGTGACGTGCTTCCCCGGCGGGGCCTGCACACCGTCCCCGGCGTCTCCCCGTCGTTCCCGGGAGACCTCATGGCGCCAGGTTTGATGGCGTTCGGGGCGCCGGCGTTGCCGGAGTCCCGCGGAGTTCGGCCAGGCGCCCGCCGCGGTATGCCGGGAGGTCATCCGCCGTCCGCCGGCTGTCCACCGACTGCCGGGGCGGCACTGCCTACGGGCGAAGAATTCCCATACGGGGCACCGCTCGCCGGAGCGGTCCCGCGGGCGTGAAGAAGCGCCACGGGGAAGGCGGAGCGCCGGTGGAAACGCATACGGAGGGTGACTCCGATTGTGCAATGGCATCCTGGAGCCACCGGGCCGGGACCGGCCCGGTCGAGGGAGGACGGCGATGGCGACCGAGACGGCAGGGCAGCGGCACGCAGGACGGGGTCCGGCGGCACAGGCGCCGGAGGGCCGGTATGCCGTACGCCCGATGCGTGCCGATGCGCGCCGCAACTACGAGCGGCTGCTGACCGAGGCCCGTACGGCCTTCACCGAGCACGGCACGGACACCTCGCTGGAGGAGATCGCCCGCCGGGCCGGCGTCGGCATCGGCACCCTCTACCGCCACTTCCCCAACCGCACGGCCCTGATGGGCGCGGTCTTCCAGGGAGAGGTGGACGCGTTGCTGGCACACGCCAAGGAGCTGGCGGACGCGCCGCAGCCGTGCGTCGCGCTGGTCGAGTGGCTGCGCGCGATCATCACGCACGCCAGCACCTACCGCGGCCTGTCACGCGCGCTGATGGCGGCCTCGGCCGACGACAGCGACAGCTCGGGGATGGCGCGGTGCAGTGTGCCGATGCGCGAGGCCGGCGGCGCCCTGCTCACCCGGGCGCAGAAAGCCGGTTCGGTGCGCCCGGATGTGAACATCGGCGATCTGATGCAGCTGACGAACGGCATCGCCCTGGCCGTCGAGGAATCCCCGGGCGACCCGAAGCTGGCCGACCGGCTGCTGACGCTCACCCTGAGCGGCCTGAAGGCAGGCAGCCGGCAGGCAACGGACTGAGCCGAAGGACGGGCCGCGCTCGGCCGCGCTGTCGCGCGGGGTGCGCGGTCGCGTCACGGCCCGGCATTCCGCTGCGTCCGGGCCGGCCTCAGCGTCGCCGGGGTGCCAGATCCGCGACCCGGCCGCCCGGTGCCTCCGCGAGCGAGGCAGCGGAGCGCAGCTGCGGCGCCGCACCACCACCCGGCGGGTGGTTGCGCCGCTGACCGGGCAGCGGGACGTCCCGCCGAGGGCCCCGCCGGTCCGCGGCTGCGCCCTCCATGCCCGGCTGCCCGGACGCCTGTCCGGCGCCACAACCGCCCGCGACGGCGATCTGCACTCCCTGGTCCGCCAGGGCCTGCAGTTCGGTCCCGGCCCGGTCGTCGTGTCCCGGCGGCTCGTCGGTGACCAGCCGAGTGATCACGTCCGTCGGCACCGTCTGGAACATGGTGTCGGAACCGAGCTTGGTGTGATCGGCGAGCACCACGACCTCCCCCGCCGCCTGCACCAGCGCCCGGTCGACGCTGGCGGAGAGCATGTTGGAGGTGGACAGGCCGCGCTCCGCGGTCAGGCCACTGCCCGACAGGAAGGCGCGGGAGACCCGCAGCCCCTGGAGGGACTGCTCGGCACCGCTGCCCACCAGGGCGTAATTGGATCCGCGCAGGGTGCCGCCGGTCATCACGACCTCGACACGGTTGGCATGGGCCAACGCCTGCGCGACGAGGAGGGAGTTGGTGACCACGGTCAGGCCGGGCACGCGGGCGAGCCGGCGGGCCAGCTCCTGCGTGGTGGTCCCGGCTCCGACGACGATGGCCTCGCCCTCCTCGACGAAGCTCGCGGCGAGATCGGCGATGGCCGTCTTCTCCGCGGTGGAGAGATGGGACTTCTGTGGAAAGCCCGACTCCCGGGTGAAGCCTCCCGGTAGGACCGCACCGCCGTGCCGGCGGTCGAGCAGTCCCTCTGCCTCCAGCGCCCGCACGTCCCGCCGTACGGTTACTTCGGAGGTCTGGACGACACGGGCGAGCTCCCGGAGCGAGACCGCTCCGTTCGCGCGCACCATTTCAAGGATCAGTTGGCGACGTTCTGCAGCGAACACGAAACTGACAGTAACGCCAACGACCGTCTGTTTTCAGCACGTTGCACCAATTAACGGAAGTTGTGCACGCCACGGAGAGCGACATGGTATGCAGCGCGCATATGTCGAACTCCTGGGCGACGAACGCACAGTGACCCCTGGTCAGCCCGGCCGGCGGGGCCGTGCGGTCGTACGGCGCACCTCGGCCCCAGAGCGGTGCATTTCATCCCAAGTGCTCAGTAGGGGCACAAACATTCCCGCCCGCCACATCCGGAGCAAAAGCCCGGACGTGGCGGGCGGACGGCCCGTGCGCGGCGCTACTCGTTGCCCGACTTGCGCGTGTGCAGCTGCCGGGCGACCTCGGCGATGGAGCCGGAGAGCGAGGGGTAGACGGTGAAGGCGCTGGCGATCTGCTCGACGGTGAGGTTGTTGTCGACCGCGATCGAGATCGGGTGGATCAGCTCGCTGGCGCGCGGGGAGACCACCACACCGCCGACGACGATGCCCGTGCCGGGACGGCAGAAGAGCTTCACGAAGCCGTCGCGGATGCCCTGCATCTTGGCGCGCGGGTTGCGCAGCAGCGGCAGCTTCACGACCCTGGCGTCGATCCTGCCGTTGTCGACGTCCGCCTGGGAGTAACCGACGGTGGCGATCTCCGGGTCGGTGAAGACGTTGGCGGAGACCGTCTTGAGGTTCAGCGGCGCGACCGCGTCGCCGAGGAAGTGGTACATCGCGATCCGGCCCTGCATGGCGGCGACGGAAGCGAGCGCGAAGACGCCGGTGCAGTCGCCGGCGGCGTAGACGCCGGGAGCGCTGGTGCGGGAGACCTTGTCCGTCCAGATGTGGCCGGATTCCTTGAGGGTGACGCCCGCCTCCTCCAGACCGATGCCGGCGGAGTTCGGGATGGAGCCGACGGCCACCAGACAGTGCGTGCCGGAGATCGTCCGGCCGTCGGCCAGCGTCACCTCGACGCGGTCGCCGACCCGCTTGACGGCCGACGCGCGGGAGCGGGCCATGACGTTCATGCCGCGGCGGCGGAAGACGTCCTCCAAAACAGCGGCGGCGTCCGGGTCCTCGCCCGGCAGCACCCGGTCCCGGGAGGAGACGAGGGTGACGCGGGAGCCGAGGGCCTGGTACGCACCGGCGAACTCGGCGCCGGTGACACCGGAACCGACCACGATGAGCTCCTCGGGGAGCTCGTCGAGATCGTAGACCTGCGTCCAGTTCAGGATCCGCTCGCCGTCCGGCAGCGCGTCCGGAATCTCACGCGGATGCGCGCCGGTGGCGATGAGCACGGCGTCCGCGGTCAGCGTCTCCTCGGTCCCGTCGGCCACGGTCACCGTCACCCGGCGCGAACCGTCCGGCGACTGGCCCGGCTCCAGGCGGCCGCGACCGCGCATCACACGGCCGCCGGCCCGGGTCACGGACGCGGTGATGTCGTGGGACTGGGCGAGCGCCAGCCGCTTGACGCGGCGGTTGACCTTGCCGAGGTCCACGCCGACGACCCGCGCGGGGCGGTCGATGTGCGGCGTGTCGTCCTCGACGATGATGCCCAGCTCCTCGTACGAGGAGTCGAAGGTCGTCATCACCTCGGCCGTCGCGATAAGAGTCTTCGACGGGACGCAGTCGGTGAGCACCGACGCCCCGCCCAGACCGTCGCAATCGACGACGGTCACCTCCGCGCCGAGAGAGGCGCCCACCAGGGCCGCCTCGTATCCGCCGGGTCCGCCACCGATGATCACGATCCGAGTCACGTACTCCATTGTCCCGCACGCCCTCGCGTCATTCTCCTCGGGGGGCGGGGTGCGTGACTTTCGGCCGCCGGTGTGCGCTCCCTCCTGCGGCGTTGTGTGAAGGTCCGGTACCAAGAGCCGACTCGGTAACCTCCCGTACCCTCAGAACCATGTCGCTCTACGCCGCGTACGCCGGCAACCTCGACGCGCGGCTGATGTCCCGCCGCGCACCGCACTCGCCGCTGCGCGGCACGGGCTGGCTCAACGGCTGGCGTCTGACCTTCGGCGGGGAGCAGATGGGCTGGGAGGGAGCGCTGGCGACGATCGTCGAGGCCCCCCGCTCCCAGCTCTTCGTCGCGCTCTACGACATCGCGCCCATGGACGAGGACTCCATGGACCGGTGGGAGGGCGTGGGCCTGGACATCTACCGCCGGATGCGCGTGCGGGTGCACACCCTCGACGGCGACGAGGCCGCCTGGATCTACGTCCTCAACGGCTACGAGGGCGGCCTGCCCTCGGCCCGCTACCTGGGCGAGATCGCGGACGCAGCGGAGTCGGCGGGCGCCCCCCACGACTATGTGATGGAGCTGCGCAAGCGGCCCTGCTGACGGCGGGCGACGGCGGTGGCCCGCCGCGCCCGGCGACGCCCCGGCCCGGCCGCACCCGTGCTCCGTACGGGTGACGCGACGCGCCCGGGCGTCTTTTCGTCGAAAGACACAACACAACGATCTCAGGACAGTGGGCAGAGACATCTACGCGCGTAGGGCATTAGCGGCTACCCTCGTCGGCGTGAACGCATTTGCTACTACCGACATCGAGGCAGACCCGCAGGGTGCCGCCGACGCCGCCGCTGCCCGCCTGAGCGAGCTGACCGGCGCCGAGACCCACGACGTCGCCCTGGTGATGGGCTCCGGTTGGGCTCCGGCCGCCGACGCGCTCGGCGCGCCCGAGCACGAATTCCCGGTGACCGAGCTGCCCGGCTTCCCGCCCCCGGTCGTCGCCGGTCACAGCAGCAAGGCCCGCTCCTACAAGATCGGCGAGAAGCGCGCGCTGGTCTTCCTGGGCCGGACCCACTACTACGAGGGCCGCGGCGTCGCCGCCGTCGCGCACGGCGTCCGCACGGCCGCCGCCGCCGGCTGCAAGACCATCGTCCTCACCAACGGGTGCGGTGGCCTGCGCGACGGCATGCGCCCCGGTCAGCCGGTCCTCATCAGCGACCACCTCAACCTCACCGCCACCTCCCCCATCGTCGGCGCGAACTTCGTCGACCTGACGGACCTGTACTCGCCGCGGCTGCGCGCGCTGTGCAAGGAGGTCGACCCGAGCCTGGAGGAGGGTGTCTACGCCCAGTTCCCCGGCCCGCACTACGAGACCCCGGCCGAGATCAAGATGATCCGGACCATGGGCGCCGACCTCGTCGGCATGTCCACGGTCCTGGAGGCCATCGCGGCCCGCGAGGCCGGCGCCGAGGTGCTCGGCCTGTCCCTGGTGACGAACCTCGCCGCCGGTATGACGGGCGAGCCGCTCAACCACGCAGAGGTCCTGCAGGCCGGCCGCGACTCCGCGACGCGGATGGGCAGCCTGCTCGCCCAGGTGCTCGGCAAGATCTGAGACCTCACCCGTGGGGCCGGGCCGGCAGGTGCCTGACACCCGCCGGGCCGGCCCCTCTTCGGGCAGCTGCCCGCCGCCGCGCACCCGGTGCCCCGCCGGGCCCTGCCGCCCCCGTCGAGCGTCGGCGCCTGACACACCGCCCGGTGCGACCGGCCCCGCCTCCGGCACGCCGTCGTACGGCATTGGCCGGTTCGGCGGCTCGAAGCCCCCGCGCACCGGGTAAGCGTGACGAGCAGCCGAGCGCTCCCCCACCCGCATCCACCGTCAGGAGCATCACGTGGCTACCGATCCCGCGGAGCTGACCAACCGGGCCAGGGCATGGCTGGCCGAGGACCCCGACCCGGAGACCCGGGAGGAGCTGTCCGAGCTCATCGCCGCCAAGGACCTCGAAGAGCTGGCCGCACGGTTCGCCGGCACCCTCCAGTTCGGCACCGCCGGGCTCCGCGGTGAACTGGGCGCGGGTCCGATGCGCATGAACCGCGCGGTGGTCATCCGCGCGGCCGCCGGCCTCGCCGCCTACCTGAAGGGCAAGGGCGACGGCGCGGGCCTGGTCGTCATCGGCTACGACGCGCGCCACAAGAGCGCCGATTTCGCCCGGGACACCGCAGCCGTGATGATCGGCGCGGGACTGCGCGCGGCGGTACTGCCCCACCCGCTGCCCACCCCCGTGCTGGCCTTCGCCATCCGGCACCTGGGCGCGGTCGCCGGTGTCGAGGTCACCGCCAGCCACAACCCGCCGCGCGACAACGGCTACAAGGTCTACCTCGGGGACGGCTCGCAGATCGTGCCGCCCGCCGACGGGGAGATCGCCGCGGAGATCGCCGCCATCGGCTCGCTGGACGACGTGCCCCGGCCCGAGGACGGCTGGGAGACCCTCGACGACGACGTCCTCGCGGCCTACCTGGCGCGTACGGACGCCGTGCTGACGCCCGGCTCGCCCCGTGACACCCGCGTCGTCTACACCCCGCTGCACGGCGTCGGCCGCGACACCCTCGAGCAGGCCTTCGCGCGCGCCGGATTCCCGGCGCCCACGGTCGTCCCGCAGCAGGCCGAGCCGGACCCGGACTTCCCGACGGTCGCCTTCCCCAACCCGGAAGAGCCCGGCGCGATGGACCTCGCCTTCGCCGCCGCCCGCTCCCTGGCCCCCGGCAGCGTCGACATCGTGCTCGCCAACGACCCTGACGCGGACCGCTGCGCCGTCGCCGTGCCCGCCCCCGGTACGCAGGACGGCTGGCGGATGCTGCGCGGCGACGAGGTGGGGGCACTGCTCGTGGCCCACCTGGTCCGCAAGCACCGCGACGGCCGGGGCGGGTCGGGCACCCTCGCCACCACGATCGTGTCGTCGTCGCTGATGTCCCGGATCGCGGCGGCCTCCTCGCTGCCGTATGTGGAGACGCTGACCGGCTTCAAGTGGCTGGCCCGCGTGGACGGGCTGCGCTACGCCTTCGAGGAGGCGCTGGGCTACTGCGTCGACCCGGAGGGTGTCCGCGACAAGGACGGCATCACCGCCGCCCTGCTGATCACCGAGCTCGCCGCCGAACTCAAGCAGTCCGGCCGCACCCTCACCGATCTGCTGGACGACCTCGCGCTGGAATTCGGGCTGCACGCCACCGACCAGCTCTCGGTCCGCGTCGAGGACCTGTCGCTTATCGCCGACGCCATGCGGCGGCTGCGCGAGCAGCCCCCGACGGCGCTCGCGGGTCTGACGGTGGGCCGGTCCGACGACCTGAACCAGGGCACCGAGACGCTGCCGCCGACCGACGGGCTTCGCTACTACCTGTCCGGTTCGCCCGCGGCCGGGGTGGAGAGCGGCCGGGTCGTGGTGCGGCCCAGCGGCACCGAGCCCAAGCTCAAGTGCTACTTGGAGGTCGTGGTTCCGGTGGCCTCGGCGCAGGCGCTGCCGGAGGCCCGGACGCAGGCCGCCGCGGCGCTTGCGGCGATCAAGGCCGACCTGTCGGCGGCCGCCGGAATCTGAACGACGCGCGAAACGGTGAGCGGGCCCCTGAGGACCAGGGGCCCGCTCACCGTCTCCGGCCCGCGGCCCGGCTCCTGGCGGAGGGGCCGCGGGCCGCCCCGTCTCTCGTACGGGTGACACCTCTACTGCACCTGTCGCAGCACTTCAGGGCGGGCGCGCCCGGAGCGCGGAAGCCTGGACCCGGACGTACACGCCGCCAGTCCACCCCAGGAGTCGCGCAGTGCCCACGACCGCGCCCCCGCCGATCCCCGCAGGCCCGGCCCCGCCGGCATCCATACCGTCCGGGCCCGGACGACTGACCGGAGCGCTGACCGCGGCGCTGCGCAGGGCCGCGCCCGCGCTGCTCGGCTACCTCGCCGTCCGTCTGCTGGGTGCGCTGGTGCTGATGAAGTGGGCGCACCTCAAGCAGCACGGCCTGTGGCCCTACCTCGCCTCCCATTGGGATTCGCGCTGGTATCTGGGCATCGCCGACCACGGCTACGAGCAGACCCTCGACGAGCAGCTGTTCAACACGAACAATCTCGCGTTCTTCCCGCTGTATCCGGTGATCGTCAAGGCCGTGGCCGGGGTCACCCCGGGCTCACGGGCCAGCATCGGACTGGTCGTCGCCGTCGTCTGCTCGCTCCTCGCCGCCTGGGGCGTCTTCGCGGTGGGCGACCGGCTCCACGGGCGCCGGGTCGGCACCGTGCTCGCCGTCCTGTGGGGCACGACGCCGGTGGCCGTCGTCCAGTGGATGGGCTATACGGAGTCGCTGTTCACCGCCCTGGTGGCCTGGTCGCTGCACTCCGTGCTGACCGGCCGGTGGATCGGGGCCGGCGTCCTGGCCCTGCTCGCCGGCCTCACCCGCCCGACCGGCCTCGCCGTGGCGGCGGCGGTCTCGGTGGCCGCCCTGGTCGCACTGTGGCGGCTGTGGCATCCACCGGGGAACCGCGCCGAGGGGCAACCCGAACCGCGCGCCACCGCCCCGCGGCTGCTGCTCGGCGCGCTGCTCGCCCCGCTCGGCTGGCTCGGTTACGTGGGCTGGGTGGGGCTGCGGCTCCACCGCGTCGACGGCTACTTCGCCGTCCAGAGGATGTGGCACAACGAGTGGGACGGCGGCATCGGCACGCTCCGTACCCTGCGCTCGATACTCGGCTACCAGCCCCGCCCGCAGCTGTTCTTCGTCGTCGTCTCGCTGGTACTGATCGCGTCCGTGGTGCTCTATCTGCTGTGCGTCGCCGGGCGGCAGCCGCTGCCGCTGCTGGTGTTCAGCAGTGTGCTGCTCGCGATCGTGCTGGGCAGCGGCGGCGTCTACTTCCCGCGCGCCCGTTTCCTGCTGCCCGGCTTCCCGCTGCTGCTCCCGGCGGCCGTCGCGATCGCCCGCGCCCGTCGCAGGACCGTCGTACTGGTTCTCGGCGGATCGGCGCTGGCATCCGCCTACTTGGGCGCGTACATGATCCTGGTCTACGGCGGGGCGCCGTAGCCGCTTCGGACGTCCCGCGAGGGGCGGCCGGGCGGCGGCTCAGGCAGAGCCCGGCCGGCCACCGGACGTGGTCGCCTCGACTCCCGCGACGATGATCCGCAGCCCCGCCTCGAACCCGGCCTCCACATCGCCGAACATCTCCCACCCCGCCGCTGCCGCGAGCGGATGGCTCTCACCGAGCCGCCGCGCGCGGCGCTCGAGGTCGTAGGCCGGATCGCGGTCCGCGGGATCCGCCGGGTCGGGATGGATCGACTGCTCCTCGATCACCAGCCCGATGGTGAAGTTGTAGACGGTCCACCAGGCCCTGGCCGCCTCCGCCGGCGTGAAGCCTTCCGCGGTGAGCCGGCCCAGCAGCCGGTCCGTCGGCGCGGCGTGGCTGTCGTCGGTCAGCCGCGTACCGCTGAAGACCTTGCCGCCGTCGCGGTAGGCGAGCAGTTCCCGGCGCAGCGCGCGGGCGCAGGTGAGCAGGGTGTCCTGCCAGGTGCGGACGGCTCCTTCCGCCTCCCGGCCGTCCGGCGACAGCTGCGGCCACTTCATCCGCCGGAACATCTCGGTGGCCATCTCGTCCAGCAGCTCCTGCTTGTTCTTGAAGTGCCAGTACAGCGCGGGGGCCTGGACGTTCAGCTCCTTTGCGATACGGCGCAGGGTGAGGCCGTCGAGCCCCACCTCGTTCAGCAGGCGCAGGGCGGTGTCCACCACCTGTTTCCGGTCGATGCGCGAAACCATGTTGACAACTTAACACCGTTAAGCACATCCTCGGAAGCATGGAACTTAACAACGTTAAGCCAGCTTGTGAGTCAGGCCACGCCGAACCCGTCACGACCGTCGACGTCCTGATCGCCGGAGCCGGCCCCACCGGCCTCGCCCTCGGCATCGACCTCGCGCGGCGCGGCGTCCGCGCACTGATCGTCGAGCGGCAGTCCACCCTGTCGCCCGGAGCCCGCGGCACCGGCCTCCAGCCACGCACCCAGGAGGTCTACGACGACCTCGGTGTACTGCCCGCAGTCCAGGCAGCCGGGGGCCGCTACCCGCGGCTGGCGCTGTGGGAGGACGGCCGGATCGTCCGCACCCAGGAGATGGTCGAGAGCGTCGAACCGACACCCGGCAGCCCGTACTCCAACGCCCTGATGATTCCGCAGTGGCGCAATCTCCAGCTGCTGCACGCGCGGTTGTCGGAGCTGGGCGGCGGCGTGCGCTTCGGCACCGAGCTGACGCGCTTCGAGCAGGACGCGGACGGCGTCACGGCCCGGCTCGGCCTCGCCGACGGAGGCTCGCACACCGTGCGGGCCCGCTATCTGGTCGCCGCCGACGGCGGGCGCAGCACCGTCCGCAAGGGCCTCGGCATCGGCATGAGCGGGCCGCAACTGGCGCCGGGGGCGGGCGTCCTGGCAGATCTGCGGGTCGACGGCCTCGACCGGGACCACTGGCACCGCTGGATGCTGCCGAACGGCCGCTTCGTCATGCTGCTCCCCCTGGCCGGCACCGATCACTTCCAGGGGTTCGCCGTGGCCACCACCGACGAGCCGGACACCTCGCCCGACGGGGTCCGCGCCCTGATCGCCAGGTGGACGCACCTCGCCCCCGAGCAACTCGGCGAGGTGCTGTGGGCCTCCGTCTACCGGCCCCGGGCGGGCCTGGCCGACCGCTACCGCCGCGGCCGGATCCTCCTCGCTGGCGACGCGGCCCATATCCACTCGCCGGCCGGCGGCCAGGGCCTGAACACCAGCGTCCAGGACGCCTACAACCTCGGCTGGAAGCTCGGCCAGGTGCTGCGCCACGGCGCACCCGACGCACTCCTGGACACCTACGAGAGCGAGCGCCGCCCGATCGCCGCCGGCATCCTGCAGACCAGCACCCGCCTGCACCGCTCCGGCTCACTTGTCCGCGGCCGCGACCTCCACCAACTCGGCATCGGCTACCCCGACAGCCCGCTGAGCACGGAACTGCGCACGGCCGTCGCCGATGGTGCGCGCACCGCGGGCGACCGGGCCCCCGACGCCCCGTGCCACACCGCCGACGGCCGGCCCACCCGCCTCTTCGACGCCTACCGGGGCCCGCATTTCACCCTGCTCGCCCTGGGCGACACCGACCTCGACGAGGCCGCCCTGCCGGTAGGCCAGGACCGGCTGCGCACCGTCCGCGTCGACGGCCCCGACCCTGACCTGACCGACAAGGACGGCCACATCCGGGACGCCTACGGGGACGGCCCCGGCGTCTTCCTCATCCGGCCCGACGGCTACGTCGCCGCCGCCGCGCCGGCCGAAGGGGCCACCGCCCACGTGACCGCAGCCCTGGCCCCGTACCTGGCAGAGGCCGCGGCGGCGGGGTAGTTCAGGACACCGCCGGACGCCACATGGTGGTCACGACATGGCCGGTGGCGACGGTGATCCGGCCATGGGCGGCGAAGCCGGCCCGCTCGTACCGTGCGAGGTTCGCCGGGTTGGACGACTCCAGGTAGGCGGGCGCGCCCAAGGCGTCGATGCGCGCGAGCGACTCGGCCAGCAGGCCCATGCCCAGCCCCTTGCCGCGGTGCGCGTCATGGGTGCCCAGAAGGGTCAGACAGAAATGCGGCTCGCTGGGCCGGGCCGCCGCGAACTGATCACAGATGCGCAGGACACCCTCGGCCACCTCCGGGCTCGCGCTGCCGGTCAGGAGGCCCTTCATGCCGTCCTCCTCCTCCTCCGAAGTCAGCTCGGAACCGCCCGGCGGGATCCACACGGCAGCGGACTCCGCGTTCCGCGTCACCAGCGTCCACGGATAACGCAGGGCCGAGGACACGAAGAGGCGCCACATCACCGCCGCCTGCCGGGCACGGCGACCGGGGTCGGGGAAGGCGGGACCCCACAGCGGGTCGTCGAAGAACGCTGTCGTCAACGTCTCGACGACCGCGTCGACGTCGGCGGGGCCGGCGATTCGCGCGGATACCGGCCGGGGTACGGAAGCCATCGGCCCACCGTAGCCGCGCCCGGGCGGGAAAAGAGCGGCCCCGGTGGCGCCATCAGCCACCGGGGCCACCCGCCGCCCCGGGGGCGGTCCGCCTGCTGGAGCCCGCCTACTGGAGTCCGATCATCACGGCCAGTCCGACCGCACCCGCCACGCACGGCGCGATGATCTCGTAGGCCCAGCGCACCACCGGCTCACCCGTGGCGCTCTCGCGATGTGCGGCGCGCTCCTTGATCTCGCGCAGCTCGTCGAGGGTCTGGTCCGCCATGGCGCGCGGCACCGGGCCGTCGTCGGCGCCCAGACCGAAGCGGCTCCGGGGCGCGTTCGCGCCACGCGCCGCCTGCTTGCTGACCTTCTTGCGCTGCCGGAGGGAAACCGGCACGGCCCAGAGCTGGTACTTGCCCTCGCTGGTGAACACCTCGGCGGAGAACATCGCTCGCAGGTACTCCACCGCGCTCCAGGGCAGCGTGATCGTACGGAACGGATTGCGCACCACCAGCCGGTCCTCATTCGCCCTGACCTGCGGCCGGAGGGTGAAGGCCGTCACCAGCGGCACACCGAGGAGCAGGGTGAACATCGCCGTCAGCTTGGTCCGCGCGTCGCCCCGCAGCAGTGCGTCACCGCCGAGCCAGAGCCCGAGCAGCAAGAGCAGCACACCGCCGACGAGGGCCGCGGGCGAGCGGTAACTGCGCTCGGCGAACTGCTGTTGCGGCGGGGAGGACCGTTCCGGGCTCGTCATGGTGCCGATTCTGCCTGACGTCCCAGCATGCGGACATTGCGGTACGACAACGGCTCGCGCCCCATGGCCGGTCGAACTCCGCGAGCCGCCGCTGTCCAGCACCTGCGCGCGCCCGGCCCCCCGCGCGCGGTCGACCGGGCGATCACCGGGCTCCCCTTCCGCCCGGGACACCTACGCCGGACCGGTGTCGGCGAATTCGCAGCGCAGGGGGGTGGCATGCCGCTACGCGCGTAGATATGCTCCTCTCGTGACCATGCCCATCACTGTTCCCGCATACGGCAAGGAAGCCGCGGAACGTCTGGCGTCGATGGCGGACGTGACCGCCGACGACGGTGCGCTGCGCCGCTTCCTGCACGGCCTCCCAGGCGTCGACGCGGTCGGCCTGCAGGCCCGCGCCGCCACACTCGGCACCCGCTCGATCAAGACGACGGCGAAGGCGTACGCCATCGACCTCGCCATCTCGATGATCGACCTGACGACCCTCGAAGGCGCGGACACCCCGGGCAAGGTCCGGGCGCTGTGCGCCAAGGGCATCACCCCGGACCCCACCGACCGCACCGCTCCCCGGGTCGCGGCGATCTGCGTCTACCCCGACATGGTCGCGACGGCCAAGGAGGCGCTGCTCAACGGCGGTGCCCCGGACATCCACGTCGCGTCCGTCGCCACCGCCTTCCCGGCCGGCCGGGCCGCCCTGCCGGTCAAGCTCGCCGACACCCGTGACGCCGTCGCGGCCGGCGCCGACGAGATCGACATGGTGATCGACCGGGGCGCCTTCCTCTCCGGGCGCTACCGCGCGGTCTTCGAAGAGATCAAGGCCGTCAAGGAGGCGTGCGCCCGGCCGGACGGCTCGGTCGCGCACCTCAAGGTCATCTTCGAGACCGGCGAGCTCCAGACGTACGACAACGTCCGCCGGGTCTCCTGGCTCGCGATGCTCGCGGGCGCCGACTTCATCAAGACGTCGACGGGCAAGGTGTCGGTGAACGCCACCCCGCCCGTCACGCTCCTGATGCTGGAGGCGGTACGCGACTTCCACGCCGCGACGGGCGTGCAGGTCGGCGTGAAGCCGGCCGGCGGCATCCGGACGACCAAGGACGCGATCAAGTACCTGGTCATGGTCAAGGAGACGCTCGGCGAGAGCTGGCTGACCGGCGACTGGTTCCGCTTCGGCGCCTCCAGCCTCCTGAACGATCTGCTGATGCAGCGCCAGAAGCTCAGCACCGGCCGCTACTCCGGCCCCGACTACGTCACGGTGGACTGAGGCACCCATGACCTTCGACTACGCACCCGCCCCCGAGTCCCGCTCGGTCGTCGACATCGCGCCGTCCTACGGCCTGTTCATCGACGGCGAGTTCGCGCCGGGCTCCGACGGCAAGGTCTTCAAGACCGTCTCCCCCTCGTCCGAGGAGGTCCTCTCCGAGGTCGCCCAGGCGAGCGCGGAGGACGTCGACCGCGCCGTGAAGGCCGCCCGCAGGGCCTTCGAGAAGTGGTCCGCACTGCCGGGCTCCGAGCGCGCCAAGTACCTCTTCCGGATCGCCCGGATCATCCAGGAGCGCTCGCGCGAGCTGGCCGTGCTGGAGTCGCTGGACAACGGCAAGCCGATCCGTGAGTCACGCGACGCCGACCTGCCGCTGGTCGCCGCGCACTTCTTCTACTACGCCGGCTGGGCCGACAAGCTCGACCACGCGGGCTACGGCGCCAACCCCCGCCCCCTGGGCGTCGCGGGCCAGGTCATCCCCTGGAACTTCCCGCTCCTGATGCTGGCGTGGAAGATCGCCCCGGCCCTTGCGACGGGCAATACCGTCGTCCTCAAGCCGGCCGAGACGACCCCGCTGTCCGCCCTCTTCTTCGCGGACATCTGCCGCCAGGCGGGCCTGCCCAAGGGCGTCGTCAACATCCTGACCGGTGACGGCTCCACGGGCGCCGCCCTGGTCGCGCACCCGGACATCAACAAGGTCGCCTTCACCGGCTCCACCGAGGTCGGCAAGGCCATCGCCCGTACGGTCGCCGGTACCGACAAGAAGGTGACGCTCGAACTGGGCGGCAAGGCCGCGAACATCGTCTTCGACGACGCCCCCGTCGACCAGGCCGTCGAGGGCATCGTCAACGGCATCTTCTTCAACCAGGGCCACGTCTGCTGCGCCGGCTCGCGACTGCTGGTCCAGGAGTCCGTCGCCGAGGAGGTGCTGGACTCCCTCAAGCGCCGGATGCAGACCCTCCGGGTCGGTGACCCGCTCGACAAGAACACCGACATCGGCGCCATCAACTCCGCCGAGCAGCTGGCCCGCATCACCTCGCTGGTCGACGCGGGTGAGGCCGAGGGCGCCGAACGCTGGGCCCCGGCCTGCGATCTGCCGTCCGCCGGCTACTGGTTCGCCCCGACGATCTTCACCGGCGTCACCCAGGCGCACCGCATCGCGCGCGAGGAGATCTTCGGCCCGGTCCTCTCCGTCCTCACCTTCCGCACCCCCGAGGAGGCGGTGGAGAAGGCCAACAACACCCCGTACGGCCTCTCGGCGGGCATCTGGACGGAGAAGGGCTCGCGGATGCTGTGGACGGCGAACAAGCTCCGCGCCGGGATCGTCTGGTCCAACACGTTCAACAAGTTCGACCCGGCCTCGCCCTTCGGCGGCTACAAGGAGTCGGGCTACGGCCGCGAGGGCGGCCGGCACGGTCTGGAGGCGTACCTCGCCGGAGCGACCGGACCGACGAGCGAGCGAGAAGGCGAGTCCGACCGATGAAGCAGTCCGATCGTTTGAGCGTGCTCAAGACCTACAAGCTGTACGTCGGGGGCAAGTTCCCCCGGTCCGAGAGCGGGCGGGTGTACGAGGTGACCGACTCCAAGGGCAAGTGGCTGGCGAACGCGCCGCTGTCCTCCCGCAAGGACGCCCGGGACGCGGTCGTCGCGGCCCGCAAGGCGTTCGGCGGCTGGTCGGGCGCCACCGCCTACAACCGCGGCCAGATCCTCTACCGCGTCGCGGAGATGCTGGAGGGCCGTCGCGAGCAGTTCGCCGCGGAGGTCGCCGACGCCGAGGGGCTGTCCAAGGCCAAGGCCGCGGCGCAGGTGGACGCGGCCATCGACCGCTGGGTCTGGTACGCGGGCTGGTCCGACAAGGTCGCCCAGATCGCCGGCTCCGCCAACCCGGTCGCGGGCCCGTACTTCAACCTCTCCTCCCCCGAACCGACCGGCGTCGTGGCGGTCCTGGCCCCCCAGGACTCCTCCTTCCTCGGTCTGATCTCGGTCATCGCGCCCGCCGTCGTCACCGGCAACACGGTGGTCGTGGTGACCGCGCAGGATGCCCCGCTGCCCGCCCTCTCCCTCGCCGAGGTCCTCGCCACCTCCGACCTCCCGGGCGGCGTCGTCAACATCCTCTCGGGTCGTACCGCGGAGATCGCGGCCCCGCTCGCCGCCCACCAGGACGTCAACGCCATCGATCTCACCGGCGCCGACGCCGCGTTGGCGAAGGACCTGGAAACGGCCGCGGCCGACAATCTCAAGCGCGTCCTGCGCCCGGCACCGTCGGACTGGACGTCCGACCCGGGCACCGGCCGCCTGCTGGCCTTCCTGGAGACCAAGACGGTCTGGCATCCGATGGGCGTCTAGCACCGGACCGGCACCCCCGGGTGCCGACCGGCCAACTACGTGGGGCCCCGCCTTCCTTGGGCGGGGCCCCACGCTGCTGCCCGCCCCCTCCTTACAATTGATCTTGACCGCACCACGACAACTTCGGGGGAGTTCCGGACCTGAAAGCACATCAAGGGCCGGGCGAGAAAAGAAAGATCGCGTAGACGCCCGCCGTCAGGAACGCGCTCAAGGCCGTCACACGCGGGGATCGGGCGGGCCGGTACCGCGAACCGGCCGTCGAGCAGGATCGCGGCGTGACCACCCCGCGACCCCGGCAACCCGTTCGACTGACCACCAAGACGAAAGGAGCGGCGCCGGATGAGGCCGGATTACGCGACTCCTTCCCACAAGGTGGGCCGTCCGCTGGAGGCGATGGGCAACAGCCGACTGGTCAACAACTCGTTCACCCGGGCCGCCGACCGCGTCAGTGACCGGGTCGAGAGCGCGGCGATCGACCTGGAGCACGTCGCCGACCGGGCGACCGAAAGGGCGATCTGGGGCACGGTCATGGACGGCGGCTGGCACAGCATGGCCGGGCGGTTCCTGGTCGATCTGACCAACGCGGGCGGTGAGCCCCGGCGTCAGGCGCTGACCGACCGCCGGCTGATCGTGCTCGTGGACCACAACACGAGCTGGCTGGACGCCACCCCGAAGTGCGATTTCGGCGTGGCGGTGCCCCGTGCGGACATCGCCCGGGTCAGTGCGCATCCGAAAGCCATCAGCAAGGGACGGTTCGACGTCACCTTCGTCGACGGTTCATGGATCGCCCTGGGCAGTGTGCTGCGCAAGAACATGGAGGGGCTCGTCGCCGCCTTCAACCAAGGGGTTTGACGACACCGGCGCCGACCCGGCCGGGACGTACCCGGCCGGGGTCGTACCTGTCGAAACAGCTCAGCCGGGCAGTACCGACGTCGCCTCCCCCACCACCGGCAGGTCCTTCAGGGCTGCGCCCTCCGAGAGGGGGCCCGTCGCCGCGGCGGTGCTCACGGGCTTGAAGTCGGCGATCTGGGTGCCGACGGTGTTGTTCAGCGGGTCGACGGGGGTGTTCGCCAGCGGGTTCAACTGGAGGTTCTTGGCGGTGGCGATGCTGCCGCCCGCGGTGTCCAGCACGGCGTCGGCCAGGGCCGCGGCCCTGCCACCGCTGTCGTTGGCGGTCGGCGTGGGCGCGGCGTGCGCGCCGGCCGCGCCGCCGGCCGCGAGCGCGGCGCCGGCCGCCGAGACGACCAGACCTGCCCGCAGGAGGACGCGCGGGAAGCGGCTGGACTTGGAACGTACGTGTGAGGCCATGTGCTGCCACCTGCCTGTGGGTCGGAAGGCATCCACCGGAAGGAGACCTTCTGCGAGAGCGGAGGAAACGATTGCGTAATCGTCCGGTTGCGTAGCGTAGTTGAGGGGCGTGAGTCGATCCACCTGGGGCGCCAGGGGGTACCTCTCTCGGCCCAATGCACGACAATGGCTGTCCGTGAGCTCCCACTCCTCCGCCCGGCCGCCCGCCGCCCGCGTCGTCCTGCTGACCGGCCCGTCCGGTTCCGGCAAGACGTCCCTGGCCGCCCTGACCGGCCTCCCCGTCCTGAACCTCGACGACTTCTACAAGGAGTGCACGGACCCGACGCTGCCGCAGCTGCCGGAAGGGGGCGGCGCCGACTGGGACTCGCCGCTCTCGTGGGACGCCGCAGCCGCGGTCGCGGCCGTCGAGGCGCTGTGCCGTACGGGACGTACCACCGTGCCGGTGTACGACATCTCCGTCAGCGCCCGCGTCGGTGAGACGAGTCTTGACCTCGCCGGGGCGGCGCTGTTCATCGCGGAGGGCATCTTCGCGGCCGACGTCATAGCGGGCTGCCGTTCGGCGGGACTGCTCGCCGACGCGCTGTGTCTGCGCGGGCGCCCCACCACGACCTTCCGGCGACGG
Organism: Streptomyces sp. NPDC048248; assembly: GCF_043201875.1. Taxonomy (NCBI): domain Bacteria; kingdom Bacillati; phylum Actinomycetota; class Actinomycetes; order Kitasatosporales; family Streptomycetaceae; genus Streptomyces; species Streptomyces sp. NPDC048248. The sequence continues at coordinate 24,866 of NZ_JBICZL010000009.1, forward strand.
CTCGCCCGGGATCTGCGCGAGGGCCGTAAGTCGGCGCCGTATCTGGTGCGGCGCGGGCTGCGACTGCTGCGCAACGAACGCACCATCGTCGCCCGGCACAGCGCCCTGGGCGCGCACCCGTGCGCCAAACCGGAGGCGCTGGCCCGGATATCGGCGGTGCGGTCGGCGGACGCGGTTGGTGAGACGGTGCGTTCCTGACCGCGTCGGCGTACACGAAGAAGCGGGTTCGGACCGGCCCCCCCGGCCGTCCGAACCCGCTTCGTTTCCCCCGTGCCCCCCTACTTTCCCCCGTATCCCCCGATACGCCGGCCTCCCCGGAGCGCTCCGGTTCGGCCGTTCCCCCGTATCCCCGTCCCCTCGGGCGTTCCCCCGTCCTCAGGCCACCAGCTCGCCGAAGGACTCCTCCTCGTCACGGCCGAAGCTGAGGACCTCGTCCTCGCGCAGCCGGCGCAGGGAGCGCCAGATGCTCGACTTCACCGTGCCGACACTGATGTCGAGGATCTCCGCGATCTCCGGGTCCGTGCGGCCCTCGTAGTAGCGCAGCACCAGCATGGTGCGCTGCGTCTCGGGCAGCCGGGCCAGCGCCTGCCACAGGACGGCGCGCAGTTCGGTGCCGCGCATCGCGTCCACGTCACCGGCGGTCTCGGGCAGTTCCTCGGTCGGGTACTCGTTGAGCTTGCGCCGGCGCCAGGCGCTGATGTGCAGATTGGTCATCGTGCGCCGCAGGTAGCCGCCGAGCGCCGCCTTGTCGCTGATCCGGTCCCAGGCCCGGTAGGTCGAGAACAGTGCGCTCTGCAGCAGGTCCTCGGCCTCGAAGCGGTCACCGGTCAGGTGGTAGGCAGTGGCGTACAGGGAGGCGCGGCGCTCCTGGACGTAGGCGGTGAAGGCCGCTTCGGCCTCCGCCGTCTCCGACGCGGAACGCCGTTCCCCCGTCTTCTCCCCGTACGCCGCTGCCGCGTTGCTCCCCCCGGAGCCGTCTCCCCCGTTGGCTCCCTGGCCCGCGTTGCCCCCGTTACGTCCCCCCACGGTCGCGTCGACGGCCACCATGTACGGCGGTCGCTGACGCCCCACGCCGCGGGCGCACCCCCGCCCTCCCGCACCGGACTGGGCCGTGCCGGCCCGCCCGACGTCGTGGAGGCGCGTGATAACTGCGCTGGTGGTGGTGCCGTGCAGTGTGTTCATGTCGCGCCCCCCGTCGGTTGAGCCGGTCGTTCGGTGTCTCTCCGGGTGGTGATCTCTCCCGGTGCCCCAAACATTGCCAACCCAGTTTCATCGCGTTGTCCGTCGACTGTCACAGCCCTGTCACAGGGGTGAGGGGGGTCCGGCGCGGGGCCGCCACGGGTGCGGGCCTTGTGTGGGAGGGCGCCACTGGTCGATCTCGTGGCGTCCCATGGGCCAGAATGGCCAACGTGCCTTTCCTGTTGCTGATCGAGGACGACGACGCCATCCGCACGGCCCTCGAACTCTCGCTGTCGCGCCAAGGTCACCGTGTGGTGACCGCGGCGACGGGCGAGGACGGCCTGAAGCTGCTGCGCGAGCAGCGCCCGGACCTGATCGTGCTGGATGTGATGCTGCCGGGCATCGACGGCTTCGAGGTGTGCCGGCGGATCAGGCGTACGGACCAATTGCCCATCATCCTGCTCACCGCGCGCAACGACGACATCGACGTCGTGGTGGGCCTGGAGTCCGGTGCCGACGACTATGTCGTCAAACCGGTCCAGGGGCGGGTGTTGGACGCCCGGATCAGGGCCGTGCTGCGCCGTGGGGAGCGCGAGTCCAACGACTCGGCGACCTTCGGCTCGCTGGTGATCGACCGCTCGGCGATGACGGTCACCAAGAACGGCGAGGATCTCCAACTGACGCCCACCGAACTGCGCCTGCTGCTGGAGCTGAGCCGCCGGCCCGGGCAGGCGCTGTCCCGTCAGCAGTTGCTGCGGCTGGTGTGGGAGCACGACTACCTCGGGGACTCGCGTCTTGTGGACGCCTGTGTGCAGCGGCTGCGCGCGAAGGTGGAGGACGTACCGTCCTCGCCGACCCTGATCCGTACGGTCCGCGGCGTCGGGTACCGGCTGGACTCCCCGCAGTGACCGCTCGCCCCGATGACGGCGGCTCGCACGACGGCACCGAGGGCTCCGCTGCGCCCGCGCCCGGCAGGCGTCCGCTGCGGCTGCCGCGGTGGATGCGGCGCGCGTCCGGGCTGCTGCGCTGGACGAGTCTGCGGCTGCGGCTGGTCGTCGTCTTCGCGCTGGTCGCGCTGACCGCCGCGGTCTCCGCGTCCGGTATCGCCTACTGGCTCAACCGCAACACCGTCCTGGACCGCACCCAGAACTCCGTGCTGAACGACTTCCGCAAGGCGCTGGAGGACAGCACCCGGTCGCTGCCGCCGCGCCCCCGGTGCGCCGAACTCCAGGACGCCGCGCGACGGATGGCGGGCGGGCCGCAGAACTACGCGGTGCTGCTGATCGGGGTGGACAGCGCGGGCAAGGACTGCGCGGCCACCACGAACAAGAACCTCCTGACGCTCAAGAACGTCCCCGCGTCGCTACGGACCGCCGTCAACGACGTGCGGAAGGTCGACGAGTCCAACCGCTACGCGCATCACCTGTACTGGCAGCGCAGGGAGGTCGGCGACGTCCCCTATCTCGTCGCCGGCGCGAAGGTCATCGGCGGTGGCCCGACCGGTTACATGATGAAGTCGCTGGCCGCGGAGCGGCAGGACCTCAACTCGCTCGCCTGGTCGCTGGGGATCGCCACCGCGCTCGCGCTGGTCGGCTCCGCGCTGCTGGCGCAGGCCGCCGCGACGACCGTGCTGCGGCCGGTGCAGCGGCTCGGGCACGCGGCCCGGCAACTGGGCGAGGGTCGGCTGGACACCCGGCTGCGGGTGACCGGCACGGACGAACTCGCCGATCTGTCACGGACGTTCAACCGCACCGCGGAGCGACTCGAACAGCGGGTCGAGGAGCTGAGCGCGCGGGAGGCGTCCTCGCGCCGCTTCGTCGCCGACATGTCGCACGAACTGCGGACGCCGCTGACGGCGATCACCGCGGTCTCGGAGGTGCTCGAGGAGGAGGCCGACTCCCTCGACCCGATGATCGCGCCCGCCGTGCAGCTGGTCGTCAGCGAGACGCGGCGGCTCAACGACCTCGTGGAGAACCTCATGGAGGTCACCCGCTTCGACGCGGGGACGGCCCGGCTGGTGCTGGACGACGTCGAGGTCGCGGACCAGGTGACCGCCTGTATCGACGCGCGGGCCTGGCTGGACGCGGTCGATCTGGACGCCGACCGCGGCATCGTCGCCCGCCTGGATCCGCGGCGGCTCGACGTCATCCTCGCGAACCTGATCGGCAACGCCCTCAAGCACGGCGGCTCCCCGGTGCGGGTGTCGGTGCACACCGAGCCGGCAGCCGGCGAGGACGGCGCTGCGGCCGGACCGGGCGGGCCGGACGCCGAGGAAGCACCGGGCGGGCACGGCACGACCGCCGACCGCGGGGCACAGGGCGGCCGGCCGGCGCCCCCCGACGACGGCGGTCCTGAGCAGCCGGAGACGCCGGCGGCGGACGCGCACCGGGGCGGCGCGGGGGATCTGGTGATCCGGGTACGGGACCACGGCCCCGGCATCCCGGAAGAGGTCCTGCCGCACGTCTTCGACCGCTTCTACAAGGCGAGCGCCTCGCGGCCACGGTCGGAGGGCAGTGGTCTCGGCCTGTCGATCGCGATGGAGAACGCGCACATCCACGGCGGTGAGATCACGGCCGCCAATCTGCCCGAGGGCGGCGCCGTCTTCACCCTGCGGCTGCCCATGGACGCCTCCCGGCTGGCGGACGGCGGCGGGCGGGACGGCGGGGGCGTCACGCAGGGGCGCGGTGGCGCGTCGGGCGACGGCCGGGCGACCGGTGGCGCGTCGGGCGCGGCCGACGACGGCACGGAGGGCGACCGATGAGACAGCCCATTCCCGCGCGACCGCAACGGCGTGCGCCGCGGTCCGGCGGGGCCCGGAGGTGGCGGCGTACGGCCGCGGTGGCCGCCCTGGCGCTGACTGCCGCAGGTTGCGGTGTCCGCGGCACGTCCGTACCGGTCGATGCCGGGGGCGCCCCTTCGCGGGTGAGCTGCAAGGTTCCCGAGGGCGATGCGCCGGCTGCCCCTGGTGATGTGCAGGTAACCGTATATCTGGTGTGCAGCTCGACGCTGACTCCGGTGGAGCGGACCGTGTCCCGGCCCAAGGCGCCTACGGACGGCGCGCGCCTGCAGGCCGCCCGCGCCCTGCTGAGTGAGCTGCAGAAGCAGCCCGTCTCGGCAGAGGAGGAGGCCGGGTTCAGCAGTGCGGTACCCGAGGACGTCGAGGTCACCGGGCCCCGGGCGGGCGACGCCGCTGACGCGCTGCGGCTGAGCGTGCGTCCCGACGACCTGCCGTCCTTCGCGCTGGCCCAGCTGGTGTGCAGCTACGGCATGAGCGCGGCGCTCGGCCGGACGCACGCGGTGCTCCTGGGCGGGCCGGGTGGCGACGTGTCGCACCGCTACGAGTGCTCCGACGAGGTGCTGACCCACCCGGACATCGCCCAGAACACGAGCTGGGGCGGTCCGCTGTCCCGCAAGGGCTGAGGCGGCCGTAGCGGGGCCGGGCCACCGGCTGCGAAGCCCGGCCGTGGGACCGCGTCCGGGCGCGCCCCGAGGTCCGCCGCGAGGGCGTCATCAAGACAGGCGCGACAGTGCGGAACCGCAGCCCCCGCTACCGGCGTCCTGGGCTTTGTGCAGCGTCATGGCCCCGGCGACACCGCCGCCCTCCGTTTGCGCGCCACCGGACTTCTTCTCCTTGTGGCGCATCTTGTGCTCGTCGGCTGGCTGATGCTGCGTCCGCGGACGGTGCCCTGGGTGCCCGCCCCGAATCTCGAACCGCTGGCGTCGATCAGCGCCGAGCTGGCGCGCGGGCCGTGGGAGGCGGTGCAGCATCTGGGCGGATCTGCGCTGCTGCTCGCTCCTCTCGGCGTGCTGCTTCCGATGTCGGCCGGCCGACTGAACGTGTCGCCGCTGGTGTCGCTGACCCGCACGGTCTTCGCCGGCGCCATGATCGCGCTGGCCATCGAGTTGCTGCAGACCGGGGTCCCCGGGCAGGTCCCCGACATCGACACGGTGTTGCTGAACGCGGCCGGGGTGGCGCTGGCGCATCTGGCCGTCGTCCCCGGGTACCGGTCCCGGCTCCGCCGCCGGAACGAGCATCTCAGGGGTGCGACCCCGACGATCCCCAGGGTTGGACTGGCCCCGAAGGCGGATGTTCTCTCCGGCTCGCGGTCTTACCTTTGAGGCATCGGGGCAAACGCCTCAGCATGTAGCAAAGGAGCCGTCATCATGGCCGCCGAACTGGTCCGTCCCCGCGACAACCGAATGATCGCCGGAGTGTGCGCGGGCCTGGCCCGTCGCTTCGGTACGACCCCGACCACCATGCGCACGATCTTCGTGGTCTCGTGCCTGCTCCCCGGCCCGCAGTTCCTGGTCTACCTGGCGCTGTGGATATTCATGCCCTCCGAGAAGACCACCGCCACCGCCTGGTAGCCCGCGCGGGCACTCCTGCCCCGCCCGGCACGCCGAAGGCCGTGCCCCGGCACGCACGCCGAAACGGCGTACGGCCGGGGCACGGCCAGGCGCACGTCCCCTACGGGACGGTGCGGTGTGTTCAGCCACCCAGGGGGAGGCCCTTGGTGACGGCGCCCGCGGGCAGGTTCTTGCCGACCGGCAGGCCACCCAGCAGGTTGCCCTTCGAGTTGCTCTTGGTCTTGACGACGCCGCCGACCGGCTTGGCGTCGGCGGACTTGGAGACCGTCTTGGCGGCCTGCTCGACCGGGAGACCGCGCAGCACACCCGCGGTGTCGATCGCGTCGGCCGCCGGGGCAGCGGCGGCGGTGCCCGCGGCGGTGGCGGCGAAGGCGGCACCGAGCGCGGCGACACCGAGAGTCTTGATGGTTCCCTGCTTCATCGCTTTTACGTCCTCGTGATGGGGGCTTGACCGGCTAGGAACCTACTGACGGGGCCACCGGCGCCGCAAACAGCGAGAAGCGAAGAAAAAACGGCCGGTGGACAATCCACCGGCCGTTCGAATAACGCCTTCAACCACCGTTACACAGCGTCAGACCCGCTGTTCACAATGGGTGTGGTGCCCGCGTGACGGAAGAGCCATTCAGCCCTCAGCGCCGCATATTCGGGCTTGATCACGTCGTTGATCATCGCTAGACGTTCATCGAAAGGAATGAACGCTGATTTCATCGCATTGACTGTAAACCACTGCATGTCATCGAGCGTGTACCGGAATGTCTTGACCAGGTGCTCGAATTCCCGAGACATGTTCGTACCGCTCATCAACCGGTTGTCGGTGTTGACGGTCAGGCGGAACTGCAGCCTGCGCAGCAAGCCGATGGGGTGCTGCGCGTAGGAGTCCGCGGCGCCGGTCTGGAGGTTGGAGGTCGGGCACATCTCCAGCGGGATGCGCTTGTCCCGCACGTACGACGCGAGCCGGCCGAGCTTGACCGAGCCGTCCTCGGCGACCTCGATGTCGTCGATGATCCGCACGCCGTGGCCGAGGCGGTCGGCGCCGCACCACTGCAACGCCTGCCAGATGGACGGCAGTCCGAAGGCCTCACCGGCGTGAATGGTGAAGTGGTTGTTCTCCCGCTTGAGGTACTCGAAGGCGTCGAGGTGGCGGGTGGGCGGGTAGCCGGCCTCGGCGCCCGCGATGTCGAAGCCGACGACGCCGAAGTCGCGGTAGCGGTTGGCGAGTTCGGCGATCTCGAGGGCGCGGGCCGCGTGCCGCATGGCGGTCAGCAGTGCGCCGACGCGGATGCGGTGACCGTTGGCCTTCGCACGCCGCTCACCCTCGCGGAAGCCGTCGTTGACGGCCTCGACGACCTCTTCAAGGGTCAGCCCCGCTTCGAGGTGCTGCTCAGGCGCGTACCTGACCTCGGCGTAGACGACGCCGTCGGCAGCGAGGTCCTCGGCGCACTCGGCGGCCACCCGGGTCAGCGCCTGGCGGGTCTGCATGACGGCACAGGTGTGCGCGAACGTCTCCAGATAGCGCTCCAGCGAGCCGGAGTCGGCGGCCTCACGGAACCAGATCCCGAGCTTTTCCGGGTCGGTTTCGGGGAGCCCGGCGTAGCCGGTCTCGCGGGCCAGGTCGACGACCGTACCGGGGCGCAGGCCGCCGTCGAGATGGTCGTGGAGCAGCACCTTGGGGGCGCGGCGAATCTGTTCACTGGTCGGGAGGTTGGTGGTCTCGCTCGTCATTTCGGCACTCTAGCCCCTACGCGCGTAGATCTCATCGAACGATACGTAACAGTGACCCGTCGGCGGGGTGGCCCGTACGCCTCCTTCTGCCATCGTTCTCGTCATGGCTCAGCAAGCGCTGCCGGTGCGCGAGGCCCGGCTGGGAAAACCGCTGGGATCGGCCGGCGAGGACATGACCCGCGCGGCACTGCGATGGCGGCGTACGGAGGGACGGTCGGCGGGCGCGGTGAACGGTGTCGCGCTTTTACTGCCGGCGGGTGAGCCCACCGGGGTGCGGCGCCCGTCCCCCATCTCGGCACTCGCGGTGCGCCCCTTCGCCGTCCGGCTGGCGAAGGCGGGGCGCCCGGAGGGGCTGACCGCCCATGTGGTGCGCTACCGCTGCCGCGGATGGAACGGCGCGGCCGCCCATCCCGCGCGGGATGCGACGTGGGCGCTTGAGGAGGTGGTCCGCCGCTACGGCGATGTGCCGGTGTGCCTCGTCGGGACCGGCATGGGCGCCCGTGCCGCGCTGCATGCCGCGGGTCACCCGGCAGTGCATTCCGTCCTGGCGGTCGCCCCTTGGTTTCCCGAGCCGGGCCCGGACGCGGCGAAGCCGGACCCCGTCAAACAGCTCGTGGGGCGGCAGGTGTTGCTTGTCCACGGCACGAACGACGAGCGCACCGACCCCGAACTGTCCTACCGCTACGCCGAGCGCGCCAAGAAGATCAATCGCGACACCTGCCGCTTCGAGGTGCACTCCGACGGCCATTCGCTGAGTCAGCACCGCCCCGAAGTCCTCGCTCTGGCCGCCGACTTCATGCTCGGTTCGCTCTTCGCCCGGGACTACGCCCGGCCGGTGCGCGACGCCCTGGCGGCGCCACCGCCGCTCGGCCTGCGGATGCCGCTGGCCGCCGGATTCGGAGCGTCGCTGCGGCACTGAACGTCACCGCGGGCGCTCGGGGTCCGCGGCCGCTCCCCGCCGGTCTCATCGCGGCAGCAGCAGTCCCCGTCGGCTCAGCAGGAACTTCTTGAAGGCGGCCACGGGCGGGGTGTCCGGATGTCCGCCCAGCCAGGCCACGCCGATCTCGCGGACGGCGCGTGGCGCGGTCACGGTCAGTTCGGCGACACCGGGCCGCGGCACCGCCGGTGGCGGCAGCAGCGCCACGCCCAGACCGGCCGCGACGAGGCCGCGCAGCGTCTCGGCCTCCTCCCCCTCGAAGGCGATCCGCGGGGTGAACCCCGCCTCGGCGCACAGTGCGTCGGTGATCCGGCGCAGCCCGTAGCCCGGTTCGAGGGTGACGAACAGCTCGCCCGCGGTCTCCGCGAGGCGGACCCGCTTGCGGCCGGCCAGCGGATGGTCGTCCGGGACGACCAGGCGCAGCTTCTGCTCGTCCAGGCGGCGGGCGACCAGGTCGGGGTAGTCAGGGACGGGTGAGGTCAGGCAGAGGTCGAGGTCGCCTGCGCGCAGCCGCTCGATCATCGCCTCGCCGTAGTTCTGCACGAGTTGGAAGCGCACGCGGGGGTGGTCGGCGCGAAAGGTGCGGATGAGGCCGGGGACGGTCTCGGGGCCGAGGGTGTGCAGAAAGCCGAAGGCGACCTTGCCAGCGGTGGGGTCGGCGTCGGCCTGTACGGCTTCGGTGGCCCGCTCGATGTCGGTCAGCGCGCGCTCGGTGGAGGCGAGGAAGGCGCGGCCGGCCGGGGTGAGGGAGAGGGTGCGACCGTGCCGGGCGAAGAGGGCGACGCCGAGGTCGTCCTCCAGCCGGACGATGGCGCGGCTGAGGGTCGGCTGCGGCATGCCGAGCTCCTGCGCGGCGCGGGTGACGTGCTCGTGCCGGGCGACCGCGGTGAACTGCGCGAGGCGCGGGGCGAGCGTCAACGCCCAGGAGTCGACGCCGAGCTCGGCGGCCTCCCCCGCGTCCGGCGCGCCGACCACGGTTCCGTGTCGTGTTCCCGACGTCTCATTTCTGTTGCGAGCTTGCGACAGAGGCGCTCGTGAACTGGGATCATGTGTCACAGCATCGATTATGGCGTTTCCATGCATTGGACGCATGAAACGCCGACGCCTACTTTCGAAGCATGCCCTCCGCTGATACCGGGGCGTCCGTCACCGACCGTGCGGCCGCCTCTCCCCAGTCGTCCCCCGACACCTCTCGCACCGCCGCCGCCGTCGACCCCGAGTCCGGCAAGCTGCACCCGGGCGGCCCCGGCTACCGCCGGATGAGTTTCGCCCTCTTCGCCGCCGGAGTCGCGACCTTCGCACTCCTCTACTCCACCCAGGCACTGCTGCCCGCGATCTCCACCGACCTCGGTGTGACACCGGATCAGGCCAGCTGGACCGTCTCGGCGGCCACCTTCGGACTGGCGCTCGCGGTGATCCCGCTCAGTGCGCTGTCCGAACGCCTCGGCCGCCGCACGCTCATGACCGCCTCGCTGACCGTCGCCGCGGTTCTCGCGCTGCTGGTGCCGTTCGCCCCGTCGCTCGGCTGGCTGATCGCGCTGCGGGCCGTCCAGGGCGTCGCGCTGGCAGGTCTGCCCGCGTCGGCGATGGCCTTCCTGGCCGAGGAGGTACGCGCCAAGGCCCTGGTGGCGGCCATCGGCCTGTTCGTGGCGGGCAACAGCATCGGCGGTATGTCCGGGCGCATCGTGACCGGCTGGGTCGCCCAGCTCTGGGGCTGGCGGGCCGGACTCGGCGCGGTGGGCGTGCTGGCCGTGCTGTGCGCGGTGACCTTCCGCCTGCTGGTGCCCAAGGCGCGTCATTTCGTGCCCCGTTCGGTGGGACCGCGGACGCTGGCACGTACGCTCGGCCGTCACCTCGCCGACCCGTTGCTGCGGCGGCTGTACGGCATCGGCGCGCTCTTCATGACGGTCTTCGGCGCGGTCTACACCGTCATCGGCTACCGCCTGGTGTCCGAGCCGTTCAACCTCCCCCAGGGCGTCGTCGGTTCGATCTTCATCGTCTACCTGGTCGGTACGGTCTCCTCGGCCGCTGCGGGCAAGCTCGTCGGCCGGATGGGCCGCCGGGGCGCGCTCTACCTGGCGGTCGGCGCGACCTCGTCCGGTCTGCTGCTCTCCCTCGCCGACTCGGTCGCCGCGGTGCTGGTGGGCCTGATCCTGATCACCGCGGGCTTCTTCGCGGGCCACGCGGTCGCCTCGTCCTCGGTCAGCCGCACCGCCAAGACGGCGCGCGCCCAGGCGTCGGCGCTCTACCAGTGCGCGTACTACATCGGCAGCAGCCTGGGCGGTGCGCTCGGCGCCCTCGCCTTCCACGCCGCCGGCTGGGAGGGCACCGTCCTCCTCGGCCTGGTCGCGATGGTCGGCGCCGCCGGCATCACGCTGTACGCCACCCGCAAGGCCGTGGTCGAACGCCGCCTCCTGCACCTGGAGAAGGCCGCGTAGCGCCGCACGGCCCCCCGTACCGAAGGGCCCGCCCCACCACCTGTCCTGGTGGGGCGGGCCCTTCGCCGTCAGGCTCCGAGGGGGAACCCGCTGGTGTCGAGGGTGAGTCCGAAGGGCGCGGGAAGGTGGACGTCCTCGCCGAACTTCAGCCGCTGGAGCTCTTGGTAGACCTCGTCCTTCGGCTCCCCGTAGAGCGTGACCGTGGGCCCTGCAGGGGCGAAGCGGTCGATGAGGAGGTAGAGCGGAACTCCCGCCTGTGCGTAGGCGGCTGCCTTGTTGATGCGGTCGTAGCTCGCGTTGGACGGCGAGGTGACCTCAACGACCAGTTCGGCTGCTGGGAGGGGGGCGGAGTCGCTCCCCTCCAACTGGGCCACCACCCCGTACGGAATAACGACGAGATCCGGGATGTAGAGGCGGCCTCGGGAGGGGTGGGCGGCACCAAGAGTCTGGTAGACCCCCCACTCATCGGGAAGCACGGTGTACAGCCTGCGCTGAACCTGCTCGGCGATACGGTTGTGGGTCGCGGCGGGGGGTGGTGTCACAACGATGGTCCCATCAATGATCTCCACCTTGCTGCCCTCGGGCCAGTCCGACTCCTCCCAGAAACGGACAAGCTCTTCCCAGTGCTGAGCCGGTGCAGGTTCAGCGGGGAGTGCACTCATGGCGGTCTCCTTACTCGTGTGACACCGATCCCAGCATGCCCAACGGGACCCGTGGCGGTCCACAGGTCCCGCTCACCCATATGGGAAACCCCCAGGTCAGCCGATACGTTCCAGCACCACCGGCGTGGTGGCGAAGGCCGCGTCCTCCGGGCCGACGAGGACTCCGCCGTCGAGGGCCTCCAAGGCGTAAGGGAACTTCTCGGGGGTGTCGGTGTGCAGGGTCAGCAGCGGCTGGCCCGCGGTGATGGTGTCGCCGGGCTTGGCGTGCAGTTCGACGCCGGCGCCTGCCTGCACCGGGTCCTCCTTGCGGGCGCGGCCGGCGCCCAGGCGCCAGGCGGCGAGGCCGACGGCGTAGGCGTCGAGGGTGGTGAGGGTGCCGGAGGAGGATGCGGTGACGATGTGCTGCTCACGGGCCACCGGGAGGGCGGCGTCGGGGTCGCCGCCCTGGGCGGTGATCATGCGCCGCCAGTGGTCCATGGCTGAGCCGTCGGCCAGCGCCTTGGCGGGGTCGGCGTCCTTCAGGCCCGCCGCGTCGAGCATCTCGCGTGCGAGGGCCAGGGTCAGATCGATGACGTCCTGCGGGCCGCCGCCGGCCAGCACCTCGACGGATTCGCGGACCTCCAGGGCGTTGCCCGCGGTGCGGCCGAGCGGGGTGGCCATGTCGGTCAGCAGGGCGGCCGTACGGACACCGTGGTCGGTTCCCAACTCGACCATGGTGGAGGCGAGTTCGCGGGCGTCGTCGAGGTTCTTCATGAACGCGCCGGAGCCGACCTTGACGTCCAGGACCAGGGAGCCGGTGCCCTCGGCGATCTTCTTGGACATGATCGATGAGGCGATCAGCGGGATCGACTCGACGGTGCCGGTGACATCGCGCAGCGCGTAGAGCTTCTTGTCGGCGGGCGCCAGGCCGTCGCCGGCGGCACAGATCACGGAGCCGACGTCGCGCAGCACGCCGAGCATCTCGGCGTTGGAGAGCTGGGCGCGCCACCCGGGGATGGCCTCCAGCTTGTCGAGGGTGCCGCCGGTGTGGCCCAGCCCGCGGCCGGAGAGCTGGGGGACGGCCGCGCCGCAGGCGGCGACGAGCGGGGCGAGCGGCAGGGTGATCTTGTCGCCGACGCCGCCGGTGGAGTGCTTGTCCGCGGTGGGGCGGGGCAGGGAGGAGAAGTCCATCCGCTCGCCGGAGGCGATCATGGCGGCGGTCCAGCGGGCGATCTCCGTGCGGTTCATGCCGTTGAGGAAGATGGCCATCGCCAGGGACGACATCTGCTCGTGGGCGACCTCGCCGCGGGTGTAGGCGTCGATCACCCAATCGATCTGATCGGGGGTCAGTTCACCGCGGTCACGCTTGGTGCGGATGACGGAGATGACGTCCATGGAGGCTTCCTTTCGAACGGTTAACTCCCGTTCTACACGCATAGACCACATGGGGGCGAGGGAACGGCGGTGTGCGGGCGCACGGGGTTCTATCGGGCGAGGTGTTCCGGCCCGAAGGCGTCCGGCAGCAGCTCCACCAACGGGCGGATGCCCGCGGCCGTGTCGACCAGCAGCTCAGGTCCGCCGTGCTCCCAGAGGAGTTGGCGGCAGCGCCCGCACGGGACCAGCAGCTTGCCCTCGCCGTCGACGCAGGTGAAGGCGGTCAACCGGCCGCCACCGCCGGCGAACAGCGCGGAGATCAGGCCGCATTCGGCGCACAGGCCGAGGCCGTAGGAGGCGTTCTCGACGTTGCAGCCGGTGACGGTGCGGCCGTCGTCGACGACGGCCGCGGCTCCGACGGGATAGCCGGAGTAGGGGGCGTAGGCCCGGGACATCGCGTCCCGGGCCTGCCGCCTCAGCGACTCCCAGTCGGGAGCTGTGCTCACTTGCCCTGACCTCTCCGATACGTCTTGCCGATGGCCTTCGGCGGTCGCAGCCGCTGTGCGGCCAGCGAGAGGACCAACAGCGTGGCGATGTACGGGGCGACGCCGACGATCTCCAGCGCGACCGTATCGGACGTCGCGTACCAAACACCGAGCAACGCGGCGACGACCAGGCTGAGCACACCCTGGGTGAGCCGGCCCGCCCGCAGCTTCCAGACGGCCAGGCCCACCAGCAGTACGGCGAGCAGGAGCAGCAGCGCGTGGACGGTGGGACCGCCGCCGCGCAGCTGCAGGGCGTCCATGAAGCCGAACAGGCCGGCGCCCATGGCGACGCCGCCCGGCCGCCAGTTGCCGAAGATCATGGTGGCGAGGCCGATGTAACCGCGGCCGCCGGTCTGGCCGTCCTGGAAGATGTGCACGTAGATCGCCAGGAACGCGCCGCCGAGGCCGGCCAGCGCGCCGGAGGCGACCACGGCCGCGTACTTGTAGCGGTAGACGTTGACGCCGAGCGACTCCGCCGCGATCGGGCCCTCGCCGCAGGAGCGCAGCCGCAGCCCGAAGGAGGACCGCCACAGGACGACGAAGCTGAGCGCGAAGACGGCCACGGCGAGCAGGGTCAGCCAGGAGACGTTGCTGACCAGGGAGCCGGCGATACCGGCCACGTCGGAGACCAGGAACCAGTGGTGCTTCTCGACGGAGTAGAGCCACTCGGACAGGCCGGGGACGGTGAACGTCGGCATGTCCGGCATCGGTGGCGACTGCTTGTCGTTGCCGCCGGCCGCCGAGGCTGCGCTGCCGTCCGCGCCGAACCACAGCTTGGCGAGGAACTGCGTCAGGCCGAGCGCCATGATGTTGATGGCGACGCCGGAGATGATGTGGTCGACGCCGAAGGTGACGGTGGCGAGGGCGTGCAGCAGCCCGCCGAGCGCGCCGCCGAGGACGCCGGCCAGCGCCGCGGCCCAGGGGCCGTGCTGCCAGCCGATCGCACCGGCGGAGAAGGCGCCGAGCATCATCATGCCTTCGAGGCCGATGTTGATGACGCCGGAGCGTTCGGCCCACAGGCCGCCGAGACCGGCCAGACCGATCGGCACGGCGGCGTTGAGTGCCGCGGTGTACTGGCCGGAGCCGGTCAGGTTGTTGGCGCCGGTGACGACCCGCAGCAGGGACAGCAGGACGAGGCTGCCCGCGATGATCAGCAGGACCTTGGGGTAGCTGAGCTTGCGCCGGGAGGCGGTGGGCTTGCTCTTGCCGCCGCGGCTCTTGGTGGCCGGGGCCGTGAGGTTCGTGCTCACGAGGAGACCTCCACCGTCTCGGTCTTGCGGGTCCGGGCGGCGAGCTGCTCGCCGACCTGCCGCTGCTGGAGTCTGAGGCCGTAGCGGCGCACGACTTCGTACGCGATGACGACGCACAGCACGATGACGCCCTGCATCACGCCGACGATCTCCTGCTCGTATTCCTCGAATTCGAGCTGGGTGCCGGTCCGTTCGAGGAAGCCCCACAACAGCGCGCCGGCGGCCATGCCGACCGGGTGGTTACGGCCGAGCAGCGCGATGGCGATACCGGTGAAACCGATGCCGATGGGGAAGTCGGTTCCGTAGTTGTACGAGACACCGAGCAGGGTCGGCATCCCGATGAGACCGGCCGCGGCTCCGGACAGCAGCATGGAGGTGACGACCATGCGCTTGACGCTGACGCCGCCTGCCTCGGCCGCTGACTCCGACTGCCCCACGGTGCGCAGGTCGAAGCCGAAGCGGGTGCGGTTGAGCACGAACCAGTACACGAAGCCGACGATGACGGCGATGACGATGAAGCCGTCGATGGGCTTGGGCGTGGTGGGGAGGGTGAAGAAGTGACTGGAGGCCGGAAGGTCGGGCGTGTGGAAGAGGTTTCCGTCCCGCTCCGCGAGCCGTCCTTCCTGGAGGAAGTAGCCGATGACCGCGGCCGCGATCGCGTTGAGCATGATCGTGGTGATCACCTCGCTGACCCCGCGTGTGGTCTTCAGCAGACCCGCGATACCGGCCCAGACCGAGCCGACCACCATCGCCACGATGATGATCAGCGGGATCTGCAGGAAGCCGGGGAGCGTCAGCGCGCCGCCGACCACCGCGGCGAAGAACGCCGCGATGCGGTACTGGCCGTCCACGCCGATGTTGAAGAGGTTCATCCGGAAGCCGATGGCGACGGCGAGCGCGGACAGGTAGTACGGGATCGCCTTGTTGATGATCCAGACCTGGCTGTCGCTCTTGGAGCCGAAGTCGACCATCACCGTGTAGGCGTGGATCGGGTCCTTGCCGGTGGCCAGGATGATCATCGACGTGATGATCAGTGCCGCGACGATCGCCAGGACGGGCGCCGCGATCCCCAGGATCAGCTTGTTCTTGTCGAGCTTTTTCCTGGTGAGCTTCTTCGTGGCGAGCTTCTTCACTCGGAATCCGCCTCCTCGGACGACGGGGACGGCTCGGACTGGCGCGGCACCCGTGCCGCTTCGGCGTCGCCGCCGGCCGCGGTGAGGTGGCCGCTGGCGGCACCGGTCATGGCCGAGCCCAGCTCCTCGGGGGTGATGGTGGCGGGGTCCGCGTCCGCGACGAGCCGGCCGCGGTACATCACCCGCAGGCCGTCGGACAGGCCGATCAGCTCATCGAGGTCCGCGGAGATCAGCAGGACCGCCAGGCCCTCGCGGCGGGCGATGCGTATCTGGTCCCAGATCTGGGCCTGGGCGCCGACGTCCACGCCCCGGGTGGGGTGCGCGGCGATCAGCAGCTTGGGGTGGTGGCTCATCTCCCGGCCGACGATCAGCTTCTGCTGGTTGCCGCCGGAGAGCGAGGCCGCGGTGACCTCGATGCCGGGGGTGCGCACGTCGTAGGCGGCGACGATCCGCTCGGTGTCGGCGCGGGCCGCCTTGAGGTCCAGCAGCCGGCCCTTGGCATTGGGCTTCTCCGTGACATGGCCCAGGATGCGGTTCTCCCACAGCGGGGCCTCCAGCAGCAGCCCGTGCCGGTGGCGGTCCTCGGGGATGTAGCCGATGCCGTCCTCGCGCCGGGTGCGGGTGGGCGCGTGGCTGATGTCGGTGCCGTCCAGCGCGATGGTGCCGCCGTCGGGGTCACGCATGCCCATGATGGCCTCGACCAGTTCGGCCTGGCCGTTGCCCTCCACGCCCGCGATGCCCAGGACTTCGCCCTTGTGGATGGTCAGTGACACATCGTCCAGGACGGTGCGCTCGACCCCTTCGGCGTCCGTGGTGAGCAGCCGCAGCCCCTCGACCTTGAGCATCTCCACGTCCGTGACGGTGGATTCGCGGGTCTGCGGCGACGGCAGCTCGCTGCCGACCATCAGCTCGGCCAGCTGCTTGGGCGTGGTCTCGCCGGGCACGACCGAGGCGACGGTGGTGCCGCGCCGGATGACGGTGATGTCGTCGGCGACCGAGAGCACCTCGCCCAGCTTGTGGGAGATGAAGATGACGGTCAGGCCCTCGGCCTTGAGCTCGCGCAGGTTGTCGAAGAGGGCGTCGACCTCCTGCGGGACGAGGACCGCGGTGGGCTCGTCGAGGATCAGCGTGCGGGCGCCGCGGTAGAGGACCTTGAGGATCTCCACGCGCTGACGGTCCGCGACGCCGAGGTCCTCGACGAGGACGTCGGGGCGCACGCCGAGGCCGTAGCGGTCGGAGATCTTGACGATCTCGGCCCGGGCCTTGCCGCCGATACCGTGCAGCTTCTCGCCGCCGAGAACGATGTTCTCCAGGACGGTGAGGTTGTCGGCGAGCATGAAGTGCTGGTGCACCATGCCGATGTTGCGGGCGATGGCGTCGGCCGGGCTGTGGAAGCTGACCTGTTCGCCGTCGATGCCGATGGTGCCCTCGTCCGGCTTCTGCATGCCGTAGAGGATCTTCATCAGGGTCGACTTGCCTGCGCCGTTCTCGCCGACGAGCGCGTGCACGGTGCCGCGGCGGATGGTGATGTCGATGTCGTGGTTGGCGACAACGCCCGGGAACCGCTTGGTGATCCCGCGGAGTTCCACCGCCGGTGCCGCGGCGGAGGAACTGTCTGCCTGGGGGCTGCTGGACGCTTTGATGGCGCACTCTCCTCGGGGGACAGGGAGTGGTACGGAGATGCGGGGAAGCGACGATATCGCGCCAACTCGACGCTACGCGCGTAGTGTTGACGACGGAAGACTGCCGCGGAAAAGGCCGACGCACGCCGGCGCGGAGGCCCGGCGCGGAGGCCGTGGCCACCGCGCCGGGCCCGATGGGCTGCTACCGCTTGGCGGGGGTGTCGCTGACCTTGACCTCGCCCGACGCGATCTTCTTCTTGGCCGCGTCGATCTTGGACTGGAGGTCGTCGATGAAGCCGCCCGAGGTGGACAGCCGCACGCCGTCGTCCTTGAGCGTGTAGCTCTTGTTGCCGTCCAGCGGCTTCTTGTCCTTGACGCTCTTGACCAGGTCGTAGACCGCGACGTCGACGTTCTTCATCACCGAGGTGAGGATCGAGCTCTTGTACTGCGCCAGGCCCGGCTGCTGGTACTGGTCGGAGTCGACGCCGATCGCCCAGGTGCCCTTCTTGCCGGCGACCGTCTCGATCGAGCCGTTACCGGACTGGCCGGCCGCGGTGTAGATGACGTCGATGCCGGCGTCGAGCATGCCCTTGGCCTTGCCCTTGGCGGCGGCCGGGTCGTTGAAGCCCTTGTCGTCGTTGGCGTAGAGGTACTCGGAGGTGATCTTGGCCTTGGGGTCGGTGTCCTTGACGCCCTGCTCGAAGCCGGCCTGGAACTTCTGGATCAGGGCGTTGTTCACGCCACCGATGAAGCCGACCTTGTGGGTCTTGCTCTTCAGGGCCGCTGCGACACCGGCGAGGTAGGAGCCCTCGTGCTCGGCGAAGACCATGCCGTAGACGTTCTTGGCCTCGGAGGGCGAGTCGACCACACCGAAGGTGGTGTCGGGGAAGTCCTTGGCGACCTTGTTGACGGACTTGCCGTAGTTGAAGCCGACCCCGATGACGGGGTTGAAGCCGGCCTCCGCAAGCGAGGACAGCCGCTGCTCGCGGTCGGCCTCGGTCTCGCCGTTCTTGGCTGTCATGAGCTTGGACTTCACGCCGAGGTCCTTCTCGGCCTTGTCCACGCCACGAGCCGCGGCCTCGTTGAACGAGTGGTCGTCACGGCCGCCGACGTCGAAGGCGAGTCCGACGCCCTTGTTCTTGCCACCGGACTCGGTGGACGATTCTCCGCAGGCGGTGAGCGAAACAGCGAGGGCCGCGGTGGCTATGCCCGCGGCAGCAATCTTGGATACCCGGCGCACGAGGGGCCCCTTCGACTCGTAGCGCCTCCGTCGGCGCTGATTCCGCCGCATCGTAACGCGCGTAGATGCCAGAAAAAGGGGCCGTTCGAAGCCGTTATCGGATCGTCGCGAACGAGGGCCGACGGCCGGGTTACGGGCGGGCGTTGTCGATCATCGCCGCCGCGGTGAACAGCTCCACACCCACCTGGATCGCCCGCTCGTCCACATCGAAGTCCCCGCGGTGCAGATCGTGCCGCCCCACCTCGCCGGGCGGGCGCACCCCGAGCCGGGCCATCGCCCCAGGGACGTGTTCGAGATACCAGGAGAAGTCCTCGCCGCCCAGGGACTGCTCGGTGTCCTCGACGGTGTGCGCGCCCAGCCGGGCCGCCATCGCGTCCTGCAGAAGCTGGGCCGAGCCGGCTTCGTTGACCACCGGCGGCACCCCCCGCACATAGGTGATCTGCGATTTCGCGCCGTGCAGCGCGGCGACCTCGTCGATGGCGGCGTGCACCAGGTCGGGCGCCTGGCGCCAGGCGCTCAGGTCGAGGCAGCGGACCGTGCCGGACAGGCCGGCGCGCTGCGGGATCACATTGCAGGCGTGGCCGGACTCCAGCCGGCCCCAGGTGACGGCGAGTCCTGCCCTGGCGTCCACCCGGCGGGCCAGCAGCGCCGGCACGTCGAGGGCGACCCGAGCGGCGGCGGTGACCATGTCGGTGGTCAGATGCGGGCGGGCGGTGTGGCCGCCGGGGCCGTCCAGCGTGACCTCCAGCCGGTCGCAGGCCGAGGTGATCGCGCCGGTGCGCAGTCCGATCCGGCCGGCGTCGACCCGCGGATCGCAGTGCACGGCGAGGATCCGGCCCACGCCGTCCAGAGCCCCGGACGCGATGACGTCGGGGGCGCCGCCCGGCAGCACCTCCTCCGCGGGCTGGAAGACCAGCCGCACCGGGCGCGGCAGCTGCCCCCTGCGGGCCAGCTCGGCCAGGACCAGGCCGGTGCCGAGGACGACAGTGGTGTGCACGTCGTGGCCGCAGGCATGCGCGCGGTCGGGGACCGTGGAGCGGTAGGGGACGGTCTTGGTGTCCGGGATGGGCAGGGCGTCGATGTCCGCGCGCAGGGCCAGCAGGGGCAGGGTGGGGTCGGTGGCGAGCGCGGGAGCGGGTCCCGGTGCGGCCTCCTCGTCGTCCACTGCGCTCGTGGTGGGATCCGTACCGATGTCGCACACCAGACCGGTGCCGGTGGCCAGGACGCGGGGCCGCAGACCGGCCTGCTGCAGGCGGGCCGTGATCGCCGCGGTGGTCCGGAACTCCTGGTTTCCCAGCTCGGGGTGCATGTGCAAGTCGCGGCGGAAGGCGATGAGTTCGGCGCGCAGATCCTCGGGCAGCACACCGGGGAGCGGAGGCCCGGGGGGAGTGTCGTCGGCACCGGTATCGCGGGACATCAGTTGGTTCACCCGTTGAAGGTTACGGGGCTCCGCGGGGCAACTGTCTCTCGATCAACAAAAGTTCAGCCCGTTAGGGGAAGAAAATCTAGGCCGCCCGGCGCATGGACCGATGGCGGGAGGGGTATGACCTATGGCTTCATCCGGCTGCCACCTGCTGGGTGAACGGCAGTCGCTGCACGTCGCGGGCGGTGCCGGTGACCCCGTCGAGGAATCCTTGCGCGCGGGGCGACGCCGTGCTCGTCAGCCACGCCGGATCGACATCGCAGACGGCGACCTTGACGCCCGTGCCGAGCAGGGCCAGCGGCAGCGTGTGCACCACGGTCGAGGGGAAGCTGAGGATCAGCCGCCCGATGGGGCCGCGCCGTGCGATCAGCTCCAGCGGCAGATCGGGGCGTACGACCTCCAGGCCGGTCTCGGTGGCGAGCCGGTGGAGCTTGTCGGCGCTCTCCCGGCGGTGTGCGAAGTAGCGGGTGGCGCCGTGCGTACGGGACAGGGCGCGCACCGCCTCCAGGTACCGGTCGGCGTCCACCACTCCGGTCTCGACCAGCGAGGTGCCGACGAGGTCGGTGCCGCGGGTCAGCCGGGGCGGGCCGAAGCGGCTGCGGGTCCAGGCGAATTCGTTGGTGGTGACGTGCACGCCGGGCGGCGGGTCCACCGGCATCGAGCTGAAGAGTCCGACGGTGCGCCGACCGCCCTCGGGTTCCGGGGTGAGCCGGCGGCGTGCGGTCGCCGAGAAGGGCGCGAAGACCAGGTCCCGCGCGCCGCGTCCGCTGCCGTGCCGATGCCAGCGCACCAGCCGTTCGCCGCGGGCGAGTTGGCCGATGAACTCCATGGTGGCGGTGCCGTCGTCGACGACGACCAGGTCGCGTGCCCGGGTGAGGGTGAGCAGCAGCTGGACGTAGCGCGAGAACGGGTCGCCGATGACGACGCGGCGGGCGCGGCGCAGCAGCGGGGCGAGGCCGCCGATGGTGCGGACGGGGGCGCTGGGGCCGCCGCGGGCCTCCTCCCAGCGCACCGTGTGGTCCTCGTCGCGGGCGAGTTCCGCCATCCGGCGCAGCTGTCCGCGGGTCATCGGGTCGTGCGGTGAGAGCACGACGAGGGTGAGCGCCTCGGCCTGCGCGGTGTGGGCCCACTCAAGGACGTTGAGCAGCTGCACCGGGCTCTCGACGAAGGCGAGGGTGCCGCCGGCCTCCGCGGCACCTGCGCGGGCCGGGCCGTTGGACGGCGCGCGCCTGCCGCGCTGCCGGGGCACCCCCAGGAGACGGCGGGCGGGAGTACCCGCCGTCTCCTGGGGCGGGACCTGCGCACCGGGCACGGACGGCTCGGCGCGGGTCCCCTCGGGTGAGCTCACGATGGGCGTCCCGTCGTCCTGTCAGACCGAGGCCGGCTCGCGGTCGGCGTCAGCTGCCTCCGTCTCGGCCACCACGCCGGTGACGCGGCGCAGCTTCTTCATCGGGCCGAGCTCGCTCTCGTAGACCTTCTTGACGCCGTCACCGAGGGACTCCTCGATGGTGCGGATGTCGCGCACCAGGCGGGTCAGGCCGCCGGGCTCGACCGAGGCGGCCTGGTCGGAGCCCCACATGGCGCGGTCGAGGGTGATGTGGCGCTCGACGAAGGTGGCGCCGAGGGCGACCGCGGCGAGGGTGGTCTGCAGGCCGGTCTCGTGGCCGCTGTAGCCGATCGGGACGTTCGGGTACTCGTCCTGCAGGGTGTTGATCATGCGCAGGTTGAGCTCCTCGGCCTTGGCCGGGTAGGTGCTCGTGGCGTGGCAGAGCAGGATGTTCTCGCTGCCCAGGACCTCGACGGCGTGCCGGATCTGCTTGGGGGTGGACATGCCCGTCGAGAGGATGACGGTGCGGCCGGTGGCGCGCATGGCGCGCAGCAGCTCGTCGTCGGTGAGCGAGGCGGAGGCGACCTTGTAGCAGGGCACGTCGAACTTCTCCAGGAAGGCGACGGACTCGACGTCCCACGGGGAGGCGAACCAGGCGATGCCGCGCTTCTTGCAGTACTCGTCGATGGCGCGGTAGCCGTCCTCGTCGAACTCCACGCGGTGGCGGTAGTCGATGTAGGTCATCCGGCCCCAGGGGGTGTCGCGCTCGATGTCCCACTGGTCGCGCGGGGTGCAGATCTCCGGGGTCCGCTTCTGGAACTTCACTGCGTCACAGCCGGCGTCAGCGGCGGCGTCGATCAGCGCGAACGCGTTCTCCAGGTCGCCGTTGTGGTTGATGCCGATCTCGCCGGTGACGTAGACGGGGCGGCCGGGGCCGGCGACGCGGTCACCGAGGGAGCGGAGACGGGAGTTGGTGCTCATGGGGAGGTTCCTTCTTCGTGGGTGATTCGTGGGTATGGGGTGTGAAGGGGTTCGAGGGGTTGGCTCAGAGGGACGGGCCCAGGAGCCAGGAGGCGATCTCGCGGATCGCGCCGCTGCCTCCGGGCGTCGCGGTGACCGCGCGGGCCGCGCCGCGCACCACGTCGTGCGCCCCGGCGACCGCCACCGGCCAGCCGACGAGGTCGAAGCACGGGAGGTCGTTGACGTCGTTGCCGACGTAGAGGACGCGCTCGGGCGCGATGCCCGCTTCCTCGCACCACTGCTTGAGGGCGAGGTCCTTGCGGTCGATGCCGTGCAGGACGGGCACCTGCAGCTTGCGGGCCCGTGCGGCGACGACCGGGTTCTTCTCCGAGGACAGGATGAGCAGCTTCAGCTCCGCCTTGCGCAGCGCGGCGATGCCGAGGCCGTCGCCGCGGTGGACCGCGACGAGTTCCCGTCCGTCGGCGTCGATCAGCACCCGGTCGTCGGTCTGGGTGCCGTCGAAGTCCAGTACCACCGCGTCGACGTCGTCGGTGGTCGGCAGGTGGGTGGCGAAGTCCGTGGGGGCGCCGGGGCGCGGGGCGTCCAGCAGCGGCGCGAGGGCGCGGGCACGGGCGAGGTCGTGCGGGTCGTCGACCTCCAGGACCCGTGCGGGGTCGGTGCGGACGGGTTCGGTGCGGCCGAAGAAGCGGTGTCCGCCGGCGCGGAAGGCGGCCGCGTCCATGGCGTAGGCGGCGCCGGTCTCCAGCAGGTCCTGGGGACGGTCCTGGCGGCGGGGCCGGAAGGACTTGTCGTGGTTGATGCCGTAGCCGCCGGCCGTGGTGACGGTGGCCGTGGCGGTCCTGGGTCCCGCCGCGGACGCCGCGACGGCGGAGGCGGCGGTGTCCGCGCCGGCGACACCGGTGACGTCGCCGCCCGCGTCGTCGGCGGCGTCGCGCCAGACGAAGCCGTGGAAGGGCGCGACGGTCAGCGCGCTGTCCGCGCCGTCCTCGACCACCGCGGCGGCGACTCCGTCGATGTCCTCGGGAACGAGGAAGGGGCTGGTGCACTGGACGAGGAGGACGGTGTCGACCGGTGTGCCGTGCTCGGTCTCGTAGCCGTCCATGGCGTGCAGGACGGCGGCCTCGCTGGTGGCCGTGTCGCCGGCGATGTCGCCGGGCCGCCGTATGACCACCGCTCCGGCGCCGCGGGCGGCGGCCGCGATGCCCGCGTCGTCGGTGGAGACCACGACGTCGGTCACCAGGCGCGCGGCACGGCAGGCGCGGATCGCGCGGACCACCAGGGGCACTCCCCCGACGGTGGCGAGGTTCTTGGCGGGCACGCCCTTGGATCCGCCGCGGGCGGGGATGACGGCCACCACGGTCGGCCTGCCGGGCTGACCTGGCCGGTCCTGCGGAGTGTGCGGCATTTCGGGCTCCTTCCGGGGGCCGTGCGGGCTCCGGGGGCTGACGGGCGGGGTGCTCACAGCTGCCCCCAGCGGCGGATGGCGGGGGCCACGCGCTGCACGCCGTGGCGGTAGGCGCCTCTGGCGGCCTCGCGGACGGTGTCGCGGGCGACCCGGCGCAGTCCGCCGGTCTGCTCGGGGGCCTCCGCGTAGCCGGCGACCGGCTCACCGTGCGGGTCCAGGCCGTGGCGGGCGAGGATGCCGGGGAGGTAGCCGGGGGCGGTGCGGGGTGTGTAGTACGGGGTGATCGGCGGCAGCCGGTCGGCGGTGCGCAGGGCGGTGACCCGGGCGTGGGCCGCGTCGAAGGCCCTCTCGTACGCGTCGTGGTCCGCTTCTGCGGTGGCCGGGGACGCGGGGGCCACGCCCTGCCGGGCGAGCCATGCCGGGTCCGGCTCCGGGCGGTGTCCGGCGTCCAGCTCGTCCCATGAGGCCAGGCAGCCGGAGCCGAGGAAGTGGTGGTTGCCGAGGACTTCGCGGATGCCGAGGTCGGTGAGGACGGCGGTGGGGATGCCGCGGTGCAGGGATTCCAGGGCGGCGGTCGAGCTGACGGTCACCATCAGGTCGGTGCGGTCCAGGACCTCGCCCATGTTGCCGTACACCAGGCGGCAGTTGGCGGGCAGGCCGTCGGGCACCTTGGCGGCGAGCTTCTGGTAGGGCAGTTCCTCGATGTGCGTGGTGTGCTCGCCCGGCTTGCTGCGGAGCTTGATCAGCACCTCGCGTCCGGGGTGCTTGCGGGCGTGCTCAACGGCCCTGCGCAGCAGGTACGTCCGGTCGGCGCGGCTGTCCGGTACGGACGGCTGGGCGGCGAACACCACGGTGTAGGGGTCGTGTCGGCGGGTGTAGCGCTCGCCGCCGAGGAAGGGCAGGGCGCATTCGACGACGCTGCCGTCGTCCGCGCCGACGCCGCGGTAGACCTCGCGGAAGCGGTCCGCGTCCTGCCGGGAGTTGGCGAGCACGACATCGGCGCCGTGCCGCAGCAGCAGCCCGTCGGCGAGCTTCTCGTAGACCACGCCGACGTAGCCGGTGACGACGACGGGGCGGCGGATCTCCTCACCTGCCGAGGTGCCGGCCCCCTGCCAGGCACGGGCGAGGCCGTGCAGCATCGCCTGCACCGCACCTCCTACGCAGGCCAGCACGACGACGTCGTAGCGCGTACGGTCGATGGACCGGACGAAATCGACGCCCCTGATTTCGCGCAGCGAGTCCGCACGGGCGCCGACCTCGTCGAGCTGGCGGACCGTGGGGGTGGCGCGGCCGCGGAGGAGATAACCGTCGAGCCGGATGTCCGATTGGAGCCGGTACGCTGTCAGAGCGCCCCATTTCCACCGGGTATCCGAGTCGGCGAGTACGGCGACCCGCGGCGAGGAATTCGTACGTGTTGGCACGTCGATGACGCTAGGAAGGCATTCCGGTCAGCGGGCCAACTGGGTCGCAACAAAGGGTTAACAGCGGGTCGACGAATGACGAACCGGGTCGCTTATCCGCCTGGTTAACCATCCCGCCATTCTTCGTTCACCCTGCGGTCCGCACCCGGTAAAGACGAATGCCGGGTCCGCGCCTAACGTCACCCAGGTGGTTAAGCTCTCCGTCATCGTGCCGTTCTACAACGTGCAGACATACGCGCCCGACACTCTGAAAAGCCTGGCAGCGAACGCCCGCGAGGACTTTGAATTCCTGCTCGTCGACGACTGTTCGCGCGACGAGACCCCGGAGATCCTCGCGCGCGCCGAGCGCGAGCTCCCGGGCGCCCGACTGCTCCGGCACGAACAGAACGGCGGTCTCGCCACCGCCCGCAACACAGGACTGGACGAGGCCCGTGGCGAATACATCGCGTTCCTCGACGGTGACGACTGGCTGGCCCCCGGCTATTACCGGGAACTCCTCGGCGCCATCGAGGAGTTGGAGTGCGACTTCCTGCGCACCGACCATGTCCAGTGCACCGCCCGCGCCCGCACCGTCCATCGCGTCCCGCACGGCCGGCGCGGTGTCGTCATGGACCCGCGCAGCCTGATCCTGCCCGCCGACCGCTCCACCTCCGTCGACTACGCCTTCGCCTGGGCCGGTATCTACCACCGCAGGCTGCTCGACGACGGTCTGCTGCACTTCACGCACGGCCTGCGCACCGCGGAGGACCGCCCGTGGATCTGGCGGCTGCACCGCGAGGCGCGCTCCATGGCGGTGGTGGGGCAGCTCGGCGTCTTCTACCGGCGGGGGGTCGCGTCCTCGCTGACCCAGATCGGCGACGTACGGCAATTGGACTTTATTCGCGCGTTCGACCAGGTGATCGAGGAAACCGCGCGGGACCGTGATGCGGACGTTCTCCTTCCGAAAGCGGTGCGCACCTATTGCGCGATCATTTCTCACCATCTCGGCTCGATCGAACGGTTCGAACCGCAGGTTGCCAGGAAACTGCGCTCGATGAGCGCCGCGGCCATGAAACGCATGCCGCAGGACGTACTGAAGGAAGCACTGAATTCGATGGATGTGCAGCGCGCGTCCCGTTTGCGGCGGCTGCGCCGCCGTCCCGCCCAGGTGGAGGTCGCGGCCTGATGCCCAGCCGAGCCACCACCCAGATCTTCATGGCGTCCACGCTCTACGGTGCGGCGACGCTGGCCGCCGCGCTGGACGCCGACCGCTTCGAGCCGGCCGACCGGCGCCTGCTGCTGCTCAGCAACAACGCCACCACGCCGGAGACCACCGCGTCGCTGGACACCATGCCCGGCTTCGCGCGGCTGCGCGGCCGCTTCGACCGGGTGCTGTCGTGGAACGACACCATCAGCCCCTTCCACCCCGGCGGCTGGTCTCCGCGCGCGGACGATGTCCCGCTGTGGGAGCGGCACTTGCGGCTGCTGTGGGGCCTGGGCGACGACCGCGTCGAGCTGATCGTCGAGTCCATCCAGGTCAACCCGGCGCTGGCGGTTGCCCAGTTGTTCCCCGACGCGCCGATCGACGTCTACGCCGACGGACTGATGAGCTACGGCCCGACCCGCAACAAGCTCGACCCGCTGGTCGGCACCCGCATCGGCCGGCTGCTGCACCTGGACCTGGTGCCGGGCCTGAAGCCGCTGCTGCTCACCGAATTCGAGGTCGCGGCGCAGACCGTGCCGACCGAAGCCTTCACCAAGGTGCTGGCAGAACTCGCCGATGACAGCGGCCCGTTGGACGTCCCCGAGGGCGCCGCGCTGCTGCTCGGCCAGTACCTCTCCTCGCTGGGCATCCTCACCCCGCAAGAGGAGGAGGAGCTGCATGTGCGGATGGTGCGCGGCGCCGTCGCGCGCGGCCACCGCGAGGTGGTCTTCAAGCCGCACCCGTCCGCGCCGGCCCGCTGGTCCCGGCTGCTGGAGCGGGAGGCCGAGAAGCTGGACGTCGAGCTGACCGTGCTGGAGAGTCCGGTGCTGGCCGAGGTGCTCTACCAGCGGATGCGGCCCGCGCTGGTCGTCGGCTGCTTCTCCACCGCGCTGCTGACCGCCGCCACCTTCTTCGATCTGCCGACCGCGCGGACCGGCACCGAGCTGCTGCTGGAGCGGCTCACGCCCTACCAGAACAGCAACCGCGTCCCGGTCACGATCGTGGACGCGCTGGTGCCCGACCTCGACGACCGGAGCGCGCGGCCGCATGCCGCACAGGACATCCAGGGCCTGGTCACCGCCGTCGGATATGCCATGCAGCACCAGATCTACCCGCAGTTGCGGCCCGCCGCCGAGCGCTACCTCGCCGCCCGGCTCGACCAGGGCACCTGGCGTTACTTCAAGCGCCGCCGGCTCACCTCGCTGGCGCTGCCCGGCGCCATCCCCTCGCAGCTGTCGTTCCTCCCCCGCAACGCCACCGTGCGCCGGGTCGCACGCCGGGCGCGCGCCGTGCAGCGGCGGCTGAAGAAGCGGGCCGTCTTCGGATGACCGCCCAGCTGACGGCCACCGCTGCTCCCCCGGAACCGGACCGGATACCCGACGGCGGCAGCGTCGCCACCCCGCTGACACCCCAACCCCGGCGGGGTCCGGTGCGGCTTCGCGCACTGGACGGGCTGCGGCTGCTCGCCGCCCTGATGGTCGCCGCGTACCACTACGGCGGGCGCGACGGCGAGATATCCCAGGCCTGGGGCGGCTCTCCGGCACAGCAGTTCCCCACCGCCTCCGGCCTGTTCGCCTACGGCTGCCTGGGTGTGCAGATCTTCTTCGTGATCAGCGGCTTCGTGATCTGCCTCAGTGGCTGGTCCCCGCCCGGCGACCGCCGCTTCCTCGCATCGGGCTCCGCACCCGGTACGGCACGGCTGCGGGCCTTCCTCGCCTCCCGCGTATCGCGTCTCTTCCCGGCGTACTGGGTGGCGATCCTCCTGGTCACCGCGGTGTTCGCGCTGCCCTGGGTGGCCTACGAGGCGCTCGCGCCCAGCGACGTGCTGACGAATCTGACCATGCTTCAGGAGCCCCTCGGGGTGGACCGGGTACTGGGCGTGTGCTGGACGCTCTGGGCCGAGATGCGTTTCTACGCGCTGTTCGCGCTCTGCGTCGTGCTGCCCGGCGCGACCCGCGGCCGGGTCGTGCTGTTCTGCGCGGGCTGGACGCTGGCCGCCGCTCTGGCGCAGGCCGCCCACCAGCCGCTCCTCGACATCGTGCTGATGCCCGAATACGCGCCGTACTTCATCGGCGGCGTGGGCCTCCACCTCCTGCACCGCTTCGGTGCCCGCGACCCGATCGCCTGGGCGATCGTGCTGGTCAGCTGGCTGATCGGCCAGCACTACGCGGTCGCGCGGCTGTGGCACGCGCAGTCGGCCGAAGGCTTCTCCTACCGCTCGGCGGCCGGCATCGTCGCCGTCATCACCCTCGGCTTCGCGCTGGTCGCGGCCGTCGCCCTGGGCAAGATGCGGTGGGCGAACTGGCGTTGGCTGACCGTCGCGGGCGCGCTGACCTACCCGTTCTACCTCGTGCACGAACACCTGGGCTGGGTCGTCATACGCGCGCTGCACCACGGCGTGGGCCTCCCCTCGTACGCCACTCTGCTGCTGGCCGTCGGGCTGATGCTGCTGCTGGCATGGGTGTTGCACCGGTGTGTGGAACGCCCGCTGACTCCGCTGCTGAAGCGGTGGATCAACCCGAAACGGACGGCGGTCTGAACGACGGGCGCGCGCCCCCTCCCTGTACGCGTGCGGCCGCGCCGGCGGATGTTCGCCGGCACGGCCGCACGGAGGGAACGGGCACCTGAGGGGGGTGGGGCGCCCGGGGCGGGAATCGCCCAGAGGTAAGGGGCCGGGGCCTGTCTTCACGCCGCCGCGCAGGCGGGACTTCGAAGACGGGCGCCCTAGAGCACCAGGGACAGGAGCAGGACGCACACAATCCCGACCACCGAGATCAGCGTCTCCATGACCGACCAGGTCTTCAGGGTCTGGCCGACGTTCATGCCGAAGTACTCCTTGACCATCCAGAAGCCGGCGTCGTTGACATGGCTGAAGAACAGCGAGCCGGAGCCGATCGCGAGGACCAGCAGGGCGCCGTGCGTGGTGCTCATGTCCGCGGCGAGCGGGGCGACCAGACCGGCGGCGGAGATGGTGGCCACCGTCGCTGAACCGGTCGCGAGGCGGATGGCGACCGCGATCAGCCAGGCCAGCAGCAACGCCGAGATGTTCCAGTCCTTGGAGATCTCCAGGATCATCTGGCCGACGCCGGAGTCCACCAGCGTCTGCTTGAAGCCACCGCCGGCGCCGACGATCAGCAGCACACCCGCGATCGGGCCGAACGCCTTCTCGACGGTGGTGGCGATCCGGCCCCGGGTGAAGCCCGCGGCCCGGCCCAGCGTGAACATCGCGACGAGGACGGCGGTCAGCAGCGCGATCAGCGGCGAGCCGATGACATCGAAGATCCGCTGAGTGACGTTCTCGGGGTCGTCGATCACGATGTCGACCAGCGCCTTGGCCAGCATCATCACGACCGGGAGCAGCACGGTGGCGACGGTGACGACGAAGCCGGGGCGCTTCTCCAGGTCCTCGGAGGGACGCTGCGGGACCATGTTCTCCGGCGGTGCGATGTCGACCCAGCGGGCCGCGTACCGGGAGAAGACCGGACCGGCGATGATCGCGGTCGGGATGGCGACGACCACGCCGAGGGCGAGGGTGATACCGAGGTTCGCGCCGACCGCGTCGATCGCGACGAGCGGGCCGGGGTGCGGCGGGATCAGCCCGTGCATGACGGACAGGCCCGCCAGCGCCGGGATGCCGATGCGCATCAGCGAGAAGTTGCCGCGCTTGGCGACCAGCAGCACGACGGGTATCAGCAGCACGATGCCGACCTCGAAGAAGATCGGCAGCCCGACGATGCCGGCGATCAGCACCATCGCCCAGGGCATCGCCCGCCCACTGGCCTTGGCCAGGATCGTGTCGACGATCTGATCGGCGCCGCCGGAGTCGGCGAGCAGTTTGCCGAGGACCGCGCCGAGCGCGATCAGCACGCCCGTGCCGGCGACCGTGGTGCCCAGGCCGGCCGAGAAGCTGGCTATGGCCTTGTCGAGCGGCGCACCGGCCACGGCGCCGAGTACCAGCGAGCCGATGATCAGTGACAGGAAGGCGTGCAGCTTGAACTTGGTGATGAGCAGGACGATGACGGCTATGCCGGCGAGGACGGCGATGCCCAGCTGCGCATGACCGGCCGAGGTGATGGGCTCGGTCGCATCCGCTGCGAGCATCTCGACGCTGAGATGTGTCACGGCGATTCCCTTGGTTCGACGGAGGGGGGAAGGGGGATTGCTGCGGTGCCTGTGGGGGGATTCGGTGGCGCGGAGGGCCGGGGCCCTTCGGCCGGTCTAGGTGGCCGGCTCCAGCCGTCGGAGCGCGGCGACGGCCCGCTCGGCGATCTCCTGCGGTGTGCCGGACACGTCCACGGCGACGCCCGCCTCGTCGGAGCCGAGAGGTTCGAGGGTGGCGAACTGGGAGTCCAGCAGCGCGGTGGGCATGAAGTGGCCCTTGCGCTCGGTCATCCGCTCCTCGATCAGTGCGCGGTCCCCGGTGAGGTGGAGGAAGACCACCCCGGGCGCGGCGGCACGCAGCCGGTCGCGGTACGCACGCTTGAGGGCGGAGCTGCTGACGACGCCGCCCTTCCCGGCCCGGTCGTGTGCCCAGGCGCCGATGGCGTCCAGCCAGGGGCCGCGGTCGTTGTCGTCCAGCGGGGTGCCCGCCGACATCTTGGCGATGTTGGCCGGCGGGTGGAAGTCATCACCCTCGGCGTAGGGAGTGCCCAGTTCGGCGGCGACGAGCGGGCCGATCGTCGTCTTGCCGGTGCCGGCCACTCCCATCACGACGATGACGTGGGGGGTGCTCATCCCGAATACCTCGCTGTCTTCATTGACCTCGTGCGTCGCCCCACTGAAACCTATTAGGTACGACGTATTCAAGAGTCTGTGACGCAAACGTCATACTTAATCTCGGCCGAGAGGGAGAACGTAGGCTTGGCCCATGGAGAACGAGGGGAAGGGGCTGCACGCCCGGGTGCTGGAGTCCCTCGGACCCGCGATCACCGCGGGGGACTACCCTCCGGGCACGGTCTTGCGCACGGACGAGCTGGAGGAGCGCTTCGACGTCTCCCGCACGGTCATCCGCGAGGCGATCCGGGTCCTGGAGTCCATGCAGCTGGTCGCCTCACGGCGAAGGGTCGGCGTGACCGTACGGCCCACCGAGGAATGGAACGTCTACGACCCGCGGGTGATCGGCTGGCGGCTGGCCGGCCGGGACCGCCCCCGGCAACTGCGCTCGCTGACGGTCCTGCGCTCGGCCATCGAGCCGGTCGCGGCGGGCCTGGCCGCCACCCACGCCACCCCCGCCCAGTGCGCCGAGCTCACCGAGCACGCCATGGGCATGGTGGCCACCTCACGCGGCCAGCAGTTGGACGCCTACCTCGTGCACGACACGGCCTTCCACCGGGTGGTGCTCGGCGCCTCCGGCAACGAGATGTTCGCCCGGCTCGGCGATGTGGTCGCCGCGGTGCTGACCGGCCGCACCCAGCACCATGTGATGTTCACCGACCCCGACCCGGCCGCGGTCACCCTGCACGTCCAGGTCGCCGAGGCGGTACGCACCGGCGACGCGGCACGCGCCGAGGCCCTCACCCGCGAGATCACCGTCGGCGCCATGGCCGAACTGGACGTACTGGCACCGTAGTCGGCCGCCACCGCCGCGCGGCGGCCCCGGGCAGCGCCCGGTTCAGAACAGCGGCTGCTGGCCCGGGATCGGCGGAGCCTCGGGGTCGAACAGCTTCTCCGCCGGCGCCATCATCGGCGCCATCCGCCGCGACCCCGGACAGGAGATCAGCTCCAGGCCGGTGCGCCGCCCGGGCGGGTCGTGACGGGCGAAGCGGCCGCCGACAACGGCGATCTCTCGGGTGCAGACAGGGCACGTGCGGCGGGGGGAGGACATGACACCAGTGTGACGCAGCCCGGTTCCGCGGCAGCCGGGTCCCCGGCCGGAGGCGTAGTACGCGGGTGCCCCCGCGGTCCCGATGTCACCCATAGCGGTGGCCTCAGGAACGCCCCACACGACTCGCCCTTCCGAGCTCGTTCCCCGCTCCCCACTCCCTGCTCCCCCCTCAGAACACGTCCGTCGGCTCGTACGTCCCCCACACCTCGCGCAGCGCGTTGCACACCTCTCCGACCGTCGCCTTCGCCCTCAGCGCCTCACGCATCGGGTAGAGGACATTGGCCGTTCCCCCGGCCGCGGTCCTCAACTCGGCGAGCGCCGCCGTCACCGCGCGCCCGTCCCGCCCGGCCCGCAGCGTGGCAAGCCGCTCGACCTGCTGCGCCTCGATCGCCGGGTCGACCCGCAGCGGTTCGTAGGGCTCCTCCTCGTCCAGCTGGAAGCGGTTGACGCCCACCACGACGCGTTCGCCGGCATCGGTCTCCTGCGCGATGCGGTACGCGTTCCGCTCGATCTCGCCCTTCTGGAAGCCGTGCTCGATGGCGGCCACCGCGCCGCCGAGGTCCTCCACCCGCTGCATGAGTTCGACCGCCGCTGCTTCCACGTCGTCCGTCATCGACTCGACGGCATAGGACCCGGCGAACGGATCGACGGTGGCGGGCACATCGGTCTCGTACGCGAGCACCTGCTGCGTACGCAGCGCGAGGCGGGCGGCCTTGTCCGTCGGCAGCGCGATGGCCTCGTCGAAGGAGTTGGTGTGCAGCGACTGGGTGCCGCCGAGCACCGCGGCCAGGCCCTGGACCGCCACCCGTACGAGGTTCACCTCCGGCTGCTGGGCGGTGAGCTGGACGCCGGCGGTCTGGGTGTGGAAGCGCAGCATCTGCGACTTGGGGTTGCGCGCGCCGAACTCCTCCTTCATCACCCGGGCCCAGATTCTGCGCGCGGCACGGAACTTGGCGACCTCCTCCAGGAGGGTCGTACGGGAGACGAAGAAGAACGACAGACGCGGCGCGAAGTCGTCCACGTCCATACCGGCGGCGATCGCGGTGCGGACGTACTCGACACCGTCGGCGAGCGTGAAGGCGATCTCCTGCGCGGGCGAGGCGCCGGCTTCGGCCATGTGGTAGCCGGAGATCGAGATGCTGTTCCACTTCGGGATCTCGGCACGGCAGTACTTGAAGATGTCCGCGATCAGGCGCAGCGAGGGCTTGGGCGGGAAGATGTAGGTGCCGCGCGCGATGTACTCCTTGAGCACATCGTTCTGGATCGTGCCGGTGAGCCGGTCCGGCGTCACCCCTTGTTCCTCAGCGACGAGTTGGTAGAGGAGCAGAAGCAGTGCCGCCGGTGCGTTGATGGTCATGGACGTGGAGACCTCGCCCAGCGGGATGCCGCCGAACAGCAGGCGCATGTCCTCGATGGAGTCGATGGCCACCCCGACCTTGCCGACCTCTCCGGCCGCGATCGGCGCGTCCGAGTCGTGGCCCATCTGCGTCGGCAGGTCGAAGGCGACCGACAGGCCCGTCGTGCCGTGGGCGATCAGCTGCCGGTAGCGGGCGCTGGACTCGCGCGCGGTGCCGAAGCCCGCGTACTGGCGCATCGTCCAGGGGCGCCCGGTGTACATCGACGGGTACACGCCCCGGGTGAAGGGGTACGCGCCCGGCGTGCCGAGCCGGGTGTCCGGGTCCCAGCCGGTCCGCGCTTCCGGTCCGTAGACGGGCTCGATGGGCAGCCCGCTCTCGTTGCGTCGCACACTCTTCGGCTCGCGCGCCATGGGTGTCGCCCTCCACTGGTGACCGGTGATCCCCGTTACCGAGAAGTAGCACTTCTGCCGCCGCGACGGACTGTAGCGGCGGGCAGGCGTGTTGCGCGGAGCGGCACGCTGGGCCCCGCCGGCGGCGTGCGCAGGTTCACCGCCCGGCGGCGCAGGGAAGCATCACCGGTGGCCGGTGCAGCCGGCGAAACCCGGGGGTGGGACATGCGGCGTCGTGGGGGCGGACGAACGGTGCGCGGCTGGCGGGTGGCCGCGGCGGCGCTCGTGGTGGCGGCGCTGGCGGTGGGCTGCCGGCCGGTGACCGTCACGGGTACCGGCGGAGCGGACGACAGGAGCGGACGCCACCTGCCCACGACCGCGGCCCCGGCTCCGGACGGCGGCCCGCCAACCACCGGCCGTCCCACACCTCCGGTGTCGCAGGAGCGTACGAGGCGCCCCGCCAAGCCCGTCCAGCCGGTGATGGCTGCCGGCTCGCACGGCTCGCAGGTCCGCGAACTCCAGGCGCGGTTGGCCCAGCTGGGACTCTTCGACCGCTCCCCCACGGGGTACTACGCGTCCGTCACCGCCGCCGCGGTCCGCGCCTTCCAGCGGCAGCAGGGCCTGCCGGCCACCGGCGCGGTGCAACCCTCGGCGTGGAGCGCGCTGCGCTCCCGCACCCGGCAGCCGTCGCATGCCGAGCTGTATCCGCCCACGACCAAGCCGATCGGCACCCCGGATCCCCGCTGCATGACGGGCCGGGTGATCTGCATCAGCAAGCGGAGCGACACCCTGGCGTGGATGGTCGACGGCCGGGTGGTCTCGGCGATGGACGTCCGCTTCGGCTCGCAGTACACCCCCACCCGCGAGGGCACCTTCGCCATCACCTTCAAGAGCAGGCACCACGTCTCGACGCTCTACCACTCGCCGATGCCGTACGCGATGTTCTTCAGCGGTGGCCAGGCGGTGCACTATTCGTCGGACTTCGCCGCCCGTGGATACAGCGGCGCCTCACACGGCTGCGTCAACGTCCGGGACAAGCGGAAGATCGCCGCCCTGTTCGCCGCGGCGGAGAAGGGCACGAAGGTGGTCGTCCACCGGTAGCGGCGCTGCGCCGGCCGCTGAGGGCCCTGGAAGGAAAGAAAGAAAGGGCGCGGGCAGGGCCGGGGGAACGTGCCCCGCCCGCGCCATGTGCGCGGAGCCGTAGGTACGGGGGGAACCCCGGCTCCTGCGCAGCCGATGACCAGTCGGCTTCACTTGGTACTGCGCCACCGGGCCGAAAAACGTCACAGCCGGCTGTTCAGCGCGGTGGTGAGAGTGGCGCCGACAGGGTCCGGCGCGGAGCTGGAGGGTGCGGGGGCCGGTGTGGACGCGCCGGCCGCCGGGGTGGTGCTCGGTGCGGCGGGCGGGTGCTCGTCGTCGTCCTCGTCGCCGCCGCCCTGGCCGCTGCCGCTCTGGCTGTCGCCCTTGCCGCCGCCGTAGCCGTCCTCGCCGTCGCCGCCCGACTCGCCGTCCTGGTGGGCGCGGAGGTACTTGCGGCAGAAGGCGTGCACCTTGTCGGCGCCTCCGGCGGCGCGCTCCAGGCGGCGGATGGTGCGGCGGTCCAGTCCGCCGTGGCCACCGGACTCGTAGGCCCGGCAGAGCCTCTCCACGTACTTCTGGCGCGCATCGCGGTCCGGCGGGGTGTCGCCGTTGTCGCCGGCGCCCGCGGTGTCCTCGGGGCCGGGGCGGTCGCCGGGGGTGCCGGTCGCCGCGCCATCGTTGTCGCCGCCCGGCGTCGGGCTGCCGCCGGGCGGTGTCGTGCCCTGGCCGGGGGTGGCGTCCGGGGTGTGCTCGGTGGTTCCTTCGGTCTGGGGACCGGGTTCCTGCGTGTCGAAGGTGCCGGGGGTCTCCGCGGCCGAGACGCTGGCGGCCGGGTCGGGATCGCCGCCGCCTTGGAAGGGCGTCGGGAGCATGCCGGTGCCGGCCGCGACGGCGACGCCGCCGATGGCGCAGGCCGCCAGGGCGACGGCGAAGCCGCGCCGGAAGGGGCGTGCGAGCCGGGTGCGTTCGGGGAGGTCGGCGCGCAGGGTGTGCGCGGCGACCGGCTGCTCGCCGGCGACGGGCTTGCGCCGACGCGCTGCGGAGCCGTTGCGCGCCTGGCGGAAGGCGGCCAGTGCCGCGTCCTCACCGGGCAGCTCTTTCCGGGCGGCCCCCCCGCCGGCCGCGGCCGCGGCGTCGAGGAGTTGCCTCAGCTCGCGTGCGCCGCCACCGTCCGGGCCTATCACCGGCTCACCGCGCAGCAATTGCTCCGCGGCGTCCTTGTCGAGCCAGTTGTACCGGTCGTCGGCCATCACATGTCCTTCTGCGTTCGTGCAGCCGTTTCCGTCACACCCGGTACGTACGATTCCGCCATGCCGTCGCGGCGTCTTCTGCCCTGCGCCGGCACCCCGCCCACCGTTCCACCACCCCGGCGCGGGGTGCGCGCGGCCCGCTCCGCCGGGGCCTCGGCGCCCTGCTCCGTGCCGTCCTCGAAACCGTCCGCCGGTCCGCCGTCCCCGGCACGCTCGGCGCTGTCGCCGTCGTCATGAACCTGGCTCAGGTCCAGGCCGGCACCCACCTCCGGCGCGTCGGCGAGCAGTTCGGCCAGGCGCCGCAGGCCCCGGTGCGCGGCGGTGCGTACCGCGCCCGGCCGCTTGCGCAGGACCTGCGCGGCCCCCTTGGCGTCGAGTCCGACCACCACCCGCAGCACCACCGCCTCGGCCTGGTCCTGGGGCAGCCTGGCTATCAAGCCGAGGGTGCGGCCGGTCCCCAGCGCCTCCAGCGCCTCGCCCGCGGTGTCGGACGCGGCGGGGGTGTCGGCGAGTTCGCTCTCGTCACCGCCGACCGCGGGGCGCCGGCCGCGCATGCGTATGTGGTCCAGGGCGCGGTTGCGGGCGATACGGGCTGCCCACCCGCGAAAGCGGTCGGCGTCACCGCTGAAGCGGGCGAGGTCGCGGGTGATCTGGAGCCATGCCTCGGACGCGACATCCTCGGCGTCCGCTTCGCCCACCAAGGTCCGCACATATCCGAGAAGTCGGGGATGCACAGCGCGATAGACGGTACGGAACGCCGCCTCGTCGCCGTTCTGTGCCGCCTGCACGGCAACCGTCAGCCGACTGTCGTCCGGCTGAATGTCGTCCCCTCGCACGGGTCCATCCTGTCGCACGCGGAAAGTCCGCCGCCCGGTCTTTGATCACTTCGCTTCGCTGACCGCTCATGCGCCGCGCGGCTCCGGACACCTGCCGGCCACCGCCCGCCGCCGGTCACTCGGCGCGCCGGGAACTCCTGGTAACCCGACTGTTCCTGCTGACCGTAACCCGTGCCGCCGCACGCTCCGAATCCGGGCCACCGCAAGGAGCGACGACCGTCCCGGTCCCCGGGCGGCCGCAGAGCCTCGCGGACCGGCCGGCGCGCGGCCCTCCGCCCGCCGCGGCGCCCGTCCGGTGCGCGCACCGTTCCATCTGGCAACTCCCGGAATCACGGCCTCTCTCGATCACGCACAGCGGCGTGATCAGTGCGCCAACCGGCGCGGATGGGCACGTTACGGGCCACTGCCGGGCCGCGTCCAGAGAACTGGCCGTGCCGCGGCCCGCACCCCGTGTGACGCTTTCGGGCCGTCCGGCGCTGTATCGGATAGGGGCCGTGAGCGGCCCCTTCGCGAACGACGGCCGGGGCCTCTCCTGTGGGGGGTGGCGGCCCCGGCCGTCCCTCGCTTCTGCCCGGCCCGGCCTTCGTCGGGCCCTTTCCTTTACCGGGCCCGTTCCGCCAGCGCCTTGAAGTCCTGCCAGGACATGGCGGGCGTCCGCGGATCCCATGTCTTCTGGGCCAGTGCCGCCAGCGGCAGCCGGATGCCCGCGGCGACCTGCTCGGTCGTCTGCGAATCGGCCAGATCGCACCAGATCGCGAACCGTGCGCCGGGCACCCGGTCGGGGCCGGTCTGATTCCGCGGCACCCCGACCGGCGTGGTGCCGCGCAACACCCGCGGGGTCCAGCTGCGGTAGATCCGCTCGCCGGTCGGGTAGGTGAACTGGTTGGGCTCGCCGAGCACGTAGTAGAGGTACTCGTCGTTGAAGTTCAAGACGGTGCGGCCCTCCCGCAGGAACGCCGCCGGGTCGTTGGCGCCCATCTCCTTGCCCGTCCAGTAGGCCACCGTGCGGTCCTTGTCGGGGCTCACCTCGCCGCCGGAGAAGAACCCGTCGTTCCATGCCTCGATGCGCTTCTTGCCCTTGTCGCGGACGGTCTTCTCCCGGTCGTTGAGCCAGCCGGTCGCCAGGTCCTCGATGGTGCCGTTCGGCCCGTACTTGTCCCGCGCGGCCCGCGCGAGCTGCGGATAGGTCGTATCGGGGGAACTGGACATCAGCGCCTGGTACTCATCGCCGCCCAGGTGCCAGTCCGTCGAGGTGAAGAGCTCCGCGAACTCGCGCATCAGCTGGTCGATGAGCTGGGCGGACTTCGGATTCGAGATATCGATGGCGCCGCGCACCGTGCCGCCCTGCGCGTTGCGCAGCTGGAGGTCCTGGTGCTTGTTCAGGACCGCGCCCAGGTGACCGGGTGAGTCGATCTCCGGGATGACGGTGATGTGCAGACCCGCAGCGACCCGCAGCAGGTGGCGCACCTGGGCCTTGGTGAGGTGGTCGGCGGAGACGATCTCGGGGTGGGTGTCGCTCTGGATCCGGAAGCCCTGGTCGTCGGAGAAGTGCAGCTGGAACTGGTTGAGCTTGAGGTCGCCGAGCTCCCGGAGGCGACTCTCGATCCAGGCCGCGCTGAACGGTTTGCGGGCGTTGTCGAGCATCATGCCGCGCTGGGGGCGGTCGGGCCGGTCCTCGATGGTGCCCTCGGGGAGGCCGCCGGCGGTGCGCACCGCCTGCTTGACGGTCCGGGTGCCGTAGAAGATGCCGGCGTCGGTGGGAGCCGTGAGGGTGAGGCGGGTGCCGCGGGCCGTGAGGGTGTAGGCCTCGTCGGCGGTGCCGTCGACCGGCGCGTTGTTCGGCCGGTCGCCACCCTTGCCGGTCAGCTTCACCTCGATGTCGCCCGGCCGTACGGTCTGCTCGCCCCAGACCGTGGGCAGGCCGCCCAGATCCCGGGCCATCAGCCGGGCCTCGTCGGCGACGTTGCTCTTCGCGCCGGCCGGCACCACCACCCGGGCCCCCTTGGACGGGCGCCAGCCCGTCCCGTCGGCCGGGCGGAAGTCCCGTACCGCCGGGACGATGCGCGGCGGCCCCTTCACCGCCGCCCAGGTCGGGGTGGGCGCGGCCGACGAGGGAGCTGCGCTCTTCGAGGAGCCGGTGCTGCCGGGGGCGTCGGAGTCCGCCGCGTCCGAACAGCCGGCGAGCGCCAGCGTCGAGGCGAGGACCGCCACCAGGGCCACGCGCCCCACCGGGCCCCGCCGTGACCTCGGCCGGGACGAAGGCGAGGGCCACAGGGAGGTCGACGGCCGGGTGGAGCGCGGCGGCCGCATCGGATTCAACATCGTGCAATCCTCACATTTCAGGGCGAAGGCATTGCCAATTGCGGAGGCCTGTCGTCCACCAACCGCCGGAAAGCTCTCTCATCCGGGTGAAATTCGCGCATCCGTCGGACAGCGGTCGACAAGCGTCGTTAGCGTGGCGTCTCCAGCGGTCAGTCGCCCGGGGCTCCCGGCCGGCCGGGACACCGTCGGCGTGTCGCGTCGCACGCACCATCGCCACGACAGCTGTCACCTCCTCCGCTTCCTCCGCCCGCGTACCCCGG
This sequence comes from Streptomyces sp. NPDC048248, assembly GCF_043201875.1. Taxonomy (NCBI): domain Bacteria; kingdom Bacillati; phylum Actinomycetota; class Actinomycetes; order Kitasatosporales; family Streptomycetaceae; genus Streptomyces; species Streptomyces sp. NPDC048248. The sequence goes on from NZ_JBICZL010000009.1 coordinate 64,374, forward strand.
CTTCCGTCCAGCTTCCGTCAGCAGTCCGCCCGGCACCCGCCGAAGGGATCCATCCGCAGTCCTCCGCACCACCCGAACCCTCCCGGAACCGCCCGAACCCGGTCCGGCCCGCCTCCTGTCCGCCCCGTATCCGCATCCGTCCGAGGAGCCACGCTGTCCGGCGAGAACCCGGCCGCCAGGCCGACGACGCTGCACATTCCGCAGCCCACGCGCGGCGGCATACGCGCGCAGGGCGGGGCCACGCTGTCCCCGGACCCCCGGGCCGCCACCGGGCTGGACCGCTTCAACGCCGCCCCCCGGGACCTCACCGAGGCCGCGCTGCTGACCTGCTGCGGCAGCCGCCGCTGGGCCGAGCGGGTCGCCGCGCACCGCCCGTACCCGGACCCTGACTCCCTCCTCGCCGCCTCCGACGAGGCCTGCTACGACCTGGCCCCGGCCGAGGTGGACGAGGCGCTCGCCGAGGAATCGTTCTCCCCGCACCCCCTGGTCGGCGCCCGCGGACCGGGCACGCTCGCCGCCCACACCGCCCTGCGCGCCGCGCACGCCGAGTACGAGCGGCGGTTCCGGCACGCCTTCGTGATCTGCCTCGACGGCTATCGCGAGGACGAGCTGCTCGACCAGGTTCTTGCGGGTATCCGCACCCGGCTGGGCAACGACGAGGACGAGGAGCGGGCGGTCACCGCCGACGAACTGCGCCGATTGATCCGCGGCCGGCTGGCACGACTCGTGGCTTCTCATCCGTAAAGTGACGTTTCGTGTTTGTGTGATAGCCCGTTGGTGCCTGTTTGATCACACCTAAGGACCCCGGGCGAAGGAACCGACAAGTCGTCGCTACGATGGCCAGGGCCGGTGGACCGTACCCGGCCGGGCCCGACCGACAGTGAAGCCGGCTGGCCCCAATCCCCGCTCCCGGAGGGTATTTCCGTGCCGGCTGGAACGCTGTACCGCGGCCGGGAAGGCATGTGGTCCTGGGTGGCTCATCGAGTCACCGGCGTCCTCATTTTCTTCTTCCTGTTCGTACACGTCCTCGACACCGCTCTCGTCCGGGTCTCACCCGAGGCCTATGACGATGTCGTTGCGACATACAAGACGCCCCTCGTCAACGTGATGGAGTACGGCCTGGTGGCCGCCATCCTCTTCCACGCGCTCAATGGCCTGCGGGTCATCGCCGTGGACTTCTGGTCGAAGGGCCCGAAGTACCAGAAGCAGCTGCTGTGGACCGTTGTCGGTATCTGGGTCGTGCTGATGGCCGGTGCCTTCTACCCCGTGCTGCAGCACACCCTGCGCACGCTGTTCGGGAGCTGATGAAGCGAGATGTCTGCTGAAACCCACTCCCCCGCAGGTGCCTCTGCGACGGACGACGTCCCGCTCTACGACGTCGACAACCCGGCACCGGTGATCGAGCCGCCGCGCAAGCGCACCGGCAAGACCCCGCGCGCCTCACGAGGCAACTTCGAGATGCAGACCTGGCTCTTCATGCGCCTGTCCGGCATCGTCCTGGTCGTCCTCGTCCTGGGCCATCTGCTGATCCAGCTGGTGCTGGACGGCGGCGTCTCGAAGATCGGCTTCGCGTTCGTCGCGGGCCGCTGGGCCTCGCCGTTCTGGCAGGGCTGGGACCTGCTGATGCTCTGGCTCGCCATGCTGCACGGCGCCAACGGCCTGCGCACCGTCATCAACGACTACGCGCAGCGGGACAACACCCGCTTCTGGCTGAAGATGCTGCTGTACACCGCCACGGTGTTCACCGTCCTTCTGGGCACGCTGGTGATCTTCACCTTCGACCCGAACATCCGCTAGGCCCCGGGGCTGAGGTAACGACCAATGAAGATCCACAAGTACGACACCGTCATCGTCGGCGCCGGTGGCGCGGGCATGCGCGCGGCCATCGAGTCGACCAAGCGCAGCCGCACCGCGGTCCTGACGAAGCTCTACCCGACGCGCTCCCACACCGGCGCCGCGCAGGGCGGCATGGCCGCCGCCCTCGCGAACGTCGAGGAGGACAACTGGGAGTGGCACACCTTCGACACGATCAAGGGCGGCGACTACCTGGTCGACCAGGACGCCGCCGAGATCCTCGCGAAGGAGGCCATCGACTCGGTCCTCGACCTGGAGAAGATGGGCCTGCCGTTCAACCGCACGCCGGACGGCACCATCGACCAGCGCCGGTTCGGCGGTCACTCGCGCAACCACGGTGAGGCCCCGGTCCGCCGGTCCTGCTACGCCTCGGACCGTACCGGCCACATGATCCTCCAGACGCTGTACCAGAACTGCGTCAAGGAGGGCGTGGAGTTCTTCAACGAGTTCTACGTCCTCGACCTCCTGCTCCAGGACGTCGACGGGGTCCAGAAGTCCGCGGGTGTCGTCGCGTACGAACTCGCGACCGGCGAGATCCACGTCTTCCAGGCGAAGTCGATCGTCTTCGCCTCGGGCGGCACCGGCAAGTTCTTCAAGGTGACCTCCAACGCGCACACCCTGACCGGTGACGGTCAGGCCGCGGCCTGGCGCCGCGGGCTGCCGCTGGAGGACATGGAGTTCTTCCAGTTCCACCCGACGGGCATCTGGCGCATGGGCATCCTCCTGACCGAGGGTGCGCGCGGCGAGGGCGGCATCCTTCGCAACAAGGACGGCGAGCGCTTCATGGAGAAGTACGCGCCCGTCATGAAGGACCTCGCGAGTCGTGACGTCGTCTCCCGCTCCATCTACACGGAGATCCGGGAAGGCCGCGGCTGCGGCCCGGACGGCGACCACGTCTACCTGGACCTGACGCACCTGCCGCCGGAGCAGCTGGACGCCAAGCTGCCGGACATCACCGAGTTCGCGCGGACGTACCTCGGCATCGAGCCCTACACGGACCCGATCCCGATCCAGCCGACCGCGCACTACGCCATGGGCGGCATCCCGACCAACGTCGCGGGTGAGGTGCTGGCCGACAACACCACCGTCGTCCCGGGCCTGTACGCCGCCGGCGAGGTCGCCTGTGTCTCCGTGCACGGCGCCAACCGCCTGGGCACCAACTCGCTGCTGGACATCAACGTCTTCGGCAAGCGGGCCGGTATCGCCGCCGCCGAGTACTCAGCGGGCGCCGACTTCGTCGAGCTCCCCGAGGACCCGGCACGCCAGGTCATCGACCAGGTCGAGCGGCTGCGCGACTCCAACGGCACCGAGCGGGTCACGGAGATCCGCAAGGAGCTCCAGGAGTGCATGGACGCCAACGTGATGGTGTTCCGCACCGAGCAGACGATCAAGACCGCGGTCGAGAAGATCGGCGAGCTGCGCGAGCGCTACCTCAACGTGTCCATCCAGGACAAGGGCAAGCGGTTCAACACCGACCTGCTGGAGGCCATCGAGCTGGGCAACCTCCTCGACCTGGCCGAGGTCATGGCGGTGTCCGCGCTGGCCCGCAAGGAGTCCCGCGGCGGTCACTACCGCGAGGACTACCCCAACCGCGACGACGTCAACTTCATGCGGCACACCATGGCGTACCGCGAGGTGGGCGCAGACGGCGCAGAGTCGATCCGCCTCGACTACAAGCCGGTCGTGCAGACCCGCTACCAGCCGATGGAGCGTAAGTACTGATGAGCACCCCGACTCTCGACAAGCACTCCGCGGCCCTGGACGCGGCCGAGGACGGCGCTTCGCACACGATCACCGTCACCTTCCGGATCCGCCGGTTCAACCCGGAGATCTCGGAGGACGCCAGCTGGCAGGACTTCGAGCTGGAGATCGACCCCAAGGAGCGCGTCCTGGACGCCCTCCACAAGATCAAGTGGGAGCTGGACGGTTCGCTGACCTTCCGGCGTTCCTGCGCCCACGGCATCTGCGGCTCCGATGCGATGCGCATCAACGGCAGGAACCGCCTGGCGTGCAAGACGCTGATCAAGGACATCAACCCGCAGAAGCCGATCACGGTCGAGGCGATCAAGGGCCTGACGGTCCTCAAGGACCTCGTCGTGGACATGGAGCCGTTCTTCCAGGCGTACCGCGATGTGATGCCGTTCCTGATCACGACCGGCAACGAGCCGACCCGTGAGCGCCGGCAGACCGCCGAGGACCGCGAGCGGTTCGACGACACCACCAAGTGCATCCTGTGCGCCGCGTGCACGTCGTCCTGCCCGGTGTTCTGGAACGACGGCCAGTACTTCGGTCCGGCCGCCATCGTCAACGCGCACCGCTTCATCTTCGACTCGCGTGACGAGGGTGGCGAGCAGCGCCTGGAGATCCTGAACGACAAGGACGGCGTCTGGCGCTGCCGTACGACCTTCAACTGCACGGACGCCTGCCCGCGCGGTATCGAGGTCACCAAGGCGATCCAGGAGGTCAAGCGCGCGCTGATCACGCGTCGCTTCTGATCACGCCTGACTCCTGACCCCGGCTCCGCTCCGGGTGGCCGCCCGGACAGCGAACCGGGTGACGACCCGGGCACCGATCCGGGCCTGTACGTCACGAAGGGCCCCGCTTCCGTATCCACGGAGGCTGGGCCCTTCGGCGCTCACCGGCACGCCCACCGGGTAGACCAGCACCGGCGGCAGCGCGTCGTCCGCGAGCGCCACCGGCTCGTCACGGCAGAAGTACGACGGGACGAGCACCAGCCCTCGCCCCGCCAGACGCAGTTCCCGCTCGACGGGATAGTCGACCTCGAGCACCGGCGCCCGCCACCGCATGGCCGGCCCGAATGTCCGCAGCATCGCCTCGGCACCCGACTGGCCCAGCGCGTGGGTGCGTAACGCCCGGTCCGCGGCGACCCATTGGGCGATGCGCGGCCAATGGGGGGCGACGGCGAGATGGTGATAGGTACGCAGGCTGCGGGCGAGATTCCGGAGCGCGGCCGGCTCACCGTCCGCGATGCCGCGTGCCCATCCCGGCAGCGGCTGCTGCGTGGCCAGCAGGTCCAGTTCGGCGCGGAGCCTGGCCCGTGGTGTGCTCATCACGGCCTCCAGCCCGGGCTCGACGCCGGCCGCGGCGGCGGGCGGTGTGAGGAAGTCCGGGAAGTAGCCGTGGAGCGGGACCAGCGGCAGCAAGGTGCGCAGCGGCCCTGGCCCCTGCCGCACCGCGTCCCGGCGCCAGGCGGCCAACGCCGGCTCGGCACGGTGATCCCGCAGGCTGTGCAGGCTCAGCACGGTCTCCCACAAGGGATCGGCACCGTCCGCCAGCCGGGTACGGGCCAGATCCTGCGCGGTGAAATGCACTCTCAGCACGCCATCCCCCTGCTCCCGCCGCTCCCCCGAACGGCGTGGACATTGAGGATCCGTCGCCCCGGCCGGTTCCGCAAGCCAAACGCGCGAGTCGGTGGGGACGGGGGTGAATCGGGGTGAGCGAGATGCCGCGGGGAAGCTGGTGGTGGAGGCCGGCAGGCAGCTGTCAGGCGGACCGGAGTGCCCTCGGCGGCATTGCCTCGTCCTCGGTGCGGCGCTCCCGCATGCCCCGCTCGTACGCCCCCAGGGCCTCCCGGTGGCTGCGCAACTTCTCGATCTCCTCGTCCAGCTGCGCCATCTGCCGCTCCACCACCGCCCGGGAGAGGTCGCAGGAGATGAGGGCGGGGCCGCCTTGGGCGCAGGGCAGCAGATCACGGATCGCGTCCGTGTTCATGCCCGCGGCGAGGAGTTCGCGGATGCGGGCGACGGTGTCCGCCGAATCCGGGCCGTAACTGCGGTAGCCGTTGGTATCGCGCCGGGCACGGAGCAGCCCCCGCTGCTCGTAATAGCGAAGCGAGCGCGTGCTGACGCCCGTACGACGCGACAGCTCACCGATCCTCATCCGGGTCCCCCATGCCATCTCTCGACGCCGACTTGACCTTCACACCGGCGTCAAGGTGCAACCTCGTTCCCATGACGCACATTCCCGCGAACAGCGCTGCAACTTCCTCCGCACCGGCCTCCGCTGCCGCATCTCCCGCCACGGCCGACGCCACCACGCGCGTTCTGCCGCGGCTGTCCACGGCGACGACCGGTGACGCGCACGGCCCCGGCATCCTGTTGGCACACGGCGCGACCGGCAGCATCGAGAGGAACTTCTCCCCGCTCATCCCCGTCCTCACCGCATCCGGCCACCGCGTCGTCGCCCCCGACTACCCGGGCTCCGGTCGTACCCCGCGCGCCACCGCCCCGTTGACGCTGGACGCCCTGGCCGACGCGTTGGTTGCCGAGGCCGAAGCGGCGGGCCTGGAGACCTTCACGCTGATCGGCTTCTCGCTGGGCACCGCCGTGTCCGTACGGGCCGCCGCCCGCCACCCCGACCGGGTCCGCGGCCTGGTCCTGACCTCGGCACTCGCCCGCCCCGACCGACGCCTCGACCTCTGGCTTGCCCTGTGGCTGAGGCTGCTGGCGGAGGGGGACGACACGGGTTTCGCGCAGGCGGGAGCGCTGGGCAGTCTGTCCCCGGAGTACCTGAACGCCCTGTCGCCGAAGGAGCTGGACGCCGTACTGGACCCGAGCCCCGGCCTCCGGCCGCCCGGTTCGGCGGAGCAGGCCGCGCTCGTAGGGACCGTGGACACCACCGCCGACCTCCCGCAGCTCGCCGTGCCGACCCTCGTCATCGCCACGACTCGGGATCAGCTCCTGCACCCCTCGCTCTCCCGCTATGTGGCCGACCACATCCCCGGCGCCGCCTACGCCGAGATCGCCACCGGCCACGTGCCGATGGTCGAGCGGCCGACGGAGTGGGTGGGCCTCATCACGGACTTCCTGGCGGCACATGGGCTGTGACGGGGACCGGGCGGGGCGGGGGGGCTGACGGTTGCTGGGACGGCCGACTCGGGGGCTGGGCGCGGGAGCCGGAGTGAACAGGCGCGACCCGGCCTCCAGGGGCAGCTCGCGTTTCCCCGTATCCGGGCCGGGGGCAGAGCCGGAGCCGACCGCCGATTAAGGTCGTCCCGTGGACGACGCGACGACGAGCAGCGGGAAGGCGGCCGGGCCCGGGAGCGGCCCCGGGGCCAAGAGCGAGCAGACCCGGCGGCTGATCCTGGAGACCGCCCTGCGCCTCTTCCGCGAGCGCGGCTACGACCGGACCACGATGCGAGCCATCGCCCAGGAGGCCGGCGTCTCCGTCGGCAACGCGTACTACTACTTCGGCTCCAAAGAGCACCTCGTCCAGGGGTTCTACCACCGGATCGCCCAGGAGCACGCGGCCGCCGTCCAGGACATCCTCGCCCGCGAGACGGGCCTGTCGGACCGGCTGCGCGGGGTGCTGCTCGCGTGGCTGGACATCGCCGAGCCGTACCACGAGTTCGCCGCCCAGTTCTTCAAGAACGCCGCCGACCCCGCCAGCCCGCTCAGCCCCTTCTCCGGGGAATCGCAGGGCCCACGGGACGCCGCCATCGCCCTGCACCGCGAGGTCCTGGCCGGCGCGGACATCAAGCCGGCTCCCGAACTCGCCTCGCAGCTACCGCAGTTGCTGTGGCTGCAGCAGATGGGCCTGGTCCTCTACTGGGTCCACGACCGCTCACCGCAGTGCGCCCGCAGCCGCGCCCTGGTGGAACGCACGACGCCCCTGGTCGCCCGCGCGGTGGCCGCCTCCCGCTTTCGCGTACTGCGGCCCCTGGTACGCGAAGTGACCGATGTGCTGAGCGAGTTCCTGCTCCGCCCGTCGGACCGGATCGCCCCGACGGGAGAGCCGCCCTCCCACGGCGCAGGCTCCGACGGCAAGGGCTGAGAAGCCCGGAGGACGAGCCGGCCTACTCTCCCTTCCCCTCAAGGACCTTCTGCAGAAAGGCATCCAGGTTCCGCACCGTCCGTGCGATCCGCTCCTTGAGCGGCAGCGTCTCCTCGTGCCGCCCGGCGAGCTGCGAACGCTTACGGCCACGCACGTACAGGGAGCATGCGAGGTCGGCGCAGAAGTAGGTGCCGACGGTGTTCCCCTGCCGCCCCGAGGACCCCGCTCGACGCGCGGCGAGCAGGCTGACACCGGGCCCCGGATGCCCGGTCACACAGACCGAGCACACCGTCGTCTTGGTGAAACTCCGCCGCACCCCCTGCGGAACCCGCAGCGTCACACCGACCAGCTCGTCCCCACGCGGTGCCACCAGATACCCCCGGTCCGGCGCCCCCGGGTCACGCCACCCGAGAAAGTCCAGATCCGCCCAGGGCAGCTCGGCCACCCCCACGGGAAGATTGATCCTGCTCGCCTCCCCCTTCGAGCAGTTCACGAACGACGTGCGTATGGCTTTTTCACCTACGGGCTCCATGGCTACGGAAGCTAACAGCGGGGCGGGGGGTCGGTCCTGCGATTTTTTCCCGGCCCGACCGGCAGCGGTCGCTCCAAGGGAACGAAAGGAGAGCCGCCGACCGTGTGGGAACGGTCGGCAGCCCTCTCGGGTGCCGGGAGCGCGAAGGGTGCGTACGGGCGAGGCCGACCATCAACAGCGCAGGCGTCTCGTTCCGGGCCTCGGATGAGGGACCGATGTCACGCCGCCACATGAGAAAGCTGCCGCCCGGTGCGGATCGGGCGGCAGCTTCTCGTACAGGCGCGTTCAGCAGGCGTCAGTGCGACGGCCTGCGGTGAGTCAGCCCCAGGCCTGGCTTCCGGCGCTGCTTCGGCGGCGGACGGCGACCACGACACCGACCACGATGCCGATCACGATCAGCGCACCGACGCCGATACCGCCGTAGAGCATGAGCTTCTGCTTCCCGCCCATGGGCGGGTCGGGGTCCTGTCCCTTGTCGGCACCGGCCTTGACGGGTTCCTGCGGCGCCGCGCCCTTCGGCATGGGCAACGGGCCCTGGGCCGGGCCCGCCGCGATATCGCGTCGCAGAGCCGGGCCGGGCTGAATGAAGCCGTAGCCGTAGTGCGTGTCCGGGAGCTTGAGGTGCTTGTCCTTCTGTGCCTGCGGCAGGCCGGCCGTCTTGACCAGCCGGTTGGCGATCTGGCCGGGAGTGAGGTCCGGGAACTTCTCCTTGAGGAGCGCGACGGTGGCAGAGACGTAGGCCGTGGCGGCCGAGCTGCCGTCCGCAGTGCGGTAGGCAGAGTCGCTCTTGCCCATCGCGACCGGGACCTTCACACCCGGGGCGAGAAGATCGAGAGTGGTGTTGACGTTGTTCGAGTCGGATGCCTCACCGAACTCGTCCACCGCTCCCACGCCGATCGCGCCGGGGCACGCCACCGGGTAGTTCTTCACCGAGTTGCCGCCGTTGCCGACACCGGCCACGACCACCACGCCCTTCTCCACCGCGTAGTGGATCGACGCGCAGGTGTCAGCGGACGGGGTCTCCTCGAAGGACATGTTGATGACGTCGGCGCCGTGATCGACCGCGTATCGCGTGGCGGCCGCGCCATTCTTGTACGTCGGCAGCGGCATGATCTTGGCGCCGGGCGCCAGCCCCTTGACGCCGTCGGAGCCCCCTGCCCCGTGCCCGTGACCGGCGATGATTCCGGCCATGGCGGTTCCGTGGTCGCGAAGATCCTCCCCAGGGGCGAGGTCCTTGGACCCGTCGCCCTGCGTGGTGTTCGCGAAGTTCTCGCCCCGGACGAACTGTCCGGTCAGGTCCTGGTGGGACTTGCGGAAACCGCTGTCGAGCACCGCCACGGTGATGCCCTTGCCGGTGGCCGACTGCCACGCCTGCTGGGCCCCGAACGCCTCCAGCGGCCACAGATCCTTGCGTGTCTGATCTGCGGAGGCGGTACCGCCCGCGGCCAGCAGCAGCGCTCCCGTGAGCGCAGCACCCACCGTCGCACGCAGTGTTCGGGTGACCCTCATCCTTCGCTCCTTCTTGCTGTGCTGTCCGGGCGGCTGTGTTCCGCCTGAGGAGAGGCCCCGCACCTCAGGTGCGGGGCCGTCCTCGCGGGCCGCCGTGCGACGGCTTCGCCCGCTTACTCGATGACGCGAGGCGCCACATTACGTTGTGGAGTCCACGTCTCTTCATCCTCGACGAGGTAATCGGGGCGCTGCTTGGTGGTGCGCTCCTTCTCCTCGTTCCGGTTCCCCTTGGCTCCGGGGGCGCCTGCCATACCCTTGCCGCCTTGCCCGGTGCCCGCCTTCAGGCCGCCGCGGCTACGGTGCAATCCGGAGCCGCCCTGCTTGGCGCCACCCGTCGGGCCGCCCGGCTTACCGGCCATGCCACCTCGGGTACGTGCCTGCGCGCCGGTGCGCCCGGCAGCGCCGCCACGTGCCGCGTTGCTGCCACCCGCGGCGCCCGGCATACCGCCACCGCGCATCCCACCGGCGCCACGCGCTCCAGAGCCCGCGCCGCCGCCGGGAGCGCCGATGCCACCCACGGGGATCGCTCCGCCGAAGGCTCCGCCTGTGCCGCCGCTCACGCCGTGGCCACCGCCGGGCGCGCCACCACCGAGTGAGCCGCCGCCCGTCGGCGGGGCCATGGTGCCGCCCTGCACACTGTCCAGTCCGGTCTGCACGGGCAGCTCGGGCCGGCTGATCTTGGGCCCGTCGAAGCCTTCCGGCACCGCGGATCCGCCCGCGCCATTGGGCATCTTCGGAGTCACGGACGACGGCTTCGGGCGCGGGCCGCCGATCACGGGCATGTTGACCGGCGGCGGCGAGGAGCTCGACGAGGGGTGCTTGGGCCAGTCACCCTTGACTCCGCCCGGATCGGTCCCTTCCTCCAGAATGCCGGAGTGAGCTTCGTAGTTGGCCGCCAGCTCGTCCATCACGATGACGGCCTCGACCTGGCGCTCCTTGCTCAGCGACAGGCTGTCCCTGTTGAGCTCAAGCGCCATGCGGGCGTCCATCTTCGGGTTGGCCATGTCCCGGTGGAACTGGGCGTCGTCCCCGCTGTCATCGAGGGCGCTGTCGACCTTGCCGGGATCCTTGATCCCGGACATGGTCTTCTTGGCCTCGCGAAGGTTGTGGGCAACGCCCGTTTCGGGACCGGATTCCCGCGTGCCGATCAGCGTGCGCTCGACAACCCTGGCGTGCCCGTACGTCCTGTCGACCTTGTCGAGCACCTTGAGCGCTTCCCGGCGGAAGGCTTCGGCGGCAGAGCCCTGCCAGTGAGCCGAGGCGTGGTCCACGGCGTCCATGAAGGCCTTGCGGATGCCGCCGCGCCCGTCCTGCCCAGCGAGACGGTCGGCAGAGGCGCGCCAGTGGTTGCCGGAGTTCTCGATCGCGTCGGGGTTGGCGTGCTCGACCAACGCACGCAGCTCGCTGATTCCTCGGTGATGGAAGTCGGAGGGCGACGTGGGAGTGACGCGCTGGCCCTTGAACGCGCTGAGCCGCTCTTCCCGCTCGTCCGCTTTCCGCTGCCGCTCCATCGTCTTGGCGCTCTCGTACTCCTGCGCGGCGTCAACCATGCAGGCCCCCCTTCGTCCTCATCACCATCTGTCGTGCGTCCATCGTGCGTCGCTCAGCCGTTCATCGAGGTCTTGGCGTTGTGCTCCTGGTCCTCGTAGGCGCCGCGGCTGGCTTCCGTCTTGTCCCCGAAGTCACGGATGAGGTCCTGGAGGGCGGTGATGACCTCCGTCATGTACCCCTGCATCTGGTCGTGGGCGTTGGCGAGCCTGCCTCGCTCGATGAACTCGCCCCCGAATGCGGACTTCGGGATGTTCGTGCTGTACTTCACCTTCTGGCTCGGTTCGTCCATATCGCCTTGAAGGCGCTTCAGCTGACGTACAACGCCGTCCAGCTCGTCGAGGTCGACCTTGAACCGCTCAGCCATCTGCTCTCCCCGTTCCCCGCGTGTCCTGCCCGTCCCCTTCGCGCCGCCCACGAAGGCACGGTAAGGGCAACGTAAAGTCAATAAAGACTAGGGAGTTGACCCCCTCGACTGCAAGATCGAATGTCGGGACTAGTCCGATTTCGCGCAAGATGGGCACCGGATTTGTAGAGGGGTTGTTACCTACGCAGCGCAACCTGTCCGAGACGATCACGCCCGCAGCGAGGCCAGTTCGACGATCGTGATGTCCGGCGGGGCTCCGACGCGTACGGGCGGGCCCCAGGCGCCGGCGCCACGGGTGACGTAGAGCTGGGTGTCGCCGTAGCGCGCCAGGCCGGAGTTGGTGGGGTTGGTGGCCTCGGCGATGTAGGTGACGGGCCACATCTGGCCGCCGTGGGTGTGGCCGGAGAGCTGGAGGTCCACGCCGTGGCGCACGGTGTCGTGGATGGTGACCGGCTGGTGGGCCATCAGGACGACGGCGCGGGAGGTGTCGCGGCCGCCCAACGCGCGGGCGTAGTCGGGGCCCTGGTGTTCGGGCTCGCCGGCGAGGTCGTTGATGCCCGCGAGGTCGAAGCCGGGGAGTTCGGTGCGGGCGTTCTCCAGCGGGTGGACGCCCAACTCCCTTACGTGGTCGACCCACTGGGCGGCGCCCGAGTAGTACTCGTGGTTACCGGTGACGAAGTACGCGCCGTGCCGTGCGTGCAGATCGCGCAGGGGTGCGGCGGCGGGGCCGAGTTCGGCGACGTTGCCGTCCACAAGGTCGCCGACGATGGCCACCAGATCGGGGCCGGTGCGGTTGATCGCCTCGACGATGCGCCGGGTGTGCCCGCGGCCGAGGATGGGGCCGAGGTGGATGTCGCTGACGACGGCGATCCGGAAGCCGTGGGCGGCGCGCGGCAGCTTGGCCAGCGGCACGGTGACGTGCTTGATCCGCGGAGTACGCAGGGCCGTCGCGGCGCCGTAGCCGACGGTGGCCGTGGCGGCGAGGGTCGCGCCTGCCGCGACCGCCCGTGCGATGAAGACACGGCGGGGTGGGGACGGCGGGGACGGCAGGGCGGAGGTGCCGGGCGGAAGCAGGGTCGGGGCCTGTTCCTGCGCGGTGGGCGGGGCAGAGGGCTCCGCCCGGCCATCCGGCTCGGCTCTGTTCTCCCGGCCGTCCGGGGCGCCGGAGTCCTTCCCGCCGTCGCGCCCCCGCGGCCCCCGGGACGCCCGCAGCCACACCAGCCGGACGACTTCCCCCACCAGCAGCGCCAGGGTGAGGTAGAGCACCAGGGCCAGCCAGAGGTAGCCGGGCCAGGCCAGTGCCTGCTGGACGGGCAGGGGTGCACCGGAGCGACCGGAGAGCAGGGCGCCGAAGGCCGTCAGGGGCAGGACGTAGGCGGCCACGGTGCCGGCGCGGCGGAGCCGGCTGCCGGGTGTGGTGGTGTCGCGGACGAGCCGGCACCAGAGGTAGCGGTGCACGCCGAAGAACAGTCCGATGACCGGCACCACGATCAGGGCGAAGATCACGGCTACTCCACGTGTCCGTTATTCAGGTCCTCAGGAGGCGGACGGCGAGGACTGCTCGGGCGTGCCGTCCGGTGTGTCGTCGGCCGACCGGCGGCGCAGAGCGCGTACTCCACGGAACCCGATCACGCCGATCGCCGTCCCCAAGAGAAAAGACGTCACGGCGAGCACCAGATGCACCCAGAAGTAGGCGGTCGGGTCACCCGCGTCGTCAAAGGCGAGTCCGCTCCCGTCGTTCCAGAGGTTTTTGACGAAAGTGATCCAGATGAACCAGCTCCAGACCCCGAAGGCGAGCAGGAACCAGGAGACGGGGCGCGAGAGCTTCATGAGTTCCAGTATGGGCAGAGCCTCCATCCGGCGGTCGGCAGGGGCACTCTTCCGTGGGGTACCGGCGGCGACACGGCCCGGGACGGGTACGTTCACCGACGTGCCGACGACCTTCTCTGCTTCCACGGCTGTCCCTACTCCCACCACCGGCGCCGCCCCGGTGCGCACGGCGTTTCCTGTGCGTACCGCCGCCGCGCTGGCTTCTTCCGCGCTGCTGGTGTCGCCGCTGCTGTTGGCCGGCACCGCGTACGCCGATCCGCAGGACGGACCCAAGCCTCCCGCGGCACCCGCTCCGCCGGCGAAGATGTCGCAGGTCGGCGGGAAAAATCTGGGTGCGCCCGGCGTCCAGGTCCGGTTGAAGGCCGGGGCGCCGAAGCTTCCGGGGCCCGACCAGCTCACGGCCCGTTCGTGGATCGTGGCCGACGCCGAGTCCGGCAAGGTCCTGGCCGCGAAGAATCCGCACTGGCGGCTGGCCCCGGCCAGCACGCTGAAGATGCTCTTCGCCGACACGCTCATCCCGAAGTTCCGCAAGGACCAGAACTACAAGGTCAAGCCCGCCGACCTCGCGGACATGGGCGAGGGCAGCAGCCTCGTCGGCATAAAGGAGAACCTGACCTACTCGGTCCGTGACCTGTGGCTCGGTGTCTTCCTGCGCTCCGGGAACGACGCGGTGCACACCCTCTCGGCGATGAACGGCGGCACGAAGGCCACCGTCGCCCAGATGCAGCAGCGCGCCGAGGAACTGAACGCCACGGACACCAATGTCGTCACGCCGGACGGTTACGACGCGCCGGGCCAGGTCTCCAGCGCGTACGACCTGAGTCTGTTCGCCCGGGCGGGCCTGCAGAACGCCGACTTCCGCGAGTACTGCTCGACACCCACCGCGCAGTTTCCCGCCGAGGCGGGGAAGAACGGCAAGCGGAAGAGCTTCGGGATCCAGAACACCAACCGTCTGCTGGTGGGCGACTTCGACATCAAGCCGTACCCCGGCATGGCGGGTGTGAAGAACGGTTCCACCACCAACGCCGGGGCGACCTTCACCGGTGTGGCCCAGCGCGGCGACCGCAAGCTCCTCGTCACGGTCATGAACCCGGGGAAGAAGGAGCACAACGAGGCCTACCGGGAGGCGGCCAAGCTCCTCGACTGGGGCTTCGCGGCGGCCACGAAGGTGGAGCCCGTCGGGCGGCTGGTCGGACCCCGCAGCGAAGAGGGTGACGCGACCAAGGTCGGTGCCGACAAGAAGAACGAGAAGGGCGGGCAGCACCACACCCAGGCGGCGCTGGACTCCTCGCACGGTTCGGGCGGCGCCTGGACCGCCGTGGCGCTCATGGGCGGCGCCGTGGTGCTGCTGGGCATCCTGGCGGCCGGTGTCCACCGCCACTGGCCGCTGCCGGACCTCGTACGGGGCCGCCGCCGGAAGTGAGCTGAGCGCAGGTCGGCCCGCTGCGGCGCGCCCGGGGCTTACGCCGTCCGCTACGTCCGCAGCCGCCGGTCGGCCGAGGTGCCGGGTGGGCGGGCTGCGGGACCGGCGGGGGCGGGCCCGGACGCGCCGCCGCGTGCGCCGCCTGACGGTGTGTCGTCGGCCCCGGCATCCGCCGTGCTCCCCGAGCCCCCGTCGGCCTCGGTCTCCTCCCCCGCCGTTTCGCTCTCCGGGTCCTGCGTCGCCGTCCAGGACGCGCAGAACACCAGCAGCTTCGCCGTGAAATTGATCCACAGGAGGAGCGCGATCGGGGTGCCGAAGGCGCCGTACATGCTTCTTGAGGCGACGCCCTGCAGGTAGCCGCTGAGCAGCAGTTTCAGCAGTTCGAAGCCGATGGCGCCGATGAGGCCGGCGACCACGACCGCGCGGCGCGGGGGCTCCGCTCCGGGCAGTCTGGTCAGGACGTAGACGAGGAGCAGGAAGTCCGCGAGCACGGCGATACAGAAGCCGGCGGCGGAGAGCAGGCTGCTGCCGATGCCGCCCTGCGGCAGTCCGATCGCATCGGCGGCCTTGCCCACCGCTGAGGACGCGAAGATCGAACAGGCGACCGAGAGCAGGGCGACGCCACCGAGGCCGAGCAGCAGTGCGCCGTCCCGCAGCTTGCTGACGAAGAAGTTGGCGCCCTCGTCGCCCTTCTCCCACACGGCGCGCAGACAGTCGCGCAGCGCCTCGACCCAGCCGATGCCGGTGAGCAGCAGCGCGGCACCTGCGATGAGGCCGACGGTTCCCGCGTTGTCGACGAAGCCGGCGAGGTCGAGCTGCCCCGAGATGCCGGGGATCTGCTCGGCGAGCTTGCCCTGGAGGGTGTGCAGTTGGCCGTCGCTGAGCAGTGCGGCGCCGATGGCGGCGGCGACGGTGAGCAGCGGGAAGAGCGCGACGAAGCTGGTGAAGGTGATCGCGGCGGCGAGCCTGGTCCAGCGGACCCGCAGCATCCGCTCGTAGGCGCGCCAGAGGTGCGTGGTCATCAGCCAGGTCGCGGCCAGTCCGATCACCGGCAGCTTGCTCAGCCGGTCCATGGCGTTCCCCTCTCGCGCCTCATGCCCTTCTCGTCTTGCGACGGGTGCCCCCGGAGATGCGGAACACTAGCCTCCGTGTACCCCAGAAACGCAGGCAGGTAGCCAGGGCCATGCCGATTCCCGCGCCGGACACCACGTCCGCGCGCCGTGAGGTCAGACCGAGCACGTAGTGCGAGATGCCGAGGCAGGCGAGTTGGACCAGCGCGCCGGCCAGGTTCACCGCGAGGAAGACCGCGGCCTGCCGCAGCCGGCTCGTGCCCGCGGTGGCGCCCCGGTAGGTGCCGACCGCGTTGCCGGCGTACGCGACCGTGCAACCGGCCAGGAACGACAGTGATTTCGCGGTGAGCGGCCCCAGGCCGACCGGGCCCCGCAGCCAGAGGAACAGTCCGAGGTCGACGGCGTACGCGAGGCAGCCGGCGACGGCGAAGCCGGCCATCTCGGCGAGCAGCCCGCGGCGGCCCGGCGCGCCGCTCCCGGGCTCCTCGCGCGGCGGAGCGGCGGTGGGCGTTTCGCTCATACGTCCGCGACGGCCATGGCGTACATCCCGATCCACACCACGCCGATGACGGCCAGTGTCCGGTCGCGCAGCACGACGTCCTCCGGTGCGCCGGCCGTGCCCCGGTCGGCGAAGACGGCGTACCGCAGCACGGCGAGGATGAACGGCACCATCGACAACTGCCGCCAGGGCAGCACGTCCGCGCTGTTGCCGCTCTCCAGCGCCCACAGGCAGTACGCGAGCACCGCGCCGCCGGCCGCGAGCTGCCAGACGAAGCGCAGATAGCCCTCGGTGTACTCGCGCAGCAGCGCGCGGGTCTGCCCCTTCTCGCCGGTCGCCCGGAGGGCCTCCGAGTACCTCTTGGCGGAGACCATGAACAGCGCGCCGAAGCCCGCGGTGATCAGGAACCAGCGGGAGAGCGGGATGCCGAGCGCCAGCCCGCCGGACATCGCCCGCATCAGGAAGCCGCTGGTGACGACGACGAGGTCGACGACCAGGACGTGCTTGAGGCTGACGCAGTAGGCCAGCTGCATCACGAGGTAGGCGACGATCAGCGCGGCGGTAGCGGCGTTGCACAGCACGGCCGCCGCCAACGGCACGAGGAGCGCCAGCAGCCCTCCGGCGGTGTACGCCAACGCCACCGGGACCTCGCCCGCGGCGACCGGGCGACGGCACTTGTCGGGGTGCGCCCGGTCGGCCGCCGCGTCCTGCGCGTCGTTGATCAGGTAGACCGCGGCCGCGGCTGCCGTGAACAGGACGAAGACCACCGCGAGTTGGCTCAGCGTCTGGCGGCGGAAGAGGTCGCCCGCGGCCGCAGGCGCGGCCACCACGAGCACGTTCTTGACCCACTGGCGCGGACGGGTGGTGCGCAGCAGGCCCAGCGGCAGGGCCACCCAGCGCGACCGGCGGGCGGACGCGGTGGGCGGGGTGACGGGCCCGCCTGGCCTCGGCGGCTGCTCCTCCAGGAGGGTGGTGTGCTCACCCATGGGTGCCGCCCGGGGAGGCCGATACGGCCGCGTGCATCCAGCCCGCACCCGCCCGCGCGGTCAGGGCGCCCAGCGCGGCACCCGCCACGACATCGGTCGGGTAGTGGACGCCCACGACGATGCGGGACACGCAGACGGCCGCGGCCAGCACGGGCAGCGCCGCGCCCGCGGGCCGCAGCGCGCCGAGCGCCACCACGGCGGCGGCGGCCGAGGTGGCGTGGGAGCTGGGGAAGGAGTGCTCACCCGCGGTGCGGACGAGCGGGGCGAGGTCGGCCACACGGGGGCGGGGGCGGCGTACGGCCCGCTTGAGGGCCATGCTCGCCAGGTGCGCGCCGCCGATCAGCGCCGTACCGCGCAGCCAGGTGCGGCGCCGGGGCCGGTCGGCCGCGGCGCCCGCGAGACCGGCGGCGAGCCACAGGGCGCCGTGCTCGCCGCCGCGGGAGAGGGCGCGGGCGACGGCGGCGACCCGGGCGTCCGCGCCGCAGTCGCGCAGCGCCACGAGCAGTCGGTGGTCGAGATCTTCGGGAGACAGCGGGGTCACCTCTATCCGATCCGTACGGTGCCTACCGTGCGTACGCATCCGTGAGCTCGTCGAGGGCGATGGCCTGGGGTCGGTGCCTGTACGTCGTGCCTGTGCGTCGGTGCCGGTATGTCGGTGCGGGGTGGGCGCCGCGGGCTCGGCCCCGTACGGATACGGGCACGCGCTTTCGCCGGTGCGGCGTTGACTCTTCGACTCTCACTGCCCGACGGCAGACTTTCCTCATGATTAGCCCAGACACACCATTAATCACTCTTTTCGGCGAGGAGCGGGCGCAGGCGGGAGCAATAGCGGCTTATCGCCTGATCCCCGGCACTACGGTCGGTGGCATGCCGCCTGACGTGACCTCCGCGCCCTCTCCCCCCACCGTCCCGGCCGGCTCCGCGGACCCCTTGGCCGGCACCCCGACCGGCCCCGTCGGGTCCGTCACCGGCTGGGGCCGCACCGCCCCGACCTCCGCCCGCCTGGTCCGTCCCGGCTCAGCGGCGGACGCCGTGACCGCGGTGCGGGAGTGCGGGCCGCGCGGCGGCATCGCGCGCGGGCTCGGGCGGGCGTACGGCGATGCCGCGCAGAACGCCGGGGGCACCGTCTGGGACATGACCGGGCTGGACCGGATCCGTGGCATCGACGCCGAGGCGGGCGTGGTGACGTGCGACGCCGGGGTGAGCCTGCACCGCCTGATGCAGGTGCTGCTGCCGCTGGGCTGGTTCGTGCCGGTGACGCCCGGCACCCGCTTCGTGACGGTCGGCGGGGCGATCGGCGCCGATATCCACGGCAAGAACCATCACGGCTCCGGCTCCTTCGCCCGCCACGTACGGTCCCTGGAGCTGCTCACGGCGGACGGCGAGGTCCGCACCGTCGCCCCCGGCACCGACCTGTTCGACGCCACCACCGGCGGCATGGGCCTGACCGGCATCATTCTCGGGGCGGTCATCCAACTCCTGCCGGTGGAGACCTCGTTGATGAGCGTCGACACCGAGCGCGCCACGGACCTGGACGACCTGCTCTCCCGGCTGGCGGCCACCGACCACCGCTACCGCTACTCCGTCGCCTGGATCGACCTGCTCGCCCGCGGCCGGGCGCGCGGCCGGGCGGTGCTCACCCGCGGCGACCACGCACCGGCCGAAGCCCTCGGGCCCCGCGCGCGGCGCGACGCGCTCGCCTTCCGGCCCGGCCGGCTGCCGCCCGCACCGCGTCATCTGCCGGATGGCCTGCTCAGCCGCCCGGCCGTGGCCCTGTTCAACGAGCTCTGGTACCGCAAGGCGCCCCGCCGTCGCACCGGTGAGCTGCAGCGGCTGTCCGCGTTCTTCCATCCGCTGGACGGTCTGCCGCACTGGAACCGGATCTACGGCCGCGGCGGCTTCGTCCAGTACCAGTTCGTGGTGGGGCACGGGCAGGAGGAGACGCTGCGCCGCATCGTGCACCGCATCGGGGACCGGCGGTGCCCGTCCTTCCTCGCCGTGCTCAAACGCTTCGGCCCCGCCGGACCCGGCTGGCTGTCCTTCCCCACCGAGGGGTGGACGCTTGCCCTGGACATCCCCGCCGGGCTGCCGGGCCTGGGCACGTTCCTCGACGAGCTGGACGAGGAGGTCGCTGCGGCGGGCGGGCGGGTCTACCTGGCGAAGGACTCGCGGCTGCGCCCCGAGCTGCTGTCCGCGATGTACGCCGACCTGCCCGCCTTCCGCGCCCTGCGCGCCGAGCTGGACCCGCACGGGGTCTTCACCTCCGACCTCGCCCGCCGGCTCGGCCTCTAGGTCACGGCCCGGCGGCCGTCGCGAACCGCGCCCGCCACGCCCCGTCCCGCACGCATACGTCCATCCCATCCATCCCGCCCACTGTGAAGGACGCACCCGTCATGAAAGACGCTTTCGGCGCCCCCCAGTCCCTGCTCGTCCTCGGCGGCACCTCCGAGATCGGGCTGGCCACCGCCGCCCGCCTCGCCGCCCGCCGCACCCGCACCATCTGGCTGGCCGGCCGCCCCTCCCCGGCGCTGGAGGAATCCGCCGACCGGCTGCGGGACCTGGGCGCCGACGTCCGCACGGTCCCGTTCGACGCGCTGGACACCGACCGGCACGAAGAGACCCTCGGCAAGATCTTCGCCGACGGGGACATCGACATGGTGCTGCTGGCGTTCGGGGTGCTCGGCGACCAGGCCCGCGACGAGAACGACTGCGCGCGGGCGCTCAAGGTCGTCCGGACCAACTACACGGGCGCGCTGTCCGCGGCCCTGATCTGCGGCCAGGCGCTGCGGAGCCAGGGACACGGCTCGCTGGTCGTCATGTCCTCGGTGGCCGGCGAGCGGGCGCGCCGTTCGAACTTCGTCTACGGCTCCAGCAAGGCCGGCCTGGATGCCTTCGCCCAGGGCCTGGGCGACTCCCTGCACGGCAGCGGCGTCCACGTGATGGTCGTCAGGCCCGGCTTCGTCCGCACCAAGATGACGGCCGGGCTTCCGGCGGCGCCCCTGGCGACCACGCCGCAGGCGGTCGCCGAGGCGGTCGAGGACGGGCTGCGGCGGCGCGCGGAGATCGTGTGGGTGCCGGGCGCGCTGCGGTACGTGATGTCGGCGCTGCGGCATGCGCCGCGCGCGGTGTTCCGCCGGCTGCCGATGTGAGGTGAGGGGGCGGCGAGGGTGACGGCGCCGCCAGAGAAGGAGCCGGAGTCAGCAGGAAGGGGCAGGCGGCCGGGAGAGGTCGGCGGCCTGGCGCGGCACTCCGGCCGTCTGCGGGCCGAAGGGGTACTCCCGTTCCAGCCGCCACACCGCGTCCGCGCCCTGTTCGTAGAGCGCGAACCCGCCGATCGTCCAGGTCGCGGAGAAGTCCCTGAGCTCGGCCTGGGCGCGGTCCATCGCCTCCTCGGCGATGCCGTGGGCGACCGTGACGTGCGGGTGGTATGGGAACTGCAGTTCACGGGCGCACGGGCCGGACGCGGTGCGAATCCGGGCCTGCAGCGCGGTGCAGGCCGCCTCCCCCTCGGCGAGCTTCACGAAGACGACCGGCGACAGGGGCCGGAAGGTGTCGGTGCCCTCCAGGCGGAGGGGGAAGGGGCGGAAGGAGGCCGCGACCTCGGCGAGGTGGCGCTCGATACCGGGCAGCGCCTCGACGGGGACCTCCGTCGGCGGGAGGAGGGTGATGTGCGTGGGGATGCCGTGTGCGGCAGGGTCCCCGAAGCCCTCGCGCTTCCTCTGCAGGAAGCTTCCGTAAGGCTCCGGGACCGCGATCGAAACGCCCAGCGTTACGGTCCCCACTGCGTTCTCCCTCCGGATGTTTCTGCGGCGCTGAAGGGCGCCGCTATCAGTGTGCCGGGTGCGCGCCCCGGGCGGGGAGCGTCATCAGTCCTGTTATAACCAGGACCTCGGGCCCTCGCGCGCGACACGAGCGCCTCCCGGCCACCCGCGAGGCCGGTCGGAACCTGCCTCGCGGGGCGCCGCTTCAGTGCTTCGCCGGCAGCAATCCGAGCCGGTCATACGTGGTGGCGAGGGTCTCGGCGGCCACCGCGCGGGCCTTCTCCGCGCCCTTGGCCAGGATCGAGTCCAGCGTCTCGGGGTCGTCCAGATATTCCTGCGTACGGTCCCGGAAAGGTGTGACGAAATCGACCATCACCTCGGCCAGATCCGTCTTGAGAGCGCCGTATCCCTTGCCCTCGTACGCGCTCTCCAGCTCCGGGACGGCCGTGCCGGTGAGCGTGGAGAGGATCGTCAGGAGGTTGCTGACTCCCGGCTTCGCCTCGCGTTCGAAGCGGATCACCGTGTCGGTGTCCGTCACGGCGCTCTTGATTTTCTTGGCGGTGGCCTTCGGCTCGTCGAGGAGGTCGATGATGCCCTTGGGCGAGGACGCCGACTTGCTCATCTTGATCGACGGGTCCTGAAGATCGAAGATCTTCGCCGTCTCCTTGACGATGTACGGGTTGGGGATGGTGAAGGTGTCGCCGTAGCGGCCGTTGAAACGGTCCGCGAGATCGCGGGTCAGTTCCAGGTGCTGGCGCTGGTCCTCACCGACCGGGACCTGGTCGGCCTGGTAGAGCAGGATGTCGGCGACCATCAGCACGGGGTAGGTGAACAGACCGACGGTCGTACGGTCCGTGCCCTGCTTCGCCGACTTGTCCTTGAACTGGGTCATCCGCGACGCCTCGCCGAAGCCGGTCACGCAGTTCATGACCCAGCCGAGCTGTGCGTGCTCGGGCACATGGCTCTGGACGAAGAGCGTGCACCGCTCCGGGTCGAGGCCGGCGGCCAGCAGCTGGGCCGCGGCGACCCGGGTGTTGCGACGCAGCTCCGCGGGGTCCTGCGGAACGGTGATCGCGTGGAGGTCGACCACCATGTAGAAGGCGTCGTGGGACTCCTGCAGGGCCACCCACTGGCGCACCGCGCCGAGGTAGTTCCCGAGGTGGAAGGAACCGGCGGTGGGCTGAATACCGGACAGGACACGCGGACGACGCTGCATGGCGGAGCCATTCCCCTGAGGGTGGTGGTGGGCGACGGGTGGGCGATCGAGAGCCATGGCACTGATTGTCTCAGGTCCCCGGGCGGCCCCGCCGCGTGGTCCGCGAAGCGGGCGGGAGCCGGCGTTCGGGTGGGCCCGCCGGGCGACCGGCGGGCCCGTCGCCCGACGTCAGGCGATCGGCAGTCCCGGTGCCGGGTAGCTCGTCATCAGCTCGGTGACCTCGCCCCGGATGACGGCGAGGGCGTCCTCGTCACCGGCGTGTGCCGCCGTCACCGCGCGGTCGATCCACTCCGCGACCAGCGGCATGCGGTCGGTGCCCAGACCCCGGGACGTCAGCGAGGGCGTGCCGATCCGGATGCCGGACGGGTCGAAGGGCTTGCGGGGGTCGAAGGGGACGGTGTTGTAGTTCACGACGATGCCGGCCCGGTCCAGCGCCTTCGCGGCGACCTTGCCCGGTACGTCCTTGGACGTGAGGTCGATCAGCACCAGGTGGTTGTCCGTACCACCGGAGACCAGGTCGAAGCCGCGGGCCAGCAGCGCCTCGGCGAGCGCCTTGGCGTTGGCGACGACGGCGTGCGCGTAGTCCCGGAAGGAGGGTGCGGCGGCCTCGTGCAGGGCGACCGCGATGGCGGCGGTGGTGTGGTTGTGCGGGCCGCCCTGGAGGCCGGGGAAGACGGCCTTGTCGACGGCCTTGGCATGCGTGGCGCGGGACATCAGCATGGCGCCGCGGGGGCCGCGCAGCGTCTTGTGGGTGGTGGTGGAGATGACGTCGGCGTGCGGGACGGGCGAGGGGTGGGCGCCGCCGGCGATCAGCCCGGCGATGTGCGCGATATCGGCGACGAGGACGGCGTCGACCTCGCGGGCGATGTCACCGAAGGCGGCGAAGTCGATGGTGCGCGGCACGGCCGTACCGCCACAGAAGATGATCTTCGGGCGTTCCTTGCGGGCGAGGTCGCGCACCTCGTCGAAGTCGATGCGGGCGGTGTCGGCGCGGACGCCGTACTGCACGCCGTGGAACCACTTGCCGGTCGCCGAGACGCCCCAGCCGTGCGTGAGGTGGCCGCCCATCGGCAGCGACATGCCCAGCACGGTGTCGCCGGGGTCGGCGAAGGCGAGATAGGCGGCGAGGTTGGCGGGCGAGCCGGAGTAGGGCTGGACGTTGGCGTGCTCGACGCCGAAGACGGCCTTGGCGCGCTCGACGGCCAGCGTCTCGACGCGGTCGATGTTCTGCTGGCCTTCGTAGTAGCGACGGCCCGCGTACCCCTCGCTGTACTTGTTCTGCAGGACGGTGCCGGTGGCCTCCAGCACGGCCGCGGAGACGTAGTTCTCGCTGGGGATCAGCCGCAGGGTGTCGGCCTGGAGCCGCTCCTCCGCGCCGACGAGCGCGGCCAGTTCGGGGTCGGCGGCGGTCAGCGCGGGGTGGGAGACGAAAGGCGAAGCGGATGCGGAAGGGGAAAGGGGAAGCGTCATGGCGTCCTCCGGGGCAGTCGATCGGTGGTCCGGTCGGTCCCGGGTGCCCAGGCGGGCGGCACCTCGTGATGGTGTCCGCGCACCGCTCCCTCGGGGTCGCTTCCCCGTGCGCCAGTCGCGGTGTACGTCGCCGAGTCTAGACAACCCGCATGCGGGCCGGGCGGAAAGCGGCCATCGCCGGAAGGTTTCTTCGCAAACCGCCCGCGCGACAATGGATAGGGGCGCGAGACTGCTCGCCTCCCGGAAGGTCTACGGAACGGAGTCACCGGTGTCGTCCACGGAACGCAGCATCGCCGCCGCCGAAGCCCACAGTGCGCACAACTACCACCCGCTTCCGGTCGTCGTGGCCTCCGCCGAGGGTGCCTGGATGACGGATGTGGAGGGCCGGCGCTATCTGGACATGCTCGCCGGATACTCCGCGCTCAACTTCGGGCACGGCAACCGCCGTCTGCTCGATGCCGCCAAGGCGCAGCTGGAGCGGGTCACGCTCACCTCGCGGGCCTTCCACCACGACCGGTTCGCCGACTTCTGCACGCAGCTCGCCGAGCTCTGCGCGATGGACATGGTCCTGCCGATGAACACCGGTGCGGAGGCCGTCGAGACGGCGGTGAAGACGGCACGCAAGTGGGGCTACAAGGTCAAGGGCGTCCCGGACGGCCGGGCGAAGATCGTCGTCGCGGACAACAATTTCCACGGCCGGACCACGACCATCGTCTCGTTCTCCACGGACGCCGAGGCCCGCGCCGACTTCGGCCCCTACACCCCCGGCTTCGAGATCGTCCCGTACGGCGACCTGGCCGCCCTGGAGGCGGCGGTGGACGAGGACACCGTCGCGGTGCTGCTGGAGCCGATCCAGGGCGAGGCGGGTGTGCTGGTGCCGCCGCCTGGCTATCTGCAGAGCGTGCGGGAGCTGACGCGCAGCCGGAACGTGCTGTTCATCGCGGACGAGATCCAGTCCGGGCTCGGGCGCACCGGGCGGACGTTCGCCTGCGAGCACGAGGGCGTGGTGCCCGACATGTACGTGCTGGGCAAGGCCCTGGGCGGCGGGGTGGTGCCGGTCTCGGCCGTGGTGTCCTCCCGTGCGGTGCTGGGGGTGTACGCGCCGGGCGAGCACGGCTCGACGTTCGGCGGGAACCCGCTCGCCTGCGCGGTGGCCCTGGAGGTCATCGCGATGCTGCGGTCCGGTGAATTCCAGCAGCGCGCCACGGAGCTCGGAGATCATCTGCACAGTGAGCTGCGTCTGCTGGTGGGTGGCGGCGCGGTGGACGCGGTGCGCGGGCGTGGCCTGTGGGCCGGGGTGGACATCAATCCGTCGCGCGGCAGCGGCCGGGCCGTATCGGAGCAGCTGATGGCACGCCGGGTCCTGGTCAAGGACACCCATGGCGCGACGATCCGGATCGCGCCGCCGCTGGTGATCAGCAAGGAGGATCTGGACTGGGGGCTGACGCAGCTGCGGGAGGTGCTGGGGGCGTAGCCCGGCAGGATGTGCCGGGCGGCGCGAGAGCGGCCCGGAGTCGGCGGGGGCGCAATGCGCAGCGGGCGGTCGGCGGGCCGAAGCCCCGGCCGCTCGTTGCACCGTCCGCCGGATGGTGCGCGCGCCCGTCTCAGGTGCGCGCCCCGACCCGGGTGCCCCGGGCGCCCCGCCTGCTCAGAGGATCACGTGCGGCAGGAAGCGGGCGTACTCGTCGGTGACCGGCCCCGAGGACTCACGGATGCCGAGCCCCGCCGCCTCGTCCTCGACAACCCACGCGCCGAGCACCACACGGTTGCCGTCGAAGTCCGGCAGCGGCGCCAACTCTTGGTAACAGCACGGGTCGTCGGGACCGCGCAGGACCGGTTCCGCACCCGGCTCGTGCAGGGTGACACCGGCGCCCTCACGGCCGAGCAGCGGTTTGGTGGCGTAGCCGCGGGTACGGGCCAGCTCGCGCGGCCCGTCGAGATAGGCCGGCAGCAGATTCGGGTGGCCGGGGTAGAGCTCCCACAGGACGGCGAGCAGCGCCTTGTTGGAGAGCAGCATCTTCCAGGCGGGCTCGATCCAGAGCGTGCTGCCCGTGCCGCCGCCGTTGTCGAGGGTGTCCAGGACCTGCGGCCCGAAGCCGTCGGTGGCCAGCCACTCCCAGGGATACAGCTTGAAGCAGGCGCGCATGAAGCGCAGCCGCTGGTCGACGAAGCGGCCGGAGAGGCGGTCCCAGCCGATGTCCTCCATGGAGATCGCGACGGTCTCCAGACCCGCCTGCTGCGCCGTCTCCTCCAGGTAGGCGACGGTCATCAGGTCCTCGCCCAGCTCGTCACCGGACGAGTGCGCGAAGTGCAGCGGCGCGCCCGGCGGCAGCAGCGGGGCCTGCCGCTTCCACGCCGCCACCAGCCGCTCGTGCAGGGAGTTCCACTGGTCGGCGCCGGGGAACCGCTCCTCCATCCAGAACCACTGGGGGCTGGCGGCCTCGACCAGCGAGGTGGGCGTATCGGCGTTGTACTCCAGCATCCTGGCCGGGCCGCTGCCGTCGTAGTGCAGGTCGAACCGGCCGTACAGGGACGGCAGTTCCTCGCGCCGGCGCCAGGACTCGGCGACCAGCCGGGCGAGCCGCGGGTCGTCGATACCGAGGTCGGCGAAGCGGCCTTGCTCCACGATGTGCGCGGCCGCGGCCAGGCACATCCCGTGCAGCTCCTCGACGACGTCCTCCAGCGCCTCGACCTCGGGCAGCGAGAACTCGTAGTACGCACTCTCGTCCCAGTAAGGGCGGAGCGAGTCGTCGGGGAACCGGGTGAGCGGGTAGATCAGGCCCTGCGCCTCCACGGTCTGCTGCCAGTCGGGGCGGGGGTCGATGGTGTGCCGTCGCATTGTCCGAGTGGCCCGCTCAGCCGCCGATGCGGCCGTGGTGCGAGCTGCTCGACCCCGAGCAGCCGAAGCCGCCCCGGTCGACGGCCTGGCTCTTGCTGAACGTGCCGTCGTCGGCGTACCGGCCACCGGAGTTCTCCGGCCCGTAGTACCAGCGGCCGTCGACGGACTGCTTCCCGAGCCCGCCGCTCTTACCGCTCTTGCCGCCCTTGCCGTACGAGCCGCCGCTGCTGCCGGACGTGCTGCCGCCGGAGGAGCATTTCTTGGAGTCGACGATGCGGTAGCCGTTGAGCGTGTCGTAGCTGTTGCGGTCCACGCAGCGCTTGTCGGGCTCGGAGCCGCAGGACGTCAGGGCGGCGGCCAACGCACCCATGCCGCCCAGAATCACCGTGCTCGACCGCAGCCGTCGGCGTGCCTTCTCGGCCATTTTCTCGCCTTTCCCCCGTGAAGTTGGTATGAGCGGTGGTCAGCCTAGACGGGGACCCGCGCGCCTCCGACAAGGGGCCGTGGACGATTCCGACTCCGCCGCCTGCGTGCCTTTTCATTGCCCTTGGGACGGTTGCACCCCGGCCGCGGAACCCCAGGACCTCGCCAAATCCCCTGGAAGAGGCGGAGTTTCGAGGCTTACGCTCGCTGCGCGGTGCCTCGTACGGCTCCGCCGAAGCAGCCCCGCAACCCCCGACCGGAGGACCAGGACATGACGGAGCGCACGCCGGTGCTGGAGCGACTGCCCGGGGAGATGACGCTGCGCCATCCCACGGTTTCGGACCATCCGCGTCTGCTGACGGCCCTGGCCGACTGGTGGGGTGGCCAGGGCGGCGCCGCCGGTGTGCTCCAACGACAGCTGCTGCTCCCGCGGTTGTACCTCCAGCACTTCGCCGGCACCAGCTATCTCGTCGAGCGCGCCGACGGCTCCGTGCACGCGTTCCTCATCGGCTTCCTCTCCCAGTCCGATCCGGAAACCGCGTACATCCACTTCATCGCGGTGTCCCCGGACGGCCGGGGGGACGGCTGGGCCCGTGGCCTCTACCGCCGGTATTTCGCCATGGCCCGCGACCTCGGCCGCAGCCGGGTCCGGAGCATCACCAGCCCGGCGAACCGCACGTCGATCGCGTTCCACACCCGCATGGGCTTCCGGATGGAGCCGGGCGACCGGTTCGACAACGACGTCCCGGTACACAGCGATTACGACGGGCCGGGGCTGGACCGGGTGTCCTTCGTACGGGATCTGTGATCGTCCGGCCGCACCGGACCGGCCTCGCCCCGGGCTTCGGCCACCCGCAGCGTGTCCGTGAGGCACTCGATCAGCCTGGCCGCGGCGGACCGCACTTCATCCGGTGCCGCGGGCTTCGCACCGTCCAGCATGTCGCGGGCGAGTCGGACGACGGTCCGAGCCGTGTCGAGCTGCTCCTGTTCCACCTCGTCCGCAAGACGGGACAGCAGGCAGTGACCGCCGTCCGTGGAGAGGTAGGCGGGCTTGCCCTCCGGGCCGTCCCACGGGAGACGACGAAGGCCGGTCACCGGTCGGCCCCTTCCACGGCCAGGACGTAGGGCCGGACCGTCGCGGTCGCGTCCCCGTCGAATACCTGGACCACGGGCCGCCGGGTCCGAACGACCACCCTGCGCGCCGGCGCGGGCACCGGCCGACTCGGCAGCGTCGACCGCGCGGGGCGGGCGCGGTGTTTCCCACGCGGAGGGAAGAGCAGTTTCGCCAGCAGCTCTAACGGGCTTGTCACTTGGCGCTCCTATCAGCTCAGGCCGTGCCACGGGGCCGCTGCCGCCGTCGCCGGGTTCCTTCGCTCGCCTAGTAGCTGCTTGTATCTCTACGTCTCCATAGGTATCTGTATGAGCTACTTCGAACGGGACACTTAGATTCGAGTCATGGCCATTGATCCGGATGCGGAAATTGATCACGGCGCGCCCCTGACGCCCTACCGGCAGCTGGTGGAGATCATTCGGGCGCGAATCCAGCGCGGCGACTGGAGCCCCGGCCGGGCGATCGCGTCCGAGACTCAGCTGGTGCAGCAATACGGACTCGCGCGCACGACCGTGCGGCGTGCCATCGCCGTGCTCGTGGAGGAAGGCGCTGTTTTCACGGTGCCCCAGCGCGGCACCTACGTCGCGCTCCCGCAGAGCACCGAACAAGGTGAAGCCGGGGACGGTAAGGCGTAGCGCTGCTCGGTGGGGCGCCCCGATGCGCGAGGATCAGAGCATGGGAGAGCTGCCCCGCTACGAATACGTGAAGCTTGCCGACCGGATCGCCGCCGAAATCGCCTCGGGCAAGCTGCCGAGTGGCGCCGCGTTGCCCGGAGAACGAGCCATGACGGAGCTGTACGGCGTGAGCATCGGAACCGTCCGGCGGGCCGTTTCCGAGCTGCGGAGCCGCGGGCTCGTAGCGACCCTGCCGGCGAAGGGGACATTCGTCCTCTGAGTTCGGCCCGCAACGCCCGCCACCGGCTAGCGATACCCCGTCGCGTCGGCCCCCTCGTCCTGGATCTCGACCGCGTACCGCCAGGAGTCCGGTCGGCTGCCGTCGCGGTCGGTGAACCCGTAGACCTGCGCGAGCCGGCCGCTGGACAGCGATCGCCCGTTCCACCGGCTCACCCGGGGATCGCCGGCCAGGGCGCCGACTGCCCGTCCGCGCCCCCGGACGCGCGCTAGAAGCTGAAGCTCATGAAGGCCCCGTACCCGCCCTTGGCCGCCTCGGCGAAGAAGGCGACGAGTTCCCCGTAGGAGCGCTCCAGCCACGCCAGCTCGCCCTCCGGGTCGAACCTCCAGGTGAGGGGGTACACCTCCTGCTTCGTCATCCGCTCCGGGTCGTAGTGGACCGCCAGCCGCTCCCACGGGGTCGCCCGCAGTTGCCGTGCAACGCTCTCGACCTGCTCCGCGGACCAGCCGAACAGGGTGCCGTCATCCAGGATCGGGAACCCGTCCATCAGGAAGTCGAGGTGCACGTCCGTCTCGTCGAGCAGGAACTGGAGGCCGGCCCACGCCTTGTCCGGGCCGCCGTCGGGACGAGCCGGTATCGAGAGGTCGTCGCCGTCGTACAGCTCGTAGACGTATTCATCGGCCCAACTCGGCTCCTTCTCGGCCCTGTCCAGCTCCTCGGTCGTCGCGCTGATGAACCCGATGCTCACGCCCATGCAGAACAATCCCCCTTGTTCTCTTGCCTGTTCGGCCGTTCGATCGACCGGCGACGGCGAGTGTTCCACGGGGGACTGACAACGGACCGCCCACCGGCGATGAACCGTGCTATGGCGCGGGCAGGGCGCTCACCAGCGCGTCCAGCACGTTCGCGAACGAATGGTCCGGCGGGGTCCCGTAGCCCACGACCAGGGCGTCGCGGGAGACCGCGGTGGCGGCCGGGTCCGTGTAGAAGGACAGACCGTGCAGGGCCAGACCCTGCCGGCGGGCCGTCTGGAGGATGGACTGTTCGGTGCCCGGCGGGAGTTCGAGGATGGCGTGCAGGCCCGCCGCGATGCCGGAGATGCGGACGTGCGGGGCGTGTTCGGTCAGGGCCGCCACCAGCTGGTCACGGCGGCGGCGATAGCGCAGCCGCATCCCGCGCAGATGGCGGTCGTACGCGCCGGAGGAGAGGAACTCGGCGAGGGTGAGCTGGTCGAGCGATCCGGACTGCCATTCGCCGGTTTCCTTGACGGCGAGCACCTTGTCGACCAGGCGGTCCGGCAGCACCATCCAGGCCAGCCGCAGCCCGGGGGCGAGGCTCTTGCTGGCGGTGCCCATGTAGACGACGTGGTCGGGGCCGAGGCCCTGGAGGGCGCCGACCGGCTGGCGGTCGTAGCGGAACTCGCCGTCGTAGTCGTCCTCAAGAACGTAACTACCGTTTGTACGCGCCCAGTTGACGGCTTCGGAGCGGCGGTCCGGGTGCAACGGGACGCCCGTCGGGAACTGGTGGGCGGGGGTGAGCAACACTGCGCGCACGTCGTCGAGGGCCGCCAACTCAGCTGTGGAGGCGCCGTGTCCGTCCACCCGGAGGGGGATCGTACGCAGGCCCGCGCGGTTGATGACATTGCGGTGGAAGCCGAGGCCATAGGACTCCACGGCCAGTTGCCCATCGCCCTGACGCCAGTCCTCGCCGGGGCGGCGAGGGTGCCGGAAGGTGTGCGAGGGGCGGCGCCTGCCCTCACCCGGCCAATTGGGCGGGCCGCCGTCCTCTCCACGCAGGGCGCGGCTGATCAGCCCCAGCCCCTGCATGAACCCGGCGCAGATGATGATGCGGTCCGGGTCGGCGCGTACGCCACGGGCTCGGGCGAGGTAGTCGGCGAGGACGGTCCGCAGTTCGGGGCGGCCGGCCGCGGTGCCGTAGCCGAAGACGTCGTGGGGGGCCGTGGTCAGCGCGCGACGGGCGGCGGCCAGCCAGGCGGTACGCGGGAACGAGGAGACGTCGGGGGTGCCGGGGGTGAGGTCGAAGCGCGGTCGGTCGGGCCGGCGGCCCCGCTCGGGGGCACGGCGGGGGGCCGGGGTGGCACGCGCGCCCGGCGATACCCCCCGGGCCCTGTCCGGGAGATATCCCGAGGCGACGCGCGTGCCGGAGCCCTGGCGGGCACTGAGCCAGCCCTCGGCGACCAGTTCGGCGTAGGCGTCGGCGACGGTGTTCCGGGCGATGCCGAGGTCGACTGCGAGCGAGCGGGAGGAGGGCAGGCGGCTGCCGGGAGCCAGCCGCCCGCTCCGAACGGCGTCGCGCAGCGCGCGCATCAGGGCGGCCCGCAGACCTCCCGGACCGCTGAGGTCCAGGTGCAGGTCCCGCCCGAAAGTGGCCCAGGAATTGTCCATGAAAGTGGACCATACCGCTGCGCCACTGAGGTCGTAGCGTCATTGGCATGACGACTGAGACAGCCCGGCACGCACACGGGCCCCGGATGCACTGGGCGAAGCTCGCGCCCGAGGTCTTCAAGGCCATGTCCGCCTTGGACACGGCCGCGCGGCAGGGGCTCGACCCGGTGCTCGTCGAGCTGGTCAAGATCCGTGCGTCGCAGGTCAACCACTGTGCGTTCTGCATCGACATGCACATCAAGGACGCACGGAAGGCCGGCGAGAGCGAGGAGCGGATCTACCTCCTCAACGCCTGGGAGGAGGCGACCGGCTTCTACACGGACCGGGAACAGGCCGCCCTCGCCCTCACCGAGGCGATCACCCTGCTGACCGACGGCTTCGTCCCGGACGCCGTCTACGACCGCGCCGCCGCGCACTTCGAGGACGCCGAGCTGGCACAGCTGATCGCCCTGATCACCACCATCAACGCCTGGAACCGCTTCGGCGTGACCACGCGCATGGCCCCGGGGCGGGTGTGAGCGCGATGGCCCCGCGGATGAAGCCGGGGACGTTGTCCCGAGAGGTCTTCCAGGCGCAGCTGAAGCTGACCATGGCCGCCAAGGAGGGTCTGGGCGATCCGGGCCTGGGCGAACTGGTCGTCCTGCGCGCCTCGCAGCTCAATCACTGCGCCTTCTGCATCGACATGCACGCCAGGAACCTCCGCGAGGCGGGCGAGACGCCGGAGCGGATCGCGCTGCTGGACGCCTGGGAGGAGGCGACGGACCACTTCACCGAGCGCGAGCGCGCGGCCCTGGCGCTGACCGAGGCGGTCACCGTCCTCACCGACGGCTTCGTGCCCGACGCGATCTACGAAAACGCCGCGGCGCACTTCACGGAGTCCGAGCTCGCCCACCTCCTCGCCGTTATCGTCGCCATCAACAACTGGAACCGCATCAACGCCACACTGCGCATGCCTCCCGGGGAGCTCCCATGACACCGCCGGTCACTGCGACGCCAACGGCCGCCGCGCTGCGCGCCCTGCACCACGACCGCCGCCCGGAACGGCCGCTGGTCCTCCCCGGCCCCTGGGACGCCGCCTCGGCCAAGGTCTTCGCCGACGCGGGCTTCCCGGCACTTGCCACTCCCAGCGCGGGCGTCGCGGCATCCCTCGGCCACGAGGACGGCCGGACGCCGCCGGACGAGATGTTCGCGGCCATCGCCCGCATCGTCCGGGCCGTGCCGGACCTCCCCGTCTCGGCGGACGTGGAGGCCGGATACGGACTCTCCGCCAAGGAGTTGGTGGCCCGGCTCGCCGAGGCGGGGGCCGTCGGCTGCAACCTGGAGGACAGCGACCACGCCACCGGCGTCCTCCGCGACCCGCGACGACAGGCCGACTGGCTGGCGGAGGTACGCGCCGAGGCGGGCGACGCCCTCGTCATCAACGCCCGGATCGACACCTTCCTGCAGGGCGTCGAGGGCACGGAGGAGGCGATTCTGCGCGGCCGGCTGTACGCCGAGGCCGGCGCCGACTGCGTCTATCCGATCCTCGCCCCGCCCCCGCTGCTGGCAGAACTGGCCGCCGGCATCGGACTTCCCGTCAATGCGGTGCGGACACCCGACGGGCCCTCGCCCCAGGAGCTGGGCACCTTGGGCGCGTCCCGGATCACCTTCGGTCCGGGGCTGCAGCGTCAGGCGATGGCGGCGGTGAAGGAGATGGCGGAGCGGCTGCGGGAGGCGGACTAGAGCTGCTGTGCGCCGGGCCCGGTGCATGTGGACCGGGCCCGCCGCGACCGTGGTTCACCGGTTGGCGAACTTCTGGCTGATGCCGTTGAAGACCCGCTGCGCCTCGGTGCCCAGGTACGGGCCGGCCAGCCAAGTGTGCGCGTTGGAACTGATGGAGCTGTTGGACACCAGCGTCAGCTTGCCGCCGCGGGTGACGAACCAGCCGCCGCCGGAGGTGCCGCCGGTCATCGTGCAGCCGATGCGGTGCATGGCTGGCGTGCCCTGCTGCATGGTCAGACGGCCGGGACGGGCGGGGCAGTTCATCATGCGCGCGCCGTCGTAGGGCGCGGCAGCGGGGTAGCCGAAGGCGTCCAGTGAGCTGATGCGATCGGCGGTCGGAGCCCCGAACCAGACCTGCGCGGCGGCGCCCACCGTCTCCTGGAGCGACTTGCCGCCGCCCCGCTCCGGCTTCACGTGCAGCACCGCGAAGTCGTAGGCGGATCCGCCGTTGCCGGAGTCGGCGCTGCCCATGTTCATCCACTCACCGGAAGTGGTGATCCAGTCCGCCCAGAACCGGCCGTAGGGCGTGACCTCCTGGGCGGGAGCCCTGCCGACCTGGTTCATCGGCAGACCGTTGTCGTTGTAGGACGGCACGAAGACGATGTTGCGCATCCAGCCGCCCTGCTTACCGGAGTGCACGCAGTGTCCGGCGGTCCACACCAGGTTGGACCTGCCCGGGTTCGCCGGGTCCTCGACGATGGTGCCGGAGCAGACCATCGGCCCCTTCGGGCTGTCGAAGAAGATCTTGCCGACGGGGGCCATGTTCCGGTGGTACGGCCGTCCGACCTGCTCCGCGGCGACCGGGCGCGGCTCGGGGTCGGTGGCGGCGTATTCACTGCCCGCGCCGGTGGCCCGTACGCCGATGTCGGGGGCGGCCTGGGCCTTCGCCAGCCGGTCCGTCTTCCAGTGGTCCTTGATGATCGGGTTGGCGAAGTCGGTTGCCTTGCGGGCCCAACGGTCCCAGTTCTTCCAGCCGCCGTCCTGCCACTTCTTCAGGTCGCCGATGCTGGTGGGCATCCCCTCCGGCAGCAGACCGCCGCCGTCCTTGCCACTGCCTGCGCCCTTGTCCTGCTGCTCGGCGGCGGCCGAACCGCCGGTCGCCGCCGCGGTGTTGTCTTCGGGCCCGCAGGCGGTGGCGGTGACCGCGACCAGCGCGGCGAGCACCGCGGCGGCGGCGGTGGAGCGGCGTATGGATGGCATGCTGCGTCTTCCCCCTGATGCGTGCCGGCCCCGCGGCCGACCGCCGATGAATGTCATGCCCCCGGCGGGGCTGCGCTCTACTATGCCGTCACGCCGCGCCGGGGACCGCCCCGGGCCGGGTTGCCCGGACCGCAGCGGCCCGGGCAGGGATGCAGCGACGACAGCGACGGGGATGGTGACGGGTGCTGGAGGACCGCGACGTCGCGGTGCGGACCGCGCGTCTGGTGCTGCGCGGATTCACCGCCCGCGACGGTGCCGCGCTGGCCGCGCTGCACGGTGACCCCGAGGTCATGCACTTCATCGGGACCGGGCGGCCGGTGCCCCGCGACGAGGTGCTCGCGCACACGCTGCCGCGTTTCGTCGACGGCGCCGGCCGCCCCGGCGGGCCGGTCGGCGCACTCGGTGTACGGGCCGCCGAGGAGGCCGCCACCGGGCGGTTCGTCGGCTGGTTCGCGCTGCTGCCCACCCACCCCGGACGGCCCGAGGAGGCCGAGCTCGGCTACCGGCTGTGCCGCGCCGCGTGGGGCCGCGGCTATGCGACGGAAGGCGCCCGTGCCCTGGTCGCCAGGGCCTTCGCGGAGCCGGGCGTGCAACGGGTGACGGCGACGACGATGACGGTCAACACCCGCTCGCGGCGGGTCATGGAGAAGACGGGCCTGCGGTACGTCCGCACCTTCTTCGAGGAGTGGCCCGACCACATCGAGGGCGCGGAGCACGGCGATGTGGAATACGCGGTGACCCGCGAGGAGTGGACGTCTCCTTAGCCGGGCCCACGGGTCGGCCATCCGGCCGCCCCCCCCAGGACGCCGAAGAAGCCCCCGGAAGCGCTCGTGGAGACGGCCGCGGGCCCGGTATGCCCAAGGCATACCGGGCCCCCGTCCCGTGACCGCTCTCGCGGTTACTTCTCGTGCAGCCAGGACTTCCAGACGTCCGGGTGCCGCTCCACCCAGCGCTTGGCCGCCTCGTCGGGCGGCAGGCCGCCCGAGGCGATCATCTCGGAGACCTCGTTCTGGTCGTCCTTGGACCACTCGAAGGACTTCAGGAACTCGGACGCCTTGCCACCGCTCTTGGCGAAGTCGGTGTTGAGGTACTTCTGCAGCGCCACGGTGGGGTATTCGCAGTCGATGGACTTGGGATCCTTCGCGCCCTTCTCCCCGCAGGCGTCGGTGTACTTCGGGAGCTTGACCTCCACCATCGGCACCTGGTTGAAGAGCCACTGCGGCTCGTACCAGTACGTGAGGAAGGGCTTGCGCTTCTTGGCGAACTGCTTGATCTGGGTGATCTGCGCAGCCTCGGAGCCGGCGAAGACGACCTCGTAGTTCAGGTCGAGGTTCTTCACCAGCGCCTTGTCGTTGGTGACGAAGGACGGGGAGCCGTCGAGGAGTTGCCCCTTTCGGCCGCTCTCCGCGGTGCGCAGCTCGTCGGCGTACTTGTCGAGGTTCTTCCAGTCGGTCACGTCAGGGTGCTTGTCGGCCCAGTACTTGGGGACGAACCAGCCGATGTGGCCGGTGACGCCGTTGCCGCCGCCGGCCGTGACCGTCTTCTTGTCCTTGACGTAGCGCTGCTCCTCTTCGGGGTGGCCCCAGTCCTCCAGGATGGCGTCCACCCGGCCCTGGCTGAGCGCGTCCCAGGCGGGCTGCTCGTCCACCTGCACGGTGTCGACGCGGTAGCCGAGCTTGTGTTCGAGGATGTACTTCGCCACGACGACGTTGGCCTGCGCTCCGACCCAGGTCCCCGTGGGCAGCGTGACGGACTTGGCGCCGCCCACGGCCGCGTACGGCGAGGCCTGCTTGGTCATGTCGGCAGCGCCGCAGCCGCTGAGGGACAGCGTCAGGGCGCCGGCGACGAGCAAGGCGCCGATGACTGTCTTGCGTGTACGTGCCATGGTTCAGGCTCCCTTCCGCGCGCGGCGTTCCGTCGGCTGCGTGACCCGGTCGAGCACCAGGCCGAGGCAGACGATGGCCACGCCCGCGACCAGGCCGAGGGCCAGATCGCCGGTTGCCAGGCCGGTGACGACGTCGTAGCCGAGCGCGCCGCCGCCCACCAGGCCGCCGATGATGACGACCGCGAGGACGAGGACCACTCCCTGGTTGACGGCCAGCAGCATCGAAGGCCGGGCGAGCGGGAGCTGGACCTGGCGCAGGAGCTGCCAGCGGGTGGCGCCCAGCGAGCGGGCGGACTCCATCGCCGCGGGGTCGACCTGGCGCAGGCCCTGGGTGGTGATGCGGATGACCGCGGGCAGCGCGTAGATGACGGCTGCCGCCACGGCCGGGGCGCGGCCCACGGCGAAGAGTGCGACCACCGGGATGAGATAGACGAACTGCGGCATGGTCTGCATGACGTCCAGGACAGGGCGCAGCAGCCTCTCGAAGCGCTCGCTGCCCGAGGCCAGGATGCCGATGCCGAACCCGAGGATCAGCGTCGCCGCGAGGGCGGCGATCACCTGCGAGAGGGTGTTCATCGAGGGGTTCCACACGCCCAGCACGCCGATGGCCGCCAGCGCGAGCACCGCGGTCAGCGCCGTGCGCCAGGTGCCGATGAGCCAGGCCAGCGCGGCGACGATCAGCAGCGCGCCCCACCAGGGCAGTGCCGTCAGGCCGTCGCGCAGCGGGTCCAGGACGCCGGAGGTGAAGTGCGCGGCCCAGTCCGCGGTGCCGCCGACGACCGGGACTCCGGAGTAGAGGTGGTTGACCATCCACTCCTTGAAGTCGTTGACCGGGCGGGCGATCTCCACGACCCAGGCGGACGGCCAGACCATGGAACCGGCGAGCCGGCCCACGAGGGCGATGGCGGCGGTGACCACGGCGACGCCGGCCCAGACGCGCCATCCGCGCAGCAGCCGCGGCCCGTCGGCCGGGGCGGCGCCCAGCCTTTCGCCCGCGGCCGCGGTGACCCGGTCCATGACGATCGCCAACAGCACGATCGGGATGGCGGCGGCAAGCGCGGCACCGACGTCGACCGAGGCGAGCGCCTGGTAGACACGGTCACCGAGGCCGCCGGCGCCGATCATGCAGGCGACCACGGCCATCGAGAGCGCCATCATGATCGTCTGGTTGAGGCCGAGCAGCAACTCCTTGCGGGCCAGCGGGAGACGGGCGGTCAGCAGCCGCTGCCGTCCGGTCGCGCCCAGGGAGGACACGGCCTCCAGGACGCCCGCGTCGGCGCCGCGCAGTCCGAGCGCGGTGAGCCGGGCCATCGGCGGCGCCGCGTACACGACGGTCGTCAGCAGCGCGGCGGGCACGCCGAGGCCGAAGATCAGCACGACGGGCAGCAGGTAGGAGAAGGCCGGCAGGATCTGCATGGTGTCGAGTACCGGCCGCAGCAGGCGGAACATCCGGTCCGACAGCCCGCCGACGAGGCCGAGCAGTGCGCCGACGACGGCCGAGGCGAGCACCGCCACGACCATCAGCGCGAGCGTCTGCATCGTCGGCACCCACATGCCGAGCATGCCGCTGAGCACGAAGGACAGCAGGGCGACGGAGGCGATGCGCAGCCCCGCGATGCGCCAGGCGACGAGGGTGACGCCCGCCGTCACGCCGGTCCAGCCGAGCGTGAGGAGCACCACGTAGACGGCGCGTACGGAGATGACCACGGCGTTGCTGATGTGGCCGAAGAAGTACAGGAACAGGGGGTGGCTGTCGCGGTTGTCGATGATCCAGTCGCTGGCCTTGCCCAGCGGCTCGCTCAGGTCGACCGACAGGGCCCCAGGCCAGGTCCCGCTGCCCCACTTGGCACTGGCGAGCGGGACGAGGACCGCCGCGGCGACGGCGAGGAGCAGGATCTTGCCGATGCCGCGGTGGCGGAGGAGCGCCTGGAACGGGGTGGCCTTGGGGTCCTTGGGGGTCTCGGTGGCGCCGTCGGCACCTCCGGGTCCGCCGGTCCCTCCGGGAGCGACGGGATCGGCCGCTCTCTCCCGGGCCGGTGCGGTGGTGGCGGCACTCATGCGCGGCCCCGCTTCACCGTGCCGGCCGGCACGTTCATCGCTGCTGCCCGCTGGGCCTGGCGCCACTGCCGGCTGGCGGCCGCGGTCAGGGACCCGGCGGCGGCGCGCACCGTGCGGGCGAGGGTCTCGCGGCGGCGCGCGGCGTGGGCGGTGGCGTACATCAGGCCGCCACCTCCTCGCGCTCGATGCGGGCGACGACGTTCAGCAGGCAGGCGTGGTCCACGACGCCGATGCAGCGGCCGCCCTCGACGACGCGGGCGGCGCCGCCGGAGCGGGCGACGGCCTCGATGGCGTCGGCGCACAGCGTGTCAGGGGAGAGCGCGGCGCCTTCCTCGGCCTCGCCCGCCTCGACCGGGCGCATCGCGCGACGGACGGTGAGGACCTGCTCGCGCGGCACATCGCGGACGAAGTCGCGGACGTACTCGTCGGCCGGGGAGCCGACGATCTCCTCGGGAGTGCCGAGCTGAACGACCTTGCCGTCGCGCATCAGCGCGATGCGGTCGCCCAGCAGCAGCGCCTCGGAGAGGTCGTGGGTGATGAAGACCATCGTCCGGCCCTCCTCGCGGTGCAGGCGGACGACCTCCTCCTGCATGTCGCGCCGGATCAGCGGATCGAGCGCGCTGAACGGCTCGTCGAAGAGCAGGACTTCGGGGTCCACGGCGAGCGCGCGAGCGAGCCCCACGCGCTGCTGCTGACCGCCGGAGAGCTGTCCGGGGCGGCGCTGCTCCAGGCCGTCGAGACCGACCTTGTCGACCATCTCCTGGGCCTTGGCGCGGCGTTCGGCCTTGCCCACGCCCTGGATCTCCAGGCCGTAGGCGACGTTGTCGAGGACGGTGCGGTGCGGCAGCAGGCCGAAGTGCTGGAAGACCATGGAGGCGCGGTTGCGGCGCAGCTCGCGCAGCGCGGTCTTGTCCATGCCGCGCACGTCCTCGCCGTCCATTTCCAGCGTGCCGCTGGTCGGCTCGATGAGCCGGGTCAGGCAGCGTACGAGCGTGGACTTGCCGGAGCCGGACAGGCCCATGACAACGAAGGACTCGCCCTTGTGGACGTCGAAGGAGACGTCGCGCACGGCCGGGGTGCAGCCGGTGCGCTCGCGCACCTCGGCTGCGGAGAGCTCCTGGAGGGACGCGTCGTCGGGGATGCGATCGGCCTTCGGGCCGAAGACCTTCCACAGGTTGCGTACCGAGAAGATGACGTCCCGGTCGTCCTCGACGGCCGCGGCGCTGCGGGGCTCGGATATGCCGAATGCGTCGGTGGTGGCAGTAGTCATCACGCACCACCTCCCTGCGTAGTGGGCTTGGCGAGCAGTTCGGCGCACTTCTCTCCCACCATCAGGACCCCGAGCATCGGGTTCACGGCGGGCAGAGTGGGGAAGACGGAGGCATCGGCGATGCGGATGCCCTGCAGCCCCCTGATCTTCAACTCCGGGTCGACGACGGCGAGTTCGTCGTCGGGCGCGCCCATCTTGCAGGTGCCCGCCGGGTGGTAGACGGTGTGCGCGCACTTGCGCACCAGCTCGCTGATCTCCTCGTCGTCGGTGACCTCGGGGCCGGGGAAGACCTCGCGCTTGAGCCACTTGGCGAAGGGCTCGGCCTTGGCGATCTCCCGGGCCAGCTTGACGCCGTCGACCAGGGTCTGCCCGTCGTAGTCGCCCTCGTCCTCGAAGTACTTGAAGTCCAGCGCGGGCTTGACCTCGGGGTCGGGCGAGGTGAGGTAGAGACGGCCGCGGGCGCGGGACTTGGGGATGTTCGGGGTCATCGACACACCGTGCTCGGGGCGTTCGTAGCCCAGCCGCTCGGGGTGGTCGGTGTAGGGGATCTGGTAGAAGTGGAACATCAGGTCGGGGCCCTTGTGTTCCGGGTCCCGCTTGACGAACAGCACCGCGTCGGAGTCCATCGCGGAGTTCTCCGGGATCGGCCCGTTGGTCTCCCAGACGATGACCGACTCGGGGTGGTCCATCAGGTTCTCGCCGACGCCCGGCAGGTCGAGCACGCAGGGCAGGCCCAGCGCTTCGAGGTCCTTCCTCGGACCGATGCCGGAGTGCATCAGCAGCCGCGGGGTGTCCACCGCACCGGCGCAGACCAGCACCTCACGGGCGGCCTCGACGTAGACGTCCTCGCCGTCCTTGGTGCGGACGTGGACGCCCTTGGCGGCGGTGCCCTCCAGCTCCAACTTGGTGGCCCAGGTCTCCAGCATCAGCTGGAGGTTGGGGCGGTCACCGGCCTCCATGTGGGGGTGGAGGTAGGCGACGGAGGCCGAGGAGCGCTTGTTGTTCTCCGGGTGGTAGGCCAGGTCGAGGAAGCCCACGCCGTCCTCGAAGGGCTTGTCGTTGAAGCCGATGATCTCGGGCACGCCCAGGGCCGTCTTGGTGGCCTTGATCCAGTCGCTGGCGATCTGGTTCTGGTCCTTCTCGGCCACCCGCACGATGTTGTTGCGCAGCTTGCCGAAGTACGGGTCCATCGTGTTGGCGTTCCAGCCGGCCGCGCCCGCCTCTTCCCACTCGTCCCAGTCCGAGGGCAGCGGCTTGAAGGCGATCAGGGTGTTGTGCGAGGAGCACCCGCCGAGGACCTTGGCGCGGCTGTGCAGGATGTTCGAGTTGCCGCGCGGCTGCTCGGTGGTCGTGTACTCGTAGTCCAGCTCGCCGCCGAGGAGGCCGAGCCAGCGGCGCAGCGTCAGCACGTCGTCACGGTCGATGTCGCTGGGGCCGCCCTCGATGACGACGACGCTGACGTTCGGGTCCTCGGTGAGCCGGGAGGCGATCACGGAGCCGGCGGTGCCGCCGCCGACCACGACGTAGTCGGCCCGGACGGTGCGGGAGGGCGAGGGGGAAGCAGAGGGGGGCATGGGGTGGTGCTCCTTTTGCACAGTGCGTGAGCGGCTGCGGTACTGCCTGCCGCGGGTGGCGGCGGATGCTGCTGACCCGCGGGACATGCGGGACGTCCTGCTGACCTGCGGGGACGGGGTGACTCATAGGGCTGCGGGCGGGCCGGTCCGACCCGCCCGCAGCCGACCGGAACGATCAGCCGGCGAACCAGCGGACGGGCTCGGGCCGGAGGTTCTCGTAAATGTGCTTGCTCTCGCGGTACTCGTCCAGACCCGTGGGCCCCAATTCCCGACCGATCCCCGACTTGCCGAAGCCGCCCCACTCCGCCTGCGGGAGGTAGGGGTGGTAGTCGTTGATCCAGATGGTGCCGTGCCGCAGACGTGCGGCGACCCGACGGGCGCGGGCGGTGTCGGCGGACCAGACGGCGCCGGCCAGGCCGTATTCGGTGTCGTTGGCGAGCGCTGTGGCCTCGTCCTCGGTGGTGAAGGTCTCCACCGTCAGGATCGGACCGAAGGTCTCCTCGCGGACCACCTTCATGTCGCGGTGGCAGCCGTCCAGGATGGTCGGCGCGTAGAAGTAGCCGGTGGCGGGCCGTGCGTCGGACGGCTTGGGGCGGGAGCCGCCGCAGCGCAGCTGGGCACCCTCGGAGAGCGCGGAGGCGACATACGCCTCGACCTTCTCCAGCTGCTGCTGCGAGACGAGCGGGCCGCACTCGACGCCGTCCTCGGTACCGCGGCCGAGCTTGATCTTCTCGGCGCGGCGGGCGAGTTCGGAGACGAAGCGGTCGCGGACCGACTCCTCGATGATCAGCCGGGCACCGGCCGAGCAGACCTGGCCGCTGTGGATGAACGCCGCGTTCAGCGCCTGGTCCACCGCGGTGTCGAAGCCCTCTTCGGTGGCGCAGGCGTCGGCGAAGACCACGTTGGGGTTCTTGCCGCCGAGCTCCAGCGCGATCTTCTTGGCGCCGGACACCGCGGCCGCGCCCGCCTTCGTGCCGCTGACCAGGCCACCGGTGAAGGAGAACAGGTCCACATCGGGGTGCTCCGCCAGCCGCTGACCCACCGGCACACCGGCGCCGGTGACGATGTTGGCGACGCCGGCCGGCAGCCCGGCCTCGACCAGCAGCTTGATCAGGTGCACGGTCGACAGCGGCGTGACCTCGCTCGGCTTGAT
This sequence comes from Streptomyces sp. NPDC048248, assembly GCF_043201875.1. NCBI lineage: Bacteria > Bacillati > Actinomycetota > Actinomycetes > Kitasatosporales > Streptomycetaceae > Streptomyces > Streptomyces sp. NPDC048248. The sequence continues at coordinate 106,763 of NZ_JBICZL010000009.1, forward strand.
CACGAAGGTGTTGCCGGCGGCCAGGGCCGGTGCGACCTTCCAGCTGGCCTGGAGCAGCGGGTAGTTCCACGGCGTGATGAGGGCGCAGACGCCGACCGGCTCGTGCACGACGACGCTGTGCACGTCCGGCGACCCGGCGTCGACGACCCGGCCGCCGCTCTCGTTCATCACCACGTCGGCGAAGTACCGGAAGGCGTTGGTGACGTCGTCGACGTCGACCCGGCCCTCTTCCAGCGTCTTGCCGGTGTCGCGGCTCTCGATCAGCGCGATGGTCTCGCGGTCGCGCTGCAGCAGCTCGGCGACCTTGCGCAGCAGCGCGGAGCGCTCGGCGACGGCCGTGCGGGGCCAGGCGCCGGCGCCGCCGTCGAAGGCGCGGCGCGCGGCGGCGACCGCCGCGTCGGCGTCCTCGGCACCGCCCTCGGACACCAGCTGGAGCGTCGTCGCGTCGGCGGGGTCGAGGACCTCCCGCGTGGCGCCGGATGAGGCGGGGAGCCACACCCCGTCTACGTGAATGGTCTCGGTTGCCGCCACGTCTGTTCTGCCTTCCGCTTACCGATGCGTTGCCACTGGTTCAACCAGCAACCGGGAACCCTCCCCCGTCGCCCCCCACCTATGCCCAAACCTTCATGGAAAGTGACTCGACTCACTCCATGTGCGACTGAATGTCCCGGTACGTATCGTTGACAGCCGTACGCCGCCGCCCGCCCTCGCAGCGCATTCCGGCCGCGTCGCCGCGTCGATGACGCCGGCCCGAGCCATCATGAGGAGGAACCGGGCCGAACGAGGAGGAGCGGGTCATGACGCAGGTCTTCGCGGACATCTCGATGTCGCTGGACGGTTACATCACCGGACCGAACGACAGCGTCGACAACCCCTTGGGCGACGAGGGCGAGCGACTCCACGAGTGGGTGGTCGGCCTGAAGGGCTGGCGCGCCCAGCACGGCATGGAAGGCGGCACGGAGGACCGCGCGTCCGAACTGATGGAGGAGGCGTTCAGCCGCTCCGGCAGCTTCGTGATGGGCCGCCGGATGTTCGACGCGGGCGAGCAGCCCTGGGGCGAGGAACCCCCCTTCCGCGGGCCGGTGTTCGTGGTCACCCACAGGGCCCACGCGGACATCGTCAAGCGTGGCGGCACCACCTTCGTCTTCGTCACCGACGGCATCGAGGAAGCCCTGCGCCGGGCGAAGGAGGCCGCGGGCGACAAGGACGTGTCCGTCGCCGGTGGCGCCGCGGTGATCCAGCAGCTGCTCGCCGCGGGCCTCCTGGACGAGCTGCAGATCCACCTCGTCCCCCTGCTGCTCGGCGACGGCGTCCCGCTCTTCGGCTCGATGCCGCCCGGCCTGCGCGAGCTGGAGTCGACCCGGGTGCTCACCTCACCTGGCGTCACCCATCTGCTGCTGCGTCCGGCGCGCTAGTCCGCGGGGTCGGCGAGCCGCCTCCACCGGCCGCCCCCTCGGGCGGACAATTCGGCCATGGCTGACACGGTGACGAAGGCAGTGCTCGAAGGCGGACCCGAGGACCTCCCGGAGCGCATTGTTCCGGTCGACCCTCCCGGGGCCGACTTGAAGATCCCCTTCCGCGCCGGCTACGAGCACTTCCGCCAGACCTCACGGCTCCAGGAGACCGAGGACGGCACATTCCCCGTCTACGAGTGGTGGGAGCGCACAGAGCTGCCCGGGTAGGAGGTCGGGTCCGGCAACGGACGCCCATCGGGGGTGTCAGCCGGTTGAGGCGAAGGCTTCCAGGGCGATGCGCTGGGTCTTCTCCTGCTGCGGCCAGTCAGCGGCGGTGCCCAGGACGAGCACGGCGAACATCCGGCCGTCAGCGGCCGTGAAGGCGCAGTCGACGACCTTGACACGCTCGCCCCTGCGGTCGCTGTCGTACGCATAGACGAGCTGGGTGGCGTCCGTGCCCGGGGCCGGCTCACCGAGCGGTCCGAGGCTGATCTCCTCGTAACCGGGTTCGCCCGACCTGCTGCGTGACGCCTCCTCCAGCGCCTCGCGCGCGGTGGCACCTCCGGTGATCTCGAAGACCTGCACCAGGCCGCGGTCGTCCGGTTCGGTGTAGAAGACCCCGTGCTTGTCCTCGCTGCGCTGCCACCCCCGGGGAACCACAGTGGTGAAGTCCGCGCGGTCGTGGACGAGGCGGTAGCCGTCCGGGACCTCGGTGCCCGACGCGGAACCCTCCGGCGTCGGCGATCCGGATGAGGGGGATTCACTTGCGCCCGAGGTGACGCCCGCACCCTCGGGGGCGGATGCGTGGGTGCCCTGACGGTGGGCATCGGCCGTGGGTTCCCCGTCGCGGCCCCACAGCAGCCATCCGCCGCCGACGCCGATCGTGATCGCGGCCACCGCCGCGCCCGCGATGAGCGCCGTCGAGTGGCGGCGCCACAAACGGGTGGGTTGCTGAGGGGGATCGCTCTGATGCGACGGGTCGGCCTGCGGCGGTGTCGGTGGCGGTGTCGGCGCGAAGTCGGGACGCGGCGGCATCGGACCCGTATAGCGAACGGGCGGTGGCGCGCCGTCCTCCCAGCCCTGCGTCTCGTCGTTCCAGCGGCCACTGCTACCGCCCGTCATCGTCACCCTCCTGCCAGCGCGGCGACCGCCTGACCGACGGCCGCCCCGGAGGCCAGCAGGCCCACGACGGTACCGGCGTCGGCCAGTGCGGTCCGCAGCCGGGCCAGCCGGCCCGGGCCTGCCGCCCCGGTGTCGGCGATCTCCGTCTCCGTGTCGGCCAGTTCGGTGCGCAGCGCCAGGGTCTGTGGGCTCTCGACCACGACGGCCAGTTCGCCGCGCAACGCGCGGACGGCACGCAACAGCTCGGCCTGCGCCGGGTCCGCCGCGGGATTTCCGGCGCCTTCGTAGTTCGTCACCGTGTTGTTGTTGCCGATGGCGAACGCCCCCCGCACACTGCCGATGTGGTTGCCGCCCCGCTCGTCAGCTGTTGTCACGACCGTTCCCTTCGTTCGGCGTGCTGCCGCCCTGATCGCTGTTGGTGATGCTGTTGTTGTCGCCGATGCCGACCGCCCCCTGGGCGGACTCGACGTAGACGCCGCCGTTGGCGACATTGACGATCCGCTGCTCGAACTCGTCGGTCTGATAGCCGGCTTCGCGCAGCGCGGTCGTCACCCCGGCCGCCACCCGCTGCTGGATGGTCGTCAGATAGCGGGCGACGTCCATGTCCTGGAAGAGGGAGGCGTCCTCGGACGAGCCCAGCTCGCGCACGGACACTCCGGGACCGTCAGGCAGCGACGCGCCGTATCCTTCGGTGCCCATCCCCCACCACAACAGCAGGCCGCGCAGCAGCGTGACCACCGCGCGGCCCGCGGAATCGGGCGTGCGGGCAAGCGCCCACACGGCCTTGCCGAACGGGTCGCGGTTGCGATCGAGGTGGGCGAGCCGGTCGGCATCCTGGAAGAGCTGCCGCAGCGGCCACAGCACATGTGGCGCGACCTCCAGCATCAGCATCCCGCCCTGGGTGTGCACCCGCACGAAGACCGTGGTCACGATGCCCTCGCCCCAGCCGCCGACCCGGATACGCAGGAAGTGCCGTCGGGTCTCCCCGCCCTCCTCCACCGCGCGGACCCGGTGCGCCTCGAACTCCTGCGGCGCGTACGGCGCGGCCTCGCGGGACGGCAGCCCCTCGGCCGGCAGGAAGACGCACTCGTCGATCTCCAGCCCGCGCAGCCGGTCGCGCACCGCCCCCGCCGACTGCAACGAACCGTGCGCGGACGGCACCCGCAGCGCCGCCACCAGCGGGACGATGCGTTGCAGGATGGCGCTGTTGTCCAGCGGAGCGACCTCGCGGCCCTTGCGCGGCCGCAGCTCCACCGACAGGGACCAGGTCTTGTACGGGCTGCCGGCACCGCGGAACGGGTCCGCGGCGCGGTACATCACCAACGGCCCGTGCTGCTCGGTGCGCACCCGGTCCCGCAGCCGGCTGAAGCGCTTGCCCTGGGAGCGCTCCGCGGGGTCGGACATGACGTCGGGGAAGCGCGCCTTGGACAGTTCGCGCGCAAGCACCCTGGCGAACTGCCCGCGCCGCAGTGCCACCACCACGGCCGCCAGCAGCGGCAGCGCGAGGGTGATCCAGGCCTGCAGGAGGAGGTAGTTCTCGTGACTGCCGCCGAGGGACGACAGGTCCGGGCTGCCGACCTGCGGGCCGCCGGGCCACCCGCTGCCGCCGGAGGAGCCGTAGGGGTCGTAGGGGTCGTAGTCGGGCGTGTCGCCAGTCATGAAGGCCGGCAGTCCCGACGGAATGACCCATACGTTCGCCAACCCGTCGCCGCCGCACACCCTGATGACCAGTGCCAGGAGGAAGAAGGTCAGCGTCAGCCGCCCGTACCAGCGCAGCACGAAGGAGAGGAACCGCGCGATCCACAGCGGAATCGGCGCCCGGCGGACGGCACGGGCGAGAGCCATCAGCACGACGGGGAAGAGGTAGAAGGACGCGAGGCCCGAGGACAACGGGACGGCCACGATCCACAGCAGCAGGATGAGTGCCGCCCAGCCCAGCTGGAGACGCCGGGCGCGCAGCGCGTGCGCAAGGACCCGGGCGGCGTCGATGCCCAGGGACGGCGCGGCGAACCGTTCCTCATGGACGTACAGCTCGTCGATGACCGCGTCGCGGAACCCGTCGTCCAGGTAGGTGCCGGCGCACAGCAGCCGGGTGGCCTCACTGGCGCCCGGCGGGGTCACCGGGAAGGGTGCGGGAGCCGGGCCGGTGTCCGGGCCGGTCGGGCCTGATCGCGGGGGCTCGCCCGGTTCATCCGGTTCACCGGACCGCTCGGGCACATCTGTCTGCGTCACCGTCTCCCCCAAGACACCAACAAGCCACCACTGCGGGCTGGTTGCGCGGACCAGGAGTCGGCAAGAGGCCGCTGTGCGGAAGCCGTAGCATAGGGGAGAACGACACTCCGTGTCAGCGCCGAAGGACATGCGGTGACACGGAGCGGTCGCCGCGCCGCCCGGAGACGGCGGGTGAGCCGTCGGCTCACGGATGCGGCTCGGCGCGTTCCCACCGGACCGGCTGCGCGGACCACCCGCTCAATGATTGCTGGTCAGGTTGAGCAGGACGACGCCGCCGATGATCAGGGCAAGCCCCATGACCTTGGCCGGCGTCGCCGATTCCCCCAGGAACAGCATCCCGATGAGCGCGATCGCGGCCGTGCCGAGGCCGGACCAGATCGCATAGGCGATGCCCAGCTCCATCTTTTTGAGCGCCTGGCCCAGCAGCGTGAACGCGGCGAGGTAACTGAACCCCATCACCAGGCTCGGCACCAGTTTGGTCAGCCCTTCGCTCAGCTTCAGGAACGAGGTGGCGATGACCTCAGCGGATATGGCGCCCAGCAGCAGCACCCAGACCATGGCCGCCCCCAATCTGTCGTTCGGTCAGAGCAATGTCCGCGGTGGCCGGGTGGGAGGACCGGACCAACCGGCCCTCCCACCCGGCCACGGCGCGGACGGGTAACTGTGCGGGCGTCACGAACCGCCGGACGGCCGCTCCCACGGCGGCATGCCGCTGTATGCGCGTCCGATGAGAGACACCCACCGGTGCACGGAGTCCTCGATCGGCGCGAACGGTCCGGGCCGGTAGTGCTGTGAGGTGAGCCCGCGCTGGACGGATTCGCAGGCGTCCCAGTCCTGCAGATTGATGCGGTGCCAGAAGTCGACGGGGCTTGCGTCGAGGACCCCGTCCTGGGCGTACCAGGAGCACTCGACGCGGCTGTGTCCCGGGGACTGCGCCACCAGGTGATGGATCAGCACGTAGTCGGGATGCAGGGAGATGAACATGTTGGGGACCAGCGCGGCGTAGAACACCTTGTCCAGGTCGACGCCCGGCAGGATGGCGCCGCCGGCCCGCCCGTCCATCGACATCGTCTGCGCGCCCTCCGCCAGGTCCATCGTGCCGCCGACCCAGGCTCCCGGCTCGTCCGCGATGTAGGCGGCGCTGTTGGGCGGGGCCACGGCGGTCAGCTCGGGGTGGATGTGCGGGCAGTGGTAGCACTCCTGGTAGTTCTCGACGATCACCTTCCAGTTCGCCGCCACCTCGTAGGTGCGAGTGGCGGCCAGCTTCAACCGCTCGGGCGCGTACGGGGCGACATGCCCGGCGAGCGCTCCCAGGTAGTCGGAGAAGCTCGCGGCGTCGTCACTGGCGTTGACGAAGACCCAGCCGTGCCAGACCTCGGCGGGGAGTTCGATCAGTCCGTGGTCCTCCGGCAGATCCGGGAACCGGGGCGCCGTGCGCAGCGAACCGTCCATCTTGAACGTCCACGAGTGGTACGGGCAGTGCACCACCCGCTTGCTCGACGAGCAGCCGTCGGCGAGCAGTTCGTGTCCGCGGTGCCTGCAGGTGTTGGCGAACGCGGCGATCCGGTCGCCGTCCCTGGTCAGCAGGACCGGCACGGTCCCCACCTGCTTGGCGTACTGGGTCGCCCCCTCGGGGAAGACTTCCTCCACCCGGCCGAGGCAGCTCCATGTGCCGGCGAAGAGGTGACGCTGCTCCCAGGCGAACACCTCCGGCGCGGTGTAGGCCGCGGCGGGCAGCATGCTGGATTTCCCGAACGGTTCCGTCACGCGGTTCAGTTCGTCGAGAGGCAGCGGAGCGTGCGGCCAATCGGCTGGTGTGGTCGTCGTCATCAGGCGTCCCCTCCGGCAGTCGGGCGAGCGGATATCTCGGTGCGTACCGTGCTCTTCGGGTCGTGGTCCGCGGGGAAGGCCGGGCCGGTTGGCGGCGCGGCCCCATGGGTCCCGGACGCTCGCGTTCCCACGGTCGTCACGGGCGCGGGTCCTCTCGGGCGGTCCGGGCCGGATCCCGTTCGACGACCGGATCCAGAATCTCGTCGATCTGCGTGAGCAGCTCCTGGTCGAGCCCGACACCTGCCACCGCGGCGTTCTCCATCAGTTGCTTCGGGTTGGACGCGCCGACGATCGCGGAGGCCACGTCGGGGTTCTGCAGCGTCCACGCCACCGCGAGCTGTGCCTGCGTCAAACCGACCGACTCCGCCAGCGGACGGAGTCGCTGCACCCGGCTGAGCACCTCGTCGCGCATGAACGGATCGAGCCACTGGCGCCCCTCCGCATCGGCGCCGCGCGAGCCGGACGGAGGCTGCTGCCCCGGCAGATACTTTCCGGTCAGCACTCCCTGGGCGATCGGCGACCAGACGATCTGCCCGATGCCCAGCTCCGCGCAGGCAGGAATCACCTCTGCTTCGATGACCCGCCACAACATGGAGTACTGCGGCTGATTGGCGATCAGCGGAATGCGCAGTTCCCGGGCGAGACGGTGCGCGGCGCGGATATCTTCGGCACGCCATTCGGAGACCCCGATATAGCGGACCTTGCCCGCCCGGACGATGTCGTGGAACGCCTCCATCGTCTCTTCGAGCGGCGTCTCGACGTCGTATTGATGGGCCCAGTAAATGTCCACGTAATCGGTCCGCAGGCGGCGGAGCGATCCGTCGATCGAGTCGAGAATGTGCTTGCGGGACAGGCCGCGGTCGTTGTGTCCCGGCCCGGTCGGCCAGTACACCTTCGTGCTGATTTCCAGCCCTGCCCGCCGCTGCTGTGCCAATGCCCGCCCCAGCACCTCTTCGGCGCGGGTGTCCGCATACATATCGGCGGTGTCGAAGGTGGTGATTCCGGCGTCAAGTGCCGCCCCCACACAGGCAAACGCGGCGTCCTCGTCGATCTGCTGGCCGTGGGTGAGCCAATTGCCGTACGCGATCTCGCTGACCATCAGTCCGCTTTTACCGACGTGACGGTGCTCCATCACTCCTCCTCGAAGTCGTCGTCGCCCACCAGGACGTATCCGCCCTGGTGGGCGGCAGTTCAGCTCTGGCGCCCGTTCGGTGCGGGCAGGAATCCGGATTCGACGAGGTGCTGGATGTACCGGTCGAGAAGGGCGTGATCGATTTCCGGGCATTCGATGCCCGATGCGGCGAGACCGCGTGAGGTATTGGTCCGGTCGTAGCCGAAATCATCGAGCTGCAGTGAATCCACCGCCGAGCTGACCAGGACGAGGGTCGCCCGTACCGAGCTGTTCCGGTCGTCGTCGAGGGCGTCCGCGTGCCGCTGGAGCCGGCCCATCCAGTCCTCGTACGGCACGGCCTCGACGGTGTGGCCGGCGGCGCGGATCCGGTCGATGATCGTGTGGATCCGCACGGTCCGCGGATTGGTCAGGTTGAACTCGCCGCCGATGGACTCCGGGTCCAGCGCGAGCCGCACATACGCCTTGGCGACGTAGTCGACCGGCACCACGTTCACCTCGGTCCAGCCGGCACCTGCCTGCGGCACCGCCCCGACCTCGACACACGCGCGGATGTAGTGCCACAGGCCGTCGTTTCCTCCCACGGCACCGGTGGCCGTGTGGCCGCCGATCTGCGCGGGCCGGTACACCGCCGAGGGGATACCGCGCACACGCGCGACGCGGAGCATTTCCTCGGCCACCCACTTGGTGCGCGCGTATCCCTCGGCGGGCATCAGATCCGGATCGACCCGCCGGTCCTCCACCAGGGGCTCCGGGTTGTTCGCCGTCCCGATCAGCGCGCTCGTCGCGGAGACGTAGTGCATCGGCTTGACCCGCTTGCTCGCGGCGAGCCGCAGGACCTCCCGGGTGCCACCGACGTTGGCCGCCCTGAGCCGGCTGTAGGCATCGACCAGATTGACCCTCGCGCCGTTGTGGAAGATCAGGTCGATCTGCTCGGCCAGCATGTCGAATTGCGGTTCCGGCAACCCGCACAGGGGCTTTTCCAGGTCACCGGCGATCGCGGTGATCCGGCCGGCGTCCACACCGTCCGCGAGGCCGTAGCCGCGCAGGCTGCCCAGCACGCGAACGGCCGCCTCGGTGTCCTCGCTCGCGCGCACCAGGCAGTAGATCTGCGCGTCCGTGCTGTCGAGGAGTTCCCTGAGCACGAAGGACCCGACGAAGCCGGTCGCACCGGTCAGCAGGACCTTGCGCGGAGCACGGACCAGGCCCGGCTCCATCGGCTCACTGCCCACCGTCGAAATGGCCGGGTCGAGGAAGGCTTCCTCGACGAGGTCCACATCGGCGGCGAATTCCCCGCCGGAGTCCGGGTGGATGAGCAGAGCCGCGAGCGCGGCCGCGGTCGGCCTGGCGAATATCTCGTGTACGGGCACGTCGACGCCCGTCCGCTGCTTGATCCGGCTGGCCAGACGGACGGCGAGGATGCTGTTGCCGAACTCGAAGAAGTTGTCGTCGACCCCGACCTGTGGCACCCCGAGCACCTGACTGAAGAGCTCGCACAGCGTCTCCTCCATCGAGTTCTCCGGTGCGCGACCCGATGAGGGGGGCGCCAGTGGCGGTGCCGGCAGCGCCGCGCGGTCGAGCTTCCCGTTCGCGTTGAACGGCAGGGCGTCCAGCCGTACGAAGGCCGCCGGAATCATGTAGTCCGGCAACGTCCTGGCCAGGTGTGCCCGCAGCGAGGCGGTGGGCAGATCGCTCGCGGCGGCCGCCATCGGCGAATTGGCGTAGGAGGTCAGCGGCTCCTTCTCCTCGGCTCCCGGCCGGTAGAGGTCGGACAGCATCGCGAAGTCCGGCCCGTCAGCGGGGACCAGGACGCAGTCGAAGCTGCCGTCGAGAGCCCCGGACCAGGTCAAGATGGCCCGGTATCCCAAGCGCTCCGCCGATACGCGCAGCTCCTCGGGATCGACACCGCGCGGCTCGGCACGGAGCTCGGACAGCACCGCGCCGATGGCCGCGCCCTCCGCGAGCCGGTCGGCGGCGGCGATCTCGTTGGCGATGCGTCCGTTCGGAATTCCCGAGAGGCGGACCGGGGCCGGCGCACGCCCCTGCAAGGCGGCGGCCAGCCGGTCCGGCTCGGCGATGTCCTGACCCCACCGCAGGACAGGCAGATCGCCCAGGGACGCGGCCGCGGGCTCGTTCGTGCCCGACTTCTTGCGCAGCACGACGTCGTAGCGGTACCGGGTGAACTCGTTGTGGTACCGGCCGGGCTTGAGGCGCATGTCCACCGCCTCGACGGAGTCCATCCGGTCGGCCAGCGCGACGTAGAACTCCGGATGCATCATCAGGTCTTTTTCCAGCGCAAGCGCGTGCTCGACATCGCGCCGCACCTCGGCGGCGTCCGTCCGCTCGTCGGCACGCTGGAGGTGGATCGCGGTCTTCAGGCTGCGCAGCAGACCGAGATGGCGGACGTCCCCGACGACGACGGAACCCCCGGGTCGGATCAGATCCATCGCGTTCGTCAGGACCCGCACGAGGTAGTCGACCGTGGGAAAGTGCTGGATCACCGAGTTGATGACGACCAGGTCGAAGAAGTCCCTGGGCAGCCCGTCGAGGTCGTCCGCGGGCTGGCACCGCAGCTCGACCTTGCCGGCCAGCGCGGGGTCCTTGTCGACCTGGGCCCTGATGTTGTCGATGACCGGCGCGGAGAGATCCGTGCCCCAGTAGGACTCACAGGACGGCGCCAACCGGGCCAGCGTCAGGCCGGCGCCCACCCCGATGTCCAGTACGCGGCGTGCCTGCAGCTCCCGCAGCCGCGCGGCGGTGTCGTCCTGGATCTCCCGGAGATGCTCCATCGGAAGGAGATGGCCGTCGTAGCTGCTCTTCCAGACCCCGAAGTCCTCACCGAGCGGGGGCTGCGCCGAGTCGGTGCCGGTGTAGACCGAGTCGTACACCTGCTGCCACTCGTCGACCTTCTCCCGTGCCGCCTCTTCCGACTCCACCTCGGCGGCCGGCACCACATAGACCACCAGCCGCTGGTCACCGGGGTTGTCCGCGCGCACCTCGACCGCGGCCTGGCTGACCAACGGGTGCGTGATCACGGCGGTCTCGATCTCACCGAGTTCGACGCGGTGGCCACGGATCTTGACCTGCCGGTCGGCCCGGCCGACGAATTCGAGGTCGCCGTCGGCGGACAGGCGCACCAGGTCACCCGTGCGGTACATCCGCGACTCGCCCTGCTCGAAGGGGTTGTCGACGAAGCGTTCGGCCGTCAGGGTCGGCTGGTTCAGATAGCCGCGTGCGACTCCGGCTCCGGCGATGTACAGCTCACCGACCTCGCCCTGGGCCACCGGCTGCCGGTCGGGGCCGAGCACATGGACCTGGGTGTTGGCGAGCGGCCGCCCGATCGGCGGCGGGCCGGTGATCTCGTGGAGCGGGGCGATGGTCGACCAGACGGTGGTCTCGGTCGGCCCGTACAGGTTCACGACCTCACGGCCGAGAGCGAGCATCGCGGTGGCGACCGCCGGGGGCAGCGCCTCGCCGCCTACCAGCATGCGCAGTCCACGCAGGCTGTCCGGGATCTGTTCGACGAGCATTCCCCACCATGTCGGGGTGCCCTGCGCGATGGTCACGCCCTGCCGCAGCAGTTCGGCCACGGTCGCCGGCTCGCGGTTGGCGCCCGAGGGCGCGAGCACGATCGCGGCCCCCCTCACCAGCGGCAGGAAGAGCTCCACGCCGGACATGTCGAAACCCAGCACCGAGGTGGCCAGCATCCGGTCGTCGCAGGACAGGCCGAAACGCTCGCCCAGGTCGGTCAGCAGGTTGGCGAGATTGCCATGGGTGACCACGACGCCCTTGGGGCGGCCGGTCGAACCGGAGGTGTAGATCACGTAGATCGGGTGGGTGGACCGCAGCGGCGCGATGCGCTCGTCATCCGTCAGATCGCCGTCGGCCCACTCGCTGTTCTCCCCGAACAGCGACAGGTCATCGAGGCTCACGGCCGGAACATGTGCGTCGTCCAGCCCCGCCGTATTCGATGCGGTCGTGGTCAAGGCCAGTTTCGGCCGCACCTCGCCTGCCATGAACGCGACGCGCTCGGCGGGCTGTTGTGGATCTATCGCAAAGTACGCGGCCCCCGCCTTGAGAACGGCGAGGAGGGCCACAATCATCTGCTCGGTCCTGGGTAATGCGACAGCCACGAAGTCCTCGGGTCCGATACCGCGGGAAACCAGGGAGCGGGCAAGTCGATTGGCGCAGGAATTCAGCTCGGCGTACGTGTAGGTGCGGTTTTCGGAGAGTAGTGCCACCGCGTCGGGAGAGGCATCGGCACATGCTTCGAACAAAGTCGTTATCGTCGGCCGCGAAACGGTCACAACAGCAACCTACTTTCGTGCGATTTCAGCGACAGAGCAGCCTCGACCCGTTACGGGCAAATCATTGCCCAGAGGCTTACCCGGTAAGGACCGTAACTGCGTTGGCCATCGCCGCACCAGACTCACCCGTCCCTCCCAACTCTTCTGTCACATACGGGGGTTGACAACCTCGCACGTCAGGTCTAAGCGGCACCCGGTACAGCGAATCCGGCGAGGTTGACCGCCGTGGCCGCGTCGCCTTGCGGGGGCGAGAACAACAGGGCAACACCCGCATCGACGGACATCGGCGCGGGCTCGATCAGGTCACCCTCGGGCCGGGGCGGCTGCGCTGCTCGATGGCGGTGATCGGGTGGTGAGACGGCCGGAAGTTGCAGTCAATTTCGGCCGAAGATGGCGAGAAAACGCGTCGGCCACGACGCCGGATCAGAGCACGGCAGTGGCCGGAAGGCGCGCGATCCGGCCACCTGACGGTCTTCAATTCGACTGCGGTGCGGGGAACTTGAGCAACTGGTCTACCAATGTGGCAGCCTGTGACGGATTCTTGGATCTCGTGCTCATGCGTCTCGGGGGAGGATCCGCAGTGCCACGTATCCGACCGCGCGGTTCGAGACGGCCCAGGCCCGCCTCCGCCGCCGCGCCCACTTCCCCTTCCGCGCCCTCGGGCGGCTCCGGCTTCAGCTGGCTGCGCGCCCTGCTGCTGGCGCTCGCCCTGAGCCTGCTGTTCGCCCTGGTGTTCCTGGTCCTGTTCGCGACCGGCTGGGGTTCGAGCGAGGTGCGCATCGGGCTGGTCGGAGGCGTCGCGGTGCTCTGCGCGGCCCTCGTCGGCCTGCTGCAGTCCGTGACCAACGGCTTCCGTCTTTCCGAGATCGCCTTCGCCTTCGCGGTCCCCGTCGCCGCCCTCGTCGTCGTGTCCCTGGTGTTGGGATCGGAGGAGGACTCCCGGCCGGTGCCCGTCACCGCCAGGACCCGCCTGACGGACGGGCGGTCCATGACCCAGGGCAGCACGGCGCGGGTCACCGTCGCCTCCGGAGCCGTACGCGACCGCCTGCGGGTCACCTTCGCCGCGCAGGAGGCCGGGGACGCCTCCCCGTGCATCCCCGCCAGCGCCCTCCGCATCTGGGGGGACGACCTCGCCCAGGAGGTGACGGCGAGGCTGCGGTCGGAGACCGTCGTGCACCTCCCGCTCGACACCACGGCCCCCGCGATCACCTTCAACGTCGACCTGGAAACCGACGCGCACTGCCACGTATCCATCGACGTCAAAGAAGCGAGCCTCCGCGACTGACGGAGCGGCGCCACACCCTGGCCTTCAGGAGGATTGATGACCGCAATACCCCGGCTCCTGCTCATCGGGGCCTCCTGCCTGCTCGTGGCCGCCACCGCGTGCGGCCCCGGGGGCACCCCGGACGCGAAGCGGAGCACCACACCCAAGCCGACCGTCGAGCCGCTGCTCAAGGGCGGCGTGACCGTAGCGGTGAAGATCGACCAGCCCGGGTTCAACGTGCACAGCCCCGCGGAGCACAACTACGCGGGCTTCGACAACGACCTCTCCGTCTACCTCGCCAGGAAGCTCAACTACACGGCCTCGCCGACCGATGTGGAGTCCAAGCGCCGCGAGGAGGTGCTGCGGCCGGGAGGGGCGGCCGACCTGGTCATCGCGACGTATTCCATCACCGACTCCCGCCGCTCCAAGGTCGACTTCGCCGGACCGTACCTCAACACCCGGCAGGGGCTGCTGGTCAAGAAGGGGTACACCGGGATCAAGAACCGCAACGACACGGCGGGCAAGGCGATCTGCACCGCCGAGGGCTCCACGTCCGACCCGAACAGCACCGCGATCAGCACCGACCCCGAGAAGACCCGCGAGGCCGTGCGGAACCTGCTGCACAAGGACGCACGGGTGGAGACCCGCAAGGACTACCGGCAGTGCGTCGAGGAACTGCGGCGCGGCGACTTCGAAGCCGTCTGGACCGACCGGGTGCTGCTGTACGGCTTCGCCGAGGTCTACGACGACGTGGAGGTCATCAAGGACTTCTCCACCGGCGAGCTGCAGCGCTACGGAATCGGCCTGCCCAAGGGCCATCCGAAGGACTGCGCAAGGCTGGTCGAGGGGCTGCGGGACTTTCTGCAGTACCGCTGGAAGGACGCCTTCCGCAGCCACTTCCCGAAGCTCGCCGAACTGGACCGCGACTTCGAGAACACCTACAAGCCCGACCCCTCGCAACTGGAGGGCTACTCCTGCCAGTCGGACGAGCCCGGCAAGTCCGGCTGAGGCGACGATCGGATCGCTCGCACAGCGGAGCCCGTACGGTCCGGGACCGTACGGGCTCCGCTGTCAGCAGCGCGGGCCGCCGGGGTGGCTCAGATGAGGCCGAGACCGCGGACGGCCTCGCGCTCCTCGGCGAGCTCCTGCACCGAGGCGTCGATGCGCTCGCGGGAGAACTCGTTGATGTCCAGGCCCTGGACGATCTCGTACTTGCCGTCCTTCGTGGTGACGGGGAAGGAGGAGATCAGGCCCTCCGGGACGCCGTAGGAGCCGTCCGAGGGGATGCCCATGGAGGTCCAGTCGCCGTCCGCGGTGCCGTTGACCCAGGTGTGGACGTGGTCGATGGCGGCGTTGGCGGCCGAGGCGGCGGAGGACGCGCCACGGGCCTCGATGATCGCCGCACCGCGCTTGGCGACGGTCGGGATGAAGGTGTCGGCCAGCCACGCCTGGTCGTTCACGACCTCGGCGGCGTTCTTGCCGGCGACCTCGGCGTGGAAGATGTCGGGGTACTGCGTCGCCGAGTGGTTGCCCCAGATCGTGAGCTTGCGGATCTCGGAGACCGGGGTGCCGGTCTTCTTCGAGAGCTGCGAGAGCGCACGGTTGTGGTCCAGGCGGGTCATCGCGGTGAAGCGCTCGGCCGGTACGTCCGGCGCGGCGGCCTGCGCGATCAGCGCGTTGGTGTTGGCGGGGTTGCCGACGACCAGGACCTTGATGTCGTCCGCGGCGTGCGCGTTGATCGCCGCGCCCTGCGGCTTGAAGATGCCGCCGTTCGCCTCCAGCAGGTCGCCGCGCTCCATGCCCTTCGTGCGGGGGCGGGCGCCGACGAGCAGGGCGACGTTCGCACCGTCGAAGGCCACGTTCGGGTCGTCGGAGATGTCGATGCCCTGCAGCAGCGGGAAGGCACAGTCGTCGAGCTCCATGGCGGTGCCCTCGGCGGCCTTCAGGCCCTGCGGGATCTCCAGGAGACGCAGCTTGACCGGCACGTCCGCGCCGAGCAGATGACCGGAGGCGATGCGGAAGAGGAGTGCGTAACCGATCTGGCCGGCAGCGCCGGTGACGGTGACATTGACGGGAGTGCGGGTCATGGCGATCTCCTGCGCGATATTTTCTGGGGTTCCTGGGGGCAAGCCCCCGGACCACCATCTGGCGGTGGGTGTCCCTGCCCTTATCGAGATCTCTCGGTATCAAGAGACCCGGCCGTCAGGCTATCGGACCCCTCCCCGGCTCAGGCGACGGGCCGGTGTGGAACACCTCACCGGGTGGTCCCTGGACGCCCGGTACGGCCGCCCCGTGAGACCCCCGCGGCGGCCGCACGGCGCCCGGCGTGGCCCCTGGGAGTGGCCGGTGGGTGGCGGCCCCGGCACATGAAGCGGCCGCCCGCTCTTGGAGGGGGAGCGCGGGCGGCCGCCGGGTTGTGCCACACCCGTGGGGGGATCAGTTGGTCGCATGCCCGGGATCCCCGCGAACATTCCCCCCTGTTTTCGCGCCGCTGCCACGACGTGCCGTTCCGCCCGGCGAACGGCCGGTTCACGCGGGTCGGCGGCCGGATCCCTGCGCTCGCCGGGAGGCGTTCGCGGCCCGGGGTCCGTGCGCCGGTCCCTACCGCACCGTGAAGTGGACGATGTCGTCCAGGAACGGAATGTGCACCCACGGCTTGGGCTGCACCATCAGCGACAGCATCACGATGACGAAGCCGAGCAGGCCGTACGTCGCCATGTCGGTGAAGCGGGAGCGCACCGCGAGCATCCCCACCGAGGGCAGCGCCCACCGCAGCACCGCGCCGGCCAGCAGCGAGAGGCCGATCAGCAGGCATCCGATGCGGAAGGCGTCGAACGCCACGAGCAGCAGTCCGGCCGCGACACCGCCCATGACGGTGAGCAGCGGCCACTGCCGGGCGGGCGCCGGGTAGTCGCCCGCGGCGGCGCGCCCGCCGCCCTCGGGCCGGGCGGTGTCCCGGGTCAGCTGCGGAAAGCGGCGCGAGCGTTGCGGTGCGGACGCTCCGTCCGAATGCGCTTCGGCACCCATGGCTGGCAGTCCCTTCAGGTGTGCGGTCCGGCTGTCTGGTCCCGCGCGGCTCAGCCGGCGGCGCGCTCGGCGGCCTCGACGACGTTGACGAGCAGCTGGGCGCGGGTCATCGGGCCGACGCCGCCCGGGTTCGGTGCGACCCAGCCGGCCACCTCGGTCACACCCGGGTGCACATCGCCGACGATCTTGCCGTTCTCGTCCCGGCTGACGCCGACGTCCAGCACGGCCGCGCCCGGCTTGACGTCCTCGGGCTTGATGATGTGCGGCACACCGGCGGCCGCGACGATGATGTCGGCCTGCTTGAGGTGCGAGGACAGATCGCGGGTGCCGGTGTGGCACTGGGTGACCGTCGCGTTCTCCGACTTGCGGGTGAGCACCAGCGGCATCGGGCGGCCGATCGTGATGCCGCGGCCGACGACCACCACGTGCGCGCCCTTGATTTCGACGTCGTGCCGCCGCAGCAGCTGGACGATGCCGTACGGGGTGCACGGCAGCGGACCGGCGACACCGAGCACCAGCTTGCCCAGGCTCATCGGGTGCAGCCCGTCGGCGTCCTTGTCCGGGTCCATCAGCTCCAGGACACGGTTGGTGTCGATGCCCTTGGGGAGGGGGAGTTGGACGATGTAACCGGTGCAGGCGGGGTCCTCGTTGAGTTCCCGTACGACCGCCTCGATCTCCTCCTGGGTGGCCGTCTCCGGGAGTTCGCGCTGGATGGAGGCGATGCCGACCTGGGCGCAGTCGCGGTGCTTGCCGCCCACGTACCAACGGCTGCCGGGGTCGTCGCCGACCAGCAGGGTGCCGAGGCCGGGCTGCACGCCCTTGGCCTTCAGCGCCTCGACGCGGGCAACGAGCTCGGACTTGATCGCGGCGGCGGTGGCCTTGCCATCGAGAATCTGGGCAGTCATACCCCCATCCTCCCGGATGGGGGTGGGTGGGTTCCAATCAGGGCGCGCAGGCGACAATGGATCATTGCACTTGGACAACGCCTCACGGCCTTGACTGGACAGACTCAATGCGCAACTAGAAGGATTGACGCGCAGTGCCGCAGGCATCGTCGGGGGCGGGCCAGTGAAACCTGTTTTTCCTCCGAGTCACGCCGCGTCGTCCCCCACTGACCCAACGGAGGAAAACAGCAGATGAGTTTCGGCGACCCGAACAACCCTTACGGCCAGCAGCCTCAGCAGGCGCCGCAGGCCCCGTACGGCCAGCAGCCGCCCGTCCCGCCGCAGGCGCAGCCCGGCTACGGCTACCCGCAGCAGCCGCAGGCCCCGCAGCAGCCGTACGGATACCCCCAGCAGGCGCCGCAGGCCCCGCAGCAGTACGGCTACCCGCAGCAGCAGGGCTACCCGGGCCAGCCCGGTATGCCCGGCATGCCGGGCATGGGCATGCCGCAGGGCTACGCGAGCTGGGGTGCGCGGGTGGGCGCGTTCCTCATCGACTACCTGATCGCGGGTCTGATCCCGATGATCCTGTACTTCATCGCCATCGGTATGTCCGCCGGCGCGGCCTCGTCCTCCATCCCGGACACCTCCAGCTGCCCGCCCGGTGACACCCAGTGCATCAGCGACGCCATCGACTCTGCCTCGGCGTCGAGCGGCGGCATGACCGGCGGCGCCATCGTGATGATCCTCCTCGCGGGTGTCATCGGCTTCGCGGCCGGCATCTTCCTGCTCTACAAGGAAGGCACCACCGGCCAGACCCCGGGCAAGAAGGCGCTGAACATCCGCCTGGTCCGCGAGACGACCGGTCAGCCGATCGGCTTCGGCATGGCCTTCGTCCGCCGCCTGTGCCACATGCTCGACTCGCTCCCCTGCTCCATCGGCTACCTGTGGCCGCTGTGGGATGACAAGTCGCAGACCTTCGCCGACAAGATCGTCGGCACGGTGGTCGTCCGCTCCCAGTGAGCCGGAAGCGGGGGGGGGCGGCGGCGCCCCCCCCCCCCCCCCCCCCCCCCCCCCCCCCCCCCCCCCCCCCCCCCGCGCCCCCCCGCCCCCCCCCCCCCACCCC